>NZ_JAFWOM010000140.1 GCF_017545445.1 Fibrobacter sp.
GCTAGCAATGCAAACGTCGAATTCCGGAGTGCGGAGTTCGTCGAGGAACTTTTCGAACGGGCCAACGTAATCGAGAGCGGAGGTTTCCGGAACGTCACGACCGTCGAGGAGAATGTGGACGCGAACCTTCTTGACGCCTTCCTTCTTGGCCTGGGCGACCATAGCCTTGAGGTGAGCGATGTTGGAGTGAACGTTACCATCGCTAAAGAGGCCGATGAAGTGGAGAACCGTGTTCTTTTCACGAACGTTGCCGGAGATTTCCTTCCAAGCGTCACGGTCGAAGATGTCGCCGCTGTTGATGGCGTCTGCAACGAGGGCTGCACCCTGGTTGTAAACCTGGCCAGCACCGATAGCGTTGTGGCCGACTTCGGAGTTACCCATGTCTTCGTTGGTCGGCATACCGACGGCGCGACCGTGAGCCTTCAAGAGAACGTTCGGGTACATCTTGAAGAGGTTGTCGAGAGTCGGGGTGCGGGCAGCCTTGATGGCGTTGCCTTCGACCTTATCGGTGATACCAAAACCGTCCATCACGATGGTGACGACCGGGCCCTTGATGCCAGGGAAGTTGGAAAGTTTCTTGAGCATATTTACTCCATTAAAATGTTACGCGACAAATTTAGAAACTTTTGCGTAAGGCGAGTGAAACGGGACTGTTTACAGGCCCACTTTTGAGCCTAGCAAAAGACACTCGAAGAGTGTCAAAGGCGAGTGCTGCGGCAAAAGTGTGCAAGGTGAGAATGCGCAAAAACTTGTTTTTGCATTTGCGAGCCGTAGCCACTGACGTCGAAGACTTCAAAACAACTTGTTGTTTTGACATTGCCGAGCCGTACTAAATGCGTGCAAATTGAGTGCCGCAGGCAATGTTTACATTGCCTATGGCCGAGATGCAGCCGCATGGCATCGTAGATGCCAAAAGCGCTCCGAAGGAGCGCCAATATAGAAAAGTGTGCAATGCATGAGAAGTGGGTGTGCTTGCAGATTCTTTTTTGAGTCTGGTAAAATGTTTAAGGAGCATTAAAAAAGCCCTCCCGACTTGGGAGAGCTTCTATAGGAAAATCTATTTTAGATTACTTCGCTTTATAGACGAGCAATTTGAAAGAGACGTCTCCGTTGGAATCAGGTGCAGAGGCTTCCGTGACAATAAATGCGTAGAAGTCTGTTGCAGAACCTGTATTGGGAACGTATTTAGGACCAATTCCCACGTAGAACAAATCAACTACACCCAAGAAGTCCGGAACAGTTTCTTTAAGAGCGCCCTTGAGGTAAGTAAAGGAATCTGTTGTCGGATTTTGCGGCAACCAGTTCTTACTATAGTTAGTGGTTCTGTCTCCATCGCTTTCATTGTCAAAGGCCGCAAACTGGATGCCTGTTGTACTAGAAAGAAGAACGTTTCCGCCAGTGCCAAAGGTCTTGAAGCACATGTCTCCAGTAGTAGCATCTGAAGCTTTTCCTGAAGCAAAACTCAAGCATTTATGAATCTTGGTGTTGAATTCGATGGAAATTGTATCAAGCGGTGCACCCGGAACCTTAGCTTCGGAGGAAGAGCTTTCTGGAATTTTGCATTTTTCTTCAGGACGAACGAAGCCAATTGTATCGATAGTGACGGATTCGATTGCTCCATCGTAGGCCTTTGCCGTAATGTAGAGCGTGAATTCGCCGCATTCGGTATAGTTTTCTTCGAGGTTCGTGTAAAGACCATATTCCTGAAGGTTTATGGTTGTGATTTTAGAACTTGCAAAATCAATCGGTGTTAATGTCGTTGCAACACCACCGCTGGTTTGGCTCTTGCTGACAATATCGAATCTAATGTCGGTGAAACGAGCTTCATCAACGTTTGCAACTGTAGAGGAATCGCCCAAGTCGAGAGTGATATCTCCTCTAAACTTAACTTTGGTAGCGTTTGTTGCACTGACTCCAAGATTGGAGAATACGATTGCGGTTTCTATAGTAGGCTGAGGCAAAGACATTGGAACAAAGGCAGATGAAGAACTGCCTGACGGCATCGGCGGAGCGGAGGTGCTATCATTACCGCATGCAACAAAACTCAATGCACCCATACCGAGTGCACAACCTAAAATCAGTGGCGTTAAGAATTTTGAATTCATATTAATACCCTTTCTCTGTAATCTTTTAATGAAAATAAACAAAATATGGAAAAAAAGCACTACTAATTTAAAAAAAAAGTGTTTAAAAAAGTTGTTGAAAATGCGTGATTTGCATCATAGAACAGTAATTTGGATATTTTTACAAACGATTGTAAAATAAAGTTTTCGTTAGACGTTCATGGAGCGTATAATATCGCGGATTCGGGCAGCTTCTTCGAAGTCGAGGCGGGCTGCAGCTTCCTTCATTTGGCGTTCTAGATCCGCGAGCTTGGAGTTGCCTGGATTGCTTCGCCGGGCTCCCACGCTTCGCTCGGAGTAAGTGTAGCTTGCAATGACGTTAGACGGGGATGCCGCAGAACGGTTGCCGGTCGTGGCTTTCTTTCGTCCCTCGTCTGTAGCTCGCTTGCGAGCGTTCTCTCGTCTAAAGCGCGAGGGCTGCAACGGTTCCATCGGGCGGATACCAGGGGTGATGTCTTCGCTATTTTCCTCATCCCATCTCTCGTCTCTCTCCCAGGTTGGTGAGCCTGTCGAACCATCGTCTAAATCGCCCAGCGGGTCGATGATTCGCAGGTCTTCTTCGATTTTGCGGGTGACGGACTTTGGTGTGATATGGTGTTCGGCGTTGAATTCCTCTTGCAAGGTGCGACGGCGGTTTGTCTCGTCGATGGCTTTTTGCAAACTTTCGGTCATGTTGTCCGCAAACAAAAGCACTGTGCCGTTCACATTACGGCTTGCGCGGCCCATCGTCTGGATGAGGCTGCGGTAGTTGCGGAGGAAGCCTTCTTTGTCGGCATCGAGAATCGCGACCATGCTCACTTCGGGGAGGTCGAGACCTTCGCGCAAGAGGTTGATGCCCACGAGCACGTCAAATTCACCGCTGCGGAGCCCGCGGATGAGTTCGTGGCGCTCGAGCGTCTTGATGTCGCTGTGGAGGTATTTGGCACGGATGTTTGCTTCGATGAAAAATTCCGTGAGGTCCTGCGCCATCTTCTTGGTGAGCGTCGTGACGAGCACGCGGTCGCCGTTTTTCACGACTTCTTCGATGCGATACAGGAGTACGTCCATTTGTCCTTGAATCGGGAACAACTCAATCTTCGGGTCCAAAAGTCCGGTCGGTCGGTTGATCTGTTCGGTCACGACTCCGCTGGTCTTTTTGAGTTCGTAATCGCCGGGGGTCGCGCTCACGAATAGCACCTGCTTCGGGTACATGTACTCGAATTCGGCGAAGTTCATCGGGCGGTTGTCGAGAGCGCAGGGCAGGCGGAACCCGTACTGCACAAGCGTGGTCTTGCGGGACTTGTCGCCTTCGGCCATGCCGCCTACTTGCGGGATGCTCACGTGCGATTCGTCGATCATCAAAAGCCAGTCGTCGCCAAAGTAGTCGATAAGCGTGAAGGGGCGTGTGCCCGGAGCGCGGTCTTCGATGATGCGGGAGTAGTTTTCGATGCCGTTGCACATGCCGGTTTCGCGGAGCATTTCCATGTCGTAGCGGGTGCGGCTCGAAAGGCGTGCCGATTCCAATACTTTGCCTTCCTTGTCGAGTTCGGCAAGGCGGTCGGTAAGTTCGAGTTGGATGCGTTGCAGCATACCCGCGCGATTTTCTTCTTTGGTGACAAAGTGCTTAGCTGGTGCGATGGTGAGTTCTTCGACTTCCTTGATGACTTCGCCTGTGACAATGTTGAAACGGCAGAGGCGATCGACTTCGTCGCCGAAAAGTTCAATGCGCAGCCCATCTTCGTCGTAGCTCGGGTGGACTTCGATCACGTCGCCGCGGACGCGGAATGAGCCTCGGTCGAGGCTAAAGTCGTTGCGCGAATACTGGATGTGGACAAGGTCTCGCAGAATGCGGTCGCGGTCGTAAATGTCGCCCTTCTTGATGCGAACCATCAAGTCGAAGTATTCGCTCGGGCTGCCGAGGCCATAAATGCAGCTTACGGAAGCAACGATGATGACATCGCGGCGGGTGAGGAGGTTGGCCGTTGCGCGCAGACGGAGCTTGTCGATCTCGTCGTTGATGCTTGCGTCTTTTTCGATGAACGTGTCCGTGTGCGGAATGTAGGCTTCGGGCTGGAAGTAATCGTAATAACTGACGAAGTATTCCACCGCGTTGTTCGGGAAGAATGACTTGAATTCCTGATAAAGCTGGGCGGCGAGCGTCTTGTTGTGCGTGAGAATGAGCGTTGGCTTGCCGACATTTTTGATGACATTTGCCATCGTGAACGTCTTGCCGGAACCGGTCACGCCGAGAAGCGTCTGGAACTGTTCGCCGTTCTTGAAACCTTCGGTCAATTCTTCGATGGCTTTGGGCTGGTCGCCTGCAGCACCGTAAGGACTTACGAGGTCAAAATCCGCACGCGTGGGCGCCTGGAACTGCTTGAGTTTTCCGGGCAAGCTCTTGGAAGGCGGTAGCGGTTTAGCTATCGGTTTTGCATACGGATCAGGAGTAATAGTCTTACGTGCGCGAGCCATGATTTAGTAGACAGTAGGAAGTAGACGGTAGACAGGAAAGATAGTAAATAAGAAGTGATTAGTGGCTAGTGGTTGGTGGTTAGGAATGGTCATCTTGGAGGGGACCGTTTGATGGTTACATTGTCCTGTTTACTAACCACTGCGTACAGACTTCTTGTTGTGGCTAAGCATGGCGGGCCATGATTTAGTAGACAGTAGGAAGTAGACGGTAGACAGGAAAGATAGTAAAAGATTAAAAAATCCTTCCTACTTCCTACATCCTACTTCCTACTATTTTCTACATTGCGTTCCATGCTTTGCAATCGGATTCTTGGCACGACTCATCACGGCACTTACAAGAAGGTCGTTGACGTTCCTCTTTTACGAGAGGAACTGACGGCGCGTTCTATCCGCTGCATTGCACGCGATGGTGTGGAAATAGAAATCGACATTTACGAAGACTTGCAAGAAGGCGACATCGTCGCCGAGACGGACTTTAATGTGTATGCAATCAAGATTTACGTACCCAAGAAAAAGCCCGCCGAAGAACCGATGCCCAAGTTCAAGAGCTATTTGTAATTGGATTTTTTGGTTATAGGTTTGCGCAGCGGTCATGCACGAAGTGCTTTGATGTTAAATTGGATTTTTTTTAGCGATTTGTTCAGAAAAGAGTTATATTGATTGTAATCCCCCCATTGTAGAGAGCTTTATGTCGCCAAATAAAAAAATCTGGTCCATTTTTGCTGCATTTCTTTTCGGCACACAGGTTTTTCTTGCATGTACTGAACCAAATCCATCGCTTCCGGTCGATGAGATTGCTGTTCCTCAGACTGCAACTAAGGATACTACAGCGTCTGATACCGCTGTTACAAAAACTGATACCACCACAAAAGACACAGCAGAACTCCATGCAAATTCTGAAAACGGTGATATAATTCGCACCTACATTCTGGGGGATAGTACGGGGGAACTCTACTCTGGCAAATTGTATCTCGATTACCCGGCGGATTCCTTCTTGACTAAGTTCGAACTTGGCGATATTGTGACTGTGGCGATAGACGGCTACGATACTCTTGAAATGCCGGTAGCGGAGTCTTCTGGGGACGTGCCTATTGCATGGTTCATGGTTTCGGCAATAAGTGGTTCGGAAAATGTACTTTTGACAATCCATAACGGGCTGTTATCTGATGCTCTTAGAATAAAGGATTTAACGAAACCCATAAAAGTTACTATCTCCATGAAGGAAAAGGGCGGCTTTCTGTTTGGCCTCGAAATGCGTTATGCCCAGTACATGGATTATTACATAGAAAATTATCCAGAACTTTCCGTTGAAGAATTTGCAAACTTTAGGGAAGTCCGCACCACGGGTATGGGTAAGAACAAACTCTATCGTTCTTCTAGCCCCATTGACAATTGTCTCGGACGCAATCTCAAGGCGGATTCTCTCGCGAAAGAAGCGGGGGTTGCCACGTTTATAAATCTAGCGGATTCTGAGGAGAGTGCCAAGTCATTTAATGGTTTTGACTCATCTTATTATTCGTCGCAAAACGCAATCTTTTTAGCAATGCCCGTAGAATTCTTTACCAGGTCGTTCCAAAAGAGACTTGTAAAAGGGTTCCGCTTTATGATTGAGCATGATGGGCCGTATTTAGTGCATTGTACTTATGGCATGGACCGCACCGGTTTTACGATTTCCGTTTTGGAAGCGCTGATGGGGGCAACTTCCGAAGATATTCAGGCTGATTACGCGAAGACGTTTAGCAACTACTATAACGTTGTCGATGGAAAGCAAGTTCCTTTGAATGAACAGCAAGTGGATTTTTTCAAGAATGTCGTTACAAGGAATTTGCAAGCAGTCTATCACGCAGAGAAGATTGAAGTTCCTGATATAGACCATGCCGATTGGGCTACCGCAACGGAGAAATATTTGAGAGTACTCGGAATGACTCCGGAGGAAGTTGCTACTTTAAAAAGCAAGTTGAAGTAATAGATTCTTAATACCAAATTTTCTCGTCACCGATGGTGGTCATCGGGCCGTGGCCGGGAAAAACGATGGTTTCGCTAGGGAGCGTGAGCAGTTTGCTTTTAATGCCGCTTACGAGGGTGAATTCGTCGCCGCCGAAAAGGTCGCTGCGTCCGCGGCTGCCTGCGAATAAAATATCGCCAGGGAAAAGGAGTGGCGGTACGTTGTCTTGTCCGTTCACTTTGCCGGGATTTTCGCAGTAGAACGCGAGACCGCCGGGGGAGTGGCCTGCAACGTGAATCACTTGCAATTTGATTTCTGGAATTTCAACGTTGTCGCCTTCGTCAAGGAATTTGCCGAGAGCGGGGGCGATGTCGTTGCAGGGGAGGCCGAACATTTGAGCTTGTTCTTGCTGCAAGCCTAAAAGGAATTCGTCTGCTTTATGCGCTTCGGCTTTGATGTTGTAAGTGCGTTCGATAAAGGCGTTTCCGAGCACGTGATCGAGATGCAAGTGTGTGTTCAGAAGGCGGCGAACGTTGAGGTGCTCGCTCTTGATGTAATCAGCTAGTGCCGCCTGTTCGCGGGCGTTGCTTACGCTGGGGTCTATCAAGATGGCGTCGCCGGCATTATTGCTTAAAATGTAGGCGTTTACACCGAACGGATTGAATACAAATTGCTTGATATTCATCATAAACCTCTTAACGTTTCTTTTTGCGCTTGCGTTTTAAACGTTCCCGTTTGACGCTTTCCATGGAAACTTCGTGGAGAATGTCTAGGACGCGTTCCCGTGCGTAAGATTTGTTGAGCTTGCGGTGCGTGACAAAGTCTAGCAGCAGTACGCATAAAAGTAATAATCCGACAAAGATGGAGAGGGAAATAGGCCAAAGATGGACGGAAAATTTAGTGGCGACGAGACCGAACGCAGGGGGCATGATGATGGAGCCGACGTAAGAACCGGCTAGCTGGATGCTGATGGCGCGGCTCGAAAGTGCTTCGCCGAAACGTGCCGGGGTCGCGTGGATGAGGGAGGGATAGACGGGGGCGCAGCCGAGTCCGAGCAAGCAAATGCAAACGGGCAACATCCATAGCGGAAGTGGGAGCGAAAGCACTAGGCAGCCTGCAGCGACGATGAAAATGCCTGCGTAAATCAATCGGTGATCGGTAAACTTGATGGCGAAAAATCCACTGATGATTCGCCCGATCATCACGGAGGCAAACATCAACGAAACGACCATTGCTCCGACTTCGGGCTTGAATCCGCAAGCGGTGAGGTAGGTGCCGCACCAAAGGCTTGTCGAAATTTCGAGCGCAGAATAAAAGAAGAACGTGAAAAACGAAAGTTTCATGCCGGGAACGCGGAGGGCTTCGCGGAAACTGAGCTGTGCGGAATTGTTGGCTTTGCTATCGTGTGTTGCGGTTTCGAGATTCGTGGCGCCCGATACTCCGCCATTTGCTTCTTGCTTTTTCCACAGCGGGAGCGAAATCAGAATCATCGTGAAAATGATTGCTAGAAGAATGGCGACCATTTCATAAGCTCCTCGCCAACCGTTGCTTGTCATAATCGAGAATGAAAGGAGCGATGGTCCGAGTGTCGCCCCGATTCCCCAGCTTGCGTGCAGCCAGTTCGTATGCTTGGATTCCAGATAAACGGCGGCGAAGTTGTTCATGGCCACGTCAACGGCGCCAGCTCCAATGCCCATCGGGATTGCCCATAAGCAGAGAATGTTGAACGAGTCCGCAAATCCGTAACCGATGGAGGCGATTGCTGTAAGCGCGATGCTGTAGGCGACGAGCTTGCCTGTCCCTAGAATGCGGAGGAACTTTGGTGTCAGTAAACTGGATATGATTGTCCCGATGGAAACTATAATGGAGAGAATGCCGGCTGCCGAAATGGGCGTGTTGAGGTCTTGCTGCATGAGCGGCCAAGCGGCTCCGAGAATGGTGTCGGGGAGGCCTAGCCCAATAAATGCTACGTATATGACGATAAGCAAAAAAATCATCGAAGGTAATTTATAAAAAAGATGGCGGCTCTGGGGCCGCCATGATAATGTTTAGTCAGAGATCCTTCGACTCGTTGCACTCGCTCAGGATGACACTTTAAAAAAATGCCCGCACGATGGCGGGCATGACAATGTTCAGTTAGAGATCCTTCGACTCGTTACACTTGCTCAGGATGACACTCTCCTAACCATTAACCACTGTCTACTTCCTACTTCCTACCGTCTACTAACCTTTAATTTCCCAGGTCGTGCCTTCTTTGCTGTCCTTGATGACCACGTTCATGGCGGCGAGTTCGTCGCGGATGCGGTCACTTTCGGCCCAGTTCTTGTTGGCACGGGCTTCCTTACGGGCGGCAATCAGCGCTTCGATCTTTGCGACATCTACGCCGTCGTTCGCGCCCTTCTTGGCGTATTCTTCACGAGGCTGGTCGAGCTTCAGGCCGAAAATCTGGTCGAAGTCGGCCACGAGGGCAGCCTTTTCGCCGTCATCGATTTCGCTCTTGAGCATCGTGTTCATGATGCCGAGTGCACGCGGCATGTTCAAGTCGTCGCCGATAGCTTCCTTGAACTCGTTCTGGAACGCCTTGGCTGCTTCGCTAGTGATGGCGGTAGCCTTGCCAATCAGCGGGTCTGTCTTCTTGTGCAAGCTCTTGAGGCCTTCCTTCGCGCCTTCCAAAGCTTCCCACGTGAAGTTCAGGTAGTTGCGGTAGTGGCTGCCAATCGCGAAGAAGCGGTAGTCGAGCGGGTTGAAGCCGCGGTCCATCAGAAGCGTGACCGTCAGGAATTCTCCGCTAGACTTGCTCATCTTGCCGAACTTGGTTTCGGTCGTGCCGTCTTCAAGCTTTTCTTCGCTAGCGGTGCGCAGGAATTCTCCGTGCATCCAGAAGCGTGCAAACTGAACGCCGTTGGCGCATTCGCTTTGGGCGATTTCGTTGGTGTGGTGCACGCGGATGTGGTCGGTGCCGCCGCAGTGAATGTCGAGTGTCGGGCCGTTATACTTCATGGCCATGGCGGAGCATTCGATGTGCCAGCCAGGGAATCCGACACCCCATGGGCTGTCCCATTCCATGGCGCGCTTTTTGTCCTTCGGGCTGAACTTCCAGAGAGCGAAGTCGGTGGCGTTCTTCTTTTCGCCCATGTCGATGCGGCTACCCTTGCGGAGGTTTTCCACGTCGAGGCGAGCAAAGTCAGCGTAGCGCGGGAACTTGAGGCTGTCGAAGTAGATGCCATCGCTAGTGCGGTAGGTGTAGCCCTTTTCTTCCAAGGTCTTCACCAAGTCAATTTGTTCCTGGATGTGTTGCGTTGCCGGCGTCCAGCGGGTCGGTTCCTGGATGTTTAAGCGGTGCCAGTCGGCCATGAATGCGTCGGTGTAGAACTTTGCGATGTCCCAAACGGACTTGCCTTCGCGTGCAGCGCCCTTTTCCATCTTGTCGTCGCCGGAGTCTGCATCGCTGGTGAGGTGGCCCACGTCAGTGATGTTCACGATGTGGTTCACCTTGTAGCCGTAGTACTTAAGCGTACGGACCAGGAAGTCTTCGAAAATGTAGGTGCGGAGGTTGCCGATGTGGGCAAAGTGGTACACCGTCGGGCCACAACAGTACATGCGCACGGCGGGAACGCCTTCAGGAAGTGTGAAAATCTCTTTCTTACGCGATGCAGTGTTATAGAATTGAAGTGCCATTTTAGCCTCCGGTTAGTTAAATGCGGCGCGGGATGCGTCGGACGGGCACAAAATTAGAAAATTATACCAATCTTTTCAGCCCTTCGATGTTCTTGAGTACGATTTTTCCGCGCTTGATTTCGACAAGTCCTTTGGTGGCGAATTCCTTGAGCATGCGGGCGACGACTTCGCGGGCAGAATTTACGTCGCGGGCGATTTCTTCTTGCGTTTTCTTGATTTCGGGATTGCCTGTGCTTTGGTAGGCGTCAATGATGTAAGCGGCGAGGCGTTGGTCAAATCGCTTGAAAAGCATTTGCTGGATTGCCCAAATTGTCTGCGAATAACGTTTGGTGGAGCTTTCGAAGACGAATGCACGGACGTGAATGTTCGAATCCATAAGGCGAGCGCAAACGGAAGAGGGAATGACAAGCACGGTTGTATCTTCTTCGGCGGTGACGATGGCATCGAATGTCAGTTGTTGGATGACGCAAAAGGCTGTCGAAACGCAGAACTCGTTTGCATGGGCGCGGTAGAGCGTGACTTCGCGACCTTCGTCAGAAATGAGGCTTACGCGGATTCCACCGCTCAAAATGAGGATGATTCCGAGGCATGCGGAACTGTTGCTGCTCACCAGCTGATTCTTGTTGAAGCGTTTTGTGATGGCACGCTGCGAAACAATCGCTTTTTCTTCTGAAGAAAGATTTGCCCAAAACGGAATTTTCGGTAAGATTTGGCTGATGGAAATTGCTTTGAATTCGTTGTTCATTAAATGCCCCTTATACAGCAATATAAAAAATGCCCGCTAAGGTTGGTGTGCTTGCTGAACCACGCGGGCATGGTATGATTGCTTATAACATTCCGACGATTTGGTTTTTCGGGCGGACGCCAACGGAGGAGTTTACGACTTTGCCTTTTTTCATGACAACGAGCAGCGGAATGCTGGACACGCGGAATATGGTGGCAAGTTCCCCTTCTTCATCGACGTTCACCTTACCGACTTTTACTTTGTCCTTGTATTCCTCCGTGATTTCGGAGATGGTGGGCGAAAGCATCCTGCAAGGGCCGCACCACGGTGCCCAAAAGTCGATTAAGACGGGCTTGTCGGAATTAAGGACTTCGCGTTCAAAATTTTCACTTGTGATTTTTAATTCAGTCATTGTTTTACCTCTTTTTTCTTGTTTACACCTATATTTTAGATTTTGCGGTGTGGTAAAACTGTGACTAGGTCACATTAGAGAAAATTTTTTTTAGAATCTCAGAACTATACGCCTCGGCGGTTTGGATCCCAAATGACTTTGTGAAGTTGTACTTGGAAACGGGCGTTATTTTGGAGCATTGTTTTGTCCGAAAGCATCCATTCCACTATTTTTTCGTTTTCAAGTTTTCCGAAGACTGGTGAAATAAATATTTGCGGCATGTTCTGCGGCAATCGATGTGCGAGTTCTGCGACTACCGAAGATGTTTCTTGCAAATCTTCTACGGAACCGACGACGAATTTGAGCACATCGTGTTTGTCGAGCGTTGCGAGATTTTCCATCTTCATTTGATGCGTCATGCCGCTACTTTTGCATTTCCAGTCCATTGTGTAAAAGACACCCGGTAAGTGCTTTTGACATGCGACTGTGCCGTTCGTTTCGATGTTCACTTGATAGCCGCGGTCGCTCAGAATTTGCAACAGTTCCCACGTACCGGGGTGAATCAATGGCTCGCCGCCGGTCAATGTTACATGACGAATCCCAGTTTTTTCGATGGCCGCCATGATCTCTTCGACGCTCATTTGCGTGTAATCGTTACCCTCTACGGCGTACATCGAATCGCAGTAGGAACAACGTAAATTGCAACCGAACAGCCGAACGAAAACTGCGGCAAGTCCTGTGCGGATGCCTTCGCCTTCGATGCTTACGAAAATTTCGGAGACTTTCATTTTAGCCTCGGTTATTTTTCGTACTCAACGATGTTGCCTTCGCTTTCCTGAATTTGCACTTTGTAGCAGTGCGGAACGCGGTCGCAAATCCAGCGGGCCATGTTCTCGGCAGTTGGATTCACGTCGATGACGTCGTTCAAGAACTGGTGATCTAGCTTTCCGTGCACGAGTTCCTTGACTTTCGAAAAATCGACGACCATGCCGTTCTCGTCAAGCGTTTCGGATTCGCAAAAGACGGTGATAATCCAGTTATGGCCATGGAGTCCACGGCATTTGCTTTCGTAAGGGAGCGAAAGACGGTGTGCTCCCGAGATTTCCATCCGCTTGATGACGCGATATTTGCTCATGCCAGATACTCCGTGTTGTCGGTGATGCCTGCTGCAGCGAGAGCTTCTTTGCGTTCGATACAAGTGCCGCATTTGCCGCAGTGCTTTTCGAGACCCTTGTAGCAAGACCAAGTTTGTGCGTAATCAATGCCGAGGGCCGCTCCCTTGCGGGCGATATCCGCTTTTGAAATGGAAGTGTAGGGGGCATCGATGAATATATTCGCATATGTTCCTGCCGAAATTGCCGCCGACATGTTATCTACAAATTCTTTGCGGCAGTCAGGGTAAACGTCATGGTCGCCGAAGTGGTTTGCCATCATGACTTTTTGGAGTCCCTTGCTTTCTGCGAGGCCAGCCGCAATAGACAACATAATTCCATTGCGGAAGGGAACTACGGTCGATTTCATGTTTTCGTCGGCGTAATGCCCTTCGGGAATTGCATCCGCTCCGGAGAGCAGCGATGATTCGAAATGTTCCGCCATAAACTTCAGCGGAATCACGACATGTGGAATGCCCAGAGCTTCGCAATGTTTTTTTGCGAATGGGATTTCCTTGTGGTTGTGGTTGCTGCCGTAATCGAACGAGACGGCGAGCGCGATTTCTTCGGCCCTGTCGTAGAGCAAGGTTACGCTGTCCATCCCTCCGGATAGGACTAATAACGCATTTTTTTTATTGCCATTCATTTTGGCTCCTAGTTTTGTTTATAGTCAGGATGGATTTCGAACTGACTGATGGCAAATATAGAAAAATGTGCCTTAGCTACCGTATGGAAATTCTCGTTACGAGGCTTGCTGAACCGCTACGGACACGCACCACGTACAGACCGTCGGCGATGGAGGAAAGGTCGAATACGCCCTTGCTGTTTTCCATGCTGAAAATGGGGCGGCCTTGCATGTCGAACACTTCGACTTTGGAATCCTTCGCTGCGGTTCCCATAACGAACAACGTGCGGCCTGCAATGTGTATGGAAATGTTGTTCGGTATTGCGAACATCTTGATGGCATCGCTCGTGTCCTTGACGGTTGTATCGCGAACCGTCGTGTCTTTAACCGTTGTATCTTTTACTGTGGTGTCCTTTGCGGTTGTGTCGGGCGGGTTCAGGATAGAATCTGGGTATGGCGTTTTGACTTCAGAAGCGGGGTGCGCCTTGAGGCTTGCCATGACGCTATCGTATGCGGGCTTCGGTTTGTATTGCTTGTCAAAGAGCAACCCTTCGGTCTTGCCCTGTTGTTCGTCGAGCCAGCTGTGCGCATCGGTAAGTCCCCAGATGACAAATTCGCCCATGTTCGGTTCTTCGAGGAACACGTCCATGAATTGGCGGTACAAGTGCCCTTGCTTGGCGTAGTCTGCGGCAGTGAGCTTGCCTGCCGAACCCTTCGGAAATCCGATGTCGAGTTCGGTGATGTTCAATGTTACTCCAAGTTCAGCAAGTGCTTTTGCAAGAGCGCGCACATTTTGCGGAGTCGTTTCATGTGCAATTTCTATGTGCGTCTGCGTCCCTACGCAAGTGATGGGGATGTTGTTCTTTTTCCAACGCTTCACTTGTTCCACGACAAAACTTGCTTTGGAACCTTCGCGCAGCCCCCATTCGATGGAGTAGTCGTTATAGCAAAGTTCTGCGTCCGGGTCGGCTTCGTGTGCCCAGACAAATGCGGAGTCGAGAAATTCTGCGCCGATGCCTTCGTACCACACGGAGTTTGTAGAACGCCAATCGGCATTGTAATCGTCATTGATAGCTTCGTTCACCACGTCCCATTCGGCGATTTGGCCTTTCCAGTGTCCGACGACTTTGGTGATGTGGTTCTTGAGGACAGCGAGCAGTTTTTGTTTCTGCCCTTTGTAATTGTTCACCCAATTTGCAACTTGGCTGTGCCAGGCGAGTGCGTGGCCACGGACACGGAGTCCGTTCGCTTGTGCGTATTTGACCATCTTGTCGCCCTTTTCGAAGTTGAACTCGTCTTCTTTGGGTTCGGTCGCGTCGAACTTCATTTCGTTTTCGGCGACGACTACGTTGAATTGCGTCTTGTGGATTTCTTCGAATTCCGGTTCAATCGCATCGTTGAACCATTCGCTGTTCAAGATTGTGCCGATAAAGCGACCGCGTTCCTTGGCGAGCTGTCGAATAGTTTCGTCTGCGGCTTGGGCGTTCATGAAGCCTACGCCTATAATTGCGGTGCACAATGCAAAATGCGATAAAGCGTGAATCTTTTTCATCTCGTATTCCTTTATCAACCCATTTGCACCAAAACGAAAGATAAATAAAACTGCTTTAAAAGTCAAATACGAAAAAGCCCCAGCTCGCGTTGAGCCGGGGAATGACGTCGTTCTCTTTAGTTGAAAGGCTATAAACCTTCTCACGCCTTACAATAATGTACATGAAATATCGACTGAATACTTTTTCCTTAGGCACTCCATGCCCACCTTGTTTCACACGGCTCTGAACGCGTTCCCAGTTGATTGTCGGATCTTGTGTTGATACAAAGTAGAGGTAAACCTTGAACCCCTTATCTTTTGCTTCCTGCAATAACTGCAGTTTTGATTTGTGTGAAAATACAGTTTCGTAGAAAAATGTGCCGTCATGTTCAAGCATTTTAGCCATCAAATAATCAACAATATAGGCTGCAACGGTATTTATGGTCTTGTAGTCTTTTTTACCATTCCATCTAAAAAGGTTTTTTTCAAACACGATTCTTTTTTCAATATATTCAATGGTCGTGTCATTGCTAGGACGTGTATTTTTACTTGCAGAAACAAGAAACTCTTCTATATGGCATGAAATAGGCCAGCCTTTGATGCTGAACCCTTTTTGTTTTAAATCCTTGGCAATTTTATCTGCATTGATGTCGAGCCTTTCTGCGAAATATTTTTGTTTTATGAGATGGTCATACAAACTGGATTTGCCGGAGCCATTAGGCCCAGCGAATACTCTAAAACGTTTCGTGATCATATGCAGATAACTTTTTTTTCGATTTTCACGGGCGGTTTTACATGTCCGATGGCGGTTCGTTTTCCGCTGGGAAACATTTTATAGATTACGGTTCCTTCGGTAAAACAGACTGGCACTCCATTTGAACGAGCCTTGTTGAACGCCGCAAAACCCGCCTTGGAATATACCGATTGGCGTTTCTTGTTATCTGATGACTCAGTTATGGCTTCTTTTGTTGCTGTGGCCATGTTTATCCTTTAACCAAAAAGTCTGTTTTCATTAAATATATAATTATATCTGAAGAAGAATCTCTTTCTTGCTTTAATTTCGGCATGAAGATCGATTTTAAATTCATTGCAATGCAATATATGACGTTCATCTTTATTTGCTTTAGGAGAGGCTTTGATATCGTTATAAACAAGATTTTTTTTGAAAAAAGCCCCAGCTCGCGTTGAGCCGGGCCGGTAAATGCGTTGTCATCCAGGAGGGGCGAAGTCCGATAGGATTCATGAAGTCTTTTATTTTATCGTAACTCTCTGAATCAAATTCGACATTCCACTCTTGACGCGGACTACATAGAATCCTTCAGAAAGGTTATCCAGCTCTGCGGCTCCGTTTTTGCATAGTGTGCTGAACACGGGGCGGCCCTGCATGTCGAATATGTCAACTTTAGTTGCCTTGGCGGTGGCTCCCGTAATGAACAGCGTGCGACCGGCAAGGTGCATCGAAAGACTGCCGTGGTTTGCGAACAGTTTGATGGCTTCTGCGGTGTCCTTTTTGGTCGTGTCCTTGACTGTTGTATCTTTTTTCGTCGTATCCGTTACAGTGGTGTCCTTCTTGGCTGTATCCTTGGGCGGTTCATAAGTCTGGAGTCTCACCAAGATGCTGTCGAAAGCGGGCTTCGGTTTCAAATTGTCATCGTAGATAAGGCCTTTTTGCCTATTCAGTCCGCCAAGCCAGCTCCATTTGTCAGATACGCCCCAAATCAGGTACGTGTCCGCATTCGGTTCTTCGAGGATGATGTCCAGGTATTGACGGAACGTTTGTCCCTGACGTTCAAGGTCTTTTTTGCTGACGTTGATGCCGCTCTTGAATCCGATATCGAGTTCTGTAATTTTCAGCTTGACATTAAGTTTTGCAAGTTCCTTGGCGAGAGAGCGGAGGCTATCTGGCGAGCCGATAAAGTGCTTGTCGGTGGTGGTGTCTTCCACGTGCGTCTGAGAACCCACGCAATGGATAGGAATGCCGTTCTTGACCCAACGCTTCACCTGCTCCAGCAAGAAACCCGCTTTTGCCTTCGGGTTGATGCCTTGTTCGAGGTTGTAGTCGTTATAGCAGAGTTCCGCGTCCGGGTCAACGGCGTGCGTCCACACGAATGCGGAGTCGATGAATTCCGGACCGATGCCCTGGTACCAGACGGATTGGGAGCGCCACATCGGTTCGTTGTTGCTGATGGCTTCGTTCACCACGTCCCATTCGGCAACTTTGCCTTTCCAGTGTCCGACCACATTTTGGATGTGGTTCTTGAGCACCTTGAGCAGTTTTTGCTTGTCATTCCTGTAGTTGTTCACCCAGCCCGGGACTTGGCTGTGCCAGGCGAGGGCATGGCCGCGGACTCGCATCCCGTTTTGCTGGGCGTATTTGACCATTTTGTCGCCATTGCCGTAGTTGAACCTGCCTTCCTGCGGCTCGGTTGCATCGAACTTCATCTCGTTTTCGGCAACGACGATGTTGAATTGGGTTTTGTGAATTTGCTCGTAATTGCCGGGAAGGCCGCCACTGAACCATTGCGAATTCAGAATAGCTCCGACGTAGATGCCATTTTTTTCTGCAAGGGATCTAAGGGTTTCGTCTGCGGCGAAGGCATTTGTGATACCTGCACCTAAAAGGGTTGTGCCAAACACAAGACCCGCTAAAGCATGAGCCTTTTTCATCTTATGTACTCCTCAATTTACCCTAATCCAAATTGGAACACCCAATAATTAAGATAAATAAAAAAATGTACAATAGATGTAAAGAAAGATATACGAAAGAGGGCGCGCTCCCTATTCGCTCTGTTGTTCTGGGCTATCGCATTCTTTTTTAAAGTGTTTTCTTAAAAAAAGTAAAATGATGGACATTATTGTTATGGCGATTGCGTATATAATTATCGCTATCCAAAGATACTGATTGATTTTATAGTGGAAGGAAAATAAAATATCTAAGGAAAAAGAAAAAAATGAAAGAATGAATGGCGATGCTAGAACGATTATGGCTTCGGCGTTGTTTTTTGCTACAAAAAGGTGCTTGTAAAAAAATAAGAATATCATGCTGAAAGCAAATGTCATTAGACACGGAAGAATTAATAAAAGGAAGTTCTCAAAATCAGAAATGATGTTTGTAAAACAAAATAATGAGGGAATGGATAAAAAAATTGTTGTGGCGATCTTGAAGCATTTTGTTGTTGTTCTAAATGAATTGTGAAAATTCTCGTTTTGCGATAAATTAAGAACCTCTCCATCTTTTGATGGAACTCGCCAAGGAGTGAGGTTTGTGATGCGCATGAGGATAATGAACAATAATGTGGAACTTGGAATGATTATACATGAGAGAATACATGAGAGAACTATTGTCGGAAATAAAACGGATAAAATATACAATAATAAAAATAAAAGTCCCATCGAAATATCCTGTTACGAATTGCTTTGGTTTATTTTCAAGGTAAATGATTTTCTTATAGAAACTAAAATGAAGGCCATTATACCTAAGGCGATTGCATATAAAACAAGAAGTTCTATTCCAATAAGAAGAAAGAATGTCTTGATTCCTTCATCGATTGCTATTCCTAGAATGACGAAGTAGATACCTAAAGAAATTGATGGAATAAATGGCAATGATAAAAAGAATATCGCTTTGGCGTTGCTTGTAGCCGAAAAAAGTTGATTGCAAAAAAAGGATACGCATGACATGCTGGATGCAAATACAGCAAGGGCCGGGATAATTAAGAGGATGTATGGATTTAAAACGTCATGATAACCAAGCTGTCCGTGTGAAATGTTTATAATGCAATATAATGTGGGGATGAATAGGAACGCGTTTGTGGCGATTTTGAAGCCTCCTATTACTTTTTTTGTTGAAGAAAGTAATTTTTTGTTTCGCAATAAGTCGAGATGTTGGCTTTCTTTTGATGTGGTTCGCCTTTTAAAAGAGAAAAATGATATAAGCGATTGAATTAAAATCGGTATTGAAAATGGCAAAATAAAAATTAGTACAAGTTCCATCGTCTTGATCCTTATTTCACGACAATGTTATAACTCTGTGCATCGACTTTTAAAATGTATTTGCCGGCGCGTGGCGCTGTAAGGTTGAGTGTTGGTGAGCCTGCGTTCCAAAATCCGCTTGCGATCACTTGTCCGAGAACGTTGCTTAAAGCGTATCGCGTTGTGGCGGCGTTATTTCGGTTGCCCGCAATACTCGACACAACTATGTTCCGGCCTTGTGTGGCGATGGCGAATCTCGCGGTGCTAATTCCTGAGCGTCTATGTAGCTCGCCGGGTTTGATGGCGTCGGTTGAATCTACGACTTGGGGTTTTTCTGTGCTCAAGAGTACTGCGGTGATGGATTTTGCAGGTAATGTCATTGTGAATTTATTTGCAAAACTTGTGGTTGTGCTGGTCGAACCCCCGCTGACTTTAGCACTTACGGCGTCTTCTTTCAGGGCGTTTTTCGTGTGCGATACGAACGTTTCGCCTGTAATTCCTGCAAGGGTGAGCGTTTTGAATTTTGTTTTTGCATCGAAATTTTCCACCTTCAGTTGCACGTCTTGAGCGTCTTTTTCGGCGCGGTTTACAAAGATGACTGTCAGCGAATCGCCTTTGTTTGTAATGGAACTGTATGCGGAAACGAGTGAATCGTTAGAAGATGTCGATTGCACGCGGTTTGCGTGGCCGTAACGACTGAAAAGGTGAAGAACTTCGTACATGCCGTCGTTCCAAGTCCACGGGGTGAAAATCTCGACGCCGTTTTCTTGCATGGTGCCGATGAACGAGGCGTAGGTGAGGGCTGTGACCATCGGGTCGTTTTCGTCGATAAGGCTTGTTTCGGTGATGCCAAGCGTGATGCCGTGGCCTTCGCCGAAGTATTGATTAAGCCAGTCGTTGATTCGCTTGAAGATGAATTCCTTGGTTTTGTTGTTGTCCCATTTGCCGGTGACGTTCTTGATTCCGTTGGCGCCGGGGTAGTTGTAGGTCGTGTCGAACAGTACGCGGTGCCAGTTCATGCGGGATTCGTAATCTTTTTCGCTCGGGTACCAATGTATGTCGAAAACGTCGAGCAGTCGCACTCCGGATTTTTTCTGTTCTTCGGCGATTTTCATGATAAAGTATTCGAGCCAACAGTAGTTGCGGTCGGGACCTTTAGGACGGTCTTCTTTGTTGTACGAGCCGATAGAACACCATTGCCATTCGTTTGCAGTGACTGGGCCGGTGAGCTTGATGTCTTTCCACAGAGCTCGGGCTTTCTTGGCAACGTCAATGTAATGCTCTACTAGAAAATCTCCCGTGACGGGCAAGTCGAGGTCGGAATGCGTGCCGCGCCAGATTTCCATTTCGTTGTCCATGCTCCAGTACTTGAAACGGTTCATGTCAAACTTGAGCTCGTCACGCCAATAGGGAATGATAGCCACGGTGGAATCGGCGGGCCATTCCATGTTGTAGAGTTTGTAGTCGCCAGCCTTGATAAGCGTTTCGCCATCGTCAGCGACTTCGCCGCCACCCGCGAGATCGAGCGTTGATTTTGCGTTTTGACCATGTTCCTGTTTCCAGTTCCAGTCGCCAAAGTTGTATTCGGTGGAACTTGCTGCCCATCCGGTGAGCTGGAAAGCGTACATGGCGTCGATTCCGGGCATCTTACCGAGGACTTTCTGAGCGGTGTTTGCCCAGTCGTGCGAATAGACGTTGTTGTACCAGTCGGGGTGAACGGTCATTTTGTGGCGCCAGTTGTATCGCGTGGCGTTGTTGCCGTTGTTTGCACGCAAAAAGTGAACGCCCGCTTCGAGCATCTGGTTGATGAACGCTTCTTCGGTAGAATCGGTTTCGGCGGTGCCGTCGCTTATTTTGTCAATGTTTCGCCCGTACAGATACGGCGAAATTTTCATGACGCCTTTCTGCGTATTGACGGTGACGTCAATGGCGGCGTGAGTTGCGGTTGTGAAACATGCTGCTAAAAGCACAGCAGCAGTTCCGAAAATGTGGCTAGATGAATATCCCATAACAACAATCCTTTTGATTCTTCTTAAAATAAACAAATAAGTCTGTCATGTAACAATCCGTTTTTACGAAACTTGTTGATCTATATGCTACGATTGTTGCATATATGTAAATTTAGTATAGATTTTTTGTGAAAATAGTCAATTTTTTGTTAAAAATTTAGATTTTTGTTGCATAAAGATATTGACTAGACGGAAGGGTGATTGTATATTTACGATTGTAAAAAGGTTAAGGAAGTGTTTTATGAAACGATTTTTATTGCCTCTATCTTCGTTGTTGCTCGTTGTCGCTTGTGGTGAAGATTCCTCCAGTGCGTTCGACGCATGGTCCGAAAATCAGTCTAGTTCCGCATGGATTGCTTCGAGCTCTTCGAACTCTCGCAATGACATGAGTGGTTCATCTTCGTCATCCTGGACCCTATCGTCTAGCGACTCTAGGGTGACAAGTTGCAGTTCCAAGGTCCCTTAGCCTGTCGAAGGGTCGAGTTCTTCTGCAAAAAAATTGTCGGGTGAAGTCTCTGGCGATCCATTGCAAATCTTCAAGACGCGGGTTCCGAAAAAAGCGGTTTATCACTGCGACTTGACGCAAGAATTGGGAGGTTTCGAAGGCGATTTCGACCAGAAAGATTGGATTTGTTCTTTTAAGTATGCGGGTATGGAAGGCTATGTTTATGTGCAGGCTTCGCCTACGGGGTGTACGTCGCATTGGGGTTTTTACCCTGATATTGGGGTCGATTCGGCTGTTATCTATGTCAACGGAAAGTATGAAACTTTGAATGACGTGACGTATGACTGGGGCGGAAATCATCATGCTGACTCATTCCGCTTTAGCTATGATGGCAAAGTATTTGAATATTCACGTTCTTCAATAAACGGTTTTGCTTTTCGCCCTTGCCATGAAATGGATTGTCTCAAAGTTTATGAGGCCGATGGTACGACGCTCATAGAAGACGGTTGCAACATTAATGGTGATGATTTAAGCAAGGTTCGGCAATTGCCTATTGTATGTCGTTTTGCGAACGTGGATGATGGTTCGTTTGGTGGTTTTACCGACAATTTTGAACTTTGTCCGGGCGATAGTCGTTTGTCTGAATAGTGAAAAATAGTTTGTTAGGAGCTTATAATGCGTTTGGGTCGCTTCGCTTATATTCAATTCTTGCTTGCATTACTGATGGCGGCGTTGTTGGCGTGTAGTGATGACAATCCGGCTTTCGTTTTTCCTTGTGATGAACAATCTGGAGAATGTGGCGATGCAGTCTCTAGTTCTTCTCGTCATTCCGGGCTTGACCCGGAATCTTCGAGTGGCGTGGATTCTATCAGTTCTTCGAGTTCTCGCAATGACGTAAGCAGTTCATCCATAGGATCCAGCGATTCTCCGCTTCCCGTTTTTATCCAGAACGATGATGAATATACCGGTTTTTACAAACAAGATGGCTACACGGCTTTCCGCAAGATGTCCTATGCCTCGAAAACGGAAATGGGGATAAGCTATCTCGTAAAATTTGTCATTGCGGATTTTGATACCGACAAACCTCAGGTCCATTTTATGAATACGATGAGGTATTCGTATCATTACGATTTTGCGGAAATGGTGCTGGGCGATACGCGTTCGCTTGCTGTTTTTAATGTGGAAACGTATTTTAGTGCCGAAAAGAATACTGCCGCAGGAACGCTTGCTTATTATCCGTCTGTCGATTCCATGATTGCGTTGACGTTTTTCCCGTCGGATTATATCTCGCCGGAGCAAGTTGCTCTTGCTTATAAGTTAATTGAAGAAAGATTGTTGTTCCTCAATTCGAGTGGTTCTAAAAATCGCTTGTTCTATATGCCGGCGGGCTCGACCGCCGAGAGGGCTGCTGCCGAATACGCTGACGAATTTAAAAAAGCGGATATTCTCGTCTTTACGCATGCGGAACTTTTTGGTGATATTCCTTACCAGATTATGAATACGGGAACGGCTTACGGGACGCTCCGCAAGCTCACTGCCGCAGAACTCGATACGGCGATTGTCTCTTCGCATGATATTTTGATTCTTGAAACGCTCCCTGCCGAAATACCGCTTGTCGCGGCTACCATCAGTAAGGACGCTCAGACGCCACTTTCGCATGTGAACCTTGCTGCTCAAGCACGCAAGACGCCGAACATCGCCTTTAACGGGAATGAACTCCCTGATAGTTTGCTAGCTCTTTGCGGAAAGCTTGTAAAGCTGGAAGTTAAATCGAACTCTTATACGGTCCACGAAGCAACGCTCGATGAGGCTCAAGCGTTCTGGAACAAGAATGTGCGTGAACAGAAAACGCTTTCGTTCGATTTGTCGGATTCGGGACTCGTCGATTTTGCAAATCTCGATTTCAAATCATCAAAATCAGTGGGCGTGAAGGCGGCGAATCTTGCTGAACTTCACAAGTTGATTCCCGAAAATTCACCAGACGGATTTGCAGTTCCGTTCTACCATTACAGCAACTTTATGGATTACGCTCAAGTCACGGAGGAACTGTGCGGACGCTCTTTTGAGGATTGCGGAAAAGAAGGCCGTGCGTCTGAAATTTGTACGCAAGTGAAAAATGCCTGCGTCAGTGCCCTTCGGCAAGCTCAGGGAACTGAATCAGCCGAAGCGTCCAAGTCTGCTACGCTCCGTAGCTACATTGAAAATCTTATCGCTCGTGAAGATTTTGTGACGGATACGCGTTTGCGAGAAGCTGTACTCGACAACATCCGCTATATGTTCAAGCATATTCCTGTGGATAAAGATTTTGGCGATGCTCTCGATGCTAAAGTTCGCACGCTTTACGGTGAAGCGGGTGTGCGTCTGCGTTCCAGTACGAATTCCGAGGATTTGGAAGACTTTAACGGGGCTGGGCTTTATAAGTCCGTCAAGGCGACGGCACGCGAAAAGGATTTGCCGTCCGATGAAATTCGCAAGGTGTGGGCTTCTGTGTGGAGCTTCAAGGCGTTCGAGGAACGGACTCTTTGGAACATCAATCACATGTCTGTGCAAATGGCTGTTGCGGTTCATGAAGCGTACCCCGATGAAGTTGCGAATGGCGTTATCATCACGCAGAACATTGCGGATTACTCGGTTGCAGGAATTTATGCGAATATCCAAGTGGGCGAAACGTCAATTACGAATCCCGAAGGCGGCGAACTCCCGGAAATCATTTCGATTATTCCATCTCCGCCTCCGGCACGCGGCGTACAGAGTGTTTTGTTGCAACATTCTTCGTTGTGTCCTGATTCGTTGATTCTGACGGATGGTGAAATATATTCGCTTTATCAATTTGTTTTGAAAATTCAAAACCGTTTTGCGGTACTTTACAACGTGTATTCCGACGCACTTGCCCTCGACATTGAATTCAAGGTGATGGGGGAAGACCGCAAGTTGATTTTTAAACAAGTTCGTCCATATATTCTTTAATAGGTGTTGTTATGAATTTATATAAGATTTTGCCAATTTGCTCACTGCTTTTTGTTGCTTGCGCCGATGAAAATTCCGATAGTATATTCAAAGTGGAATCTGAAAATTTAATGAGTTCCTCTTGGATTGCTTCGAGTTCTTCGAACTCTCGCAATGACGAGAATAGTTCTTCAAGCATTCGCAATGACGTGAGTAGCTCATCGCAAACCGTCATCCTGAGCTCCAGCGATAATTCGACAAGCTCATCAACCGGATCCAGTAACAGTTCGTCAAGTGCCACGGCGGTCGCCGTGTCGTCGTCCGTGACTGCTCCCACGTCGTCATCCTCGGAGCAAAGCGTAGGGGATCCATCCAGCAGCTCCTCCCGTCATTCCGGATTTGATCCGGAATCTTCAAGTTCTCGCAATGACGAGAATAGTTCTTCAAGCATTCGCAATGACGTGAGCAGCTCATCGCAAACCGTCATCCTAAGCTCCAGCGATAATTCGACAAGCTCATTAACCGGATCCAGTAACAGTTCGTCAAGTGCCGCGACGGTCGCCTTGTCATCCAGCAGCGAAACGGTCGCAGACCCGACGAAACTTTTTGATATCCGCGTTCCAAATCAGGAAGCTCTTTTCTGCATGGACAGCTCTGCATACACGGTGTTTAAAAGATATGTTGAAGAAAAAGATCTCATTTGTAGCTTTAAATATGATGGCGAAGAAGGCTTTGTGTATGTGCAGAGTAATCCGACAAAATGTATCGGAAGCGAGCTAATCCCTGTATATGATGTTCATAAGGCAGAATTTTTTGTCAATGGTTCCAAGCAAGAAATTACGGATGTGAAATACTACGGTGGTGGATCGCATGGAACTTATTCCATTAGGTTTACATACAAAGGCAAAGTTTTTGATTACGGTTATTCTACGATGGGCATGGGCGGTCGCCCTTGTCAAGATGTCGATTGTATGAACGTCTATGAAGCTGACGGAAAAACTCTTGTCCAAAATGGATGCGTCAAGAGAGAACGCTCGCTTCCGGTAGTTTGCCGCCATGCTAAAAAAGACGGAACTTTCACCAGTTTCGAAGATACTTACCACATTTGCGAATCAGATATTTTTGAGGATTAACTCTCGCTTTGCTCTTGAATCAATTTGCATTCCGTATCCGCAATTGCCTTGTAAAACCGTTTTCTTTTTGATTGCAAAATTAAACCCGCTATGACCATGAAAATGGCACATGGAAAAAGAATCGGAAAAGCCACAAGACAACATAGGATTAAGAAGGAGAGCGGAATGCACAGGATGATAGATGCTGTGTTGTCGCTAGCAACGTAAAAAAGAAAATTGTAGCAGTAAATCGTGCTGAATGATGAAAGGAATATGGCGATAGATACTCCAAGCAAGATTGCAAAAGCGGCATCTCCGTAGCCGTTGTCCGCCGGTTCGCAGGCGAATGGAATGAGCAATAGTAATGGGATGGACAAAAATGCGATGGTGGCAATCTTGAATCCCAACGCGGCTTTTTTGGATTTAATCCACAATTCCTTGTTTTGCGGCTTTTCGAGTTTTAGCCTCTCGTTTTTTGTCAGGTGCCGCACAATGAATATATTGAATGCGATTATGATTCCGAGAAATAAAATGAACGGGCTACAGAAACATAAAAAAGTCAGAAAGTCTATGAAATGAATATAAAAAGTTGAAAAATTTTCCATTGGATTCCTTTTTACTGGTTGCCCTGCTTTGCGTAAAAACGCTTTCTTTTTTTAGATAAAATTTTTGCCATTATGATGATGCAAAAGATGATTGTGCAAGGAATAATAATAAGCGAAAGTATGTTATCTATGTTTAGAGCAATTGCATAAAGTACGGAAAATAAAGCATCTATGAGGATTGCTAAGGTTACTGGAACAAGCAGAATCTGGGTGGCTTTTTCTCTGTTTACGAAAAAGAGAAAATTGTAACAGTATATGCTTGATAACGATGACGCAAATATGATTGTGGAAAGAGCGAAAATCTCAAAAAAGATGACCGCAGCCCCAAAATCATCATCGTTGACGATCGGTAACAAAAATAAGTAATGAGCGGCTCCAAATAATACTGTGGCTATCTTGAATCCTAACGCGGCTTTTTTGCATTGAATCCAAAAATTTTTATTCTGAGGAAGCCGAATCTCTTGCCTTTCTTTTTTTGTCATCCGTCGCACGATGAAAATGTGAATTGCGATTATGAACAATACCACCGGAAACGTTATCATTGCGAAAAATAAAACGGCACGTAAATCGGAACTTAAATACATAGAAATTCTTTGAACTAGTCGGTCTGTTTTGCGTTAAACTGTTTTCTTTTAAAATACAAAATTCTTGCCATTACGGCTAAAATAATTACGTATGGAATTATGAGAAATATTCCGAGAAAACCGCCGCCTACTAGAGTCAAAAAGATTCCTGTCAAGAAAATGTGAATGAATGGAATGAGTAGAATGTAAAAGACTTTCGTGTTGTCGACTGTGCTGAAAAGGTAATTGTAGCTAGGAATGCAACAAAGTGATGGAATGAGTATTTCTATAGATAAAAAAATGAAGAATACAAGAAGGTCGTCTGCGCTAGAGTGTGTTGGTTTATCGAATAGAAATGGGAAGAGCAATAGCAGGGGGAGGCAGACGGATGTGATTGTGGTAATCTTGAACCCTTTGGCAGTTTTTTGAAATTGAACAAGTAAATTCTGATTTTGCTCTAACTTGGATGCATGTCTTTCTTTTTTTGTTATGAACCATGCAAGCCCGAATGTAATGATGAACATTATAAAACCGAGCAATAAGGCAATGATTATAAATTCCATGGAACTCCTCCTTTTAAAAAATAAATATCTTTTTCATTGAAAAGTTTAACTTGGAGGTCTTTATGTCCCATTCCTTGAAATTTACTCTTGCAGTGTCGACGGTATTTGCCGCATCGGCGATGTTCTCTGCTTGCAACAAGCAGGAAGCTGCACTTTCGAAGTCGCTGTCTGAAGGTGGAGCCGAAGTTGCTGCGCAAACGTCCAAGTCTGTGGTCGTTTATTTCTCGCAGACGGGTGCGACCAAAAAATTAGCACAAGTTATCAAGGAAGCCCGCCATGCCGATGATTTTGAACTCCTGCTGGTGAAGCCTTTCCCCTCGACTTATGACAGCACGATTGCCGAAGTCCGTGCCGAACGCGAAAGCAAACAGTGGCCCGCTCTCGTGAATGCAAAACTCAACGTTGACAAGTACGATACCGTGTTCCTTGGCTATCCGATTATGTTCGGGACGTTCACTCCGCCGATTTACACGTTCCTCGAAGCGAACGATTTGAGCGGTAAAGTCGTTGTGCCGTTCTGCACATACGGCAGCGGCGGTCGCAAGGCGAGCTCGGAAGAACTCAAGACGCTTGAACCGAACGCCAACGTGACGCTCGCTTATGGGATTTCTAACAAGCGAATCAACGCCGAAGGCGGTGTCGAAACGGCTAAGGCCGAAGTCGCTGCGTTCTTCGGAAATCTCGAAACGGGAGCGACCGAAGAAATGCTGATGGGCGGTTTTTCGGAACAGCGTCCGCTCACGGCTGAAGATTCTGCTGCATTTGCCGAAGGCACGAAGGATTATGCTTACTTAGGCTTGAAGCCGCTCAGCGTATCTTCGCAAGTGGTGGCTGGCATGAACTACCTCTTTGTCTGCGAAATGAACGCTTTTGGCGGTCCTACGGTGCAGACGAACGTTAAAATTTTCAAGCCGCTCCCGGGACGTGGCGAAGCCCAGCTCATCGGTGTGGAAAAGTAAAGTCGAAAATAGATGGCGGTCATGGCGGACTAAGGTCACTGAGCTTGCCGAAGTGCCGCCATCTGTCCGCACTGACTCTGCCATTAATTGAGCTACCTTCATGAATTTGTCATGCCCGACTTGGTCGGGCATCTCCCTTAAAAACTTGAATATGAATTATCTATCATCAGCTCTTGTAATAGCACTTGTCGCTTCCAGCACATCTCTTGCCGCTCCCAAAGCAAACAAGCAAGAACTTAAAGACTCTCGCGATAAGCAAAAATACCGCACCGTCAAAATAGCTGACCGCACTTGGATGGCGGACAACTTAAATTACAATGTGCCCGGCAGCACCTGCTATAGGGAAGATGAAGATAATTGCATGGTTTATGGGCGGCTCTATACGTGGGAGGCGGCAAAGGTCGCTTGCCCTGATGGATTCCATTTGCCGACAAACGAAGAATTTGAAAGCTTGTGGAAAGCTGCTGGCGGAGATTTCAATGCAGGCTACCTCATCAAAGCTAGTTACGGCTGGTCTGGCGAGACGAATGGAAACGATTCGCTCAAGTTCAGTGCAATGCCCGCAGGCAATATGTTCGACGACGAAACATACGGCAACGAAAACAAGTTCGCGTTTTTCTGGAGTGCCGATGTCGAAGGCGATAAAGCCTCCGTGTGGTACTTGTCGTCAAAGTCAATGGGCTTCAGTTATATGATGAAACCGAAAAAGTTCGGATTCTCTGTAAGGTGCGTTCAATAAAATTTTGAACAAACTAATTCTATCGAACTAGAATGCCTGGTATATCTTGAATATCGCGAGAATTTTTCCGATGATGGCGGGAAATCCAGGACAAAGGAAACAGAGGATGACGCGTGTCACGCGGTTCTTCCACCAGTGCCGGACTTGCCAAATGTCATCGGAGAGCGTTTCCATTTCAGACACGCGAGGCGGCCTCACATAGGCTTGCGTGAGTGCAGTGAAAAACCCGACTCCGATTAGCGGAGTGAGGCCTGTGAACGGAGCCATGACCAGCGCTACAAGTATGGTCAGCGGATGGCCGCCAGCGATGATCGCTCCAAGCATGGCGCCCCCGCCAGTGTACATTGCCCACTGCAGACTGAGTTGGCCGGCTTTTTCGATTCCTGCAACATAACCAATTAGAACAATGCTTGCGATAATGGCGAGCGTGATAGTCCAACCGAGAATAGTCCAAAGCGATGTGCCCTTTGGAATAATGGAAATAGACTCCTCGCTTGGCAGTTCCTTGTCGTCTTCGATAATGCTTGCGATGCCGCGCATGTGACCAGCTCCGACTACAGCGACGACCTTGTTTCCTTGTGCGTTCTTGATCTTGCTGGCGAGGAATTGGTCTCGTTCGTCAATCAGCACTTGTTTCACTTCGGGGAAACTCTTGCCGAATTCCTGCATCATGGAGTTGAGAGCGTCCTTCTCCTTGATCTTCTGGAGTTCTTCTTCGTTGATTTCGGTTTTGTCAAAAATACTTGTGAACAACCCGCCGAGCAAGTTAAACTTGCGGTACCACGGAGTGCATGCCCATGTGCGGCGTAGCGTAATCTTGATGTCGCGGTCGGCGAGCACCAGAGGAATGTTTTTGCTGTTGGCGATATCGACCGCTTCCTTGAGTTCGGCCCCAGGTTTTACTCCGGTCTGTGCTCCCATGCGTTTTTGGTACGAACCGAGCACGAGGTTCGCGATAAGGGTCGCCAGTTGTTTTTTCTTGATAACTTCTTTCAGGTCTGTATTTTTCCAGCGGTCTGGGTCTTGGATAGACTTGTAACGTCCTTCGTCGAGTTCAACGCAGACGGTATCCGGTGATTCGTTTTCGATGGTCTCGTGGACGAGGTCCTTGGAAATTTGCGAAATGTGTGCGGTCCCCACGAGGATGATTTCTCTATTGTCCTTGGTGTGGATGCGATAGACGTCGGACTTTTCTCCCGGCATGGGTTCCGCGTTTTCAACAGACTGAGTATTAGATTCGTTCATACAGTGGTGGTAATGTAGAAAATGAGAGGGAATTTTTTCCACTATCGTTTGATTTGGGTTCTTTTTATGCAAAAAAAGTAATAACTTAAATAAAATGTATGTTTTAAATTGTTTATATTTCTAATGAAATTTTTTTAGGAGGAGTTCTCATGAAAAAACTTTTTGCTCTTTTATCCGTAGTAAGTATATTCCTTTGGGGTTGCGCGGGTAACGCTCCGAAGGGGAACGAAGAAGTTTACAGCTTGGATGAAACGCTGGTGTCGTTTACCTCTAGCGTCCAGAGTTCTCGTTGGCAAGAAGCTTTGGGCTATGTGACTCCGAGTGAAGCCATGGCTATCGGTACGTCGGACGGCTATGAGTTCTTGCCGGAATACCAGACGGCTGCAAATCGTCTCCCGCTCTCTACGCTCCGCAGGTCGTCGAATCTCTCGCTGGACTCCGAGGGGCGTCTCGTGGGCATCAAGGCTGTGATGGATGAATCCAACGAACGTTACAGGGTTTCTGAAGAACAGGCTCAGGTGGGCAGGAACTTGAAGCAGATGGAAGAAGACCGCATCAAGCGCCGTCTTGAAGAAGGGCAGAAGATTCTCATGGAAGAAGAAGCTAACGCTAATCAGGAACCGCAGGTTGAAGTTCTCACGAACCGCCTCACGGACGACGAAAAGCGCAAGTACGGCAGCACCGGTGAACTCCTTGCCCCGGAAGCTACTCGTGATAATGGCTCGGTCGAGTCTTACAATGGTGCTTACGGTAAGTAATCCTGTTGGCTTTTGTTAATTTATTTTTGTAGATTGTAATCCCCGGCTCTGGCTTGGGGATTATTTTTTTAGGAGTGACTATGAAGCGTTTTTGTGCTTTGCCTTTGTTGCTGATTGCTTTTGCCTTAGTGGCTTGCGGGCCGGATTTGAGTGTTGGTCCAGACGATGGCGGGTACGGTGGTTCAGGCGGTGGCGGATACGGTGGTGGTTCTGGTGGCGGAGTCAGCCGTTCTTTCTATAACCGATTCTATTACTACTATGGTGAAGATTGCCGCTACGATGCTTTTGGGCAGTCGTATAATTGCGGATTTCCTTATATCTTGTCTCCTTCGTTGAGTGTCGATGTACGGATTACTTACGATGGTTTTGCAACGTTCTGTATCGATGACGAATGCTCGTATTACGACCCTGATGAATATTTTGAGCGATTTGATGGCGGTGACCGCTTTTATGAATTCCCGGGAGACGATGAAAGGTATATAGTCTATACCGACGGTCTCGAATTTATCTATATAGATACCTACGAAGGCTACGCCAACTATTATTATTACGATCGCCCCACTGATTATTATTACTAGTCATTAGTCGTTAGTTATTGGTCAATGGTCATTAGTCGATAGTTGAAAAAGCCTTATTTTTGACTTCATTCTCTCGTCTTTGTACTTTCGCTTCGCTCAAGTACCAAATGCTAGCCTCAACCATGCCCAAGCAAGCTTGGTCGCGGTATTCGGCTTTACGCATTTGTCGTCTTTTTCTATATTTGCTCGCACTCATGAGTAATTCGGAAAATTTTGTTATCGCCCTTGATGGGGGCTCTGGCACAGGCAAGAGTACCACCGCAAAGCTTATTGCAAAGAAATTGGGCATTACCTACCTCGACACAGGTGCGATGTACCGCGCCGTGACGCTCGCCGCCCTCGATGCCGGTCTCGCTGCTGAAGAAGGCCCGGCTATGGACGAATTGCTCTCTAACCTCACACTCGGGTTCGACTCCGAAAACCACGTGCTTATCAACGGCGTTTCCCGTGAAAGCGAAATCCGTGGCATGCGCGTATCGAGCAACGTGAGCATCTACTGTGCCCTCCCGTCGGTCCGTGCCGCAATGACCAAGCAGCAGCGCGAAATCGGCAAGAAGCAGAGCTGCATTTTGGATGGCCGCGACATCGGAACTGTCGTATTCCCCGATGCGAAGTACAAGTTTTTCATGGTGACGGACGTGAAGGTCCGCGCTGAACGCCGCTACAAGGAACTCCTTGAAAAAGGCGAAAAAGTTACCCTCGAAGAAGTCCTCAACAACTTGGTCGAACGCGACCGCTTGGACTCCTCTCGTGCGACCGCCCCGTTAAAGAAGGCGGACGATGCTATTGAAATTGACACTACACACATCTCAATCGAACAACAGGTTCAAAAGATTCTCGACTACGTAGGTGTAGTGGCGTAGCCCTGAGTCTTTTAACCACAACAATCAACAGGAGTATGTATTTAATCTGATTAGCTTCCTTAGTCTAGAGTTGGTTTTCACTAACCACCAACCACTAACCACTAACCACTAACCACTAAATATCTTCTCCTGCAAAAGAAACAAACAATATGTCTCAAAATCTCAAATTCGGAACTCGAGAAGATCTCGAAGAAATTCTCGCCGCTCAGGGTGAATGCTCCCCGGACTTCCGCAAGGCCAACGCTGACGTCTATGCCGGCATGGGCTGCCTCGAACAGGGCAAGCTCGTCACGGGCAAGATCAGCCAGGTGAACGAACAGGAAGTTCTCGTCGACGTGAACTACAAGTCCGAAGGCGTTATTGATCGCGCCGAATTCAAGGATACTGATTCTCTCGAACTCGGTTCCGAAATCGAAGTGTTCGTCGAAAAGCTCGAAGACGAAGACGGTCGCCTCATCCTCTCCAAGCAGAAGGCTGACTTCGTTCGCGTGTGGGATCGCATCCACGCTGCATTCGAAAACAACGAAGTCGTACGCGGCACTCTCACGAAGCGCATCAAGGGCGGCGTTGTCGTCGATCTCTTTGGTATCGATGCCTTCCTCCCGGGCTCTCAGATCGACCTCCGTCAGATTCCGGACATCAACGCTCTTATCGGTCAGGACTTCGACCTCAAGGTTATCAAGGTCAACAAGGCTCGTCGCAACATCGTCGTTTCTCGCCGTGTTGTTCTCGAAGAAGAACGCAACAAGCAGCGTGGCGACGTTCTCGAAACTCTCGAGAAGAACCAGGTCCGCAAGGGTATCGTCAAGAACATCACCGACTTCGGTGCATTCATCGACCTTGGCGGCGTAGATGGCCTCCTCCACATCACCGACATGAGCTACAAGCGCATCAACCACCCGTCCGAAATGCTCCAGCTCGGCCAGGAAGTCGAAGTCATGGTTCTCGACTTCAACGACAAGAAGGAACGCATCTCTCTCGGCATGAAGCAGCTTAAGCCGCATCCGTGGAAGGATATCGCCGAACGTTATCCGGAAGGCGCTATTGTTAAGGGTAAGGTTGTTTCCATCACGGATTACGGTGCATTCGTTGAACTCGACAGCGGTGTTGAAGGTCTCATCCACGTTTCTGAAATGTCCTGGACCCAGCACGTCAAGCACCCGTCCAAAATCCTCACCGTCGGTCAGGAAGTTGAAGCTGTCGTTCTCAAGGTTGAAGAAGATGCAGAACGTATCTCTCTCGGCATGAAGCAGCTCGAATCTGATCCGTGGGATTCTATCGAAACCGAACTTCCGCCGGGCGCACGCGTCGTCGGTGAAATCCGCAACATCGCTTCCTTCGGCGCATTCGTCGAAATCAAGGAAGGTGTTGATGGCCTCATCCACGTCTCTGACATGTCCTGGACCAAGAAGATCACCCACCCGAACGAAATGGTCAAGAAGGGTGACAAGGTTGAATGCGTCGTTCTCGCCGTCGATAAGGAAAAGCGCCGCATTTCTCTCTCCATGAAGCACCTCACCGAAGACCCGTGGGATTCTATTGATTCCACCTACCCGGTTGACTCTGAAGTCAAGGGCAAGATCGTTCGCATGCTCGACCGCGGCGTCGTGGTTGAACTCGCTGACGGTATCGAAGGCTTCATCCCGGTCTCCAAGCTCACCGCTGAATACATCAAGGTTCCGGCCGATGCATTCAAGGTTGGCGACGAAGTTCCGGCTGTCGTGACCGAAATCGATCAGAACAACCGCAAGATCTACCTCTCCGTTGTTGACTACTTCAAGAACCGTGAATCCGCTGAACTCAAGGCTTGGATGGACTCCCACAAGCCGGGCGAAAACGGCACCACGATTGGCGAAGCTGTTGCTCCGAAGAAGAAGGCTTCCAAGAAGAAGGCTGAAAAGTCTGAAGAAGAAGCTTAATTTAGTTGGAAACTGGCAGTAGAAAGTAGATAGAACGTGTCATCCTGAGCGAAGTGCGTAGCACGAAGTCGAAGGATCTAGTTAAATCTCGAAACTGCTAACCAACATCTTCACAAGCTTAAAAGGAATCCCGCGTTCACTCGCGGGGTTTCTTTTTTTGTCACCTCGGATTTTATTCTCTTTGACCACTTGCGCTTTGACGCTTATGTGGTCATGATCCGCGAATGTGGACGGGGTCGCCGGACACATCCATTCTACGTTGTCACCTCGGCCTTAGTGCCGGGGTTGCCATACACATCTTGAAATGCATATAAATTTTATATTATTGTTGTATGGAATTTCAAAAATCACGCATCACAAAACGCATCGTTTGGATAGACAACTGCAAGGCCCTTGCTATTAGTTTGGTTGCACTAGGACATGTTCAATCAATATACCTTGTCAACGAAATAATTTTTTCGTTTGTCATGCCTGCGTTCTTTTTTCTTTCGGGGTTCACTTTTGATCGTTCTGCGAATGTTCCTTTTACGAAATTAGTCCGAAAAAAGAGTCGTGCGCTTGTTGTTCCTTACTTTGGATTTTCGGCAATTCTCTTTGCATTTTGGTTCTTTGTCCGTTGTAATTTTGGCATGTCGTTCCAGACGGATGCTTCGCCACTAGATGTCTTGTTGCAGATTTTATGTGGAACGAACAGCGAATTTTTTGTGACTCCGCTTTGGTTCTTGACATGTCTTTTCATGACGGAACTTTGCTTTTGGGGACTGCTTCGTTTGCGGAAAAATATTTTGATGGCTTTTTTGGTAATAGTTCTATATGTTCCCGGACTCTTTTATATAACATATATGGAAAAACTTCAACTGCCGCATTTGTTTTGGAATATCGATCAAATCCCTTTTTGCCTTTATTTCCTTGCTCTAGGGTATGTGATTTCGAAATGGAATGTTACGGATAAGATCCTTTGTTCTACAAAGCGAAATGTGATTGCTTTTGTTGCTTCCGCTTTTGTATTTGGCTTTGCGTTTATTGTTCGTGAAAATACGGATACCCTATTTTTGTTGATGCATACAGTGATGATTCATTCTGGATTATTAACGTTAGTCGCTTTTTCAAAAATTCTAAAAAATAATGTTATCCTAAATTTTGTAGGACAGAATACGCTGACGATTTTTGCGTTACATATGATTGTTCAGAGTCTTTTACGAGGTGTACTCTTTAAAGTGTTGCATGTGCCCCCTGAAATTCTAGAAACTTCGCTAGCCGCGGGCCTTGCAATGACTATCGCGACGCTCACCATCCTTGTTCCCGTAATTTTGTTTATCAATCGCTTTATTCCTTGGCTTGCTGGGAAAAAAGTTAAAAGTTTGTAATAGAATTCTGATTTTTACGCTTTGTCACCTCGGATTAAGGTTGGCCAATGACTATTGACCAATGACTATTAACTAAGCTATTTCTCGTTATTTTTCTATCTTGCATTCCATGAATCTCGCTGGAAAGAAAATTCTTCTTGGAGTCTCGGGCGGAATTGCCGCTTACAAGAGCTGTGAGCTGTTGCGCCTGTTGCAAAAGAAGGGCGCGGAAGTACGCGTCTGCATGACCGAAGCCGCGACGCAGTTTGTCGCTCCGCTTACATTTGCAAGCCTCTCTAAGTGTCCCGTTTACCTTAAAAATGGTGCCGTCGAAGCGCGCCCGTTCCAGCATATAGATTTTCCGCGTTGGGCCGACCTTTATCTCGTCGTTCCGGCGACAGCAAATGTCATTGGAAAGTTTGTCTATGGCATTGCGGATGACCCAGTGAGTCTTTGCTTTATGAGCTGTACGGGTCCGCGTTTTATCGCCCCTGCGATGAATGTCGCGATGTACAATTCTCCGGCGGTCAAGCGCAATCTCGAAACGCTCCGCAGTTTTGAAAATACGTTTGTGATGGACAGTCCGGCGGGCGAGCTTGCCTGCGGCGAAGTCGGCAAAGGTCGCCTCCTCGACCCCGCCGAAATCGTCGCCTATTTGGAAGCAAGCAGTGTCATCCTGAACGAATCCGTCACCCTGAGTGAAACGAAGGGTCCAGTCAAATCTTGCGCAGCGCAATCTCCAGCCGCGCAGTACCTTCAAGAAACCGCCTTGCAGGATTTTCCCGCATTTGCCCAAATCGAAGCCACGTCCTCTGTTCCTCGCGTCCTTATCACGGCTGGTCGCACCGAAGAAGCGATTGACCCGGTACGCTACATCAGCAATCGCAGTAGCGGAAAAACTGCGGTCGCTATTGCGGCGACGTTCCTTGCGAACGGCTTTGATGTGAGCGTTGTCGCGGGCCCGATGGAAGCGGAATTCCCGGGTGCTGTCCACGTGACGAAAATTAAAAGTGCTTGCGACATGCACAAGGCAGTTCTCGAACAGATGAAAAACGCCGATGTGCTTGTGCATTGTGCCGCCGTGGCCGATTACCGTCCGAAGGTTGCCGCCACCGAGAAAATCAAGGATAGTCGCAGCCAGCTCATTCTGGAACTGGAACCGAATCCGAACATCTTGCGCGACAGTGTGGCTCAAAAACGCGCTGACCAAGTGATTATCGGTTTTGCGCTTGAAACTGATCATTTCAAGGAACATGCCGCAGAAAAACTCAAGAAAAGTGGTGCCGATGCGCTCCTCCTCAACGCTCCCGTGGCCGCAAACAGCGGTTTTGGTTTTGATGAAGTGCGTTACACTTTGATCCGCGCGAATCTTGCTACTGCGAAACACGTCGAATCTGGCGATGCACCTTGCATTGAAATTCCCGAAATGAAGTTGGGTTCTAAAATCGATCTCGCTCAAGAAATTGTAGATTTTACGCTGGACCAGTTAAAGAACGTTTAGAGGATGGACATGCCCGAAGAATTGAATTTTAGCGAACTTCGCAAGTATCTGCAAGGCCAAATTGACATGGGCGAGGCGGACTTGCTTTTCGACGAGCCGTGGACATTGACCCGCAAAAAGTCCGCTGTTAGCGCATCCCGTCCGTCAAATCCGATGCCGCAAATGTCGCGTCCTGCGTTCACGCCTCCGAAACCTGCTTTTGCGACTCCCGCCGCTTCGTCCGCACCGTTCCCGAATTCCGCGCAGTCCGCTTTCCAACAGCCCGCGTCATTCGCGACTCAAGCGCCTACGCAGTCCGCATTCCAGCAACCGGCCCCTTTCGCGACTCCTGCACAACCTGCAGCTCCGCAGCCGCGCCCGGCTCCAAAGCCTACAGCCGATGCCGCGATGACAATCGCTCCGCGTGCAGTTAAAAAAACGACTGCCGCTTACGAACTCGCCGATTCTCTCAACGCTTTCTACGATGCGCTCAAGACAGACGCCCTTTACGCGCGTGCAGCAAACGTTGTTCGTTACGAAGGCCCGGAACACCCGCGTCTCTTGATTTTGCTTGCCGCCCCCAAGCCGGGCGAGCTGACGGGCATTTTTTTCAAGTCGCCCACAGGTGAAATGATTTCTCGTTTGTTTGCAAGTCTTGGCTACGCCCCGGAAACGCTGGGCATCACGTATTTCTACAAGGATGCACCGCGAGCGCTCTCTCCGATTCTGCTTGCCTCGCTCCGTCGAATGCTGACAAAGGAACTTTCCTTTATCGCGCCCGAAATCATGATAACCTTTGGCGAACCGCTTTTCTATGACGTGTTCAGCAAAGGCAAAAACTTCAACGATCTCGCCGGTACGGCGCTTGATTTCAACGGCACAAAGACGGTTTCGCTAGTCGATGCATATGCAATGACGAGCGACAAACAACTCAAATGGCTGACGTGGAAGGTGCATATCCCGCGTAGCGGCCTCTTTACTGCAAAATAATGGCTTGGCTCTGATCAAGTCTTTGTCGGAACTGTGCGAAATCGCACACATCGCGATACACATGCCATTGTTTTGGCTCTCTAGGGTGCTTTATCGAAAGTTCCTCGTAACATAATATTGTTATATTTTAGTAGGTTTTTATAGTATGTCAGAAGAAAATTCGTCAAAGTCGTTTGATGGCCGCCAAATGCCCGCCGATGTCGAGGCGGAGCGTTGCCTGTTGGGCGGTATTTTGCGCGATCCCGAAGTGATGGGCGTCGCGGTGATGGCCATTACGGACGATGATTTCTTCTACATGGAACGCCATCAGCTGATTTGGAATGCCCTTTGCAGCTTGAACAAGGCGGTGACTCCCATTGATCCTGTGACGCTTTCTGCGGAACTCACGAAGATGGGTAAGCTTGACCTTGTCGGTGGCCGTGAATACATCTTTGAATTAATGGAGTCCGTTGCGTCGTCGGCGAATGTACCGTGGCAGTTGGAACATCTCCGCAGCAAGGCGGTGCTCCGCAAGCTTATCCGTACGTCTTCTGAAATTATCCGCAAGTCGATGGATCCGTCTTCTACGCCGGATAACGTTTTGCAGGATGCAGAACGCGACATCTTTGCAATTGCCGATAACCAAGTGCGCAACACCCTCAAGTCTATCGACAACTTTGTGGCTCCGCTTCTGGAACGCCTCAACAACCGCAAAGACGGCATGACAGGCGTGCCGACGGGCATCACGGAACTCGATGAACTTACGAACGGTCTCCAGAATTCCGATTTGATTATCTTGGCCGCACGCCCTGGTGTCGGAAAAACATCTTTTGCGCTCACGGTCGCTGCAAACGCCGCCATCAAATTCGGGAAGAACGTAGCATTCTTCAGCCTCGAAATGGACGGCATGCAGCTTGCACAGCGTCTGCTGTGCTCGCAGGCTCAAGTCGATCAGAGCCGTCTCCGCAATGGCAAGCTCAATCACGACGAGATGAAAAAACTCATCGCCGCGGTGACTCCGATTAACCAGTCTCCGCTGTTCGTCGATGACAACGCCGACCTTGGCATCATGGAACTCATGAGCAAGGCGCGCCAGCTCAAGCATAAGGGCCACCTTGACTTGCTCATCATCGACTACTTGCAGTTGATGAAAACCGGCAAAGAAGAAAACCGTGCCGTCGCTATCGGTGCGATTTCCCGTGGCTTAAAAATTCTCGCGAAGGAACTGCAAATCCCGGTCATCGCGCTTGCTCAGCTCAGTCGTAAGGTCGAAGAAAAAGGCCGCGAACGCCCGCAGCTTTCGGACTTGCGTGAATCCGGTTCTATCGAACAGGACGCCGACATGGTGTGGTTCGTGGAACGCGAGTTCGTCCAGACGCACAAGGACGAAGACCGCTACAAGGCACGTCTCATTGTGGCAAAGCACCGTAACGGTTCCGTGAAGGATATTGACATGAGTTTCGTGCCGGAATACACGACGTTCTACGATGCGACGGAGCAGCAGGGCGGTGAAGGCGACGAAGCTTATCAGTATGGTTCAGATGACGATGGCGGCGGACCGCAGGTCGCCGATTTCGGTGAATTTTAAGAGGTGACGATGCCATTGATTCTGAAACCTATACATTGGATTGGACAAGTAATTGTCGATGCGATCGCCGCAGTGGGCGAGTGCATTTGCATTTTGCTTATCACGCTCAAGCAGTTCCGCTTTGTACATAAAAATCCTGCATTGATTGTCAAGGAAATGATTTCCGTGGGAGTTTCATCGCTTCCGCTTTTGTTCGTGACCTCCATCTTTACAGGCATGGTCGCGACTATCATGGCAGAGTTTGAATTCCACAATCTCGTCTCGGACAAGTTTGTGGGGACGGCGGCATGCAAGATGGTGCTCATTGAACTGGGCCCTTTGCTTACGGCAATCGTGCTTTCGGGACGCGTGGGCAGTGCTGTTGCCGCAGAAATCGGTTCCATGAAAGAAAAGGAAGAACTTGCTGCATACGTGGTGCTTGGGCTAGACCCGTACCGCTACCTCGCGATGCCGAGGTTCTTTGCCTTCTTGACGATGATTCCGTGCTTGACTGCCATTTCCAATGCTCTGGCGTTGATTGGCGGCTGGATAGTTTGTGTGCTTGCGCTTGATATCACGACCTACACGTATTCTACGGGTATGCAATACTTGTTCAGCAATATGGACTTGTGGGCGGGGATTATCAAGTCTGTTGTGTTTGGAACGATCATCTTTGTGCTCGCATACTACCACGGGACGCATTCCAAGGCGGGGGCTCATGGCGTGGGCCTTGCAACGATGAGCGTTGTTGTTTCGAGTTGCCTTATGATTTTGGTTTCTGACTTTATTCTTGATGCGTTCATGTTCTTCTAGAGGTCTTAGTTTATGCCGAATGTAAAAATCGATCCGAACGATATCGCCATCCGACTCAAAGGTCTTAAAAAGTCCTTTGGACCTCAGACCGTTCTCGAAGACGTGAACTTGGATATTCGCCGTGGCGAAACGATGGTCATCATCGGAAAGTCCGGTGGCGGTAAGTCTGTTATCTTGAAGCACATGATTGGACTGCTACAGCCGGATGGCGGTGAAGTGACTGTCGATGGCGTGACGATTAGTACTCCGCAGTTTTTCGATACGCGAACGATTCGTCGAAAAATGGGAATGTTGTTCCAAATGGGAGCCTTGTTCGACTCCATGGACACAGGCGAGAATATCGCTTTTGCGCTCCGCGAACACCATCCTGAAATGTCCGAAAAGGAAATTCAGGACGTAGTGACAGAAAAACTCAAGTTGATAAACTTGGTGCCGTCATTCCGTACAAAGATGCCGTCGGAACTTTCGGGGGGCATGCGCAAACGTGTGGCGCTTGCAAGAGCGATAGCCTTGAATCCTGAAATTCTTTTGTACGATGAACCGACGACCGGCCTTGACCCGATTACGAGTGACGTCATTAATGACCTTATTCTCGATATGCAGAGCAAGCTCGGCGTTACGTCAGTCGTAGTGACGCATGACATGGTGAGCGCGTTCAAGGTGGCCGATCGAATTGCGATGCTCTTGAACGGTCGCATTATCGAAGTCGGTACTGTCGAAGAAATCAAAAATACAAGCAATCCTTACGTGCACCAGTTCATTACTGGACAACGTAAAATATCGGTGGATGGTGAAACGCAGGAATAGAATTTAAAGAAATGGGGAATAATATGAAAAGAACATTTTTAATGCCGTTAATTTTCTCGTCTGCAATGATGTTCATGTGGGCGTGTGGTGAAGGTGATGTTTTATATGCCGATGACCAGGACGAAATGGTGAAAACCAAAATGGGCGAAGCTAGTACCTACCAAGTCGCAGAAGCCTTTATGAATTACTGCGAAAGCAAGGAGGGCAAGAAAAATGGCTGTAGCGCTGTTTATCTTGTTAGTAGCAGCTCCGAGGATGCTAGTAGCAGCTCACGCAGAGAACGCTCTAGTAGTTCTAGCGCCGTTTCCAGTTCGAGTAAGCCCAAGTCCAGCAGTTCTGTGTCTAGTTCGAGTAGAGTAAGATCCAGCAGCTCGAAGAAACGTTCTTCCAGTTCGGCTGTTTCTAGCAGTTCGGTGGGGCCGCAAGTTTCTGGCTGGTGCGTTTTGGACGCGCCTGATGTTGTGTATGTCGGGGATACTGTTACCTGGCGTTATCTGCCTGAGGAAAATTCCATTGATTCCGCCAAATTTGAATGGAAGGACGTGAATAAAGCTAAGGATGTCGAAAATGGACTTGTGAAGGGCGAACTCACTGGTTCCGGATTGCCTGAAATTACGGTGAAGTTCACGTCGAAGGGCACAAAGCTAGGGCCTGAGCTTACTTTTGGCGATGTGGAAGTTGACTGTAGGAATGTGGTTGTCCATGTTGAGGGCGAAACGATTTCTTCGTCTTCTGTGGTATCCTCTTCGTCTGCCGCCAGAAGGAGCAGCTCGTCAGGGAGGTCTTCGTCTAGCGCCATACCTGAAGGTCACTGTGCTGTAAGCAAGTCGAAGGTGTTTGTGGGCGATACTGTTGAATGGTTTGTCGCGGATTCTATTGGTGGAGCTCTTTCGGCTTACCATAACTGGAGTGACCTTGGAAAAGATGGCAAGCTCGTTTCTGGACAAAAGCAAGGCAATGGTGCCACGAATATTACTGTAACGTATTCGTCTCCGGGACAAAAATCTCCGATGGTGCAGTTTGCAGGACAGGGCATGCTTGATTGCGGCATTGACGAGAATGGAGATCCGTACCTTACTGTCGAGGCGAAGGCTGCAAGCTCTGCTTCTGAGCCGCCACCTGAAGAAAGTTCTTCCTCGACTGCACCGAAGTCAAGCTCTTCCAAGGCGGCCCCGAAATCGTCATCTTCAATTGGACTCATTGACCTTTAGCTGCAACCTTATGAAACGTTTTGTTGCATAAATGAATAAAATCTGTATAATTAAATTTACAAACGCTCCGGATGCTTTTTCTGGAGCGTTTTTTTGTGGAAATCCTTAATAAAAAACGCTTACAGTATTTGCATATTGCCATGATTTATGTTATTTTTCAGCTAAGAGGTTTTTTATGAATAAAAAGATTTATGCAGGATTAATGTCTTTGGGTATAGCTACAACTTTTTGGGCTTGCGGAAGCGGAGACATTGTAAAGTTTGATCTTGAGGGCAGCGATGGTATTATGATTGTTCAGACTGACCCAGAGGATATTACGGGTCTCGCTACCTCGGCAATAACTCGTGAAAGTTGCCCTGAATGTTTTGTAGGTGCTGTAGTAAGTAGTTCTTCTGTAGCTCCAAAACCAAGATCGAGTTCTTCGATATTTATTCCGACATTTTCTTCGGTGGTGCAGCAGTCTTCATCGTCGTTTGAAATTAACCTTAGTTCATCAAGTTCTTTCATCTATGACCCGGGTTCGTCTAGTTCAAGGCCTCCATATAAGGAAGTGTCTAGTTCGTCTGTAGCTCCTAGTAACACAGGTGGTGGAACCTGTGCTCCGCTTGAACCGATTGTTGATCAGGGTAAGCCTGTCGTTTGGAAATATACTGTGGGCGGAATTGTGAAGACAACGGACATGCTTTCTGCTCAGCTGAAGTGGTCAACCCCTGGTGGTTCGCCTGAAGCACTTGATGGTAAAGGTGCAAAGTTTATGAGCGATACCGTCTTGTATGCAACATCTGGACAGCATACTGCAACGCTTATTCTCGCAACGTCAAAGGGTTCCTTTAGTATTAACTGCGACCCTGTTCAGGTAAATGGCGCTAAAATTACGGGTTGCAAGTGCACGAGTGCATCTAAGTCGGTGGACTTTACCGCAACTCCGGATGTGTCTTGGTCCGTGTCGGGTTGTACTACGGGTGCCGGTTTGACTCTTTCTTACGAGTGGGATGGCGTTCCGGGTGATACTTCATATACCAAGAACTTTACCGCTGCAAATGAGGGATATGTTCCGAAACTCATGGTCAAGAACAACGACAATACTGTGATTGAAGTAAAGACTTGCCCTGCAGTAAAGATTACTGACGGTCCGGAATATCAAATTACGACGACTCAAGGCGCTGGTGCTATCGATTTGCCTAAGGGTACATCGGCTGTTGTTGTGAATGTAAATAATGATGGTTATGTATTCTGCAAGATTGATCGTGTAAAAGCAAATTCCTCGACTGGTGCCTTTAGCGGAACCATTAATAAGGTTCCTATTAGTGGGCAAGATTATAAGGAAGTTCAGGTGATTGCTGGTGGAATACCTGTCGGTACGACTCTAATGTTTGATATTGATGTTCCGCTGACATGCGGTGTTCGCTAATAAAAAGCGTATAACGTAAAATTTTAAAAGGCCTCCCCATCGGGAGGTCTTTTGCATATAAAAACAGCTAAACGATAAAACGTTTAGCTGCTTTAAATCACTGGATACTTCGTGGTGTTGCCACTCCGTATGACGTGTTGTAAGCTGTTCATTCTGCAAAAATCATTAGCCGACGACCAACACCCATTGACTAATGACCATTGACCAATAACTACCCCAGCATTTCTTCGGTGCTGAGCGTCTTGAATTTCTTTTCGTTCAAGACGGCGAGAGCCTTTTCGGTATCGCTGAATCGAAGAATCATGATGTTCGTCGCCGTCTTGCATTCAGACGGATAGGCGTACATGTAGTCAATCTGCAAGTCGCCAAGAACGTCGAGGAGGTCTGCGAGACCACCCACTCTGTCTTCGACTGGGCATGCGACAACGTCAGTGACGGTTGCACTGAGGCCGGATTTCGCGAGAACATCGACAGCCTTTTCCGAGTCGTTCACGATAAGGCGGATAAGCCCGAATTCGCCGGAATCGGCAAGCGTGAGCGAGAGAAGGTTGATGCCTGCGTCAGCCAATGAACGGCAGACTGCTTGGAGACGGCCCGGACGATTCGTAACGAATACGGATACTTGTGGAATCTTCATAAAATTTCTCCTTGTATAAACGTTGCTAGGTATTAGTGGTTAGTATGCAGTGGTTAGTAAACAGGGCGGCTTTGCCGCATTTGTAAATTCTAACCACCAACCACTAATCACTAACCACTTCCTGCTAAATCTTCTTCCTGTTATCAATGACTCTCTTGGCCTTGCCTTCGCTACGCGGCAGCGAATCCGGTTCGCACAACGTAACGATTACGGAAATACCGAGAATTTGTTCAATGGAGTGCTTGAACTTCTTGTTCAGCTGTTCCATGTCGCTCATGGAGTCGCTCACCATGTCGCGGGAAACTTCGACCTTGACTTCGAGCGTGTCCATGTTGTTCTTGGTGTCAAGCACAATCTGGTAGTGCGGCAAAGCCTTTTCGGCGCGGAGGAGTGCTGTTTCGATCTGGCTCGGGAACACGTTCACGCCACGCATGATGATCATGTCATCGCTGCGGCGGCCAATGCGGCGGATGCGGCGGATGGTGCGACCGCACTTGCACTTCGTATTTTCGATAGCGGTGATGTCACGAGTGCGGTAGCGCAAAATCGGCATGGCGCGCTTGCTGAGCGTGCTGATGACGAGTTCGCCTTCTTGTCCGTCCGGGAGCGGTTCAAGCGTTTCCGGGTCAACAATTTCGGGGTAGAAGTGGTCTTCGAAAATGTGGATGCCGTCGCGGCATTCGCATTCGCAACCGACACCCGGTCCGACAATTTCAGAAAGGCCGTAAATGTCGTATGCCTTGATGCCCGTCTTTTCTTCGATGTAGTCGCGCATGCCGTCGCTCCACGGTTCTGCACCGAAGATACCGCGCTTGACCTTGAGCTTCGAAATATCGACGCCCATCTTTTCGGCCACGTCGATAATGCGGACAAAGTAGCTCGGAGTGCCACCGACGGCGGTCACGCCAAAGTCCTTCATGAGCATCACCTGACGTTCGGTGTTGCCGCCGCTAATCGGCACGACTGTGGCGCCGAGCGCTTCGAAACCGCCGTGGATGCCAAGGCCGCCTGTAAAGAGACCGTAGCCGTAGAAGTTCTGCACGATGTCTGTGCTGCGGAATCCGCAGGCGAGGAGGCCGCGCTTCACGACCTGGGCCCAGACTTCCATGTCTTCCTTGGTATAACCGACGACAATCGGCTTACCGGTAGTGCCGGAGCTTGCATGCAAACGCACGACTTCGCTCATATCGACTGCAAAGAGACCGTACGGATAAGTGTCGCGCAAGTCCTTCTTCATGGAGAACGGAATCTTCACGATGTCCTTCAAGGTTTTGATGTCGTCGGGGGTCACGCCTTTTTCGACCATGCGTTCGTGGAACAGCGGAACCTTTTCGTAGGCGAGTTTCACGGTTGCACGCAGACGCTGCAACTGCAGTTCGCGTAATTTTTCTTCGGGCATAAAGTCGAGTGCCATTTCGGGCAGGACTTTGTTTTCTTCGTCGTTCCAAGCTGTAGAGCGCATAATATCCTTCAATAAGGGTTGAGTTAAAAATTTCGCCTTAAATATATATAATGCTCATGCGTTGCGTTTAAATAAGGTTCGTTTCTTTTTCTTTGCGGAAAAGAGCTGTTAGATTTTATCCATATATATGGGTAATGATGTCTTCACCCGCGAACGCTATGATGTTTGTGTAATACTTTCAAAAAGTGTAAAATGCGCTTTGAAAAATGGTGTGCTATGGCACGTGGTGGACCTGATCCGCCATCTTTAGCGAATTAGATTCCGGCTTACTTCGACTTCGCTCAGCACAGGCTCCGGTCGGAATGACGAAGAAGCCGAAGGCGATAGACAACCTCTAAAGGCGAACACCATTGCTGTCATCCCCGACTAAGGTTGGTGAGCTTGCCGAACCATCGGGGATCTCCTTGCACGTAATCTCTTGCATATACGACACTTCCTCGCTCAGTCATCACGTAAGCGATGATCTTAAATCGGTCATGAGCCTGTTTTTCAAAAACTCGAGTGGGCGAGGGAAACGTAATTTTTGTATTTTTGGTCAGAAATTTAAATAAACTGCTTTTATAGGTAGGTCTATTCTGCGTTCCCGTTCGCTTTTATTTGCTCTTGCTTTGGTCGGTATGTCGAATGCCCAATTGTTGGACATGTCGCAAATTTCCGACAAATATATGGTTGAGAATAAGATCAACAAGATTCGTGTCGAAGGTACACACCATATGGATGAACGTTCCGTTCTTGGACGTATCGGCATTCGTGTGGGGCAAAGTTTTTCTCCCACGTCTCTTTCAGAAAAAGTTGAAAATTCGGTGAGTTCGCTTTACGCTTCCGGCTTGTTTGACGATGTGACTGCCTGGGTGGATTACGTGGGTGAAGGTTCCGATGTGGAACTTGTGTTCAAGATCAAGGAACTCCCGGCCTTGGATACGACGATTTTGGATGGTTGCGACGAAGTTTCCGAAGATGACTTGCGGCTCAAGATTCACATGATTCCGGGGCACGTCTATAGCAAGGCGCAGTTGGAACGTACACGCCAGGCTTTGCTCGAACATTACCGCTCCGAAGGTTTTTTGCTTGCCGAAGTGGGCTACCGCGAAGAGCCGATTGACGAATACCAGAACAAGGTGACTTTCGTGATTCGCGAAGGTTCCAAGGTGCGTGTCCGCGGCTTTGACGTGAAAGGCAACGACCACGTGCCGATTGAAGAAATCACCGAGCACATGCTTTCCAAAGAAAATCAGTGGTGGGGCGGCGGCGAATTTAAGGAAAACGTCTTTGAAGCAGACCGCGATACGGTGCTGAACGTGTTCCGCCATTTCGGTTTCTTGGATGCAGAACTCAACGACTATCACGCGGAGTATCTGCCGGATTCCACTTGCTTGTTCTATCTTGGACGGATGGTGCCGGTTGGAGAACGTCTGGCTCCGCTTTACACGCAATTGAACGAGGCCATAGCCGATACGTCGAACCCGCTTTACAAGATGGCTGGCATGCCGACGATGGAAGCGACTCACTTCTATAGGCACATGCGCAAGGCGGGCGACAAGAATCCGGTGACCAGGCGCGTTCCTCAGATCAAGGAAGAAGAAGACGCATGGAAGCTTTTGAACGACATTATCCGTTACGAAAGTGCCCGCGACAAGTGGCTTGGACTGGTCGCTGACCGCAAGTGGAGTAACTCGAAGATTGATTCTCTCCTCAAAATCAAGAAACGCACCGCTTACGAAAGCAAGCTCCTCGTGCGTTACATGATTGAAGACATGATTCCGGCCTTGTACAAGTACGACAACATCAAGACGTCGAGCGATATCATCGTGCATATCGACGTGACCGAAGGTCGTCGCTACTACATGGGTAGCCTACACTTTACGGGGAACGAAGTGCAGAGCGACAAGATGCTGGCGTACGAATTCCGTTTGGATAGCGGTGCCGTTTTTGACCAGTATCTTTACGAAGCGTCCCGCAAGGCTTTGCTGGATTCCTACCGCGAAGACGGGTATCTCTTTGCCCAGTTCGACGAAGAAAGAACGTTTGAAAACGATTCTATCGTGAACCTTGCGTACAAGATGAACGAAGGTCTGCCCGCTCAGATTCACAAGGTGCATATCCATGGGAACACCAAGACGAACGAAAAGGTGATTCGCCGCGAAGTGCGTCTGTATCCGGGCGATACATACCGCCAGTCTGCTTTGGAGCGCAGTTTCCGCGACATTATGCAGCTCAACTACTTCGACATGGTTGTACCGGACATCAAGGTCGTGGGCGAGCAAGAAGTAGATTTGGACTTTGCCGTGCAAGAAAAGCAAGCCGGTACGGGCCAGTTCAGTTTGGGTGTTTCTTACAGCGAAAGCGATGGCTTTGTCGGTACTGCAAGTGTCTCGATCCCGAACTGCTGTATGGGTGATGGTCAACAGGCGGCTCTTAGCCTCGAATACGGTGCTGACAAGAAGAGCGCAACCATCAGCTTCACCGAACCGTGGTTCCTCGATAAGCCGATTACGTTGGGTGCTAGCCTCAGCTACTCCTGGTGGAACATGGAAAAGTACGACGACCACGACATTACGCGTTACGGCGGAAACATCTTTGTGGGTAAGCGACTCAAGTGGCCGGATGACTACTTCTACGGACAAGTGGGTTACGGCTGGCTCATGAACGACCAGGGCCCGAACATCAAGAACAGCTACGTGGTCTATACAGGTATCGAATCGGCGTTCAACTTCCGCATCCAGCGTGATGACAAGAACTTGCCACAGTTCCCGACTGAAGGCTCCCGTTACGTGCTCGACGTGCAGTGGGCGAATGCCGCCTTTGGCAGTGACTTTGAGTTTATCAAGGCGGACTTCTCCATCAAGTGGTGGTTCCCGCTGTTCCGTGACCGCTTGTCGATTGCACTTACAAACGAATACGGCATTATCTTTGGCGATAAACTGCAACACCGCACTTTGTACAGAATGGGCGGCGTGCTCGGGTATGACGGTATGATGCGCGGTTACGGTTCTGGTTCCATCGGCAGTAGCCGCTTGGGCCGCAGCTACCAGTACATCGGTGCGGAACTCCAGCTGGGCCTTGTGCCGCAGACGTTCTATCTCTTGCCGTTCTTCTTTGATGCCGGTAACGTGTTCGGTGAACGCATTGATACGGAAAAGCGTATTGACAAGCCAAAGAAGAATCCGCTCAGCGAATGGGATCCGACCACCCTCAAGAAGGATATCGGTTTCGGTTTCCGCGTTGTGGTACCGATGCTTGGCATTATCGGTTTCGACTTTGCTTGGCCGCTCGATCCGGGTGAAGCCTACAACGGTACAAGATACTCCAAGGTGGGCGATATGGAATTCAACTTTGTCATTGGTCAGGCTTTCTAACTTGACGGGAGGAGCGTTATGTTTCGCAAGTTGATCGTTTTAATTTCGGTAGTATTTGCTTGTGCAAGCTTTGCCGAAGATGGACTCCGCATTGCCCATGTGGATTCAAAGATTATCTTCGACGGGTATAAGGGCACTAGAAGGGCGCAAGAAGAATACGACCGTCAGGTGGCTAAATGGGAACAGCAAGCGAACCTCTTGCAGAAGGAACTTGCCGCCATCAAGGAAAAACTTGATAAGCAGGTTCTCATGCTTTCTGACGAAAAGAAGCGCGAACTTGAAGCCGAGTACAACAAGAAGGATACGGAACTCAAGTCCTTCATTGACCGCGTGTATGGCCGTAATGGTGAACTCATCACCGAAAATGAAAAGGTGAGTGCTCCGATTATCCAGCTTATCCGCAAGGCCGTGAACGAAATCGCGTTGCAAGAAGGCTACGACATGGTGGTTGATCGTGCCACGGGTGCCGTGCTCTTCTGGAAAAAAGAAAACGACCTTACGAATAAAGTTCTGGACTACTTGAATAATAGATAGTTGGATGTTGGCTATGGGCGGCTGAAATGTCGCAGCGTTGAAACTATGAAAAAATATATAGCCTTTACTTTGATTGTTTTTTTGTTGGGAGCAGCTTTTGTTGCTTGCGGGGATGAAAAAAGCACTTCCGCTCCAGATTCTACAGAATCTAGCGAATCCCGTTTATATTTAAGCAGCTCAGTCGTTAAAACATATTTGTCGAGTTCATCGAAAAAAGCGATTACTCCTGCGGATGTGACTCATGGAAGCTTTGTCGATGAACGTGATGGCCAATCGTACAAGACGGTCGCTATTGGCGAACAGGTGTGGATGGCGGAGAACTTGAATTATGCTTCAGAATCCAGTTTCTGCTACTATGGCCTTGACGAAGCTTGCAAAAATGCGGGTCGCCTTTATACATACGAAGCTGCTGAAAAAGTTTGTCCTAAAGGCTATCGACTCCCGACAAGGGAAGATTTTGCAATTATGCTGAGACCGCTGTCTGAAAGAATTCAGGAGGCATCTTTGGACTGGAGCTACTATATGGCTCCATTTGGAATTATGTCCAAAGAGGGATGGAACGAGTGCACCCAGTCATTTGTTGGTGGTGTTACTTATCCTGCTCCGACGAATTCAACGGGTTTTCCGCAGTTGGTGCTGGCTATCGATCGTCTCATGGTTCTTTTATGGATTTGGGTGAGCGTGCCGTTTTTTGGTGTTCTACAGACGGCCCTGAAGAAAATACTAAAAACGCTTTGGAACTTGATTATTGCAGTTTTTTTGCTCAATTTTATTGGTGGTCGAAAAAAGCGGCGTTTTCAGTACGATGCATAAAGGAATAGAATTTTACAAATAAAAAAAGTTGCGTCTTGTGACGCAACTTTTTTTATGGCGATGCTGTTCCCGGCACAAGGCCGGGATGACAAGCCAGTGGACAATTTAAATGTTGTCGATAATCGCGTTGAACGCTTCGACCGGGCGCATCCACTTCTTGAGAAGTTCTGCCTTCGGGACATAGTAACCACCGATATCGGCAGGCTTACCCTGTTCAGCAGCGAGTGCGGCGACAATCTCGGATTCCTTCGCGGAGAGAGCGGCAGCGATCGGAGCGAACTTGGCGGCGAGTTCTGCGTCGTCCTTCTGGGCGGCGAGAGCCTGCGACCAGTAGAGAGCGAGGTAGAAGTGGGAACCACGGTTGTCGAGTTCACCGATCTTGCGGGCCGGGGTGCGGTTGAATTCGAGAATCTTGCCGTTAGCCTCATCCAGCGTATCGGCCAAGACCTTCGCCTTCTTGTTGCCTTCCTTCAATGCAACTTGTTCAAATGCAGGCACCAGCGCGAAGTATTCGCCAAGAGAATCCCAGCGGAGGTAATTTTCGGCGAGGAACTGTTGCACTTGCTTCGGAGCGGATCCACCTGCACCCGTTTCGTAGAGGCCGCCGCCCGCCATGAGCGGCACGATGGAAAGCATCTTTGCAGAAGTACCGACTTCGAGAATCGGGAAAAGGTCTGTGAGGTAGTCGCGCATGACGTTGCCCGTCACGCCGATGGTGTCGAGACCGGCCTTCGCACGCTTCATCGTTTCGACAATCGCTTTACGCGGGCTCATAATCTTGATGTCGAGACCGTTGAGGTCATGTTCCGGCAAGTAGGCTTCGACTTTCTTCTGGATTTCGCGGTCATGGGCGCGTTCCGGATCGAGCCAGAAAATCGCGGGCGTGTTGCTGAGGCGGGCACGCGTTACAGCGAGCTTCACCCAGTCGCGCACCGGAGCGTCCTTCGCCTGGCACATGCGGAAAATGTCGCCAGTTTCCACATTCTGCTGCAAGAGCACTTCGCCCTTGCCGTTCACGGCACGGATAACGCCCTTGCCCTTTGCGACAAACGTCTTGTCGTGGCTGCCGTATTCTTCGGCACCCTGAGCCATGAGGCCCACGTTCGGCACGGTACCCATGGTTTTAGAGTCGAATGCGCCGTTCTGCTTGCAGAATTCAATCGTTTCGTCGTAGATGCCGGCGTAGCAGCGGTCCGGAATGCAGGCGACAACTTCTTGCAGCTTGCCTTCCTTGTTCCACATGCAGCCGGAATTGCGAATCATGGCCGGCATCGAAGCATCGATAATCACATCGCTCGGCACATGCAAATTCGTAACGCCCTTGGCAGAATCGACCATGGCAAGGTCCGGGCCTGCAGCGAGAGCAGCGTCAATGGCTGCGCGAACTTCGGCTTCCTTCGCATTGCCTTCCAAGCGTTTGTACAAATCGCCGAGACCGTTGTTGGCGTCAATTCCGAGTTCCTTGAAGAGGTCAGCGTACTTCGTGAACACGTCCTTGAAGAACACGCGGACAAATGCACCGAACAGCACCGGGTCAGAGACCTTCATCATCGTGGCCTTGAGGTGCACGGAGAAGAGGAGGCCCTTGGCTTTAGCTTCGGCCATCGCATTAGCGATGAACTTTTCAAGAGCGGCCATGCGCATGACGGTCGCATCGATGATTTCGCCCTTCAGGAGCGGCTTTGCGGCACGAAGTTCCGTAACGGCACCCGCTTCGTCGACGAATTCAATCTTGAACGTGTCAGCGTCAGGCATGGTGATAGACTTTTCGTTACCGTAGAAGTCGTCGGCTTGCATGCTCGCGACATGCGTTTTAACGGATTCGTTCCAGTTGCCGTTGCTATGCGGATTGTTGCGGGCATAGTTCTTGACAGCGTTAGGAGCGCGACGATCGGAGTTGCCCTGGCGAAGCACCGGGTTCACGGCGGAACCCTTCACCTTGTCGTAGCGAGCGCGGATTGCCTTTTCTTCGTCGTTGGCAGGAGCATCCGGGTAGTCCGGGAGAGCGTAGCCGTTCTTCTGGAGTTCGGCAATAGCGGCCTTGAGCTGCGGTACCGATGCAGAAATGTTCGGGAGTTTGATGATGTTTGCATCCGGTTCAAGCGTGAGCTTGCCGAGGAACGCGAGGTCGTCCGTCACCGGCTTGCCTGCAAACGTCGTACCTGCCGGGAGCGTGTCCGCGAAAGCGGCGAGAATGCGGCCCGGCAAGGAAATGTTCTTAGTTTCGACATCGATACCGGCAGTCTTTGCGAAAGCAGATACGATAGGAAGCAAAGATTGAGTCGCCAAGAACGGCGATTCATCTGTAAGGGTGTAATAGATTTTGGTATTCATACGACGGTAAAGATAGAAAATGCGAAAACAGAATCCCGTTTTCGCATCGCCTTTAAGCCGTCCGTTTCAAACGATTGCACTTGCAAAAACTAGTGCTCAACATTTTGCAAACGATTATAGGCATCGTAATGGCAACCGCCTACAATGTTATGGCTTGTGATGATTCCTTGAGCATCCATATTGAACGTTGCAACGCAATCGCCATCGGCACGGAATATGGCCGTAGAAGTCCCATTTTCATTCTTTTGCATTTCGGTGGGCGCGCCCCAATGGTATTCAAGAATTTCGTATTTCTTGCCGTCCCAATAAGTCGCTGCGGCGTTTCCCATGCAACCTGCAACAATAGACATGATTCCGACAGCAATGGATATCGTTATTATTTTGTGCAATTTCATAATACGCTCCTCATAGATGAAATCCAAAGTAATATATATATAAATGTTTTGTAGATATACCGTAAAATTTTTTATTGCAAACAAAAGTCATCCCCGAACAAGTCGGAGATGACGTTTTAGGAAGTCAGGGAGGCTTCCCCCTCCTGATGGCGCGTGTTTTTAAGAAGGTGATGAAATGAAGTTAGTTTGAACCGAATAGTTTTACATATTCGCCATAATCGTACATCGTAGAAATAATCCACTCACCGTATGGCTCAATTTTTGTAAGAGATTCCGGCTTGTCGCAATTCCATTTGTCGCTTGCATAAGTCGTTTTCACAATGGGGTGATTCAAACCATCCCAATCCGGTGAATCCGCCAACAAAATTATAGGATAGTAAACCGTCGTATCTTCGGGGCAGCTGCTTCCGCTCTTCACGATATCTGTCACATAAATTCCATTTCCGTCAATGCGAGTCAATAAATGTCCCTTGGCGCCAACGTCTTTCAGAACAACGAGGTAGTAAATGGAGTTCTTAGAAGAACGGTACGTCCTAAACTCGTCCAATCTGCCCGGATATTCAGCCAACTTGGGGAAGAACGTTGTCACTAACGAATCCGGCAATACATAAACGCCTTCTTTGCGGTATGCATCTGCGAATGGAGTATTGGGTAGCGTATTATAACCGAGACTCAATCCTCCATAAAGCTTACTATCATCTATTTCTTTGTAAATAACTTTGCCGCTCGAATTAACTTTGACTGTACTATCGATTATCGAGAACTGCCACTTATAAGCATACGTTGTACGCTTTAAAGTATTAGCCCAATCTCTTTCCGCAAAGGCGACTCTATTCAAACTATCCAAATAAGGCTGGTACGTATAAGGGTCGATGCGAACGTAATTTTCGTCATCAAACGGAGCATAGTTTATGGAATCATCAAGACATTGCTTTTGATACTGTGCGGTATAAGTGTTCAAGACATCATACCATGCTTGATCGTCCGGGAGGAAAGAGGCGCAAACCACTTCCAAGTCATCTTCGCTACACCCGTCTCCCAAATCCCAGAAGAGTCCGTTCAAAGAGGTACAAGACTGCTTGAAGCGATCCAATGCCTCGGCACAAGAAACTCCATATCCCCAGAAACTATTTCTCATTTTTCTTGATCCCATGGAGCTGATTACGACAGGGACGCTATCAACATAAACAATTTTTGTAGCTTCGATGGTTTCGTTAGGATGATTGTAGAAATAGTCTTGTGCGGCTTCGTCCGAGTAGCATTTTTTATACGGATCGAAGTTGTGGGCGCATTCATGGTCGTCATCATACGATGTGGCGATCAACACGCCATTCCTTTCTAATTTGTTTTCCATCGAATAAGTCACAATGTCGCAAACTTTACGTCCATCCTTGCTGGGATGGTGGTAAACACGGTTGTTCTTGATACTCCACGGAAGCGGGTGAATGTATTCATTGTACATTTTGTTGATATCATAACCCGAAGATGCGTATGCTGAATCAAAAAGATTCTTTAATGAATCGCTTGCTACCGGATCCATCAAGAATAATAGCGACTTTGCCAAAATAACTTTCTGCTCATCTGTCAGCTGAGCTACAGGCGAAGTGTTCGGTTCGGTGGTTGCACCAGTAGTGCTCTGTTCGCTCGAACAAGATGCACAAAAGGCGACTAAACCCACCAGGATTAATTTATTCAGTTTTCTCATCTTAGGCCTCCTTCCCTTTCGTAAGTGGGAAAAGTTGTAAATTTAAACGATATACTTTATCGTAATCTTTTTCTTTGGCAGCAATGGCAACCACCTGCTGCCTGAGCAATTCAAGCTTTTGCACGAGCCATTTGTACGTGGCGTCGGACAAACCAAGCGTCACGCCGGCAATATGGCGCTTTTCTGATGGAATATCGTCAATGGCGTCTGTCGCAAACTTTGACATTTGGCGGTTCATGGAACGAAGCGCCAAAGGAATCGCCTCGGAAGATCCCGTCACAATCTTTTCTGTTTGTTCGTAGGTATCCTCACCGATCTTTTTCAAGAAATTCGCGTGGACCATAAAGTCCAGGGATTGGCGGACTTCAGTCGCGCTCACGACCGGGTAGCAGTTGCGCGCCAGTTCCAATGGCTTTGCTCCAGGCTTGATCGGGGCAAGTTCCCGCATGACCGGGTTCACCCACGATTCGAAATACTTGAACGCTTCGCCATCGACGACACGCAAGCGGTTTTCTTTCGCGATTTTCTGCATTTCGTTGAATGCTAGGATTTTCTTGCTGTCGCTTTTGGCATCGCCAAAACGCTCCATCGCAAGGAAATAATCGCGGTCGGAACCCGCAAGCTCCATGGCCGTAGCGACCTTTTCGACACCCGTTTTGCTCAGGCGGCTTTTTCCTTCGCATACGAGCTGGATGTAGTTGGGCGAGGTGAACCCCGCCAACTTGGAGAATTCGCGCCACGAGAACAAAGAACTGCGTTTGCGTTCTTCGTAGAAGTCGCGCATGTATTCTCGGTAGTCTTGATATTCAGTTATTGGTTTCATACCTATAATTTAAACTAATTTTAAGAAGTATGCAACAAATTTTATTATACAAACATCAATTTTTTAAAGAATTTTAAGGAAAAATGAACTTTCTTAAAAATTTTTAGAAAAATATAATACGGTGCGTATTATAAATGAGCTGCGTCATCTTGAGGATTCACGTCCGAAGACTCTGTTGAACAAAACTTCACGGAATTGTGCGCTTTTGGTGCGTGCGTCGCCGCATCGCATGCATCGCCGTGTCGCATGCGTTGTCGCATTCTTAGGTGCGTGCTTTGTCGCGTTACATACTAAATGCACCCAAATGGGCTTTTAGTATGTAAAACGGAAAATGTTAATTTGTTTGAATACATACTAAAAAAGAAAATGGACGTTTTAGTATGTAAAAATGGGTCGGAAGATCTAAAAAATCCCCTCAAAATACGATTTTAAGGTTCTCAGGCCTTCTAAAAACCTCAAAAAGCGTCTTTTTAACGTCAAAATTACATACTAAGTGCCCCAAAAATGCCATTTAGTATGTAAGGGGTGAAAAACGATTGCCTCGTTTACATACTAAATGCGGGCAAAGGTGCTTTTAGTATGTAAAATTGCCTCGCATTTTCGCTTTAAAAGGCCGTTTTAGGCTGATTGCTCGTTCTTTTAGGCCGTTTACTCGTTCACATTGCCAAAAAATTGAATAGAGAATAAAAATAATGCGATGTCTATAGTCTATAGACAACACTTAAAAAAAATTCATAATGAAAAACGTATTATTTAAATATAGATTATAAAGGTAGTGTGGGAAAATCTTCAAAAGGGTTAGAATGAAGAGCATTTGGTTTGGCAATTACATTTTTCTTGTAGCGACAATGTCTGTCGCGACATATTCTGCGGCTGCGAGCTATGTTCCCCCGGCGACGGCGGTCTCGAAAATCAATAGCTATCGCGGCTATTCGGAGCTGACGTCGGCGGCATCAGGCATGGACATTGACCAGTACACCTACAACATGACGACTTGGCAAATCGCAAATGGCGGTTTTTACAAAGCAATGGCCGACAAGTACAAAAGTGCCTATTCCGGCGGGCAAAAATCCGAATGGCAAGCGAAAGGCGGCGGCGACCTCGGCACTATCGACAACAATGCGACTATCCAAGAAATGCGACTCCTCGCCGTGCGTTACAAAGCAACGACGAACGCATCTTACAAGGCCGCTTTCAAGACAAGTTTCAACAGGGCTGTTAACTTCCTTTTGACGATGCAGCGTTCCAAGGGCGGACTCCCGCAAGTATGGCCCAAGCGTGGCAACTATTCTGACCAAATTACGCTGAACGACAACGCCATGATCCGCGCCATGGTTACGATGATGGACATCGCGAATTCCACATCGCCTTTTGACTCGGACATGATCGACGACGCCACCCGCAGCAAGATGAAAAGCGCATTGGACAAGGCTATCGACTTTTTGCTCAAAGCGCAAATCGTAAACGACGGGAAACCCACCGTCTGGTGCGCCCAGCACGACACAAACAGCATGGCTCCAGTTGGCGCACGCGCTTACGAACTCGCCAGCAAATCCGGCAGCGAATCCGCAGGAGCCGTATGGTTCTTGATGAACTGGCCCGAACAAACCGAAGCCATCCAGAAATCCGTCAAGGGAGCCATCGAATGGTACAAGAAAACCCGCGTCACCGGACTTTACTTCAACAAGAAAGCGGGCACATTCGAAAAACGCGACGGCAACGTTCTGTGGTATCGCTTTTACGAAGTCAACAACGACAACTACTTCTTTTGCGACCGCGAAGGGGCTAGCACCAAGACGCAAGACTTCACAAAAATCAGCGAAGAACGCCGCACCGGCTACCAGTGGGCTGGCGATTACGGCACGGCGCTCTTGAGCACGGAAAAAGCTTACCTCGAAGCACTTGCCAAAATGGATGACGATTACGTTCCGCCTCCGCCGCCAGCGGCAATGTGCGGGAGCGATACTTGCAAAGCGTACATCGACGGTGTGAACTTTATCGATATCAAGGGCGTCAAGGAAACGACGAATACGGGGTATGTCGGCGATGGCTATGCGAACGTTGACAATTCGATCGGAAGTTTTGTGACTTATGGCATTACGGCAGAAAAAACGGGGAAGTATAAGTTGTATGTAAGATTCGCAAACGGCGGTGGTTCTGGTCGCGGCTTTAGCATTACTGTGGGCGATAAGACGCTGCTCGCCGACGGCAGCATGGAATCGACCGGCAACTGGACGGAATGGAAAACGGCTACGTTGGAATTGGAACTGCCCCAAGGCTACAGCGAACTCAAGTTCACGAGTCTTTCGAAAGATGGCATGGCGAACATCGATTACATCGGCTGGCAGGATGCTGGGCTGCATGCGGGCAATGTCGATGTCGGCGATTCGGACAGGACTGTGATTGGCGAGTTTGAATCGCAGCGGGCCGCGAACGTTTCGCCGGACCGTTACTTTGTTAATTATAGAAACAACGGCAAAAGTGCAGGAGTCTATTTTATGCGTAATGACGGAAGAACATTTAGAGTAAACGGGGCGACCAAGTAGAGGAAAAGTGTAAGCCGATCCCGGCACTTCGACAGGCTCAGTGACCTGAGAGTCCGGGATGACAGGAAAAAAGAGTCAGGGATGACAGGGAAAAGAATGTGTAAGCCGATTCCGGCACTTCGACAGGCTCAGTGACCTGAGAGTCAGGGATGACAGGGAAAAGAATGTGTAAGCCGATCCCGGCACTTCGACAGGCTCAGTGACCTGAGAGTCCGGGATGATAGGGAAAAAAATTGTCATTGCGAGCCGGAGGCGATATTCGAAACTTGGCAATTTGTTGCCTTAGTTGAGTTAGGTTCGCAGGAGCAGCAATCCATGCGTTAGAATCGAGGTGATATGTTAAACTGTTGGTTGTTCAAATTTTCTATGTGTGCGTCGCTTGCAGTTGCGACGAGTGCTTTCGCTATTGCGAAGCGCGGTTTTGACTTTGTCGTGGGAGTCGATGGCGACTTCAAGGCGGCCATCGCCAAAGCTGCCGCATCTGGGGCTAGCGAATCCAAACGTTTCATCATCTTTCTCCCGAACGGTGAATACGACTTGACAAAGCTTACGGGTGATGAACATGGAAAGACGACGTTCAGCCCATCGCATGTTTCCATCATCGGGCAATCCCTCGAAAATACGACTATTTCGAACACGACCGATACCGAAGGCATCAGCACCACGGCTACGCTCTACTTCCCGAAAAATAACGACATGTACATGCAAGATATCACGCTCAAGAACAAGAGCACCTTCAGTACATCCGGTGCGGCTCGTCAAGTGGCTTTGCAGCAAAACGAAGGCGACAAGTTTATTTATAAGAACGTCCGTTTGCTGAGCGGCCAAGACACGTACTACACCAAAAAAGGTCGCACGTACTGGGAAGGCGGCGAAATCGACGGAACGGTTGACTTTATCTGCGGCGGCGGCGACGTATTCTTCGAAGGCACAAAGCTTGTGATGACGCGAAACGGCGGTTACATCACCGCATCGCAGAATCCAGGGGATTGGGGCTACGTCTTTAATAACACAACCATAACAGTTTCGAACAACAGTTTTAACGGAACGTTTTATTTGGGACGTTCCTGGGGACACGCCAAGGTGGTGTTCTTGAACACCAAGATGGTTGCGCAGCCTGCCGCCGAAGGCTGGTTTACGAACATGAATTCCGCCCCTGTCGTCTATGGCGAATACAACAGCAAGGACGGAAACGGAAACCCCGTCAACACGAGCCGCCGCCGCACCTACTTTGACGGGAGCAAGGATGGCTCCACTTCGACGCTCAAGACCGTTTGGGATGCAAACGATGCCGCCAAATACACTCTTGCAAACGTCCTTGGCGGAACAGACAACTGGGCTCCGAATAAACTTACCGCGCAAGTCTCCGCTCCGAAAATTTCACAAGAAGGCGCGAACATCGTTTGGGATGACGACGACAACGCCATCTGCTGGGCTGTCTTTGTGAACGGCAAATACCACAGCAACACCACATCCAATTCCATTGATGTGGGGAGTATCGCTGCTGGCTCTAAAGTAACGGTTCGAGCAGCAAATTCCATGGGCGGACTCGGCGCAACTTCGAACGAAATCACGGTCCTCGAAGCGAACGTGACATACTACAAAGTAACGCTATCGCAATCCATCGGCGGAACTGTTACTATCTCTCCGAATCGCGAAAAAATTGCAGAAGGAACCGCCATTACCATCACTGCGGAACCTGCCGCAGGTTGGAAATTCGCTGGCTGGACTGGCAAGGATGCCGTGACTGCAGGCACATCCAACACTTGGAAAACCACGATGACCAAGGACATCGATATCGGTGCAACCTTTGAAGCCAAAGGAACGACGAAATTCCAAGCGGAATCCGGCATCGTCGATAACGCGATTATCGAAAGCACGAACGCAGGGTTTGCAGGCACAGGTTACATCAACTTCGGCACGGGACATTCGACCGTCCAAGTCCCCGTCTATGCGGAATTCCCCGGCGAATACACGATGGTCATGACGTATGCGAATGGCAGTGGCAAAGCGCGCGGCCTCGCCATTGCTGCCCCCGGAAAATGCACCGCCGGGATTGACGGCTGCAAGGGAGCCGAAACTCGCATGTACGACGCAACGGACAACTGGACGACATGGGCAACGGACACCACGACCATCACGCTTTCCAAGGGTGCCGGCTACATCACGTTTGCCACCGTTGACGGAAACGACGGCCCCAATCTCGACCAAATAGAATTGATCGAAAAGAAAGTCGAAAAGGGCGACACCTCGACAACCATTCTTTCAAAAGCTCTCTGGTTCAACAACTCTGTTGAAGCGACCCGCATTTACGATATGAACGGAAAACTCGTTCGCTATGCAAAGGGTTCTGCCTCGTTGAATGGACTTGCTCCCGGAATTTACATCGTAAGAACCGCATCGCAAGGATATCATAAACAAAAATTGGTCCAAGTCCGTTAGAATTTGTTAATTTTAAACCATGCTTGGAATTGAACAGAAAAAAGGAAATGACGAACAGTTATGTGGCAGAATGATTGCTTACGCACGCATTTTGCCTACCCCGGATGCCGAACCTGCAGAAACGCCGTTTGACGACATGATCAAAAACGGCCTTTTGACGTTGGAAGGTGATTTTCGACAGTTCAATGACAGGCCCAGCAAACGTGAAAGAGACCGCGTCGTCGATGCGAAATTCAACAGCTTCCTCAAGACGATGGAAGAAAACGGCGTAGAACTCCCTGAAAACGTCGATGTTGATGCCATGCGCGAACGCCTCCATGAACTTTCGAGCATGGAAGTTATTCCCATTCCTGCTCGCATCGGAAATTTCAGCAACGAAGAAGACATCCTCAAAGAAGATGCCGACATCTATTACATCGGCGAATTCATCGGTGCAAACCAAGCTCATTATTGCCTCACGACGCTCCCCATCTACTACCAGGCGAAGTATCGCGAACAAGCAAAACGCAGCGAAATGGATATGCTGAACGAAATGCTTTCGCAGTTCGAAGAAGGCGATTTCGTGGGCACCGAGGACCTCCAGAACGATACCGAAGAACTTTTTCCGAAGGGGCTCACGCTCAACACGTTCATGGGCGACCTCTCGAAGCTCCTCAACGTACGAGTCATCCCGTTCTTGCTCGCTTGCGAATCCGACAGCGAGTACAACACACAAATTCAGCTTTTCTACACGTTCATGAAGGGCTACCCCGACCAGAACGACGTCAAGCGAATCGACAAGGCATTGCGTGAACTCCGCAAACAAAGCGATTCTATTGAGGCCCGCAATTTGCTCGAACTTAGTTGCAAACGAATTAACGCAATTTATAACGAAGATTCTCAGCTAGCGAGTGAACTCTCGAAGCAGATCGAGACTATAGAAAAGTAAAAAAGTTTAGCTTCGCGACCGTCAACGAACCGCTAGTTATTAAAACCTATACGCATATCCGGCTTGCCAGATGACTGTGGGTTCATTGTGTTTTGAAAAGAAGTGGAGTGGAATTCCTAGTTCTGTGAAAAATCCATAAATGTTCGCTCGGATGTCTGCGGATACGTCGAACGATTCTTTGTAATTGTACGAACGCACGTAGCGTTTTTTGTTTGCTCTATTGAGAGCCCTCAAAATTTCGTTTGGCGCCTTTGCAAATGCGTAACCGCTGCTAATTCCTAAGTCTAGCGAAAAGGGGAGTTCGCGGAAAAACTTCCATGCGAGGTTTCCTCGGTAACCGACCCAGAATTCGTTGGATCCGAGGTGCAAGCCTCCGCCTGTGACTCTAAAAAAAACATTCTCGTAACCGACTCCAGCATTGATCATGATTGGGGTGGGCCGACCCGCTGAAATGCCCGCTTCGAACTGCCAAGGCGATTTGTGCTCGGTGGCTGCGGCAGTTCCGATGCAAAAAAATGCGGTAATTGCAAAAATGAGGCTTCTGAGTAGCATGTATGCAATAATAGTAATGTATTTGTTGTTAGATAACTTTTTCCAAAAAAAATAATTATCTTTAATAGCAAATAAGTTCAATGGGTCTGATGGAATGAAAGACCGTAAACAAGGAAGTGATATGAAGAAATCGTTGCTTACAATTGGATGCGCTGCTCTTATTTCTGCATCGGCGGCTTTTGCTGATGGTGGCATGTTTGAAGGCTATCTCCCGGAAGAATGGGGGGGGAAGGCTGACGTTGTCGCCGCCATCAAGTACACCCGTATGGATTTCCACAACTGGAAACAGGAAAGCGGGACTTCTTCCTCAACGTGGCTTTTTACGTACAATGCCGATCTCAGGATCCCCTTCAGCATCGCTGATTGGACTAGCAAAGTGGATCTCGAACTGGGGCAGACCTGGACGGATGGCTTTGGCCGCCGCAAGTCTTCGGATAAGATTTTTGTCGAGACGATGGCTGATTTCCATGCGTTCCCGTTGTTCAAACCCTACATTGGCGCTCGTTTCGAATCTCAGTTCATGAGAGGCTATGTCTATAGCGAAGACGAAGATGGCAACGAAATCAAGACGACTGTTTCGCATTTCATGGCGCCGGGCTATGTCACGCAGATGGCTGGTATCGGGTATTTCCCGAATGAAAATTTCTCGACACGTCTTGGTTTTGCTAATCGCATGACGATAGTGGCTGATGATTCGGACACTTACGCTTATGCCGATGACCCTGATACGAAAAAGATCGAAAAGTTCAAGGATGAACCGGGTCTTGAAAGCATTACCGAATTTAAGTATGTTGTGACGGAATTCGTGACTTTCAAGAGCCGTCTGTGGGCTTTCATTAACTTTAAGGGATTCGATGAAATTGACGGCAAATGGGAAAACCTCCTTGCAGTGACGTTTTCTCCGCTATTTGAACTCCAGGTTGGTTACGATATCGCTTACGACAAGGACTTGGACAAGGACTCTCAGCACAAGAACACGATTCTCATCGGTGTGACTTGGCGCTGGTTCTAATTTGCGAATCGAAAGAACTTGTATAAAAGAACCGCTCCGGCGGTTCTTTTTCTATCTTTGCGGTGTAAAAAAGAGGTTCTTATGGCTATTACTGTTGTGGATTACAATGCGGGCAACTTGACATCGGTGATGAATGCGCTCAAGTTTATTGGCGTAGATGCGAAGGTCAGTCGCGATGCTGACGAAATCGCGAAAGCGACTCGGTTGATTTTCCCGGGAGTCGGTGCTGCAGCATCGGCTATGGAAACCTTGACTAAGACGGGTATCGGCGAAGCGATTAAGGCTGTCGTGAAGGCCGGCAATCCGGTGCTCGGCATTTGCATTGGCTGCCAGATTGTGCTCGAAGAAAGCGAGGAAGACGGCGGCGTCAAGACGCTTGGACTTATTCCGGGGCGTGCCGTGCGGTTCAAGGACGAACCGGGCCTCAAGATTCCGCACATGGGTTGGAACCAAGTGAACTTTACTCGCGAACATCCCATCATGAAGGGAATCCGCAGCGGTTGCGATTTTTATTACGTGCATTCGTACTATCCGCAAGTTCCTGCGGAGTACGCCTTTGCAGAAACGACTTACGGCACGCAGACGTTCTCCGGACTTATTGGTAAGGACAACTTAATTGCAAGCCAGTTCCATCAAGAAAAAAGCGGCGAAGTCGGCCTTGCCATGCTCAAGAATTTCTGCGACTGGAACGTATAAAGCAGGCGTTTGACGAAAATAAATAAATTTTGCTATATTTGAGCCACCTTAAACAGGTTAGGCCGTCGTAGCTCAGTTGGATAGAGCAATTGCCTTCTAAGCAATGGGTCGTGGGTTCGAATCCCGCCGACGGTACGAAAAAAGCCCCCTCGTGGGGCTTTTTTCATACCGTCTGGTGACGTAAAAAGTGTGGAAATACCTTACTGCTTCTTCAGAATCTGGTTCAGCGTAGCGCGGAGATGGTTCATGTTCGCTTCGTTCAGCGTTTCGTAGCGGTAGAACGTGCCGTCTTTCTGTACCAAGTAAACGACTGGGATATAGCCAGTGCCGTATGCCGGGCCAAACTTGCTGTCGGTGTCCTGGAATACCGGGATGACCGCATGGTACTGGTCGATGAACAAACGGATGTCGTTCTTCTTGATGCCGCCGTTCAAGCCAATGGCGATGCCCGTGAGTCCCTTGGACTCGTATTCCTTGATAAGGTTCTGGATTTCAGGGAAGTGCTTTTGGCAATGTGGGCACTTGGGGCTGAAGTAGTAAATGAGCAGCGGACGATTACTGAAATGGCTGAACAGGATACCCGGATCGCTGATGCCCGAAAGTTGTTTCGAAAAGTCCATGACCATGGGTTGATTGGTTGCCGGATCCATCATCAATTTGATATCGGCGACCTGCGGTTCCGGTGCAAACTGCGCAAAACACATTGCTGCAGCAAGAACAATCAAACTGAAAATGCGGTTAAGCATACACGACTCCTAATTCAATAGACAAAACCCAAATTAAACAGTTGTAAAATACCAAAAAAAACGAGACTGAATTGTGATATTTCGCAAAAAATGGGAAAAAAATTGTAAAAAAACACATTTTCGCATGATAAATTTAACGCTTGAGGACTTTTTTGAAATTTTCTGGCGAAAATAACGGATTTTCAATGAATTCTTGCTCTAGAATGTTCATGATTTCTTCGGAATATTCGGTTTGCTTGCTGAGCAATTTGATGGCTGCAATTTTTGCGGTTGGGGCGTTTGCCGAATCGCTTGCGTTTGGCGTTTCTGCGGTTTTTGCAAAGATATCGCCGAATTTTTGAAGCATAATCCAGAAGTACAATGCAAATTGGACTTTGGTAAGGCTGTTGCCGTCGAACAAGCTTTTGGCGTAGTAGCGGAACAGCAAGTAGGTTATGATTTTTTCTCCGTCACTTTCGGTGAAAAGTCCGACGCTTAAACCGAGTGAGCTTGCTCCGTTTGCGCGAGGAGCGTTCGCAATTAGCGAAAGCTCTTTGTAGGCTTGGTCCCAGGCGGGGCCGAAACTTTCGCCTTTGCCGAGGCTGTCGATCCACGACTGGAGGATGTTGTTTGAAATGTTGTCGCTGTTATCGCCGAGGTCTGTTTTGCTGTGGCGGTCGCCGTTGAAGTCGCAATATTCAATGCCGCTTGTTTCTACGGCAAAGTCTAGCAGTTCGACGAGGCGTTCGTTGAGCGGTCGTGCGTGGTCGGCGAGGATTTTGAACAAATGCTCTCGTTCGCCGAGTATTGCATCGCGGGCTTCGCGAGCATCGTCTGGGATGTCGTCGGGTTCGTCGTTGACTTCGCGTTCGACAAATGCGATGGGGGTGAGCTCGTTACCTTTGGCATTGAGCAAGAGCCGCACGGCTTCTTCGCAACAGAGACCAAGTCCTTTTTCCATGATGTCGCCATAGACTTCGACGAAGCGCGGGTGTTCGCGGCAAATGTCGCAGAGGCTAGATTCGCCAAGATGGCATATCATGTCGCAGAGTCCGTCTTGCTTTAAAAACGGGCAGCGGTCGCCTTCGCGTAATTTGAAGTGCCCGTCTTCGATATTTTGGCGGAGGGAGTTCCCGAAGTCGTCTTTGATGGTGGCGTATCTTTTTAAGCTGTTTTCGTCGATATCGATTTCCCACCCGACACAACAGGTGTCGGTGCATTTGTCTGCAATGCAATGGAACGAATCGTAAAAGACAGGAACACGGAGAAGCATAGCTTTAGTTGACGGTAGGTTGTTGGATGCAACCTCTCATCTAAATCAGTACGCTCCTTCGCCTTTGAACACAACTTTGAACGTCTTGAGGATGAGCTTGAAGTCTTCGGCTATTTTGCCGTCGCGGCGGATGTAGTCGTTGTCGAGACGCATTTGCCCTTCAAATGATATGTTGCTACGACCGCTAACCTGCCAAATACAGGTGAGACCCGGAGTCACGGAGAGACGCATGCGGTGCCATGGTTCGTATTCCGCAACTTCATCTGGGATTGGCGGACGGGGGCCGACAATGGACATTTCGCCTTTGAGAATGTTGATGAGCTGAGGCAGTTCGTCGAGGCTGAACTTGCGGAGTATGTGACCGAACGGATAAATGCGCGGATCGTTTTTCATCTTGAAAGTCTTTCCGCCGGTTTCGTTTTGGGCCATGAGTTCTTTTTTGCGTTCTTCGGCATCGACATACATACTGCGGAACTTGTACATCGTAAAGAGTGCACCGTTCTTGCCTACGCGGGTCTGCTTAAAGATGATTGGGCCCTTCGGGTCGCTAATCTTGACAGCGAGAGCGCAGAACAAAAGGAGGGGCGAGAGAAAAATGAGTGCAAGCGATGTGCACGTAACATCGACAGTCCTTTTGATGATGTGCCTAATGCGGATTTTGTGTGGGTGAACCCAAATGTCCGAGAGGTTCAAGCGGTTCAGCGTGAAGAAACTTCCGTTCGTACTGTTGAATTCCTTCAGCTTGTTGTCCAATTCGATGTTTTCTTTTTCTTGATAGCCGGTGTAGAGGTAGGCCTGGAAAATCGGAGCATTCGGCTTGTGGCGGAGTGCCTGGATTAAGCCTGCATCGTTCAGCTTGTGGAGGATTTCTTTGCGGATAGATTCCAAGGTGCTCAGATCGGAATTGAGCAAGATGATGCCGATACCGCTGTTGTCGGAGAGGTAGCCCAATACATCGATAAAACGCAGGTGCGAAAACATCGTAAGGACGCTAATCTTCCATGTGTTCTCGACAATCTTGGAGGGGCGCCCCCAGCCGAGCACGTCGAACTGGTGCGAGTAAATTTTAATGAAAAGGAAGGGCTTGCGGGTTCTGTTCGCTCTCAGAAACTCTTCGTTAAGCCTGGCTTTGAAAAGTCTGGCTGGATAGACAATGTTCTTTAACTTTTGTTCGTTAAGAATTGAACCAATAGCTGGGTTTACGGCTTCCTGTTCCATGGTTAAAAATATAGTAAACAGCGATTAGTTGGGTGTAGTTTGGAATAATTCTGTAAATAGAAACTTAAAGAAAAACATGTTATATGGAACTTTTTTGGTTTGTTTTGGTCTGAAATTGAAACGTTTTGTATCTTAATTTTAAATATTTTTTTAAGAAAAAATAATAAAGGAATTTTATGAGATTTACATTTTTGGGTTCTTTGGCAATGTTTCTTTTTACAGCCATATCGGCAAATGCCGCTTTAACCCAATCGGACGGTTGTTACCTGATTGGCAGTGCAGATGACCTGTATCAGTTGAACCAGATATACAACTCCTATGATGAAGATTCTCTGGCAATGCGTTTGGACTGCGCCAAGTTGACTCAGGACATCGTGGTGAACGAGAATGTGCTGAAGGCGGATGGAACTCCCAATGAAGGTCCTTTTAGACCATGGGAATCCATAAGGTCTTTTGAAGGTACATTTGACGGGCAGAACCATACGATATCGGGCTTGTACCAGAAAAGCTTCGATCACCTAGGCTTGTTCTTTTATTTGAGAGGGTCTGTAAAAAATCTAGGAATCGTAGATTCGTACTTTTATGTTCCGGATAGCACTTATAATAGCAGAATTGGCGCTATTGCCGCACAAGTCTATGATACTGTGACAATTGAAAATAGCTATAGTGCTGCTACGATAGAAGTCCTTTCGGGAGGGAACGGTGTTGCTGGCTTGGTCGGTCTTGTTGGTGGTTCGGCTATGCTTACGATAAAGGATTGCCATAACGAAGGTGTAATTGTTTCTACCTACGAAAGAAGTTCATCGACGGGTGGCCTTGTGGGCGATGTTGCACTTTCATCAACGGTTATTTTGTTCAATTCTTATAATACGGGATCCGTTAGTGGATATGGTGATGTAGGCGGGTTGATGGGTCGCGTTGAAAGCTCTTCAAGGTTGGATGATCGCAGTGCCAAGTTTATTATCGAAAAATGTTACAATTCGGGGGCCGTCTATGGTTTGACAACTAATGTTGGCGGCTTGGTTGGAGCGGGGCAGGGAACTATAAAGGAAAGCTATAATGTCGGTTATGTTAAAGCAGCGTCCGCTGTCGGAGGCTTGGTTGGTTCGGCTAATATAGATCTTATAGGAACTGTAAATAATAGTGATACGTTGCGTATCGAAAACTCCTATAATAGGGGAACTGTCGAAACCTTCCTGCCTGAAGGAGAGTTTGATTATCCTATTGGGGGCTTTGTGGGAAGTGTCGAAAGAGTGCTCCCTTTTATTGTGAATTCTTACAATGCCGCAGATATTATCCAAAATGGCAAAGTGAAAAACGGGTTGATAGGGAAGATAGAGTATAGTGAACTTGTAATTGAAAAAACTGTAAATAGGAAAGTCTCCGACGGAACGCCCTGCGATGGCGTGACTGATGTAGAGGACTCTTTGTTTTTCAATGGTGTCGTGGCAACATATTTGCACCAGAACAATGAAGTCTGGGGCCAGAAATCCATCGGTGAAGGAATGTACCCCGACTTGAGCGGAAAGGTGAACGCTTCTGTTAGTGTGTATCCAATCACATGGCATACTTTTGAGGGGGATACGAATGATTATCCTTCAACCTATACGTTGGGAATGGGATTGAAGCTTCCTGAAAATTTCAAGCGAAAAGGATATATCTTTGAAGGCTGGTACGCGGTTGCAAATCCTACGGACAAGGATGTAAAACTGGATAAAATTGGTACGACCGAGACCGGAGCCAAAACTCTATATGCCCGTTGGACAAGATTGTTGGATTTCGATGGACGTTGTTATCTGATTTCTGATGCTCAAGAATTGTACAATTTTGCATCCATAGTCAATGGAACTTATGGAGGCGAGCCTGAAAACGGAGCCTGTGGAAAGTTGACTCAGGATATCGTGGTGAACGAGCATGTGCTGACCACGGACGGAAAATTGAATGAGCAAGGAACGTTCAGGAAATGGACTCCGATGATGAAATTCGAGGGTGTATTCGATGGCGATGGACACACGATTTACGGGCTTTATTACGATGATACAGAAGATGAAGATGGTGTAGGATTTATTGGCGAAATCTATTTCGGTGAAAGGGGTGTAAAGAAGGTCGAAATAAAGAACTTGGGACTTGAAGATTTTTATTTCAGGGGAGGCTATAGAGTTGGAGCCTTTGCTGGGTATGCCTATGCTAGTACGGAAGAAAGTTCCTTGACCATAACGAACTCGCATTCGAATGGCGTGGTTGAAGGTCAGGAAAATGTCGGTGGCTTTGTCGGTCAAATAGAGGTGATAACAGAGATAACGGGTAGTTACAACAGGAGTTTCGTTAATGCAGATGTTGCTGCTGGGGGCATTATCGGTTCTGTAAACTTGGAAACGAAAATATTGGATTGCTATAACATGGGTTCTGTCAATGCTTTCAAGGAAAAGTCTGGCGGTTTCGTTGGAGAGATTAATGAAACTTCAGTAGATATCATAGACTCCTATAATTCGGGATCTGTTTCGGGATTTAGCAATGTGGGCGGTCTTGTCGGGTATATTTATCATTACCAGACGCTCACTATTTTGCGTAGTTTCAATGATGGCGAGGTTCATGGAATAATGGATGTGGGCGGCCTTGTCGGAACCGGTTATGGATATCCTGTTCTCGTCTTCATTAACAGTTACAATAAAGGTCGTGTAACAGGCTCTAAAAATGTGGCGGGGATACTAGGATGGATGAAAACGGTTGACGGAAGCGTTGATGTGTTCAACAGCTACAATGCGGGCGAAATTGTTTCTGTTGCAGATTTTGGTGATGAGGTTGGTGCTGTTGCTTCGCTCGTCGGTTTTGGTGAAGGTGGCTCCTATTCGTTTGACAATGCTTTCTATTTAAATCAGGGTAATCTGCAAGCGTTTATCTTGGATTCTATGGCTGAGGGGATTTTTGTCCCCAATGTTAGAGATAGCGGTTTTGTTGCTGTCACCGAAGAAAAGCTGATGGGCGGCTCTGTAGCGGATTCGCTGCGTGGCTGGTACGAAAAGGATGGCGAGAAACCGAAAGAAAATGGCCAAGATGGCTTTGCGTGGGCTGAGGATCCTGCTGGAACGAAAATTCTCCCGCACTTGAATTGGGACAACGTAAAACATCGCGTGATGCTTGTTGTGGGTGAAGGTGCTTCGATTGCGAAAGACCATGAAGTGACTTATTACGAAGAAGGCGTGCCGGTGAATCTGCCGGATTCGCAGTATGTTTCTCGCGAAGGCTACATTTTTGCAGGGTGGTATGGCAGTAGTTCTTATTCTGGTTCTCCAGAAACATCGGTGGATGTATGCGGAACGGACATGAAGGTGTTCTATGCCAAGTGGGAACTTGACAGTACGCTGATTTCGAGTTCTTCGGAAGTGGCGTCTAGTTCTTCTGAGGAATCGAGTTCCTCTGTCGAACTACCGAAATCAAGCAGCAGCTCTGCGAAGTCTTCAAGTTCCGAGAAGTCATCGTCGAGCGTGGCGAGCAGTTCTTCTGTCGTTAAGTCCAGTTCCTCTGTAAAACAGTCTAGTTCTAGCGTTGTTAAGTCGTCCAGTTCAAGCGCTCCGAAGCAGTCCAGTTCGAGTAAAAAGTCTGGTAAATCTTCGAGCAGTTCCAAGACGAACAGCATTGAAATGGTTGCTGTGCCGCTGCAGTTTAGTGTGACTGTTCAGGGCAATATGTTGCAGGTGGCGGGTGCTCGCGTCGGTGCAACGTACGCATTGTTCGACATGCAGGGCAATATGGTGCTTCGCGGAACGGCCAACAGTGCAAGCTTTAACGTGAACGTGCCCACGTCAGGTAGCTACGTGTTACGGATTGGCAATGGAAGCCGCAAAGTGAGCGTTTTCAAGTAACACGAGCCTTATGGGGATTTGTCCTACTGTCACTTCCTACTTCCTACTTCCGACTTCCTACTAATTACTATATTTACTCCGTAAAAATTTAAAATGGAGACGCTATATGTTGCGTATTGGTTTAATTGGCACGGGTACTGTTGGTGGTGGTGTCATTCAGATTCTTGAACAGAAGATTGCAGAATACAAGGAAAAATTGGGAGTCGAACTGGAACTCTCCTGCATCTGCGCCAAGTCCGAAGAAGAAGTTGCCCCGTATAAGGCTAAGGGCTACAAGGTTTCGACCAACGCCGACGAAATGATTGCCGGTAGCGATATTGACGTGCTTGTGGAACTCGCTGGTGGCTACAACATGCCGCGCAAGTGGATTCTTGCGGCTCTCGAAAGTGGCAAGCACGTGGTCACGGCAAACAAGGCTCTCCTCGCGAAGTACGGTCACGAAATTTTCCCGCTTGCAGCCAAGAAGGGCTTGCATGTGCTGTTCGAAGCCGCTGTCGGTGGTGGCATTCCTATCATCCGCAGTTTGCAGGAAGGTTTGCTTGGCTCTACTGTCGAAAGCTTGAGCTGCATCATCAACGGCACCTGCAACTACATCCTCAGCCGCATGGCCGAAGAAGGACTCGATTTTGATGTTGTGTTGAAGGATGCCCAGAAGCTCGGTTTTGCCGAAGCTGACCCGACGTTTGACATCGAAGGCATCGACTCTGCACACAAGACTGCCCTCCTTGCTAGTCTCTGCAGCGGTCACCGTGTCGATTTCGAAAAGATTTACGTTTCCGGCATTTCCAAGATTACCGCTCAGGATATCGCCATTGCCAAGGAACTCGGCTGCTGCGTGAAGCTCCTCGGCATTTACCGCCGCGATGGCGAACGCGTGGATGCCCGTGTCCATCCGTGCTTTGTTCCGCTCACCCATCAGCTTGCTAGCGTGAACCGCGTCTTGAACGCCGTGTATCTCCAGTGCGACAACCTCGGCGAAACGCTCCAGACCGGTGCTGGCGCTGGCCGTCTCCCGACTGCTTCCGCTGTTGTGGCCGACCTCGTGTCTCTTGCCCGCGCAACCGACATGGGGGAACGCAAGGCGCTCCCGATGGGCTGGTTCAACGTCGAAAACTCTGCAACGCTCGTTCCGATTTCTGAAACTAGCGCCCGCTACTACCTCCGTTTCACCTCCCGTGACGCTTGTGGCGTGCTCGCGAAGATTACGAAGATCCTCGCTGACAACAACATCTCCATCGAAACGATTATCCAGAAGGACGTGAACGATCCGGGCAAGGTGTCCATCGTCGTCATTACGGAAAAGACTCTCGATAGCAAGCTTACCAAGGCTGTGGATGCTGTGAACGCGCTCTCCGAAATTGTCGAGAAGAGCCAGGTCATCCGCTTCCTCGCTTAATAACTTGCCTGATAATGTAGGTCGAATATGGTTCGTGCAACTACTCTGGAACGAATACTCTTAATCCTCTCGGATTTTGTAGCCTTGTCGATTTGCTTCGCCTTGGCGTTTTGGGTGCAGTTCCATAGTGGTTGGATTCCTGACAAGTTCGATCCGAACAAGACGTTCGAAAGCTACTGGCAGTACGGACTCGTTTTGAATGTCGGTTGGCTTTCGCTGTTTGCCTTTGCCGGACTGTACCGTTCGTGGTTGTTACAATCGAGAACTCACCAAGTTTTACGCGTCTTACGGGCGGTTGTAATAGGCGTGGTTCTTGTCATTCTTTGCCTTTTCGGTGCAGAGTTCATGGGGAAGGTCTTTACGAACCAGCCGCTCAGCGAAGGTTATCTTTACGGTTCCAGGTTCCCGTGGATATTTATTTACGGTGGGCTGGCAATCTTGTCGGTAGCGGCATTCCGCATGCTCATCTATATCTTTTTGCGGGCTTTGCTACGCATGGGGTATGGCGCGAACAACATTCTCGTTCTCGGGGCGACGGAAGCCGGACAGAAGATTGCAGAAGATCTTGCAAAGACTCCGGCTCGCGGTCAGCGGGTCGTGGGCTTTGTCGATGAACGGTTCCAAGTTTTGCCGAAAACATTTGCGAACGTTCCTGTTCTTGGTAAATATTCCGACCTGCCAGAACTAGTCAAAAAGTTCAAAGTCAGTGGCATTATCATTGCGCACGAAAGTTCTTCGCCGCAAGAGATTATGCGCGTGCTAGTCTGGATTTGCGATCTCCCGTTGCATATTTACATTGTCCCTGAACTATACAACGTTGTGAATGGACGGTTCAAGGCGAACCTCGTTTATGGCTTTGAATTGCAGGAACTATTTGCATTCACGATGCCGCCATGGCAAGTGCGGGTCAAGCGCTTTATCGATATCGCTTTCGGGCTTTTCCTTGGATTGATTTCGCTCCCGATTTGTTTGCTTGCGGCCATTGCAATTAAGCTTGAAGATCGCGGCCCGGTATTTTATTCGCAGGAACGCATTGGCCTTTACGGCAAGCCGTTTACTGTTTATAAATTCCGCACCATGCGTACCGATGCCGAAAAGTTCGGCGCCCAGTGGGCGACAAAAGATGACCCGCGTATTACGAAAGTGGGCAAGTTCCTCCGCAAGACCCGCATCGATGAACTTCCGCAAATTCTTTGCGTGCTGAAAGGCGACATGAGCATGGTGGGCCCTCGTCCGGAACGCGCCGTGTTCATCGGAAAGCTTCGCGAACAGATTCCATTCTACATCAGCCGCCTCAAGATGAAGCCGGGCCTCACGGGCTGGGCGCAAGTTTGCCACCACTACGATACGAGCATCGAGGACGTGCAGATCAAGCTCCAGTACGATATGTACTATTACGAAAACATGAGCCTGCTTTTGGATTTCCAGATTTTAGCTCGAACAGTTTATGTTGTTTTAACCGGAAAAGGCGCACAATAGCTTCGCAGTAGACAGTAGGCAGTGGCTAGTAGACAGGGTTAGTTAGGCGGCTGCGCCGCGATTATAAAAAACTTTCTACTTCCTACTTCCTACTAACCACTAACCACCAACCACTAACCACTTCTTATGTACGGCGATAATTCTACTCCAGTTTTCCCAACCGAAGATGCTCTCACCATGATCCGCCTCGCTTTGGCGGAAGACGTTCGCACGGGCGATGTCACGAGCGAATGGACCATCCCTGCAGACCAGAAACAGCATGCCCGCCTCATCGCAAAAGAAGATGGCGTGCTCGCCGGCCTCCCGATTATCGAACTCGTGTTCCAGGAACTCAAGGCGAACGCCAAGGTGACGCTCCACAAGAAAGATGGCGACGTGGTGAAGAAGGGTGACTTGATTGCCGAACTCGACGGTACGACGCATGAACTTTTGACGGGCGAACGCACGCTCCTGAACTTCATCCAGCAGCTCTCCGGTGTGGCAACGGTTGCTCACACGTTCCAGGAAGCTTTGAAAGGCGGCAAGACGAAGGTGCTCGACACCCGCAAGACGATTCCTGGATTCCGCACGTTGCAGAAATACGCCGTTCGCGTCGGTGGCGGTTCCAACCACCGCATGGGCCTCTTTGACATGGTGCTCGTGAAGGATAACCACATTGCCGCCGCCGGTGGCGTGCTTGAAGCTCTTGAAGTCGTCAAGAAGAACAACAAGCAGGGCTTGATGGTCGAAATGGAAGTCGAAAACTTTGACCAGCTCCGCGCACTCCTCAACAAGGGTGTCGATGTCATCATGCTCGACAACATGAGCAACGAAATGATGGCCGAAGCTTTGAAAATTATCAAGGAAAGCGGCGACAAGGTGCTTGTGGAAGGTTCCGGCAACATGACGCTCGAACGCGCGAAGCAGATTGCAACGCTCGGCCTCGACTTCATCTCCGTCGGTGCCCTCACGCACAGCGTCAAAGCCCTCGACATCTCGATGCGCATTTAAGTTGTTCCCCGTTTTGGGGACGTTTTATGTGAATAACTGTCACCCCGGACACCGTTCCGGGGTCGGATTCGGATGATGTTGTTTTAGAAAAACTTTTTAGAAAATGATGGAAGAGTTTCCGCTTTAAAATGAAGTTTTAGAGCGGATACGAGACTGTCGTCCTGAAATTCTTCGTCTAGACGTGATAAAACGCTAACGCCTTCTTCAAAGCTTGCTTCGTTGAATAGGACAAAACTTGTGTTGTGAAAAGAAGAAACAAGGGCATGGAGATTATTATAGGTGCCTTTGAATTTTTTTAGAATTTTTTTCAATTGCTTTCGAATTGAGGCGTCTACATTAAACTTCATATCTCCAAGCAACGCACTATCGTTGTCTAAAATGAACGCAAAATCCATGGAACAAGGCTGTAGGCTTGGTGAACATACTTTTGCCAAGTTATCTCCATCTACAACAAGGGCGCTGTTAGGTGTATAAGCAAAATCGGTCTGTTTAAGATTCTGGTCTGGTTGGTTTTCTTTTTGTGCTAATGAATAAAAATCAGTACGTGCTTGCGGTGCACATCGATTTACAAGGTTTGCAGACTTTTGGTAGTCATATTTAGGCATCAAAATCCTCTATCCCGGAATACAAGTCAATCTTTTCTAAAGATTTGTTGAATACCTTGAATATTGGGGAAATATTCAAGCCACAGTTTTTGAATTGATATGTATAAGAGTCAGAATTTATGCTTTCTGCAAGATAAAAACATACTTTGTCTTGAACATTGTTTCCAAATTCGTGTTCTGAGACATGCTTGATTGCTCTGATAAAATCAGGACTGTGGCTTGCGATGAGAAATTTAACTCCGAGGTGTTTATGGAGACGAATTACAAGACGGGCATATTCGACTACCCATTGAGGATGAAGATGAGCTTCGGGTTCGTCAAGAATCAGTAATGTCTTGTCATTAAGATTCCCAGAGGCGTAAAGCATTTGAAGTATGGAAAATGACTTTAAACCTGTCGCGCATTCCAAAAGGTTAAATGATTTACCGTCTGGACGGTGGTAAATAAATTGCTCGTAATTATCTTTCTTTACCCAATTAGAACTTCCGTTTAATAACCCTAAGTTTTCATTGCCGGTAAAGTCAAAGTCGGAATACGAATTTTTTCTTTTTAGGGAATTGTTCAATAAGTTCCAGTGTGGCCGGTAGGATTGATTTTCTCCCAAAGCCATAGGGGAATCTATGTAGAATACGTTCTTGACGGTACTTGGAATTGCTACGTTATCGTTCTCTGTATCTAAAATAGGAACGGATTCTTCATAAATGTTAAATAAATTTGGATTGATGCCGTTACCTTCGCCAAAGGCGTTTTTCCAGAATTTTTGGAATAGGCCGGCTTTGCGTTCTGCTTTTGCCCGAGTTGCTTCTTTTTCTATTTGATACAGACGTTCGTCTATATATGTTGCGATTTCTGGTAAATCTATAATATCAACAATATTGCCGATAATGGATTCGAATATTTTCCGGGTCCTCTTAATTTGGTTTTGCTTTTTATCGAGCGGGCTTATAAAAGGAATTGTTTCAAGTGCATTTTTTAATGTTTGGATTGCTGCATGAAGCTTTTCTAGGTGAATATAGTTGGTGCTAAAGAAAGGATATAGTTCATTGGTCAATTTTGCCAATGCCGTTTTTGAGATAAGTCCGGTTAAGTTATTGCTTGCAAAAAATAATGCTTGGATTATGGGCAGGATATCTTTTGCCCACGTGTTTTGATCCACGATTTCTTCGTATTTGATGGCCGAAGACAACAAATTGTATGTTTGATTGGCTATAGTGCTTTTTCCGGAACCATTTATTCCGGATAATACTGAAATTCCGTCCAGTTTTATTTCGGCAGATTCAACTGCACGAAAATGCTCAATTTTAACCCTAAGACTCATTATAGCCCCTTTCTTGCTCTAAAATATATAAAATTAGGGTGCTTTTGCGCAATATCACCATTTTAGGGGTTCCTTATATAGTTTAAATTAATAGTTTTTAGTTATTAATTCCCATTTCAATTTGATTTTTCTCACAAAATGAAAGATTTTTGCACGGAAAATAAAATTTTTTCCATTACAGTCTTGTAAGTTTTTTTGTAGTTATTTATATTTAACCATAATAGTTTGTTTTACAATGATAAAGGAACTAATTTTGTGAGTCTATCTGCGTACAGTGCACTGCTCTGCGTTTGCAATGAGGATAAATCCGAATGGCTATCTGTTGCTTTGGATAGCATGCTTTGCCAGACTGTGAAACCTGACGAGATTGTTTTGGTCCAAAACGGTCCCTTGGCAGACAGTTTGGATGCAACGATATATCGGTACAAAGAAAATAATCCTGAAATAATCAAGATTTTGCCCTTGCCAGATAAGGTTAGCGTGGGGCTGGCCTTGCAACAGGGTGTTCTCGCTTGTTCGCACGGCTTTATCGCTTGTATGGACGCGGATGGTTATTCTGTTCCGACTCGCATCGAAGAAGAACTTGGCGCCTTGTTTGAAAACAAGGTTGACATGGTGGGGTCCGACATCGATGAATTTGTTGAATCTACGGACAATGTTGTTGCTCACCGGAAGTATCCCGAAACCCCGGAGCAGATATACAGATTTGCAAAAAGAAAAGTTCCGATGGCCCATTCGTCTGTTTTGTTCAAAAAGAGAATGGTGCTTGCCTGTGGAAATTATGAAGATTTCTATTTGGCCGAAGATTACGCCTTGTTTATCAGGCTTTTAGGCATTTGTGCCAAAGGGTATAATATCCAAAAGACGTTGGTGTATAAGCGAGTTAGCGAAGATTTTTACGAACAACGCCGTGGCCGTAAATATTTCAGGGCGATGACTTCGTTTAATAAAAAATTCTTTAAGACGAAATGGTTTGGCTATAGGGATTACGTCGTTCGTTCTATAAAGAATTGCTTGGATTGTATGAAACCCAATGCGGCAAGAGGCCTTGTTTGCAATAGGGGTTGTGTGGAAAAGGATTATGCTAGATAAAAATTCAAAAATTTATGTTGCTGGACATCACGGGTTGGTGGGTTCTGCCATTTGGAACAACCTTAAATCTCGCGGTTACAACAATCTAGTCGGGCGTACCCATAAGGAACTCGATTTAACGGACCAGTACGCTGTCAAGAAATTTTTTGACGAGGAACGCCCTGATGCCGTTGTGCTCGCGGCGGCCTTTGTCGGCGGCATTATGGCGAACTCGCTTTATCGTGCCGATTTCATGATGATGAACATGAAAATCCAGTGCAACGTATTCAGCGAGGCATATGCACACAACGTTAAGAAGTTTTTGTTCCTTGGCTCTACCTGCATTTATCCGAAAAATGCTCCGCAGCCCATGAAAGAAGACGCGCTCCTCACAAGCGAACTCGAATACACGAACGAGGAATACGCCATTGCGAAAATTGCGGGCCTCAAGATGTGCGAAAGCTACAACTTGCAATATGGCACCAACTACATCGCCGTGATGCCCACAAACCTTTACGGACCGAACGACAACTTCCACTTGGAAAACAGTCACGTGATGCCGGCCATGATGCGCAAGATTTATCTGGCCAAGCTCATCCACGACAACGACTGGCAAAGCATCAAGATCGATATGGACAAACGCCCCGTCGAAGGCATCAACGGTAACGCCTCGCAAGATGAAATCTTGAAAGTCCTCACCAAGTACGGTATCGAGAACAACAAGGTGACGCTTTGGGGCACGGGCAAGCCGCTCCGCGAATTCCTCTGGAGCGAAGACATGGCAGACGCTTCGGTCCATGTGCTTTTGAACGTGAACTTTAGCGACATCATCGGCATCGAGAAATACTCTAGTGTGCATTATGGCGCAAGCGTCGATGGTGCTGTTGACCGCAACCACAGTGCTGGCCGCGGCGGCGCTATCCCGAAACTCGGTGAAATCCGCAACTGCCACATCAACGTGGGCACGGGCAAGGAACTCACCATCCGCGAACTCAGCGAACTTGTGGTGAAGGCCGTGGGCTTCGAAGGCGAAGTTGTGTTTGACGCAAGCAAGCCCGACGGCACAATGCGCAAACTCATCGACGTGAGCAAACTCCACAGCCTCGGCTGGACGCACAAAGTCGAAATCGACCAAGGCGTACAGAAACTATTTGACTGGTACAAAGGGAGCTTGGCTCATTAATCTTAATAAGGTCCCTGAGCATGCCGAAGGGCCGAAACATGTCATTGCGAGCGAAGCAATCTAGAACATTTAAAGGTACAAACAAATGACAAAACGAAACGTTGCATTGATCACTGGTGTCACGGGCCAAGACGGCTCCTATCTTTCCGAATTTTTGCTGGCCAAGGGCTATGAAGTCCACGGCATCATCCGCCGCTCTTCGGTGGATTTCCGTGAACGCATCGCCCACCTCGAAGGCAAGCCGAATTTCCACCTGCACTACGCCGACATGGGCGACTCCATGAGCCTCGTGAAGGTGGTGGGGAAGGTGCAACCGACCGAAATCTACAACCTCGCGGCCCAGAGCCATGTGCAGGTTTCGTTCGATTCCCCGGAATTTACCGCCGATGTCGATGCAACGGGCGTGCTCCGCATCTTGGAAGCCGTGCGAACGAATCATTTGGAAGAAACCTGCCGCATTTACCAGGCCAGCACAAGTGAACTTTACGGAAAGGTCGAAGAAGTCCCGCAGAACGAGAACACCCCGTTCCACCCGTACAGCCCGTATGCTGTAGCCAAGCTTTACGGCTATTGGATTGTCAAGGAATACCGCGAAGCCTACAACATGTTCTGCTGCTCCGGCATTTTGTTCAATCATGAATCCGAACGCCGCGGCGAAACCTTCGTGACCCGTAAGATTACGCTCGCCGCCGCCCGCATTGCTCAGGGCAAGCAAGATTGCCTGTACCTCGGCAACCTCGACAGCCTCCGCGACTGGGGCTATGCCAAGGATTATGTGGAATGCATGTGGCTCATTCTGCAGCACGACAAGCCCGAAGACTTCGTGATTGCGACTGGCGTGCAGCACACCGTCCGTGAATTCGCGACGCTCGCGTTCCACCATGCTGGCATAGAACTCCGCTGGGAAGGCGAGGGCGTGAACGAAAGAGGAATCAATGTGGCGAATGGCAAAACCGTCGTGGCAGTCTCGAAAGACTTCTACCGCCCGACCGACGTGGTGAACCTCTGGGGCGACCCGACCAAGGCCAAGGCCGAACTCGGCTGGAACCCGCAGAAGACCTCTTTTGAGCAGCTTGTGCAGATCATGGTCCACCATGACATGCAGAAAGTCGCCGCTGACCACGTTGCGAGCGTGACCCGCACGAACTTGGCGGAATACCTCGAAAAGGGATTAGTGAAGTAAGAGGGGACGGTGGCTGCTTTTGAGCGATACATTCTTGTCAAGGCAACCGCCTTATTTATCATTCCCGAGATGCTTGTAGATATTCTTGACGAATTGAAAAACATGGTTGCGAGTCATGGTTGTTCCTCCGATTGGTTTGAAGTAGGAGTTGACCATTCTCCGACCTGTTTATCTGCGGACCGGAAGAATTTTTTTGTAAATTTTGATATCAACGGGTTGCAAAATTGTGAAGATTATCAACAGATGATGGTGGTGCATCGGGAGGCGGGGTAATGATGAAAAATATATGTTTATATGATGCTAAGTATGCACGTCAAGGCTTCTGAGGAAAGTGTCTTTTTATGCCTTCATTTAGGTCAACAGTCATAACTTCTTTAATTTGGAAATTTTTGGAACGAAGCAGTTCGCAAATGGCTAGCTTTGTTGTCTCCATAGTACTTGCTCGTATTTTAGCTCCTGAAGATTTTGGTTTAATTGCTTTGGTCCTTGTTTTTACAAATATAGCGGGGGTTTTTATTCAGGCCGGTTTTAGTACGGCTTTGGTTCAGAAAAAAGATGCTGATAATATTGATTTTTCCTCGGTTTTTTTTGTTAGTTTGGCTATTGCGGTTGTTTTTTATGTTGCTCTATTTGCTTGTGCTCCTTTAATAGCTTCGTTTTATGAGCGGAATGAGTTAGTTCCTGTAATTAGATGCCTTTCTTTTACGCTTATTATAGGAGTATTTAATTCTATTCAAAATGCGTATGTTGCTCGTCATATGCTGTTTAAGAAGCTTTTCTTTCGTAGTATTTGTGCTGTCATTCCCTCGGGAATCGCTGGAATATTTTTTGCGTATTATGGATTTGGTGTGTGGGCATTGGTAATTCAACAGCTTGCTAATGTATCTTTAATGTGTATATTTATGTGGTTTACTGTTAAGTGGAGGCCTCAACTTTTATTTTCGTGGGCCCGAGTCAAAGAATTGCTCTCTTTTGGTTGGAAACTTTTATGTTCTTCGCTTTTAGATGTCGTGTATGGCAATTTACATAGCTTAGTTATTGGAAAAATATTTGCCCCGACAGTGTTAGGTTTTTATTCAAGAGGTAGTCATTTTCCTAGTATCATTATTTCTAATATAAACTCATCCATCCAAGCAGTTCTATTTCCGGCTTTTTCAATGTATCAAGATGATAAATCTCGTTTAAAACAGCTTGTTCGTCGGTCGATTGTTACTAGTTCTTTCGTAATTGTACCATTGATGGCTATGCTTGCAGCTTTGGCTGAACCTCTTGTATTAGTTGTTCTTGGTGAAAAATGGTTACCTTGTGTGCCGTTTGTTCAAATTTATTGTTTTATTTATTCTTTTTGGCCTATACATACATCTAACTTGTCTGCTATAAACGCCGTTGGCAGAAGTGATATTTTCTTGAAATTGGAGATTATCAAAAAAATAGTAGGATTATTGATGTTGGTTTTGTTTATCTATTATTTTCGTACGCCAATAGGTATCGCTTGTTCTGGAGCAGTAACTTCAATTATGGCTTCGTTTATAAATGCATATCCAAATAAGACGTTGCTTAATTATGGATATGCTGAGCAAATGAAAGATATTTTTCCGTCGTATCTATTGTCTTTTGGAATAGGATTAGTTCTTTTCTATGTCTCTTCATTGGGATTGTCTCCCATTTTCCAATTAATAATTCTTCCGATCTGTGGGTGTGTAATTTATGTTGCTATTGCGAAATTACTTCAATTAGAAGGGGTTGTATATTTGCTTAATATGATATGTGAATACAGTGTAAAACGAAAAAAATTTGCATAAAAGGTTTTTTATGAATTATAGATCTCAAGATGAAATAATGAAAAATTGGCCTAAAGTATATGATAAGCCAGTTGTAACAATACTTTGCATGGTTTACAATCATGCAAAGTACATAGAAGATTGTATAAAAGGTTTTTTAATTCAGGAAACAAATTTTCCTTTTGAAATCTTTATCCATGATGATGCTTCAACGGATGAAAGTCCTGAAATAATAAGACGATATACTGCTCTGTATCCCAAAATTTTCAAGCCTTTGTTTGAAAAAGAAAATTTATATTCAAAAGCGAATGGTGAACTTACAAAAGTAATTCGAGATGCAAAAAATAATCGTGGTAAGTATGTTGCTATATGTGAAGGTGATGATTACTGGATAGATCCTTTAAAATTGCAAAAACAGGTTGATTATTTGGAATCTCATCCAGATTGTGGGTTAGTTCGTACTGAGGTAAATAGATTTTTTCAAAAAAGTGGTAAGCTTGAAGAATGTTTTTTTACTAAAGTTCAAAAATGTAACAACATTGATACTTTAGGTGATTATATATGGAATGGTCGTTTTGCAGCTCCGTGTTCCTGGCTTTTTAGAAGGGATATTTATAATGGTTTACCTGATTTGAACCAAATGAAATTTTTTTGTGGAGATATTTTAATAATTCTACAAGCTGCTTCTTTGTATAAAATTCATTTTATGAATGATGTTACTGCAGTGTATCGAGTCCTTGAAAAAAGTGCTAGTCATTTTGTTGACCCAATGAATAATTATCGTTTCATGCGTAATGTAAGTAATACGCGTGAGTATTATGCACGACGTATGCCTATTAAGTTTAGAATAGCTTTTTTCTTTCATATAGAACGTTTTCGTCTAAGGTTAAAAAAATATGTGGTTACATCATATGTAAAAAAATGGTTGGGCTTGAAAATGGGAAAATAGAAGTTTATGAAAAATCAAGAAAATATAACTGTAACCTCGCCGCTTCTTCCTTCTTTGGACGAATTCATTCCTTTGCTCAAGGACATTTGGGAGCGTAAATGGCTTACTAATAATGGATCGTATCACAAAGAACTTGAAGCAGCTCTCGCTGAATACCTTGGCGTTGAATACATCAGTTTGTTCACTAATGGAACGCTGCCTCTGATTACGGCATTGCAAGCAATGCGTATTACCGGTGAAGTTATTACCACTCCGTACAGTTTCGTTGCAACGACTCATTCTATTTGGTGGAACGGCCTTACTCCGGTTTTTGTCGATGTCGATTCGGCTACCGGCAACCTTGATCCGAAAAAAATCGAAGAAGCGATTACCCCTAAAACTACCGCAATCATGCCGGTACATGTTTATGGGAATCCGTGTGATATTGAAGCCATTCAGAAAATCGCCGATTGCTATGGACTTGCTGTTATTTATGATGCTGCTCATGCTTTCAATGTGAAAATTAATGGCAAGACGATTTTGGATGCTGGCGATATGAATACACTCAGTTTCCATGCCACCAAAACATATAATACTGTTGAAGGCGGTGCCCTCATCTGTCACGACGCACGCACGAAAAAACGTATAGATTATCTCAAAAATTTTGGATTCGCTGGTGAAACAACTGTAGTTGCTCCCGGTATCAACAGCAAGATGGATGAGATTCGCTCTGCTTATGGCTTGTGCAATTTGAAACATATTGATGACGCTATTGCAGCTCGTAAGAATGTTGCTTTAAGGTATCGAGCCGCACTCGAGAATGTGCCCGGAATTTCGATGTTCAAGGAACGCGATGATGTCACATACAACTATTCGTATTTTCCAATTTTCGTGAACGAAAAGGAGTACGGCATGAGCCGTGATGCCCTTTATGAAAAAATGAAGGAAAATGGCATTTTGGGTCGCCGTTATTTCTATCCGCTCATTTCAAGTTTTGCCGTTTATCGCGGACTGCCATCTGCAACTAAGGAAAATCTTCCTGTGGCAACACGTATGGCGGACGAAGTCATTTGTTTGCCTATGTATGCTGGGCTTACGGACGAAAATATAAGCCGTGTTATTGACATAATAACAAATGCGAATAACTCATAAACAATATTATCACAGTAACTTAATGAGGATATAGAAAGAATGAAGCATTTATTGATTGTGGGTGCAAGAGGATGGGGACGAGAAATCCTTTCTACTGTCATTTACACGAAGGCTTATATCAACGGTGAATTTGATATCAAAGGTTTCCTTGACAGCAAAACAGACGCTTTCGAAGGATTAAAAGGGAATTATCCACCTATAATATCCTCACCAGAAGATTACGTAGTTCAGCCAGATGATGTTTTCTTTGTCGCTATGGGAGACCCAAAATGGCGCAAGCATTACGCGGACATAATTGAAAAAAAAGGAGGGCATTTTATTTCTATTATAGGAAATAAAGCCTACGTCAATCCAACTGCAACTGTTGGAGAAGGATCCTACATTTCGTCGTTAGCAGTGATTTCTGATAACGTTTCCATTGGAAAGCATTCCATAATACATATTTTTTGCGATATAGGGCATGATACGAAAATAGGTGATTATACATCTATCGAAGCATATTGTTTTATAGGGGGAGGTGCTGAAATTGGCTCCCAGTCTATAATGCATGTTCGTTCAACTCTAATTCGACAAAAAAAGGTTGGAAACAATGTCGATGTTGGATCGCATAGTCTAGTAACACGTAATATAAAAGATGGACTCCATGTATTTGGGGTCCCTGCAACAAAACTTTCTTTTTAACTATAAACAAATAACCATAAATAGGAGATAAACATGGATATCAACGAATTCATTGAACACTTTGCCGAACAGTTCGAAGAAACTGATGCTGCCGAATTCAAGGCAGACACCAAGTTCCACGACTTGGACGAATGGTCGTCTTTGATGGCTCTTAACATCATTGCAATGGTTGATGAAGAATATGATGTCACGCTCAAAGGCGCAGACCTTGAAAATGCTACAACCATTGAAGATTTGTTCAATACTGTGAAAGGAAAAAAATAATGGCGTTTTTGTCTTTCCCGAACGTTCGAATTGCCGGCATATCGGCCGGTGTTCCTCAAAATATTGCCGACAATTTACACCCAACAGAAGATGATGCTGTTTCTACAGAGTATTCTCCGGAGGATTTTGTTAAAACGACGGGTGTAAAAGAACGTCGGGTTAGCTATTCGCTGACAACATCAGATTTGTGTTATGCTGCTGCGGAAAAACTCATATCTGATTTAAAATGGAACAAAGAAGATATCGGTGCGATATTCTTTGTTTCGCAAACTCCTGACTATATTTTGCCAGCAACAGCTTGTATTTTACAGGATCGATTGGGACTTCCACAAGAATGCTATGCTGAAGACATCTCATTAGGTTGTTCTGGTTGGGTCTATGGGTTGAGTTCCGCAGCATCTATTCTTGGCAGAGGTTCTATAAAAAAAGCTTTGGTCATGTGCGGTGAAGCTAAGGCTCGTTTCAAAGGACCGCAACGCCGTAGAAATCCTTTGTTTGGCAGTGCGGGAACGGTTACCGCCGTGGAATATGAAGAATGTAATGCTGGCATTAAATTCCATTTTGGTACAGATGGCAGTGGCTTTGACGCGATCATTACACCAGAAGGTGGAGCTCGCAATCCTGTTACTCCAGCCAGTTTCGATACAGAGATTGTTGACGGAAAGGAAACCTATAGGCTCCAATCTCGCATGAAAGGAATGGATGTTTTCTCTTTTGGCATAACGGCTGCTCCAAAGTCGGTCAAATCTCTTGCAACACATTATAATTTTGATTATTTGCAGGCGGATTGGTATGTTTTCCATCAAGCGAATAGCAAGATGAACAACATGATTGCCAAAAAGTTAAAACTGCCGATGGAAAAAGTTCCGTCTAGTATGTATCGTTTTGGTAATACGAATGGGGCTAGTATCCCCATGACTATTGTGGCTGAACTTAAGGGAAAGGCCGATGTTAAGCCAGCAAAATTCATTTGCTGTGGCTTTGGTGTTGGACTTTCTTGGGGTACAACTTATTTTGAAACAGATAACCTAGTAATATCCGATCTTGTTGAAGTATCGGATGAGGAGGTAGATAAGGTTCATGTCGTATAATCCGTTTTCATTAGAAGGTAAGAAGGTTCTTGTAACTGGAGCTTCGTCAGGAATTGGTCGCACAACGGCTATTGAATGCTCCAAGATGGGTGCTTGCGTTTGCATTACAGCCCGAAATGAGGCTCGCTTAAAAGAAACTTTTGATTCATTGGATAGATCTTACGGTCAGGAGCATCAGATGTTCATTGCTGATCTGTCCAATGAAGACGGTGTTTCAGCTTTGGTTGAATCTTTGCCGGCTCTTGATGGTGTATCCTTAAATGCAGGCATTGTTAAGACTCTTCCAGTCAAATTTATTAACAACGCTGATTTGTCCGAAGTGTTGAACGTGAATATGATTGGACCTGTTCTTTTGACACAACGTCTCTTGAAAAAGAAAAAACTATCAAAGGGCAGTTCTGTTGTATTTACCTCTTCCATTGGTGGAGTGATGATTTCTACAGTCGGTAACACGATGTATGGAATTTCTAAAGGTGGCTTAAATGCCTTCATGAAAGGATTTGCCCTTGAAATGGCCAAGAGCGGCATAAGAGGAAATAGTGTAAATCCTGGTTTTGTGATGACGAATATATTGTCTGCAGGGACTATTTCTGAAGATCAACTTAAAGAAAATGCGATGCATTATCCTTTGGGACGTTTGGGTAAACCGGAAGATATCGCCCACGCTATTATTTATTTGCTATCAGATGCATCGTCTTGGGTAACAGGACATACATTAGTTGTTGATGGCGGAGTGATTCTTAGGTAATATAAATGTTGGCAAAAACATATAACATTTTTAGGCGATTGGCTTCTTTTTTGAAAAGAATAGTTAGGATGTTGAGGTATATTTTAAGAGAGATTTGCCTAGCTTATAAAGGGAATAGTATTATTGCATCCTATTTAGATATTCCCGCAAAGAAAAATCAAGTCAACATATATCAATATCACCCTAAACGATTTGGTTATGATTTATATCAGAATAAACCATATAATTTGGGTGATTCTTTAGGAGAGGTTATCGTAGAATACTTTTTAAAACAAAAAGGAATAGACATTAACGCTAAAGTTTCTTCTACAAAACATCTCTATTGCGTAGGATCCAATATTCAAGGCGGTTATCAAGATGCAACTATTTGGGGAAGTGGTATGTTTCCTTTTGAAACAAAAGCTCTTTATCAAAAAGGACTCAATATTCCAGGATTCTCTCATATAATTTTTTTGTTGCAGAAAATAAGCCGTAGAAAGCTGGATATTCGTGCAGTCAGAGGTCCATTGACAAAAAAGGTTTTGGAAGATTATGGCTTTAAATGTCCTGGTGTTTTCGGGGATCCAGCTATATTGATGCCTTTGATATATAATCCAGATGTAAAAAAAGATAAACGAAGGTTGATTATTCCGCAATTTGTTTATGAACGACAATTTAGAACAAATCATCCTAATGAAAATATCGTATCAATGAACACAAATGATTATAAATCAGTTATAGATGAAATTGTATCAAGTGAAATCGTTTATACATCTTCACTTCACGGAATAATCTTGGCCGAATCGTATGGCGTCCCTGCGGTCTTTTTTAGATGTTTGCCCAAGTTTACAGATTTTAAATATTTGGACTACTATTATAGCACAGGAAGAACTAATATAAAAATTGCAGAGTCTTTTGAAGAAGCTTTGACTATGGATCCTTTACCATTACCAGATTTATCTGGTTTACGCAAAGGACTTTTAGAATCATTCCCTTATGATTTATGGGAAAAATAATATGGATATAATTTGGCGAGTATAAGAGAGTAATTGGTATGCCTATAGTATCTTTTAAAGATGTTGGAATAACGGCGATGGCCGCTTGCGTGCCGAAGAATGTCATCAACAACTATGAGTATGATCTTGATATTTGGCCTAGGGAAGAAGTAAAAAAAGTCGTTGACAAGGTCGGGGTTTTTGAACGCCGCTTTGCCGATGAAAAAACTTGTTCTTCTGACTTGTGCTTTGCTGCTGCAGAAAAACTCATTGCGGACAACAATATTGACCGTAACGAAATTGATTTAGTCGTTTTCCTTTCGCAGACTCCAGACTACAGGATGCCCGCAACATCTATTTTGTTGCAGGATAGGCTGAAGCTACCGATGACGACAATGGCTTTTGACATTTCACTTGGCTGTTCTGGCTTTATCAATGCGTTGAGCATTGTTTATGCGCTTATGGAAAACAAGGGATTCCGCAAAGCATTACTGCTTGATGGAGAAACTCGTTCCAAAGTATACAGCCGTAAGGACAGGCGCGAAGCTTTCATTTTTGGCGATGCTGGCATTGCCGCCTTGATTGAACGTGATGAAAAGTTCGGCGAAAGCCATTTTTCGTTGAACTCCGACGGCTCGCGCGGCGAATTGATCATGATTCCAGGCGGCGGATACCGCAATATGAGTTCTGTTGAAACATTGCGAGACAAGGTCGTTGATGAATACGGCAACATTCGCAATGATGAGCAGGGCCACATGCAGGGGGCCGATGTATTCAATTTTGTGATTGTCGAAATTCCGAGAGATATCAAGGGTTTGTTCGCTCATGTCGGCATGAACATCGAAGATGTTGATTACTACGTATTTCACCAGGCGAATGCCTTCATTAACAACTTCATTGCTAAGAAAATGAAGCTGAACTATGACAAAATTCCATGGACAATCCAGAAATATGGAAATACGTCGTCTGTTTCTGTGCCGCTGACAATTGTGAGCGAATTGAAAGACAAAATGCAAGGTCGCAAGAACCTGATGCTGAATGCTTTTGGTGTTGGCATGGCTTGGGCAACTGCGATAGTTCCGTTTGTGGATTGTAAGATTAGTGATATTGTGGAAATTTAGAAAAGGAATTTTTTTACAGCGGGAAAAAGCATATATCAAATTGGTTCATCTGAAAGTGACTGAAAAAACAAAAAAAAGATTGGTTTAAAATATGTGTACATTTTGCACAGTAACTATTTTTTACATTTAGAAGAATGTTCTTCATTCGTCTAGTGCTTTGGAATAAATAAATTTTTTTATTGGATTGGAATATAAAAAAGTCAAATGCTTTATACGTTTTTAGCAATAATTGCGTTTTATTTAGCTTATAAGGTGGGTTGTTTAGAAAAACAAAATGACCGTGATTTGTATTATAAACTAACTTTTTTTGTAATATTCTTTATTTATGGTTTTGAATTCTATAACACTGTTGACTATAGTGTTATGCTTAGTAAGTTTAATTGGGTAAATAATACAGAAAAATCTATTTTTGAATTTGGCGAAGTTGTGGAACCTTTGTGCGCTTTTTTATTAAAACTTTGTCAACCTATAGGAGGTATTGGATACTATCTTGTAACAGCCGCTTTTGAAATTTTTGTAATGTATAAGCTATGTAAGAAAAGCTTTGACGAAAGATTTCTTTGGTTGTTTGTTTTTATTTTACTGATTAATTTTAGTTACGTGATTACTTTTATGACTCTGAAAAGACAATTTTTGTCTGTATCTTTTGTTATGCTTGGTGTGTATTTGTCGTCCTTAGAATCGTTTAAAGATAAAAGATTTTTTTCAAAGGAGAGTTTTTATATTTTCCTCTGTTTTGTTGCCGCATTTATGATTCATAAAGCATCTGTCGGTGCGTTGTTTTTACTGCCTATTGTGTTTCTTAAACAACCTCTTACGAAAAAGATGTCTGTTTTTTTGTTGTTTTTATTTTTGCTTCAATATCTAATAAATTTGTCAGATTATGCGGATTCTATTTTTTATTTTTTATCTGATAGAACCGAAAAATTTGCCCATTATGCTCAACAGTTAGAAAGTGGAAGATCAAAAACGTTTGTTTATATTTTTTATGAAACTGTTGTTTTTTTGACTTTGCTTTATTATGGAAACAAAGAATCCGGTATAAGGCTTGTTTTGATAAAAGCTTCTTTATTATATTTTGTTACGGTAAATTACTTTCAAAAAGATATGGGGCGAATTGTATTGTATTATCAATATTGCACAATTTTTGCGATTGTAATTTCTATAGAAAACTTGTTGATTGAGGGAAAAATTAAATTTGCAAAGATGTTGATGCTTATGGTTGTTTTAATTTCATGCCGTCTTTATTATAATGCTTATTTTGTAAATGATAAGCATTCTATGTCTTATGGTTTTAAAAATTTTGAAACAATTTTTGAAGCTCCTTCTTTATGGATTGATAATCCTGTTAAGTTATACAAAAAATATTTACCCCATTATTATTTACCATATTATTAGTAGAATCTCATGAAAATTCTTTGGTTTGCTAATACGCCCTGTGAGGCTGAAGAAAAGCTCACTGGAAAACCTGTCACTGGTGGTGGGTGGTTGTACGCTCTTTCTCAAGAAATGAAAAAAGACCCTCAAGTGGAGCTGCATATAGCTTTTTACTGGGGGGTGCCGATGGAACCTTTTTGCTATTCCGGCATATATTATCATCCTGTATTGCGTTCAGGAAACAGTTCTAAGATTGGAAGGTATATCTATAGACTTAGATCCCAATTTTCTGATTGCTTCGACGCCGTTGAAGTTCCTCGTTTGCTAGATGTTGTATCTAGTGTTAATCCTGACGTAATCCATATTCATGGATCTGAGGAAAATTTTGGGCTAATTGCAGAGAATCTTGGCGCTCGTAAAATCTGTATGTCTGTGCAAGGAATTTTGGGACCTTATAAGAATAAGTATTTTTCAGGAATACCTAAAGAGATTGTTAAAAAAAATTCCCCCTTTATAAAAAGGGTTTTGTTAGATGATTCTATTGCTTCGTATCGCCATTTTTGCAGAAAATCGTTAAGGGAAAAAAGAATTTACCGAATAATAGATAATATTATTGGTCGTACGAAGTGGGATGAAATGTGTTCATTGGCATTGAACCCGAAAAGAAAATATTATACCTGTAATGAAATTCTTCGTAGCGATTTTTTCAAAAAAGAATGGACTGCTCCATCAAATGGAAAATTCAAGATTGTTTCGACAATAAGTTTTGGCTTGTGGAAGGGGGTCGAAGTGATTTTCCAAGCGGCCCAAATTTTAGAAGATGCAGGATTTGTTTTTGAATGGAACGTTCTTGGTATAACGTCTAATGACGAAAAAGCTTTGTATTCTGAAAAAATGACATCTTTTAACAAAAATTCATCGAGTGTTAAATTTTTAGGCCGTATGGATTCTTCTCGGCTGATTGAAAAGATGATGTCTTCAAATTTATTTGTTCAGGTGAGTAGAATTGAAAATAGTCCAAATTCATTATGCGAGGCGATGATGCTTGGTATGCCCATAATTGCATCCTATGTTGGTGGTACTGCAAGTATGATGAAGGATGGGGTTGAAGGGAATATGTATCAGGAAGGAGAACCGTATGTTCTTGCCGGGCTTATAATGGATTGTGAAAAAAATTATGCTAAATATGTTGATATGGGGAAAAATGCGAGAGTACGAGCATCGCAAAGGCATAATCCCCAAAATGTTGCTCAAGAATTAAGACGTATCTATGAATCAATTTATTTGTCGAATGAGCGCGTAAATGATACGAGGGTGTAATATGAAGACGAAAATAATGAAGCTGCTAAGCAATGTCTACAAAAAAGCTTTTAGAAAAAAATATGTTGGACAGTCTTGGCCTAGCGAAAATGAGAGAGAAAATGCCAATCAAGCCATTTTTGATTTATTAAGTGCGGATAAGCCTTGCTTTATTGGTAGAATGGGGACGACAGAAGGTGCCGTCATAAATAATTACATTACGGTTCATAGTGATATAAGCTATTTCAAGAAATTGCTTAATTACATTACTGACAAAACGAGACTTCCCTGGTGGGATTTCCCTAGATTAGACAATAACTTGTGTCAATTTTCTGGATTCTTTCCCGGTGGTAATTTAAAAGAATTGGAAAAGTTTGCAGAATTGTATATGAAGTATATTCCGACAATGGATTTGGCTGGGCGCTTTTCTTATTATGAAAAATTTTTGCCATTCAATTCCAAGTGTCAGTTCTTTCAGTTTGAAGCCCTGTATCCATTTTTTGTTGAACATTCCTGGATGAAGGCTTTAGAAGGAAAAAAGGTCCTTGTTATTCACCCTTTTAAGGAAACCATTGAAAAACAGTATGAAAAAAGAGCCCATTTATTCCCTTCAAAGGACTGGCTCCCTGATTTTAAGAGTCTTACTGTTATAAAGGCTGTACAAACTTTAGCGGGTGAAAAATGTAAATTTGCCAACTGGTTTGAAGCTCTGGATTCGATGATTAAGCAAATCGATCATACAGATTTTGATGTGGCTCTTATTGGGTGTGGTGCTTATGGCTTACCTTTGGCGGCGCATTGCAAAGAAATCGGGAAAAAGGGATTTCATCTAGGGGGAGGGTTACAGCTCTTGTTTGGAATTAAAGGAAAACGCTGGGAGTCTCAATACACGAACTCTTGCTACAGAGATTTGTTTAATGAGTATTGGGTGTATCCAGATGGATCTGAAAAAATAAAAAATGCGTCATCTGTTGAATCTGGTTGCTATTGGTAATATTTATGTTGCATAAATCGAATAGTCTAGCTCATTATAGCAATGTTGTTGCAAATAGAATTCGCCCGCATATTTGGCTTTTACCAAATATTCTAACTGCATGGTGGTGGGGCGTGAATATCGGTCTAAAGAATCAGTTTTATGGAAAAACTGTATTCCGCACAGAACCCAATAGTATTATCTCTATAGGAGATAATTGCCGATTTAATTCATCGCACCGATCAAATTTGATTGGTGTGTATTCGCCTTGTATGATTTCAACAATTGCTAGAAATTCTGAAATTTATATCGGCAATAATTGTGGTTTTTCTGGAACTGTTATGGGTGCAGCATTGTCGATAAAACTAGGTAATAATGTTAGATGTGGTGCTAACACTTTGATAACAGATAGCGATTGGCATTCTGGTGATCCTCGAACAGGTAAGAATGCTCCTGTTGTGATAGAGGATAATGTTTGGTTGGGATATGGTGTTAAAGTTTTAAAAGGTGTACATATTGGCGAGAATAGCGTGATTGGAGCAGGGAGTATTGTAACTCATGATATTCCTGCCAATGTTGTAGCTGCTGGAAACCCATGTAAAGTGATAAGGACGATTAGTGAATAATTTGAATGTTATATTTTTAGGGACAGGTTCTAGTTTTGGTTATAGTTTTTCTGCAACTAATACTAAAACAGAATTCATGGCGCGTGGCCTTGTGGAACAGGGAGCGTGTGTAACAATAATTAATTCTATTGTTGGTTGCTCTTGTGTTGAACGACGTTCTGTACTCCATTATGCAAATGTTGGCGATGTAATTTCTTACCCCAAAAAAGGAAATCAGCTTATAAGTTGGTTAGGGAATCTTTCAAGTTGGAAAAAAGACTTGAAGAATCTATATAAGCAAAACCAAAAGAATATTGTGATATTGGAAGCCCCTGATTATCACATCTACAGAATTTATTGTTTTTACGCTCATAAATACGGATATAAGATTGCCGTTATATCTCATGAGTGGTTGCCCACGATAAAATCAACACATCCTTTACGAAAACCTAGTACCTACTTATACACGAAAAATTTTGGATATTTGGCAGATGGAATTTTACCTATTAGTGAATATATTATAAAAAAAATAAAAAAATTTAACAAACCATATTTAAAAGTCCCTGTATTAGCAGAGTTTAAAAGAATCAAAGAAAAAAATAATAGTTCTAACTATTTTGTTTATTGTGTTTATGCCGCATACACTCGAGTTATAATACCTCTTGTAGATGCATTTGTAAGCTATAAAAAAAGTGAGAAAAATAATCAAATTTTAATTTTGATCTTGGCTGGTAGCGATTCGCAGGTACAAGTTATAGTTGATCATATTGAACGCATAAAGGGAGGGGATTTTGTTAAAGTTAAACGAAAAATTTCATATAGCGAATTAATTTCTTTATACGAAAATGCTTTGGGATTAATAATCCCCATGGATCCAAATTCTGAACAAGATCATGCTCGTTTTAGTCAAAAAATAGCAGAGTACACCTCAGCGGCTACACCAATTATAACTTGCCAAGTTGGTGAAGTCGACTTCTATTTTAAAGATAAGGATTCGGCATTCTTTTGCAATTACAATCCGCAAGGTTTTATTGATGCATTTAAGTGGATTTCAGCCTATCCAGAGTTATCTAGAGAAATTGGAAAAAATGGTTATAATGTGGGACTTAAATTTTTTAATTACAAAACTGTTGGAAAACATTTAGCAGAATTCCTTTTTTCCTTATAATTACGAACAAAATGAAATTTATGGGTTCATTAACAGTAAATTAGTTTTAGAGGTCTATTAATGATAAAGTCAAAATCAGATTTGCAATACTATTTAAAAGAAGATAGGAATTCTGTTTCTTTTAAAAGACGTTTTATAAAATGGATAACATTTGCAGATGATTATCTTCCTATTGTCTTTATGAGAGCTTTACGCTATTATGAATACTATCTCAATAAAAAAAGAAATATCTTTAATTTAATTCCATATATCTTGTGTATGTGGAATTACCGAAGATTGAAAAAAAAATCAGGGCTTTATATTATGCCTAATGTTCTAGGACCTGGAGCATATATAGTTCATCCAGGATTTGTAAGGATGAATACTTATGTGCATACGGGAAAGAATACAACGATATTACCTATGGTTCTTTTTGGTCGAAAAACTCCAGATCAGGTTGATAGTAATATTTATGTTGGTGATAATGTCTATATAAGTACTGGTGTGACTATTCTTGGTCCTGTACGGATCGGTAATAACGTTACTATTGGTGCAGGGGCTGTTGTAACAAAGGATATTCCTGATAATGCTGTTGTTGGAGGAATTCCTGCTAAAATCTTGAAATTTAAGGAATAGTTTATGCCTAAAGTTCTTGTTGTTGCAACATCGCATAAAACGCGTGGTGGAATAACTTCTGTCGTAAAAGCTCATCAGCAGGGAGCTCAATGGAATGAATTTCATTGCAAATGGATAGAAACCCATATAGATAAAGGCCTATTGTTAAAGTTTTTGAAGGTTATTCCAGCATTTATTGAATATTTATTTTTATTGCCATTTTATGATTTGGTGCATATCCATTTAAGCGAACCTCCTTCTGCCATGCGAAAAATTATTTTTGTTTGGTTTGCAAAGCTATTATCAAAAAAAACGGTTATACATTTTCATTCATTTTCTGTTGAAACGACTATTCGAAGTAAATATGCTTTTTTGTACAAGTTTTTGTTTGCGAGGGCTGATAGAGTTGTTGTGTTGAGTGAGTATTGGAAAAAAGAAGTTGAAACTATATTTCCTTTTGTTAAGGTTCAAGTTATTTACAATCCTTGTCCACCCTCTCTCAATATTTCTTCTTTAGATTCTAACCTTTCTTGTGTTCTGTCAAAAAAGTTCTCTATTCTTTATGCTGGAACAATATGCCATAGGAAAGGTTACGATGATATGATAAAGGCTTTTGCTAGAATAGCCGTGAAATATCCTGATTGGCAGATTGTTTTTGCTGGAAATGGTGAAGTTGAAAAGGGAAAATTGCTTGCTGAAGAATTGCATGTTAGCGATCAAGTTCTATGGCTTGGTTGGGTTAATGGGCTTGATAAAGAAAAAGCTTTCCGTGAAGCGACCGTTTTTTGTTTACCTTCTTATGCAGAGGGATTTCCTATGAGTGTTTTGGATGCTTGGAGTTTTGGTTTGCCTGTAATAACGACTCCGGTTGGTGGTATTCCTGATGTTGCAAAAGATGGGAAAAACATGCTTCTTTTTTCTCCGGGAGATGTAGAAAAACTATCGGACTGTATGGAAAGAATTATAACGGACAGAGATCTTCGAGAATCTATTGCTAAGGAATCTGCTTGCTTTGCAGAAACTACGTTTAATATAAATACAATAAATAAACAGATTGGTGATTTGTATAATAAGTTGTTGTCTGAAAAGGGAATGTAAAAAATATTGCAACGAATTATAATGAACGTAATATTTCAAATTTTCGGCTGGGGTTCGCTACATTTTCCTACTCTTCATACTTCAATCTCGTAATCAAAGTCGTCTAATCGAACTATCAGAACTGAGCCCTATTGCGTTGCTTTACCGAAATTATTAAATTAGTGGTATGGCGTTGAAGAGATTTCCAATTGGTGTGCAGGACTTCGCGAGAATTCGCGAAGAAGGTATGTATTACGTAGATAAGACGGATCTTGTCTATGAGTTGACGCATACAGACTTGTATTACTTTTTGTCCCGTCCGCGGCGGTTCGGCAAATCGCTGTTGATTAGCACGCTCCAATATTATTTTGAGGGCCGCAAGGAGCTGTTCGCAGGCCTTGCCATGGAAAGGCTCGAAACTGAGTGGAAAAAGTACCCGGTTATTCGGCTGGATATGAGCCTCGTAAAATATTCTGGCAAAGATTCCCTTGTCGAATCACTGAACAAAATTCTAGAACCTCATGAAAAACGATTTGGAGTTACGCCCGAGCCAAACATTCACACTTGGGGCGTGCGAATGGCTCGTATTATAGAAGCTGCTCATGAGCAAACCGGTAAGCAAGTTGTAGTTCTTGTTGATGAATACGATGCCCCGATGCTTGACACTTTCGGAATGGAATCCTTTAATGATATCCGGATTCAAGTCCGTAGCCTTTACAGTCCCTTGAAAGCCCTCGGCAGCATTCTGCGCTTCGTGTTCCTTACTGGCATCAGCAAGTTCAGCCAGCTTTCAATCTTCAGCGAACTCAACAATTTGAATGTTATCACGATGGATGACGAATATGCGGCCATCTGTGGCATCACCAAGGAAGAAGTTTTCTCCCAGATGCAACCCGAAATTCAAGCTCTCGCGGACAAGAACGGCATGACATACGACGAAGCGTGCGAGGCACTTATTCGTCAATATGATGGCTACCACTTCAGTAAGAATTCGCCGGACGTGTTTAACCCGTTCAGCTTGATAAATTCTTTAACCAAGCGCGAACTTGCGAACTACTGGTTTGCAACTGGCACGCCGACGATTTTGACTCGGCTCATGAGCAAGTACAAGGTTGATCCGGTTCCATTTGACTCCGGTTTTGATGCTACTCAGGACATGTTTGATGCTCCGACCGAGACTGCTAAAAACCCTATCCCGATGCTGTATCAGAGTGGATATCTGACCATTAAAACGGCGAAGTCAGGAAACCGGTTTATTCTGGGATTCCCGAATGATGAAGTTCGCCTTGGATTCTTGAAAGCGTTAATGCCGTATTATGCGATGGACGACGTTGTTCAAAACGACTCTTTCCTGTTGCGACTTGTAGATTCTTTGGAATCTCGCGACATTGACAACGCCCTTGTCCTTATTAAAGCGTTTATTGGTGGTATTCCGTATAATGCGGAACGTCAGGACGAAAACCACTACAAGACAGTATTTTTCCTGATTTTTAAGCTGTGTACGCCGTATGTCGTGCGTACCGAGGAATGTTGTGCCGCTGGTCGCTGCGATGCTGTTGTCGAAACCGCCAATGCGGTCTATATGTTCGAGTTTAAACTGGATGGAAAAGGGACTGTCGATGACGCTCTCAAGCAAATTGACGATCGGGGTTACTTGATTCCGTATTCGGCTCGATTGACAGCAAACGGCTCTCCGAAAAAATTGTTCAAGATTGGTGCTACGTTCGATGTTAAAAAACGCACCCTCGGTGAGTGGAAAATCGTTTCAGTTTTTGAAGAATAGATTGCGGTCGTAATCATTCTTTCGGTAAATTTAGAGGCTATCGCCTTTTTGTCAGGATCTCTTTGCGTTTGAGAATGTCATCTTTGGAAAAGCCGGAAATGGCGGCGATTTCTTCATCGTTCAATTTTCCATTTGCAAGCATGGCATCGACCATTTCGATTTTAGTTTCGTGCCTTGTTTCGCGTCTTGTTTCTATCTTGGCACTCGCCAAGCAGCAAGCGATTTCTTCTTTTGTAGTCATTTCTCTCTCCGCTTCGGTCAAAGTTGTTTTGTCCAAATTTTCGATCTTGATGCGGTTCAAGGCTTCGTTGACAATGTCATTCCCAAAGTCAGGGAGAGGCTTGCCTTCATGCGCATGCTTGAGCACGTAGAGCCAAATGTCAACGGGGTCTTTCACTTCGTCTGCGGTTTTGTTGAACCTTGTCAGATTAACCATAATATACTTATTTTTCGGGAAAATCGCTTCGGCCTTCCCTTTGTTCAGCGATTCCCTGCTGTAAACGGCCCATTCGTCAATGTAATTCCCCATTGTCTGCGGCAATTCAAAGTCGCAAATCCAGATAGAAATGCATTCAGGGATTTCGTACCGCCTGTACTCCTTTTCTTCTTTGGAAAGTGCCTTGAATTCTTCCGTTTCTTCCATTTCCTGTTTGCCCCTGATAATCAAGAAAGCTTTATACAGTATGGTTCGGTCGATAAAGAATCCATGGTCCGCTTTTTGCATTTCGATGTTGAGAAAGCGATTGGAGTTGGTCGTTGCGAAAGCGTCCAGAGAAATTTTTCGTTCCTTGGGAACCATAAAACGAATCACTTCATCGAACGAGTATTTCAGATCCTTGATTTGGTCGTCGCCTTTCAGGTGCAGGATTCCGTCAACAAAGTCCTTGATGGCATCCTTGCTGGCGAACAAGTTCTTGAATCCGGTATCGGTTCTCGGATCGATGTAGGTTTTGCCTTTCAGCTTTTCTGGAATAGATTGATTCATAAAAGTCCCTCCGTTAAGTTTAGAGGCTTTAATCTACAACGAAAAATTTTGAAAAAGCAAAACTTTGCAAATTTTGCCAACAACCGCTTGCAAATTCGTTTATTTTGCAAACTATAGAAATACTCAAAAAAGAAATGTCCGTGGATTTGGTTTAATTCTCTCATACGCACGATATTTCGAACTCGTAATTGAAGTCGTCTAATCAAACTATCAGAACTGAGCCCTATTGCGTTGCTTTACCGAAATTATTAAATTAGTGGTATGGCGTTGAAGAGATTTCCTATTGGTGTGCAGGATTTTGCACAGATTCGTGAAAACGAATATTTCTATGTTGATAAGACAGATCTTGTCTATAAGTTGACTCATACGAGTCAATTTTATTTCCTGTCTCGTCCGCGGCGGTTCGGCAAATCGCTGTTGATAAGCACTCTCCAATGTTATTTTGAAGGCCGCAAGGAACTGTTTGCGGGCCTTGCCATGGAAAGGCTCGAATCCGAGTGGAAAAAATACCCGGTGTTCAAGCTGAGCTTTGCTGGGAACAAGTTCATTACCGAAGAAGATTTGGCGGACACGCTTAACTTGAAACTCGGGGAATGGGAGCGGCAATACGGGCTTGAACCGTCTGATAAGTCGGCTTGGGGCGTTCGCTTCGAATTGCTGATCAAGGCTGCTCATGAATCCACCGGCATGCCTCCCGTGGTGCTCGTTGACGAATACGACGCTCCGCTGCTCGACAGCATGGAAAATCCAGAACTCCAGCTCACGCTCAAGAATGAAATGCGGAAGTTGTTCAGCCCCCTTAAGGACTTAGGCGGTATTCTCCGCTTCGTGTTCCTTACCGGCATCAGCAAGTTCAGCCAGCTCAGTATCTTCAGCGAACTCAATAATTTGAACGTCATCACGATGGATGACGAATATGCGGCTATTTGCGGCATCACCAAGGAAGAAGTTTTCTCCCAGATGCAGCCTGAAATTCAAGCACTTGCAGATAAAAACGACATGAAATACGACGAAGCGTGCGAAGCCCTGACGCGTCAATATGACGGCTACCATTTTTCAGAAAATTCTCCAGATATTTTTAATCCATTTAGTCTGATAAGTTCTTTAAGCAAAAAGAATCTCGCTAATTATTGGTTTGCGACTGGCACGCCGACAATTTTGACAAAGCTTGTTAAAAAATACAAAATGGACGCGGAGCTATTCGACAAGGGGTTTGCCGTCGCCGCCGAAGTGTTCGATTCCCCCACCGAAACAGCCGATAATCCCATCCCGATGCTGTACCAGAGCGGATACCTCACCATCAAAAAATTTAACAGAGGAGAGTTTTCGCCCTATGTGTTAGCATTCCCGAACCACGAAGTCGCGGAAGGCTTTACCAAGTGTCTTCTTGCGTATTATACCGGGCAGAGCACCGCATATTCGACTGTCGTGAGCCGGGTAATTCAGGGAATGAAGGATGGCGACATCGACGGAGTCCTTCAGGTCATTCGGGCGTATATGAGTGGTGTCCCGTACGACTCGGAACCGCAGGGCGAATTGCACTACAAGACGATTGTGTATTGTGTGTTCAGCTTGGCGACACCGTACTTGACGCGTTGCGAAGAAAAGTCTGCGGCAGGCCGTTGCGATGTCGTCGTCGAAACGACCGATGCAGTTTATGTTTTTGAGTTTATGTTGGATGGAAACGGGACCGTCGATGACGCTCTCAAGCAAATTGACGATCGGGGTTACTTGATCCCGTATTCGGCTCGCTTGGCTGTGAATGGTTCTCCGAAAAAATTGTTTAAAATCGGCGTCTCGTTCGATGCCGAAAAACGCACCCTCGGTGAGTGGAAAATCGTTTCATCTTTTCAAGAATAGATTGCGGTCGTAATCATACTTCCGTTAAATTTATAGATTTATTGGCTTTGGCTTCAGAATGGCGATGTGCTAATTTTTTTTTTCTTTTGTAGATAACTTGCAAAATGCTTATAATTTGCTATTATTGTCCAATGCGGATGGTATAACTTATGATAAGTATAAGGGAGCTCAATCTTCTCGGTTGTCGGGCCAATTTGGCCGATTTGCCTGATGGCAAGCTGTTGATCAACACGATCAATGCGTTTTCGTACAATAACGCCCGTAAGGATGCCCTTTTTGAAGAGGCGTTGACGAAGGGCGATGTGCTGATTCCCGATGGCATCAGCATTGTGCGTGCGTGTCGTTGGCTCAAGGCCAAGACTCAACCGAAGGAACGCATTGCCGGGTGGGATTTGTTTGCATTCGAGATGCACCGTCTCAATCGGCTTGGCGGCAAGGTGATGTTCCTTGGGTCGAGCGAAAAGGTGCTTGATTTGATCCGCAAAAAGTCAGCAGCGCTTTACTCGAACCTCGAGGTGGTGACCTATTCTCCCCCCTACAAGCCCAAGTTTACGTTGGAAGACGACCAGAACATGGTCCGGGCGATTAACGAGGCAAATCCTGATTTGCTGTGGATTGGCATGACTGCACCCAAACAGGAAAAGTGGACGTATGCCAACTGGAACCGGTTGAATATCCATTGCCATGTGGGGACTGTCGGGGCTGTATTCGATTTTTTTGCCGGAACCTATAAACGCGCTCCGGAAATTTGGCAACGCATGGGATTGGAGTGGCTCTACAGGTTGCTCAAGGAACCGCGCCGCATGTGGAAACGCTATATCATCGGTAACGTTGTGTTCATGGGGCATGTAGTCCGCGAAAAAATTGGCATGTAACCTATTCGGACTGTGCATAGAAGTCGTAAATATCGGGCTTGAAAAAAAATATTTATATTTGCTCTGCAAAATGGGAGCTTTATGACTAATATACCCGAACAAAATCAAAACAGACAATTGCCTTCGATGGCGTCTTTTAAGCCTACTGATATGACCGAAGACGTTCTCGGACTATTCGACTTATTCCGTCGTCATTGGATGATATTCGCATTTTTCTCCATTGTCGGTTTAATTACGGGGGTAATTTATGCCCGCTATAGCCGGGACGTTTTCCAAAGTACCGCGATGCTGCAATTGGACACGAAGTCGAAGAGTGGCAAGGCGATTGCTGAAATGGGTGATCTCTTTGAAACGCATAGTCCTGCCTTGGCGGAGATTCATTTGATGAAGAGTCTCAGCGTACTGATACCTGTGGTCGAAAAATTGCACTTGAATTATGGTGCGGAGCCGATGGACTTTATTGACCGCCTTATGCATCGCGAGGGGCGTATGGACTTGGATTTATTCGAACCGCCCGAACCATTGACGGAAGAAGAAAAGGAGGGGGAGTGGATTGCTGAGGTCAAATCTTCTGATTCGTATGAATTAATTTCACCGCTAGGGGCTAGCGTCGTAGAAGGCAAGGTGGGCGAAACGTACCGTGTTCCTGTAGGGGCTGATTCTATTGCCATTTGCGTTAAGTCGATGAATGCGTTGCCTGGGCAGAGATTTGTTTTGTGGAGTGCTCCTGTGTTGAAAGTGGCAGAGGGGCTGCAAGGGGCGGTTAGTGCGGATGAAAAGGGGAGAAATACGAACATCCTTGAAATTTCTTATTCGGACCGCTACCCTGACCGTGCTGCGGATGTGCTTAACGCCATTGCCGAGATGTATGTGCGCCAGAATGTTGAAATGCGCAGTGCCGAGGCCGAAAAATCCCTTGCTTTTTTGGAAGCGCAGCTCCCGTCCATCAAGGCTAAATTGGATTCATCTCAGCAACTTTTGACGAGCTACCGTAACAAGGCTGGAACGGTAGATTTAAGTGCTGAGGCTCAAGGTACGTTAAAACGTCAAGTGGAGTTAAGAACACAGTTGCTTTCATTACAGCAGGCGTATCAAGAAAAATCTCGTTTGTTCAAGTCGGACCATCCTACGATGCAGGCTATTTTGCAACAGCAGGAACGGTTGCAAAAAGAACTTGCTGGTGAAGAAGGTAAAACGAAAAAACTTCCAACGACGCAACAGGATGTGCTAAAGCTCCAGCAAGATGTCTCGATTAATAATGAACTCTATACGTCCGTTTTGAACAACATCCAGCAACTCCGTGTAGTGCGTGCAAGCGAAATCGGTAACGTGCGTATTGTTGATCCGGCTTATATACACAAAAAGCCGGTCTCGCCTAGCCGTAAGAAAATAGTTTTTTTCGGGTTTGGTGGCGGTTTCGCTTTCAGCTGGGTTTTTGTTTTTATGTTGCGCAATCTGCGTAATCGCGGCGTGGGGTCGTCCTCTGAAATCGAACGCGAGACCGGCGTGAGCGTCTATGCGAAAGTTCCCAAGACTAAGATTAGTCATAAGCTTTCTGGTGTAGATGACAAGCGTTTTATTTTGGCGAAGGCGGATTCCGAGGATTTAGCGGTAGAAAAGATTCGTACGTTGCGTACAGCTTTGGATTTCTCGTGCATCGATGAAGGTGGCCATGTGCTTATGGTGACGGGTATCGCTCCGGGGGCGGGCAAATCGTTTATCGCATTGAACCTTACTTATCTTTTTGCCAAACAAGATAAACGGGTGCTGTTCATTGATGCTGACCTTCGCAAGTCAAGGCTTTCGCACAAGCGCGAAAAGGGCGTGACGGACATTATCTCCAAATCCTGCAAACTGGAAGATGTTGTTGTGGATTTGGGTGAAGGTGCATATTTCTTGCCGAATGGTTCCCATACGCCGAACCCAGGTGAAATGATTGCATCTAAGGCTTTCGCGGAACTGTTGCAGGATTGCCGGCAGAAATACGATATTGTTGTTATTGATACTCCGCCAAACTCGCTTGTGTCCGATGCCCAGGCGATAGCGAAGCTGGTTGATTTCGGCTTGATTGTTATTGAATACAAGAAGCATTCTATGGAAAATATCCAGGAAACGGTTGACCAGTTGAGCTTGGCGAAATTGGAGAAAAAAGCCATCGTGCTCAACCAGTGTGTCCATGATAGCAGTTCTTATGGCTATGGCTATGGTTACGGCTATGGCTATGGTTATGGTTACCGCTACAGGTACGGCGATAAGAAAGAGAAATAATTTTTTTCGTAATTCGTCATCTTTACAATGTTCGTAACTGCCATCCCCGACTTGATCGGGGATTTTTTGCAATAATTTGAATTGCTTGGTTCTTTAATTTTGCATTTTTTTTATTATTTCTTTTAAAGAGGAGTAAATTATGGAACAGCAAGCTGTTGAAGTCGTATCTGTTTTTCATGGCACATTTTGGGCGTTGGTTCCCTCAGTCGTGGCGATTATTCATGCCCTTATAACAAAGGAAGCGTATTCATCCCTTTTCATTGGGATTGTAATTGGAGGCCTTTTTATTAGCCAAGGGGATTTTCCGCTGTTTTTGGATGCCGTTTTCAAGAATGGCATGGTCAAGCAAGTGTCTGATCCGTGGAACGTGGGCATCCTCTTTTTCCTTGTAATGCTGGGTGCGATGGTTGCCTTGATGAATAAATCTGGAGCGTCGGCTGCGTTTGGAAATTGGGCGAAGTTGCATATCAAATCTAAGGTCGGAGCCCAAATTGCGACTATTATTCTGGGTATTCTGATTTTTGTCGATGACTACTTCAACTGCCTTACTGTGGGGAGTGTGATGCGCCCTGTTACGGATAAATTTAAAGTGAGCCATGAAAAATTGGCTTATTTGATTGATGCGACTGCAGCTCCGATTTGCATTATTGCTCCAGTCAGTTCGTGGGCGGCTGCGGTGACGGGGTTTGTCGAAGGCGAAGATGGTTTGGGTTTGTTTGTCAAGTCTATTCCATATAACTTCTATGCTTTGTTGACGATTGTCGCTTTGTTTGCTTTGGTTCTTTTGAAAGTCGATTTTGGCCCGATGAAAAGTTACGAGTCCGCAGCAGAAATGATCGATGCGAAAATGGAAAAAGTAAATGTTGAACAATCTCGTGGAACCATGCTGGATTTGGTGTTCCCGATTGTTACTTTGATATTATTTTGCGTTCTTGGATTAATTTATACGGGCGGATATTTTGCAAGCGGAGAGGCTCACAAAGGTTTTGTCGATGCGTTTGGCGGAAGTGATGCTTCTGTTGGTCTTGTGTATGGTAGCTTTGCCGCGTTTATCGTGACTGTTATTTGGTTTTTGGGCCGCCGCATTTTGAAGATAGGAAAGTGCTTGGAATGCTTGCCTGAAGGTTTCAAGGCGATGGTTCCTGCTATTATTATTTTGGTGCTCGCCTGGAGCTTGAAGGGAATTACGGATACGCTTGGAGCGAAGGATTTTGTGGCGGGTATTGTTACGGGGAAAGCTACGGTTCTTATGAACTTTATGCCGGCAATTATTTTCATCGTTGGAATCGGGCTTGCGTTTTCGACAGGAACGTCTTGGGGAACATTTGGTATCTTGATTCCGATTGTCGTTGCTGCTTTTTCCAGTGTGGATCCAGAATTGATGATTATTTCGATTTCGGCTTGCATGGCGGGGGCTGTCTGCGGTGACCACATTTCGCCGATTTCAGATACGACGATTATGGCAAGTGCCGGTGCTGAGTGTAATCATGTGAACCACGTCAACACGCAGTTCCCTTATGCGTTATTTGTCGCATCAGTAAGTGTTGTATGTTTTATTGTGGCCGGATTCTTGCGTAGTGCGTTGCTGTCGGTTGCTTTGGGAGTTGCTCTCATTGTGGGTATTCTTTTTATCGTCAAGGCAAAAAGCGGAGATGGAAAAGTTAAGAAAGAGAAAATAAAAGTGAAGAGAGAAAAGCCGAAAGCGAAGAAATCGCGCACTGTCACTCCACAGGCGTAACATGTCGCCTTTATTGCTCGTACCTCTTTACTATATTTCCCTCGGTTAGTAAAATTTGGAGCTTTTATGCGTTGTTTAGTTACTGGTGGTGCAGGTTTCTTAGGGAGTCACCTTTGCGAAAGACTTTTAAACGATGGCCATGAAGTTATCTGCCTTGATAACTATTTCACGGGACGAATGGCGAATGTCGCTCATTTGCGTGACAACCGTAATTTTGAACTCATCCGCCACGATGTGACTGAACCGATTCTTTTGGAAGTCGATCGCATTTTTAATTTGGCGTGCCCCGCAAGTCCGATCCATTACCAGTTCAACCCGGTGAAGACGATCAAAACGAGCGTCATGGGTGCTATTAACATGTTGGGGCTGGCTAAGCGTGTTTATGCTCGCATTTTGCAAGCCAGTACAAGCGAAGTCTATGGCGACCCAGCCGTGCATCCGCAGACCGAAGACTACTGGGGAAACGTGAACCCCATCGGCATCCGCAGTTGCTACGACGAAGGCAAGCGCGTTGCCGAGACGCTCTTCATGGATTACCACCGCCAGAACAAAGTTGATATCCGCATTGTTCGTATTTTCAATACGTACGGCCCGCGCATGTTGCCTAACGATGGCCGCGTCGTTTCGAACTTTATCGTTCAGGCGTTAAACGGCGAAGACCTTACGATTTACGGTGACGGTAGCCAGACGCGCAGTTTCTGCTATGTGGATGACCTCATCGAAGGTTTTGTCCGCATGATGAATCAGGATAAGATAATTGGCCCCGTGAACATCGGCAATCCCGGCGAATTTACGATGCTCGAACTTGCAAAGGAAGTGCTCGACCTTACGGGTTCCAAGAGTAAGATTGTATATAAGCCGCTCCCCGGAGACGACCCCAAGATGCGCCGCCCGGACATCTCGCTTGCAAAAGAAGCTCTCGGCTGGGAACCGACGATTCCGCTCCGCAAGGGCCTCGAAAAGACGATTGTTTATTTCGACAACCTTCTCAAGACGATGTAATTTGGGGTTTAGGTGTAGGTCTTAGGAAAAGTATCACACGCTTCGAGCCTGCAATTGAATTTGAGGATAACCAAGGTAGCGTCGCTCGCTTTGCTCTGTTGTCCCCTCTCGTCGCGCGGCTTGTGCTTTTGTCGTCTATAAAATTGACGTTTTCCTAACATTTTACTAAGATGTTTCTATAATGAATAACATCCTTTTTCATAAGAACACAAACATCCGCACTGCGGATTTTTCGATATTGAATCTTTTACGCGAAGTGAGCATGTTCCCCGACAAGATTGCCATGTTCAACAGCTTGAAGGAACTTGGTTTAGAAAACTACGTGAAGGTTCAGGCAGCGGCACTTCTTCTTGTGAGGCGCGGCTCTGTTGATGTTGAATTGGATTTGAAACATTATAAACTCGAAGCTGGTTCTTTGTTTGTCGTTTTTCCAGAACAGGTGGTACGCGCTAAGAATGTTTCGGAAAATTTTGATCCCATCTGCATAGCTTGTTCAAAAAATATGATCGACGAGTTGATTATACGCTTTGACGACACGACTCGCTTGATTCTGAAAATTCGCGAAAATCCGTTGATGCAATTGGAAAGAGTTGAGTTTGAACAAATGAACTCAAGCTTTGAATTCTTGAAAAAGAAGTTTGAAACGACCGATATGAATTCGTGCCGCCTGCAAATATTGAAAAATTATTTGATTGGTCTCTTGTACGAATGCATTGGAATGAGGAGCGATCCTGCTACTGCGGACGTGGTCAAGAGCCGAGGACAGGTGCTATTCTCGCAGTTTATTGACCTCGTTGTTGAGCATCATCGCGAACAGCATTCCGTGAAGTTTTATGCCGATGAACTTGGCATTACGCCGAAGTACCTCTCCGCTGTTGCCGAAGAGCAGACCGGCAAGAATGCCAAGCGATGGATTGACGAACATATTGCGCTTGATGCGAAGGTCCTGCTGCGCTCGTCTTCCAGAGACATTCAAAAAGTTTCGAAAATTCTGAACTTCCCGGATGTATCTTTCTTTGGAAAGTTCTTCAAGCGTCTTGTCGGAGTTTCGCCCAAAGCCTACCGCAAAACTGCGGAATAAGGGGGTGCTGATTTTGGGGGCTTATAAATCCTATTTGTAAGAAATTAAGCAAATCCTTAAGACTTGCGAAAACGGGTTAAATTAACTAAATTTGTCGCCCTATGAATCCGAATGGCGCAATTATTGTACAAAGCAACCTCGAAATTATGGTCGAGGTCGATAATCCGAACTATACCACCGCACGTGATGCAATCGCACCTTTTACGGAGCTTGTCAAAAGCCCGGAACACTTGCACACTTATAAAATTTCTCATTTGAGTTTGTGGAACGCTGCGGCGACAGGGCTCCGCGCTCCCGAAGTTCTCGAACGCTTGGATAGTCAAAGTCGCTACCCCGTACCCCCGTCGGTCGTCACCGAAATCGAAGACTACATGGCACGCTACGGCTTGCTCCGTCTTAAAAAAGAAGATGACCGTTTGCTGATGGAATCCGATGATAAAATTATGTTCCTCGAAATCTGCAAACTGAGGGATGTGGAGCCGTTCATCATCGAACATATTGACGACACGCATGTCGTTGTTGATCCGGAACGTCGCGGCCACCTCAAGATGGTGCTGACCAATGCTGGCTTCCCGGTCGAAGACCTCGCTGGTTATACCGTTGGCGACCCGCTCCCGATTAAGCTTCGCGAAACAACTGTTTCTGGTAAGCCGTTCACGCTCCGCGATTACCAGAAGGATGCCGCACAAGTGTTCTACGCGAGCGGTAGCGAAAAGGGTGGTTCCGGCGTAATCGTGCTCCCCTGCGGTTCCGGTAAGACCGTTATCGGACTTGCGACGATGGCGTTAATACAAACTAAGACCTTGATTCTGACGCCGAACATTTCTTCTTCGCGCCAGTGGATCCGCGAAATTTGCGACAAGACGAACCTCACGCTCGACCAAGTGAAGGAATACTCCGGCGAAGTCAAGGAAATCGGTCCGGTGACAGTCGCCACGTACCAGATCTTGACGCAACGCAAACGTGCCAAGAAGGGCGACGATGATAAGGAAGTCAAAGAACCGGAAATGACGGAAGAAGAAGTCAAGAAGGAACTCGCCAACTTCCCGCTGTTCAGTCAAGAAAAGTGGGGACTCATGATTTATGACGAAGTCCACTTGCTCCCGGCTCCGGTGTTCCGTCTGAGTACCGAAATGCAGGCCACTCGTCGCTTGGGCCTTACGGCAACGCTCGTTCGCGAAGACCACAAAGAAACTGAAGTGTTCAGCTTGATCGGACCGAAAAAGTTCGACATCCCGTGGCGCATCTTGGAAGCACAAGGCTGGATTGCCACTGCCGACTGTAACGAAATCCGTATTCCGATGGAACCGGAACTCAAGATGAAGTACGCACTTGCTCCCGTTCGTGAAAAGATTACGCTTGCGAGCACGAACCCCGAAAAGACGGATATCGTCGAACGATTGCTCAAGCATTTCAGCAAGCCCGACGACCGCGTGCTCATTATCGGCCAGTACATCGACCAGCTCGAAGCTCTTTCCGAAGATTTGCAGATTCCGTTGATTACCGGCAAAACTCCGAACAAGGAACGCGAAAAGCTTTACGGAGCCTTCCGCTCTGGCGCACAGAAGAACCTCATGGTCTCTAAGGTTGGTAACTTTGCCATCGACTTGCCCGATGCGAACGTGCTCATCCAGATTTCGGGTACGTTCGGAAGCCGCCAAGAAGAAGCCCAGCGCCTTGGCCGCGTACTCCGCCCCAAGAGCGACGGCGGTGCAGCCCACTTTTACAGCATCGTGACGCAGGACTCCAAGGAACAGGAATTTGCAATGAACCGCCAGCTGTTCCTTACCGAACAAGGTTATGCGTACAAGATAATCAAGCGTGGTGATTGGGACATTCTCAGCCGCACGCCCGAAGAACTTGCTGCAAGAGCATAATCGCATAAGATATAAGCTTATTGGGAAGTTTCCTGAAGATAATGTTAAACATTGTCATTTGGGGACTTCCCATTTTTTCTTTGCTAAAAACGTTTATATTGATGTATAAATAAAATTCTGCAATTATATCCTCTTTATAAATTGCTATTTTTTGACATGTAAAATCAAAAAGAGGAATCTATGTGCGAAAATTGCAATTCTAACCGTCCAGTCCGTGTCCGTTTTGCCCCGAGCCCGACGGGCTACCTGCATGTGGGCGGTGCGCGTACCGCTATTTACAACTACTTCTTTGCTAAACACATGGGCGGTACGTTCTATCTGCGTATCGAAGATACCGACCGCAAACGTTATAACGAAACAGCTTTGCACGACTTGATGCGCGACCTGAAGTGGCTCGGCCTCCAGTGGGATGAAGGTCCGGGTTGCGAAGGCGATTGCGGTCCGTATTTCCAGAGCGAACGCTTGGACATTTACCACCGTGAAATCAAGAAGCTTTTGGATGCTGGCTGCGCCTACTACTGCTTCTGCACCGAAGAACGCCTGCAGGAAGTTCGCGCCGAACAGGAAAAGTCTCATGTGCCGGTGACCGGTTACGACCGCCATTGCCGTAATATTTCCCGCGAAGAAGCCGAAGCCCGCATTGCCGCTGGCGAAAAGGCTGTCATCCGCTTCAAGGTGCCAGAAACTGGCGTGACCGAATTCGATGATATGATTCGCGGCCACATCAGCTACCAGAACGAACTTTTGGACGACCTCGTGCTCATCAAGCGCGACGGTTACCCGACCTACCATTTTGCAAGCGTCGTGGATGACCATCTTATGGGTACGACTCACGTGCTCCGCGGTGACGAATGGATCAGTTCCACACCGAAGCATGAACTCCTTTACAAGGCTTTCGGCTGGCAACCGCCTGTATGGTGCCACTTGCCGGTGATTCTCGACAAGAACGGCGGTAAGCTTTCGAAGCGCAAGGGTGCCGCTTCTGTCGGTGACTTCCGCGATCTCGGCTACTTGCCAGAAACGCTCGTGAACTACCTCGCTCTGCTCGGCTGGAACCCGGGCGACGACCGCGAAGTCATGACTATCAAGGAAATGGTCGATAGCTTCACGCTGGAACGCATCAACCCGAAATCCGCCAGCTTCGACGAAAAGAAGCTCCAGTGGATGAACGGCCAGCATATCCACATGTGCGATGACGCATTCCTCAAGGGCATCATGAAGGAAGGCCTTGCCGCAAAGGGCATCGATCTTTCGAACGAACCGGAAGCACGCCTCGACGAAATCGTGAAGCAGCTCAAGCCGCGCGCCCACTTTGTGCAGGACCTCGCTGACATGGCGGTCTATTTCTTTGTCGCCCCGACGACCTACGACGAAAAGGGCGTGAAGAAGCACTTTGGCGAAGGCTCCAAGGAACTGGCAACGCTTGTTCGCGATATGCTCGCTTCTATCGAAGACTTCAAGACTCCGGTCATCGAAAAAGGATTCTATGAACTTGCAGAACGTTGCGGTCACAAAGTCGGCGAACTCGTCGGTGCTCCGCGCCTTGCGGTCTCCGGCGTGACGGCTGGCCCTGGCTTGTGGGAACTCTTCGAGTTGCTCGGTAAGGAAGAAACGCTCCGCCGCATCGACGTGGCAATGCCGATGATGAAGTAGAATATAGTGGTTAGTAAGCAGTGGTTAGTAAACAGGAATTGTAATTAAAACGTTCCCTATTACATCCCTAACCACTAATCACCAACCACTAACCACTACCCTCAATCCATGCGTCAATTTTTCCCTTATAAGTTATACTCTCAGCAGCTATACTGTAGGCAATGCAGGCGGGCTGTGCTCCATGACATTTGCGCCATGGAAGAGTTTTCGACGTATGGGGGATTAGAAAAAGGCATCCCGCTGCTCTGTGTTTGTACACACTGCGCAACGTTTCATGTCGCATTTTCGCAGGAATTTGCGTTCTGCCGCAAAGACGATGTTCATTCTGAATACGCAAAAATTTATGGTCACAACCGTATTTTTCCCGGTGACTGGATTTATTTTGACGGGGCGATAAGGCCTTGCGTTGTCAAGAGCTTTTTCCAATCGCAAGACAAGGATATCGTCGTCTATAAAAGGAATGGACTTACCGACGAAAAGTACGAAGGTCCAAAGATTGCCATTGACCATGAGGAATCGCCTGACGGCTACAAACTTTTGCCGGCACAAAGCGTTTATACGTTATTGGGAGATCACGTTTATCATGTGCTCCGCAAGCAGTTTGGCATCGCGGTCGGAGTTGTAAAGGACGAGACTAAAGATAAACTCGTCGCATTGATGGACGACGGCATGATGATTTTCATCAGCTATCCGCGCTATGCCGAAAATCCGCCGAATGACGAAGTCGCTTTTGTCGTACGTAAAAGGCTGGAACATCTTTCGAACGGACTCAGCGAAGAAGTGACCGTAGAAGCAGGGCAGGGAATCGTTTATTTAAAAGGTTTTGTAAATAGCCTTGCGACAAAAAAAGCGGTTGGCGAATGCGTCAATGACATGTCGGGCATTCGCGGATGCGTCAACATGGTACGCGTGCGGAAAAATTCCAAAATGTCCGATAGCGATTTGGAACGATGCGTTTGGGATGTTCTCGACGATGCTACAATCCCGATTTTTAAGTACAAAGTCAAAGTAAAATCGGGCAACGCTCAAGTGACATTTTATTATGAAGACGAAGTTTATCCAACAGAATTGAGATCCCAAATTGAAAACATTCCAGGAATCATCTCGTTAAATTTATCTGGAACTGCAATTTTAAAAAAGAATCTCGGGCAAAAGGAACTTTGTCATAAAATTATGGATAGAATCGCCTCTATCCACTTCTTGAAAGATATATTTGTTCGCGTGACATACGTGGGAAACAGATACTTGGTCGAAGGGCGAGTCAAAAATATCGCACAACGTGAATTTGCACTTTTAGTGGTTGCTGGCCTTACAAAGTCTGTATCGGTCGGAAACCGCCTTAGAATTTTCAAGCCTTAAAAAGGAGGGGTAATATGGCATCTGGATACGAAAAAATCAACAAAATTAAAAGTAAACTCCGTTACCCGATGACGGTGACGATGCTTGCCAAAGCCATGGATTGTGGGCCAAGAACCATCTTCCGTCACTTGGATGCTTTGCAACAAGAAAACTGCGGACTTCACAAGTACAAGAAAGATGGTGAAACGTTCTACGTTATCCAAACTGCCGAAAAGCTCGATTTCAACCAAAAAATAGTCAAGCAGCTTGAAAAACTGAAAAAGACGATGGATGACACCACTCCTGTGGATTTGAAAAACCGCAAGCTCATCGATAGTGTTATCACATCCATGCAGACTACGGACCCCGATAATTTCAAAGCCGAAGCGATTACGCTCGACCCCAATTACATCATGGATTACGGTCCGTTCTGCGACCACAAAGCTCAAGATGCGATGGTATCAAGGCTTTTGAAAGCTATTCGCGATGGTTTCAAGATTCGCATTTCGTACAAGAGCACAAACGAAGGCACCGAAAAGAAAACGGTTGAAGTAAGCCCGGTAAAACTCATCATGCGCATTGACACATTGTACTTGATTGCCGCAGACGATACGTTCCCGGAAACACATGTTTTCAAGAATTACCTTGTAGAAAATATCGTCAACCTCACCCAGACCAACATTTCTGCCATTCCGTTACGTGAGCCGTTTAACGCAGATGAACATTACAAGTATGCGTTTGGAAAGTACGTTTCGGCTGAAGATCCGCAAACAGTTTCACTTCTCATCAAGTCGAACTGGCTCAAGACGCAATTCTTGAAATCTCGTTTCTCGCCGAATGCAGAAATCAACGAAGACAATGGCGATATGGTTGTCAATTTAAAGCTCCGCTTGACACCAGACTTTAAGACTTGGCTTTTCGGCGTGCTCCAAGATGTCAAAATTTTGAAGCCGGAATCGCTGAAAACCGAAATGATTGATAAATTGAAAGCTACATTGAAGGAAATGAAGGCGTAACAATGGAATGTCGTCTTTCTGACTTTAACTTTGAATTCCCTAAAGAACTGATTGCGAGCCGCACGGCAGGGAAAGGCAAAACCCATATTCTCTATTGCCCGAAGAATGGCGGTGAACGCCGTATCATGAAGGCTCCGGAAATCGTCGATTTGTTCCGTCCTGGCGATTGCCTCGTGGTGAACAATACGAAGGTGATTCCCGCTCGTCTATACGGCGAGACGCAATTTGGCGGCCAAGTCGAAGTTCTCTTGGTGCAGGCGCTGAACCCCTCCGAAGCAGGTGAAGCCCGCTTTGAAGCCAAAGTGCATCCGGGCAAGGCGTTCCAAGTCGGGCGAGAACTCACGCTGGCAGGCGTTCGCACGTTCGTGGAAGAAGTTCATGAAGAAGACGGCAACCGCGTTTTGCGTTTTGCAAAGACTCCTGCTGAAATGGAAGAGGTCATGAACAAGGAAGGGCACGTTCCGCTGCCGCCTTACATCGATCGCCCCGATGACGAAGACGACAAGAAAGCGTACCAGACGATTTTTGCAAAATACGCCGGTGCCGTTGCCGCTCCGACTGCAAGTCTCCACTTTAGCGAACAAATGCTTGCTGACTTGAAAGCGAAAGGCGTCTATGTCGCCGAAGTCACGCTCCATGTAGGGCCGGGAACGTTCCAGAACATTTCCGTCGAAGATTTTTCGCAGCACAAAATGCACGGAGAACACTACGAACTGACGAAAGAAAACGCAGACATCATCAACAAGGCCAAGCGCGAAGGAGGCCGCATCGTTACTGTCGGCACGACAAGCACTCGCGTGGTCGAGACGATTGCCGATGCGAACGGATTCTTGAAGCCGCAAAAGGGCGTGACATACGCATTCTTCTATCCGGGTTATAAGTATAAACTCGTCGATGGGCTTTTGACAAACTTCCATTGGCCAAAGAGTTCTTTGATTTTACTCGTGTCTGCGTTCTATGGCCGTGAAAATACTTTAGCCGCATACAAAATGGCCGTAGAGAATAAACTTAAATTATTCAGCTACGGCGACGGAATGCTAATCCTTTAATAAAAACTGATCCCGGAATAAATCCGGGATGACAATAAAAAATATCACCTCGGTCACAGAGTCCGAGATGATAACGACAAAAAATATCACCCCGGCCACTGTGCCGGGGTCGATTGTATAAAAAACTATTTTGCGGTAGAAGATTCGGATTCGATTTCCAGTGCAGGCGGAATTTTTTCATCCTTGCAGAGAATTTCTTCGCGAATCTTGAAAGTGAAGTCCTCCAGATTGTTTTCGAACATTTTCTGGAAGGGTTTCTTTTTTTGTACGCGTTCCAATGCACAAGAACAGTAATTGATACGCTGGATTAACTTGGTTTCATTTGTCGGCGTATCGTGCGAAAAAATGCATTCGTGCATGATGGCGTATTCCATCGGGCGGTCATAGCGGAACTTGCATTTGCTATTGGGCAAGTCCGGCTGGGCTGCAATTTTTTCGATAATTTTTTCGGTCGGGATGCCGCTACGGAACAAGTTATTCGCTTGGTAGCCCAAGATAAAGAACAACAGGCAGACGATAATTCTAATCGTATTCCTCTTGCGGAATGCCATGCGAGAAAAGCTGCGTTCGATGGCGGCGAACGTTTGGGTGGCGTGTTTCTTGACTTCGTTCAAGTCGTCATTTTCTACGTTGTTATTATTCTCTTCTGTCATACTTCTTCAAGAGTCCATATTTCGGGCAGGGTGCGGTAATCGTTTGCGTAATCGAGACCGTAACCCACCACAAATTTATTTTCAATTTCAAAGCCGACAAAGTCGGCATGACAATCCACCACTCGCCTAGATTCCTTGTTCAGCAATACACAAGTCTTGATGGATGCGGGGCCAAGCTCCGCAAGAGATTCCACCAATGATTTCATTGTGTTGCCCGTATCAAGGATATCGTCGATTACTAAAATGCGTTTGTCTTTAATGTCAATGTCGCCAAGCCCGCTAATTTTGACTTTTCCGTTGGACTCCGTGGAGTCGCCGTAGCTCGAAGCCTTGATGAATGCAATTTGCAACTTAGGATTTGCGATACGTCGGGAAATGTCTGCCGAAAACATATAGCTACCGGTAAGAGCCGATAAAATCACGTCGAAATCGAACGCCTTCAATTCTTGGGCGAGCGATTCCAAACGCGTGTCTATTTGCTGCGCTGAAATAAGCGGGGCTTTCGACAATTTATACATCAAAGACCTCAAAGTTCAACCACTGGAACATGGGCTTCAACGCCGCAAATTTACCCTTCGGGTCGGCTTTGTACTGCTTGTAAATTCCAAAGACGTGGTTTTCAAGAGAAGTCTTGTTGATGAACAAGTTCAACCAATCCGCAACTGAGATAAGGTCCGTGATGTAGTTAAGCGTTTTCGCATTGAACTTCTTTGAAACTTCGTCAATGAGCAGCGTAAGCTTGTGGAAGAACATGTGGCCCAAGCCGCCAAAGCTAAACCTCGTCTTGAGTGCCGTCGCTTCGGTGATGAGTTCATGGATTTCCTTGATGGTCGCCTTGTTGTGCTCGTTTAAAAGTTCCAATGCACCATGGTGAATGCGAGCGTTGATTTCCACGGTAAGAATTTTACGCATGGTGTCCGGCAACGTGTGGTCCGGGTCGGCAAGGCTATCAATGGAAACGCCGTGGTTCAAGGCAAAGCCGGAGAACGACTTCGTGATGTTCGCCAAGTGCTTCTGCGTCGAAAGCTGGTTGATACGCTTGAGGGAGTCACTCGCGAGATTGCTCATGCGGACAACGTATGCCGTCGGATGGAGTTCATGGAGTTCTTCCGTTGTCATGTTCGGGTCCGAGACAAAGCGAAGCCCGCTATCCTGTTCCTCGCCCATGGCAACGACGATGTTCACGCGGCTAAGCTGGTCCGTTATGACCAAGTTCGTAGTCACGCAAGATTCGCCAAGATCCTTGTCTTCGTAAGAAGTGCGCACCAACGTCTGGCGGCGGCGGGATGCAATCTTTGTCGCCGTGATGCGGGAATCCTTGTTGAGGTAATCGTCTTCGAGTTCGAGGTGGTAAATCGCGGCGCGTTCTGCCATCTGCTTGATGACGGACGGGACGTTCTCTTCGGCGTACTTCGTGAAGACTTCAGCACCGTTCCACTTGTGTTCGTTGCTGGTCGCACGGGCGAGAATGTAAAGGATTTCGCTCTTGAGATTGTCTCCCATCGGGAGGAACGGCTTCAAGAGTTGCATGGCGCGGAGTGCGTAACGCATGTTCTGCACCGGTTCGAGCCCTTCGATATCGTTGAAGAACCAACCGCAGCTTGTAAAGCTGAACAAGCAGAACTTCTGGATTTCAAGAAGCCTGATGGCCTTGGCGCGGTCTTCTTGCTTGTCTGGATTCTGGAGCGTTTCCTTCAAGAAGTTTTCCTTGCGGGATTCGTCTTCGGGGGCGACAAGCACTTGAACGTAGTTGTTACGGGCTTCCCACGGATCGACTTTTGAAATCTTTTCGAATTCGCGAACGAAGATATTGTCTGCAATTTCTTTGAGATGGTTGAAAGCGTCGCGGAGCGGGCCTCTCCATTTCTGATTCCAATCGGGGCCGCCGCCAGTGGAGCATCCGCAATCCCTGTACCAGCGACCAACGCCGTGAGCACAGCTCCAAGCACAGCCTTCGCCATAGAAATTCTTGAGTACGACTTCGTTTTCCGGCGGGAACTTTTCGAGGAACCAGCCGTAGTTCACGGGAACCATGTTGTTTTCTGGTGCAAACTTGTTGTAAAGCCATGCGGCGCACATATCGCCAAACGGTTCGTGGTGGCCGTAAGATTCGCCATCAGTGCCAATGCTGACAAGCTGCGGATCGCTGCGGTTTGCGTCCCAAGCGCTCTTGATGCGGTTTCCGAACGTTCCGGCATCGCGGAGCAAGTGCTCGAATCCGACAGCGCTCGAAAGCCACGGATTGTAGAAGAATACGTCGAGGTATCCGTTGCAGACGAGGTTTCCTTCTTTATCGCGCGGATAAATGCGGTACGGACGAGTCGTATCGATATTCGTATTGCTGCAATCCGTCCACTTTTTATCGCCAAACTTGCGGAATTTGTCGGCCTGCGTCGGCGAAAGAATGGTGAACTTGATGCCCGCCTTGATGAGTTCAACAACGGTCTCGAAGTTGATGGCGGTTTCGGCAAGCCACATGGCTTCGGGCATGCGACCGAAATGGAACTTGAAATCTTCAATGCCCCAGCGGATTTGCGTGCGTTTGTCCTGTTCGCTTGCGAGCGGCATGATGATGTGGTTATAGACTTGGGCAATGGCGTTGCCGTGGCCGTTCATGCGTTCTTGGCTGCTTTTGTCAGCTTCTTGAATACGCTTGTAAGTGTCCGGCGTGTTGGTGCGGATCCATCCCATGAGGGTGGGGCCAATGTTGAAGCTCATGAAATCGTAGTTGTTGACGATATCCGCAATTTTTCCATTAGAATTTAAAATACGGCTTGCAGAGTTCGGACTGTAGCACTCGCTTGCAATTCTATCGTTCCAGTCGTGGAACGGACGCGCACTGGGCTGGTTTTCGATAACGCCGGTCCAGGGGTTTTCGCGAGGTGGCTGGTAAAAGTGTCCGTGAATAGTAAAATAAAGGGGATTTTTTTCGGTCATGCCGTAAAAATAGAAAAAAGGTTCAAATGTGAACCTTTTTTTTAGAATACATGTTTCAGCTCACGCTATTTTAAACGCAAAATTTGCATTGAGCCGTGATTACCGACACTCGCCTTGACTATGTAGTTCCCGGCGGCGAGCGACTGAAGGCTCAGTTCATGCGTTCCTGCCAAAATATGGCCTTGCAAAAGCGTTGCGACGCGGTGCCCGGTCAAGTCAAAAACGGTGACGGAGGCATAGCCTTGTTCGCCCGTCGAAAGCGAAAGTTTTTTACCGTTCATGGCTATCGCTATGTTATTTGCAACTTTGGGATTACGCCTCGGAGCAGGTGTACTAACAGAGACTTTATCCCAACCCGGCATATTGTCAAGTGCAATGACGCGCTTGTCTTCGAGGTTCTTCTTCCACATGTCCGCAGGAGTCTTTTCCAAGAAGTTCCCGCTCCAGGTCTGGCTCCAGGTCATCCAATAGCTCCAATTGGCCTTGTCTTCGGCTATGCTGTCGATATCCGGAATGGCTCCGTTTTCGCTCAAGGCAATCATCTTGTTCGTGCCGACATCGCTTACGATTTTGTTGTAGTAATTAGCTCCGGAATTATGGTTGTTAAGCGGTTCGTAAATGTCAACAGCAACGATATCGACATATTCGTCGCCCGGATACCAGGCGGCATTGAGTGCACTGTAATCGTAACCGAATTGCGGGTCGGTATTGATGTTCCAGACCCAAATCAAGTTCTTGAGGCCGTTTGTTTTTACCATGCGGTTAAAGACAAGGCGGTAAAGCTGTTTGTAGCAGTCGCCACTGCCAACACCCCACCAGAACCAGCCGCCGCTAGCTTCGTGAAGCGGACGCCAGATAACGGCAATGCCTTTTTCTTGCAGTTGCTTAAAGTAACCCGAAACGATATCGACATCGGCGACGATGTCCTTGTATTCTTGTGAGGTCTCGTTGAGTTCTTCGCACTTGTCACCCTTGAATGCCTTGGTGTAGTTAAAGCAGGTGTTGTTCTCGCTTGTGCCCTTGATGCCTTCGGTGCATCCGCTTGCTTTAAATCCGTTGCTCGGATAAGCGTCCTTAGTGTAGAAAACAGTGTCTTCGCCGACTTTCCAGTGCCAGGTGTAAGTCGGGATGCCGCCCATTTTCCACAGCTGCTCGGTCATCACGAGATTGTTTTCGGTGTAGCCCTTGAACCAGCCTTCTTCATGATGGCCGCCTGCCGCAAAGAGCATGTCGAAGCCGCCAATTGCAGGATAATGCCCCGAACGCTTGTAGAATTCGGCAATGTCTGTCTGGCCCTTCCACGAGACTTCTTCATCGCTGAACTTGCAGGAATCGGCGGGTGTGCAGCCGCCCGGCGGAATGAGCCGCATGTTGCCGTAATCGTAATTGAAATTCTGATCGCTAATCATCATGCCGCTGATGGTGTTCTTGCCAAAGTTTTCGCGGAGGAAACTATAGACTTTGCGTGCCGATTCCGTAGCTTCGGGCGTGACAGGGGCTTCGCTAATTGTGTACGTTGGATCCGGATGGCGTTCGACGGTAATGTAATCAACGCCAAGAGCGCCACCGTTACCGACGGTAACTGTGTTTTCGCCAGCACGCATTTTGGCAGAAGCGGTAATCACGAATGCGGAGTCGCAAGTGCGCGGCTTGGTGAGCAAAGAGCCTGCTTCTGTGCCGTTCACGGCAATCTTCGATTCAAACCAGTCGTACTGCTTGATGAGAACTTTCGTGGTGAAGTCATAGACGGCCGTTTCTTCGACTTTGACTTTGAATGTAAAGCCGTCTGTGCCGGGCTTCACGTACTTGCCGCCCGAAAATCCTTCAGCAGATACAATCGAAGCTGCGTCAACGCCGGGTTGACTTTCGGCTTCGTACGTTGTCGGCGCAGCATAAGCAGATGTTGCCGCGACCGCTGTGGCAATTGCCATTGCGGAACATACGCCCGCGATTAATTTACATCCCATAATCACACTCCATTTTTTTTTGCATTGTCATCCCGGCCACAGTGCCGGGATCACCATTTTTTCAGTTACTTTACCAGAATCCTATTGCTTTGCTTAAATCCGTTCCCTTGCACTTTCACGATGTACTGCCCGGCGGCGATTTCGCTCAAGTTGATGTTTGCTCTTGCGGCTTGAACGTCACGCGACATCATCTGATTGCCCTGCATGTCGAAAATCGCGATTTTTGCAGTGGCGTTTGCGGAGTTCGAGCCAGACACGCTAATCAGCAAATTCTTGCCGATAACAGACAAATTTACGGCAGACTTTTGCACATGCAACCTGTTCTCAATGCTGGTCGTGTGTTGTTCCTCGATTTTATAATTGTCCCAGCCGGGCATATCTTCGAGCGTCAAGGTGTATTCGTTGTTCATCACGGTTTTCCACGATTCCTTGTTGTTGTCGTTCGCCCAGCTTTCCATCGCGTAATCGCCATACCACGGCATGAACCAACTCCAGTTCGCACCATCGGCCTTCATTTCGTCGGGGTAAGGCACAGAGCCGTTTTCGCTGAGCGTCACGATTTTTCTGCCGCCAAACATTTCCTTCACGGTTTCAAAACTCCCGACAAGGCTAGAGTGGTTCGATTCACGCGGATAGTAATAATAATCGCGGCCAACAACATCTACATATTCGTCGCCCGGATACCAGTCGAGAGCATCCGTCGCTTCGTCCGTTGTCCACACCCAAATCAAGTTGTGGAGTCCTTTCTTGTTCACAAAGAGATCGAACATAAGTTTGTACAAAGCGACGCAAGGTTTTGCTCCGTCAGTGCCCCACCAGAACCACTTGCCGCTAGCTTCGTGGAGCGGTCGCCAAAGAACGGCGACACCTTCTTTTTGCAAGGTCAAAAGCGAATCGGCAACCATTTCCATATCGCGCATAATAGCTTTGTATTCATCGCTTTCTGTTTTCCATTTGCCGGTCGATTCGTCGTAAGCCTTGCCAATGCTGAATTCGGTGTAAGGAGTGTTTCCGCTAGACTTTGTATAGAACGCTTCAACTTCGTGCATCGGGTCTTTCCAATGCCAGTTGAATTGCGGGATGCCGCCAGCCTTCCATACGGCTTTTGCCATTTCGAGCGAAGCGTGCGTGTATCCCTGAAACCACAATTCCTCTGAATTTTTTCCCGAACTATGCATAAAGTCAAATCCCACAAGGACAACATTCTTGCCGCTTGCGTCATGGATGTACTTGAGTTCCGTCTGCGTCGAGAAATCTTGCGGAGTATATTTGCCGTCATTTTCGAAAGGGCGGTCCGTCATGACTCCGCTAATCACGTGCTTGCCGAAATTTTCAAGCAAAAAGTTGTAGAGTTTTTGAGCACTTTCGGTCGGTTCCGGTGTCACAGGCGATTGCGAAATATTCCAAGGGCTTGCTTCGTACTCCGTGAGTTCGATATAATCGAGGTTCACGTAGCCCCAGCTGTGGACTATGCCTATTACGTTTTCGCCTGCAGTAAGCTTGATTTTGCCAGCGCCTTTGATGGTCGTGAAATTGTCGGATATGCCGAACGAAATTTGCCCGGCGGAAGTTCCGTTGACGGTCAAATTTTGGATTTTGCTGGTCGATTCCGAAGGTATTTGGTAATTAGCCCAAAGCGTGTAATAGCTCGTCACAGGAACAGTCACTTTGAATTCCAAATTACCGTCTTTCATATCGACGAACTTTCCGCCCGAAGCTTTAGCATCGGCAACAACAAGGACTTTGTGGTCATCAGCGAGGATGGCATCTTCGGCTTCGAGGCGGATGGGAGTGGCAGCAAAAGCGGTGCCTGCGAGTGCAGCGAAAGTTGCCGCAGCGACAATATTTCTGTAATTAAAATTCTTCATAAACATCCATATACCTCTTCTAAATCTACATTCTTTAAATCTATATTCTTGCAGCTGAAAATCAAGGAATTTTTGTCTTTGTAAACGTTAAAACGGATGACGGCTTCTATCGTAAAAAGTTCCGAAAAAAAATCGGAACTTTTATATTAATATGTGTTGATGTTTTATTGAATAACCATAGGCCGAGTCATCGTTGCGCCAGAACCCTTCATGCGGACAATATACTGCCCTTTCGGCATATCGGCGAGGCTGAACAAGTAGCTCCCGGCAGCAAGCGAACCATTGAAAAGCGTCGCGACAAATCTACCATTCATGCCAAACACATCGACGCTGACTTTTCCTGAAGCACTTGTGGTCAACATAATCTTGTCGCCGTTGACGGTGAACTTGGACGTAGCAGCAACTTTGCCTTTCGTCAAGCCCGTTTTCCCATAAGCGTAATTTTCATCGAACACAATCTTGATTTCGGGAATCATTTCTTCGGTGTTCTCGTAGCCGCGCTTGAAAGCATCGTATTTGTCCTTGTTGAAGTCAAAGAGCGTTGTCGCCCCAGCTTTAATGTCGTCGTAAATGATGGTGCCGGTGTAACCCGCAGCATAGTTCGCGAAGGTAATGCTGAGCGTCTTGTTGCGGTCAGCATGTTCCGAAATATCGATGGAGCATGTGACTTTTTCGCCGGCCGGGACTTTGCAGCTGCCGCTCGTTTCGGTCCATGTCCAAGAATCCGTGAGCTTGAAAATCAAGTAGAGATCTGCGTCAGAAGTTCCGTTGTTTTTGGCCGTCCACGTAAACGTCGTTGCAGAGGAAAGATCCCAGCCGCCCTTGTTCTGGTATTCCACCTGAGCATTGTCCCCGCCGTAAGTTACGGCCATCATGCCGTTTCCACCGTTGCCGCCTTCGATGTTCACGTCTTTGATTTTGATGCTTGCTTCTTCTTTTGCGGCGAGAGCCGTCATTGCCTTGAGCGCCGGGTCAATCGTGTAGCTGTAACCACCGAAATTCGCCTCGGTCTTGTCGCCAATATACTGCCAAGCGAGAGCGCCCGCATAACCACCGTCAAAAGCCTTGCGGTAGCATTGTTCCGTCGAAATTTCGGTCTTTGCGGCAAAATTGGATCTGTAGGTGTCGCCCGCCCAACCGCTTGCCGGGAATTCGCCAATAATCATCGGCTTGGAATCGTAACCGTACGTAGTCGCCATCTGGGCTGCTGTATTCACGAACGGGCTGACGGAATTATCTTGCCAGTACGGGTAATAGTGCGTCTGGAAAAAGTCGAGCGTACCCTTCGCTTCGCCACCCGCTTCGATAAGAGCCGCGTCATTCCAATGCTTCTGATACTTGATGTTCACGCTACCTGTCGAAACGAGAAGCTCCGGGTTCGTCGTGTGGATTGCTGCAGCGACCTTGTTCGTAAACTTCTGGATTTTGGCAAGCGCCATCTTCTTTGTGGTCCAACCGCTGCATTCGCTTGTCATGCCTTCGGGTTCGTTAAAGACTTCCCAAGTCATGAGAGCCTTGTGATTACCAATTGCCTTCACGACCGGAATCAAAACGTTGTCTATAAACGCCTTCGTGCCCGCGTCTTCGAAAAGCAATTCGTTAGCGGTAATGTCGAGCTTTTCGTTGTAAATGCCCCACTGGTTCGGTTCCATCAAGTTGTGGCTGAATAGGCACATCGAAACCATCACGCCGTATTCTTCGGCAATGTCCAAAGCCTTCTTCATGTTTGCGATAGTGTTTTCCTTAGGGCCAGTCACCAAATGCGTTGATTCGTCAATTGTCGGGCTCTGGCTCATGTTGTTGAAAAGCCACCAGCGAATCGCGTTACCGCCTGCAGCACGCGTGCCTTCGACAGCTTTGCGCCAAGCGTTTTCGTCAAGTGGACTTGCGCCCACGTCGGAGTTGTAGTCGCTCCACGCGAGGTTCGTGCCTGAGAAGAAAATCTTCTTGCCGTTGTACATGAGGTCGGTGCCACTTACGGTGAGGCCCGGAGCCGCGAATGCAGCCGTTCCAAGGAGCGATGCTGCGATTAAAGTCTTGAAACCGTTCATAAATTGACCCTTATATATCTATATAGAAACTAGATAAATAATGATGAAAATAGGGCTATCCCGGCTTTTGCGTGTTGACAAATTTTTTGAAAATGTCCACACCCCAAAACATCCTAAATGTCATTAAATAATAAAATAAATTTACAGTTCCTAAAGTCAATACCTGCATGGAAATAGTGCATGTTTTTGAGAGGAATGTAAGATGTTTGAATGTTTTTTCGCGATGGAGTGTGATTGTTTGCACAAAAAAAGGCAAGCGTTTTGCTTGCCTCTTTTGCGTGGAGATAGTGGGAGTCGAACCCATGACCTACAGATTGCGAACCTGTCGCTCTACCAACTGAGCTATATCCCCATAGCTAGATAATGGCGTGAATATAGCTAAACGAAACTTTTTTGGCAAGGGATTGTAGCTTTTTTCCTTTATCATACGGTTTGTATAATATGGAAAATTAAACTCGTTTTTATTAATGAAATTTTGATAATTTTAATAAAAAAGTAAATATTTGTATAATTTGATACATTGACTTTGATGTGACGAATATCTATTTTATTGGTGTAAATAACAGTAACAAATCATTAAAAAGGAGGTTGATTTTGGTTCACAAAAAAATTATAACCGCAAATATTGCCGCAATATGTTGTGCTTCGTTCATGACCATAGTCGGTTGTTCTAACGGTTCCAACGCGGTGGCTGCCGATGCGGAGGGTTCAGCTGTCGATAAAACTCAGCGATTGGGTAATGTGAAAGTAAGTATTGAAGATCCGTCCGTCAAAATTTCCTCTTTGGAAAATTACGTGGCGCAGTTTACGGATGACCCGAACGAACTTTCGTTTGACCGACATGTGCTTGCGTACAACGGGAGTTTCCCCAGGATTGTTGTACCCCAGGATTCGTTGGATGCAAATCCGGACATTATCGCTATTGATAAGTCGCCGATTAAGGAGATTGGCGTTTCTGAGGTTGCCAAATATTTCCCGAATACAGCCGAAGTTGCGGGCAATCGACTGAACCAAGAAAATTGCAAGCTTTATATTGTCGAGTCACACGATGGCGCTCAACCGACAGGGCATATTTTGACCAAGGTTTCTCAAGGGCAAGTGGAATTGACCGAAGTCATTCGTGGCGGAATCTATCCCCAAACATGTATGTATTTTACAGTAGGGTTCCTTGTGCAGGACTGCGAAGGACTTATTGATAGAAATTCGCAAATTACGTATAAAAGCTTTACAAGCCGGACTTGGTGCGGCGATGTCTGGAAAACTCCTGACGAATTGAGGGCTGGCGATTCGTTGGATTTGAACCGGAGTCGCTATAAGCCAAATCCGGACTGTGCCGAAAATGCTCATACCGATGTAAGTGCTTATGGCGAATGGTATCGTGCGGATCTGTTGCAATAATAGCGTTTTGTGAAATTTTCTCTCTTGAGTTCTCTTTGATTGAAGATTAAAGTAACCTCCGTTTCGACGGAGGTTTTTGCGTGATTACCGCTTCTTGAAGATGACAATTTCGGCATCGGCGCCGTTCTTGCCGTATTCGCTTACGAGAATGTAATGCTCGTCGCAGGCGATTCCGAAGCAGCGGCCCTCGGCGTTTTGCTTTTCGACTTGGTTGCCCCAGTAGCTTGCGTTATCGTCCAAGAGCTTGACGCAGTTGCCGTTGATGCGGTATTCCTGATTGATGAACGAGCCTTGCAAAACAAAGAGGTTGTCGATGTGCGGCATGTCCTTGATGTTAAGCGCATTCACTTCGTCGATGAACTTTTGCTTGATGGGCGAGGTGGCGTGAGGAAGTTGGTCCGCGGGGAGTTGCCAGCGTTTGAGCGTTGGGAAGTACTTGCGGAGTTCAGCCTTGTAATCTTCGCGGGTGAGGTTCTTGCCGGTGTTCTTGTTGAATTCATCGACGAACTGCGAGCAGAATTCAACCATTTCTTCCATGTTGAAGTCTCCGGTGAACGCTCCGTCTTTGTAGCAGTAGATGCAGTATTCTTCGCTCTTGCTACCGTCGGCGTTAGTGCCTAGAATTTCTGGTGTGAGTGGCATGCCGCAGCTCTGGCAAAATTTCATTTCCATGATTTTTCTCCTTTTAAATTTTCTTTATCGGGTGGCGGATAACGGTCTTTAACTTTTCCGGGGCGACTTTGCGAGCGTCGGAAAGGTAAATTTCGTGGTGGCGCCTCGTGTTCGAAATATCGTTTTCGTAGCCGTTGTCTGCAATGAACTTGTCCATTGCAGCGACAGTTGCAGGTTCGTCGTCGTATGAGCCGGAATGCATGCACTGCACGCAAAGCCCTTCTTCTATTTCTAGAAATTCGACTTTCGAAAAATCCATTTTCTTTTTGCGCGTCGCTTCTTCGATCGCCCATTCGAAATCGTCTTTGGTCACAAAGTCTGGCAGCCTGATGACAGAAATCCACTGGAAATTTTCCTTGTGGCTGTAATCAATCCCGTCAACGTTGTCTTGCCACCAGAAACCTTCTAGCGGCGGAACCACATAATCAAAGTAACCTTCAATTTTGTGGTCGCCCTTCTTGCTCATCTTGATCGTGTAGGCGATTCCGTACAAAAGTTCGATGGATTTTTTGTATTCGCCATCTTCTTCGTTCGGGTTGCCCTTGCCACGCACCGCGATGTAGTTCATCTTCGGAACGGTGACAATTTCGGGCTTGCCTTTCGGCATGTAGAATTCTTTATATTCCTTCTTGAAATCAAAAGGCATGGTTACTCCTTGACGAACGACCCGATTTCAACCAAATTGCCTTCGGGGTCGGCGATGTAGCAGGTGCGTTGTCCCCACGGTTCCGTAGTCGGCTCCATGATGCCTTTAGCTCCTGCGTCCGTGACTTTGGCGTATGCTTTATCGACTTCAGCGTAGTTAGCGACACCCAATGCAATTTCGAAATGCCCGTTGATGCCTTTGCAGTAAGCGAACTTCTGGCTTGTCATTTTCTCAAAATCCGATTTTCGGAACAGCAGGAACAAAGTGCCGTCCTTTACGAGAAAAACATTGGTCGTATTCTCGTCTTCCTTGATTTTAAAGCCCAATACATCTCTGTAAAAGCGGACCATCGTCGCCATGTCATCTACAAAAATTCCAAAGCCCTCTAATTTCATTGCAAAACCTCCTTGCATTACGTGTTCAAATGTACACTATTTTTGGGCGGTTGTCAAGACTTTTTATACGGTTGCGGCAGAGAAGAATACGGCAAAATAAGATTCCTGCAAGTTCTAGAGGAATGTTTTGCTTTCTTTCCGCTTTATTCTAAATCGCCTAAATCTTCGAGGGGCGGACTATTGCTAGGTCGATAAGGCCGACTAGGTCCGGGACAGCACGGGCTTAATGGGAAGCCAGCATCATCCAAGATACGCTTGCGGTTAGATTCAAAGCGGTCACTTTGGATAGCTCTTTGAAAGAACTTCGCAAAATCTTCAATAGCTTGGTGAAGCTTATCGATTGTCGGACGTAATGCTTTACGCTTGCTTTCCACACGCGGCGTCGGTAACTGGCTTGCAAGATCCAAGGCTAGAACCTGAATGGAGTCATACTGGCTCCATATTGCATCGAATGCCTGACGAGCGCTGTCACGAGAAGCAACAGACACAATCGGCTGTTCCGTGCTCTTTATTGTTTCTTCTAAAGCGTCGAGAGCCTCCCGATAGTTTTTCTTTATCATGTAGCAGTAACCGATTACGAGGTAAGCTTCGGCCACGATGATGGATTTCGGAAGGTTGTTGATGATCCACTTGGCATACTTCATTGCTTCATCCGGCTTGTTGACCTTGAGGAAGGCCCATGCGATACCGAGCATAGCTTCGTCAAACACCGGAGATTCTTTTTGGACTTGACCATACATCTGAGCAGCGGCTGCAATGTCCGGCTTTTCTGCAGAGAAGAATAGGTGGCCAAGCTTGACCTTGGCGGCATTCTGTATGTCGCGTTCGGACTTGTTGGAAACTGGCAGTTCCGTAATAGCGCGGAAGCAGTTTTCGGCTTCGTCAAACTTGCTCATTCGACTGTTAGCGATGCCCATGGTGTAACGGGCGTAGAGATAGTTTGCGTTACCCGGAGGGATGGATGCGTGCAGGTCAATGGATTCCTTATAGAGCCCCTGTTCGAACTTGATCTGGCCGGCAACGTAGTCAGCGTCAGCCTTCGCATCGCTTTTGCCGAACTTCTGGGCGAAAATCTGGTATTTGTTCAAAGCTTCCGTGTACTTGCCTTCCTTATAGTCCATGTTCATCAACTGAAAGTGATACTTGGCGAGTAGGTTACTCTGCGGATAGCGCTTGATGGCGTCGCGGTAAATTTCCCTAGCCGCTTTGTGCATACGGAGGTTTTCAAAGGACTTGGCCTTGTAGAATGCAACCTGATCGACAAGGCGGAATGTTGGGTACTTTGTCTGGATATCGCCGAAGGCGTATGCAGCTTCCAAGAATTGACGGTTCAAGTAGAGACTCTCAGCTGCATGGTAGTCGTTTTCAGGTTCAATCATCAAGCGACGATAACGTTCTTCTCCGATTTTCTCTTCGCGAGTATCACCGAATCGGGTCGTGAGCTTGGTCGCCCACACAAAGCCGCGGTTCTTTTTGGCCCAGAGATCGTCATGTGACATATCGAGGTCAAGTGCAAGGTAACGGAAAATGCTGACATCCTTGAAATTAACCGTAGCACCGAGAACCGGATTGCCTTCCTTCGTGAAACGAGCGCGAATACCGAAGTGAGAAGAAAGATAATAGGTCAAGGAGAAGCTCATTTCGAGGTCGCAACATTTACCACCTTCCTTAGAATTGTGGATGAGGTTCAATATGGAGAGTTCTGCCTTGAATTCGAGAAGTCGGTTGAATCCGCGATAGAACAAAGAGAGGTTCAAGTTCGCTGGAATCTTGTAAGTGTTGTCAGCGCCCATGAACACAAATTTGAATTTATCGTCGCTATCAGCTTTGCTGACTGCCGGAGCAAGCAAGTTCTGCACGGCAACGCCAATGAGCAAGTAACCATACTTCGAAGACTCAAGCGGATTCCAGCTCAAGCCCACGTCTGCACCGACTGTGAGCTGCTTGATATCGTCAAACTGGTTGATGTACAAGACAGAAAGGTCAACACCGAGAGTGAGTAAGTGGAAAAGTCTGTATGCGTAACCGAACTGAGCGGCAATTTCGCTATAAGATTCGCCTCCTTTAAAGGACGCTGCGTTTTCAAAAAGAGAGATGCCCAAAGTGTGCTTGTCGTCAATCGGGTACGTCAAGCTGACGTATTCCTGACTGGCTTCGCTACTGGTGGTGCTAAAGATTGCGGTACTGAATTCAAGCTGATCCGCTTCAGAAATGCTAGCCGGGTTCACATACATGGCCGTATTTCTACCAAATTCGGCAAACCAGTCGTTCTGCTGATACTTATCCGGCGTGTAGGAGGCGTCTGCAAACAAAGACGTACTCACTACGGCAAGTCCGATAGCGGACACCTTGAAGAAACTCGTACGCAACATCATTTTATCTACGCTTGCAAAACTCTTTTATATGACCTACTTCTTCAATATACTTTATTTTGTTTGGGTGAACAAGCTGAATGTCCCATTTTTTTGAAAACGAATTTATTTGAATAGCGCCTTTACGGCACTCACTTCGCCGGGAACAATTGTGCGAGTCGCATCTTTGACTCCGTCATCCCATCCGACGAACACGCTGCCATTCACAGGCTGTGCGGTGAGCGTCACCGGGAAACCTTCGAAGAAATTCACCGTCAACGCAGGGGTGTCGAGCGGAAGGCCATGGACAAGGATGCTGCCGTTTCCTTCCGCAGCAAGCTTCACGGAAGTAACATTACCCAGCCCGAAATGATCCTGCATTTCCGAGGAGACTTTGACCGGGCGTTCTTCGATAAATGTCTCGATGAGCCCGAGCTGTTTCTGCATCCTCGATGCGCTTAGCTTCCAGCGTTTTTGGTCACGCGGAATTTCCGCCTTGATTTCCGACATCATCGCATCAAGGCGTTTGCGGACGCGACCGCTCTCGAATTTCATCGCAAGCAGTACGGCCATGCGGTTTATGAACGCGGCCTTGAAACCGTCGTTTTCGAGCAGGCGGCGCAAAAGCAGCGTGTGTTCGGGGCCGTTCGGCCAGCCGGGGCCATCTTCCGCTGTCACGAAGTCGAAAATATTGATGTCCTTGTATTCGCTGTACTCGTTTCCCATGCCGAAATCGAGGTCGTACAGGAACCACTTCCATTTGGTCGGTGGATTGGTGCAGCGCCATTTCTTCATGTTGTTGGCAGGCCAGTCGCGGTTGTCCGCAAATATCTCGGTATGCATGTAGTTGAGGTAGTTGTCGATGTCTATCCGCGACGATACATAGGCGTAGTTTTCCTCGTCGTTCAAGTCATTCGCTTCGATCCAGCCCATGAGTGCCTCGTAATCGACCGACGAACCTGCCGACACGGCATTGTCCGCCTTGATCAGGTCGACTGCGCCCGGGTCGATTCCGTAATGCGTTTCGAAGTAGTATTCCGTACTGCGTTCGCGGATGCCGTGGATGCCGAAGTACTCGCCATTGTAATAGACGACCGCAAAACGCCCTCGTTGGTAGTCAACGCCGAGCCCTTCGCTGATGGAACTTGCGAGCCTGTCGCGGACATAGTCATTGTCGAAGTTGCTGCCGTTGTTGCGCAGCAAGAAAACCTTGAATTCTTTCAGTTCGGGGAAATCGGGGAACAGCGCATACTTGAGTCGGCTTTCGCCATACTTTTCGCGGAAGGTGATGGCGACCGATTTCTTGGGATTTTGGCGGCTGTAATTGCCGAATATTTTGAGCCCTGCGTTGTGTGCGAAGGCGGGCGACTTTGTTCCCGGCTCCATGAATTCTACCGCTACGGGGATTTCTTTATCGAGCCAGTAGTTCGCGCCGTAATGCGGTTCTTTGGCTTGTGCGAAGTTCCCTTCCATGTAGATTCCTGAATCGGGATCGAAGAGCGAATTCGGGTCAGCCGACAGGAACACCGCAGGGACGGCAGGGGCATCCTCGAACACGTAGGTACGCGTGACGATATCGCCCGGCAACATGCCTTCCGCAAAACTTGCACACCGGAGTACTGTCGTCTTGTCAATTTGCAGGTCCGTCATCGCAGGGCTATTCACAGTAGGAGTCTTGCCATCTTTTTCGCAGCGGACGGATGCATTCCCGGGGAAACTCACAACAAAGGCCTGCGCATAGAATCCGGACGGCGGAAGTTCTGCCAAGGTATCCAGCGAGGGCGAGCGCGACTGCACCACGCTTTTTGCCGAGAGTCCATAGGGCGTCGGATCTGCAAAACCAAAGCCGTTGCTTGCTCCATCCGCAAAAGTCCCGTAGCTCCAAGACTTTCCGATGGGAAGCTCCGGATAGGCCACGGAATCCACGATTGCCGTATCCGCATTCACCAAGTAGAGCAAGCCTCCTTTTTTCGAAAGCTTGAAACCTGCATGCGGCTCGTGACCACGGTTCCGGACAAAATAATCGAATGCCTTGAGCGTCATTTCTTGCGACTCGTTCGACTCGGGGCTGATTCGCGTGCCGTAGATGTTTTCGAGGTCGGGGAATGTAGAACCCGTCGGAATCCGTGCTTGATAGACTGTCGAGGAATCCCCCGTGCCGGTAAAGACAAACTCGTAACCTTTCCAGTCATCGACATCGGGTTGCGTCAGGCGGAAGGATACCTTTCTGTCCTTGGTGATGTAGGCATGCAAGAACAGTTCGTTCGCCCCGGAAATGTCGAGTACGTCGTCCTTGCCGGAGTTGCCTGTTCCGACGAATACGGCAATCGACGACCAGCCGAGTTCCTCGTTTTCTCCCAGCTGCATGATAGCGCCCACGCGGCGAACGTTGCCTTCCTTGAAGCAGTTCTTCTGTTGCCCGGGCAAGGGGTCTGCGTAGCTTTCACCCGGCGGATCGCTTTGCGCGTCCGTCCAAGTCCAGCAACCGGGACCGATCATGTTTAGCGTATCGTGCGGCAACACGTAATCGGGGTAGTTCTTGCCTGACATGAACACGAGCAGCTGCGAATTAGGTGCAATCTTTACATTGCCGAACTTCCATTTGAACGGGTCATTTTGCGAATCTGTCAGGTACATCCCCGACAAGTTCACCGTGTCCGTCGATGTGTTGAGAATTTCCACCCAGCCTGCATCATCGCCTTCGTGGTCTTCAAAATCGACATTGATGGGATCGACTTCGGTAAACTTTAGCGGTCCACCCACAAATTTCAGTGAACCATCCGCAACAGGCAAATGCGATTCTGCTGATTCGGCGGTAGAATTTGAGCTGTCGATTTCATTTGGGGCGAAAAAAACGTGCGAATTGTCATCGGAACATGCTGCAAGCATCCAAGATGCGAGCACGCTAAAAAAGATTGTTAGGGAAAGTTGCCTATACACCATGACTAAAATCTATATTCTGAAAAATGAAATGCAAAATCCCCTGTGTGGCAAAATAACAGTTTTCACCTTTTTTAGTTTTCTCGGTTTTGTACATAGTGGGCTTGACAGAGCTTCGCAAAAAATGCATTTATGTATATCATCGGGATTGCTTTGCAAGGAGAAAAAATGAGTTTTAAGAGGTTTAACGCTATCGCTGCTTTTGTAATAGGTGTTTCCTGTTTGGTGTCTTGTGGCGATAATTCCTCTTCTGCGGAGTTTTGGTCTTCAAGCAGTGAAGTGCCCGATTGGAATAGCGTGTCTTCGGTAGATGAGTCCTGCAGTTCTCGCGAATTTGTTGTGTCAAGTAGTTCCGACGAACTTGTTAAATCGAGTAGTTCTGTTGAACCAGACAGTTCCGGCGAACATGTCGAATCTAGCAATTCTGTTTATTCGAGCAGTTTTGTTGAAAGCAGTTCTAGTGTGCGTGTTGAATCGAGCTGTTCTGTTGAAAGTAGTTCTAGTGAGTTTATGGAATCCAGCAGCTCTGCTGAAAGCAACTCCAGCGAATCGCCCGCAGTGAGCAGCAGTAGCAAGAGTTTAAATGGTGTCGTTTGGTATGTTGTCGGCGACAGCTTCAGCGCTGGCGATTTCGAAGGACTCGACCCTAAGCCCACCATCAAGGAAGGGAAATACGCTGGGAAACTTCCGGTCTATTCTTACCTGATTGGAAACCGAACCGGTTGCGATGTGCGGAACATCGCCGCTGGCGGAACAACCATTTGCTATTACGATACCTACGGCTTCACCAAGCCGGAAAACGGAATCATGTACAGGACGGATTTTTCGGATGCCGACATCATTACCATTTATTACGGAATCAACGACTCCCACAACCAGATTCCTATCGGGAACATCGATGACATGGACCCGACTACATTCTACGGCGCATTCAACGTGGCACTTGATTACTTGACGAAAAACTACCCGAAGGCAAAAATCGGGATTATCGTTTCGAATGGTTGTGATACCGAGGATTATCCCGAGGCGACCGAGCAGATTGCAATCAAGTGGGGGCTTCCGTATCTTGACTTGGATGGCGGCGTGAACGGAATTACGATGTTGCGCTCCAGTTCTAGAAATCCGACTCCCGACGCAGAGAAAAAGGAAATCCTAAAACAGCAATGGGTCCATGAACACAACTGGCACCCGAACGAATACGCCCATGAACTCGAAAGCCATTTCATCGAGGAATGGCTATTGACGCTGCTTTAGCTTCTAAAACAAACCGACTATAAATTCAAAAAATAAAGATGGTAAAAATATAAATCCAAACAAGGCCAATGGCAAAATTGGAATAACTCCAATCGCTGCAAAAATCTTCCAAATTTGATTTTGGACAATCTTAATTTTCAGCGAGAATAAATCCAGTAACAACAAAACAGCCGACGCAAGCATCACTAAAGAAAATAACAGCGCGATTAAGAAAAGCGGTCTGTCGGCAATAAAATCAAGACTATTACCTACAAAAATCATGGACGTTGGTACATAATGAACTGCCAAACATACTGCGGAAATAAACGCAGTCAAAGTAAAGAATTTTTCTATCAATTTCTTAATCAATTGGACCACTCCATAGCGCAATGAGCTGAAATTACATCCTTGCCTGGAGCTCTTTTCTGACCATCGCTCGGAGCACTTTTCTGAAGTACGATTTTATCGCTAAACGGACTAGGCTCAATTGTAAAGCCATCTAGTGGTTCAGCATCATAAAAAATTATGATAGAATCTTGCCGTTCGTCAATCCCGATGCCCGTTCCCTGAACAACAGCCCCAATACCTCCACGGGGCTCAAACCGATATGTCAAAATATTTTTTCTTGCATTATCATCGTCCTGATACTGGAGATGCCAAACATAGGAGGAAGCATTGGTTTCAACAAAGAAGTCATACCAAAAGGATTCATTCTGATTCTCCCGTTCTAGGAAAATTTTCTTGCCACTCAATTCACATTGCTTTGCGCCTTTATTTTTCGCCCGAAAGCCATACAAATCCCCCGGATAATTATTCTCATAAATAGGAAAAGTTTCCCCCTCAATCGGATTAAAACATGCTCGGCAAAAAGACAAATACGAAAGAAAGATTACAGTAAAGGCGATTTTCGCCCACAAATCATTCTTTTTTAAAAATTGAACCGCTTGGGATACTGTTATCTTATTTATTTGCATACAACAGAAAGAATATACAAAATCTAGATCGAGTTCATGTAGTTTTCAGCAAACGACAAAAATTAGAACATCACGCGATAGAGAATTTGTTTTTCGTAGTGGCGACCATTGAGATCGTGGTAGCCTTTCGAATTATTGGACCGGGCCGGTGTTTCGTTGCCAAGAGTCTTTGGTGGCATAATGCGGACTGTTCCAGACGAAGATTCTGCGGTGGAATTCGATGAAGTCGCGGAATTACTCGACGCTACGGAACTGCTCGAAAGTCCGTATTCGAAGGCGCCGAGGTCAGGAGCTTTACCAACGAACGGGAAGCCTAGATCTTCGCCCTTGTCAATGGCGCGGCTCCCTTCCTTGAGCTTCAGGAAACCCACATTAGGCAAACTGCCGTCAGCGTTGCGTGGACCCAGCATTCCCGGAATCGTCGAGAGGTCCTTGCCGGTCACGGTCATGCTCGGGTCATCGAGACTTACAAAGTCGTCTTCGGTCAGGTCGAGATTTAAATTCCAAGAGTTGTTTTCGCCTGCCGGGCAATCTACATAATGGTCGATGTTCTGGCTCGAAATCTTCTCCCAGCATGTTCCAATTTGCGAGAGTTTGTTCGGGAATGCTATGTTGTTCTTGAGCACGTGCGCTTTGTCGCCCATTAGCGGAACGACTTCGGCAATGCGAGTCCTTTCATCTTCAGCGTAAATTGTCGAGGGCATGCCAAAAGAGCGGTCCCCGTTTTTGTAGGAAGTGTTGTTGATCCATGTGCTACCGATGGTCGTGTAGTTCGAATAGAAACCGGTGGCCACGTTGTTCCAGGCAACGCAATTTCTAATGAAATGTCTTCCCTTATCGTTTCGGCTGTACCCCATCTTGAACCCGTTGCCATTTCCGTTAGGCGGTTTGCTTGTCCCGTAATGGATATAGCCGTTTCCCATGGCGTAGCTGTTTTCTACGACGACAGGGAATTCCTGGGCCAGTACATCATAGCCGTCGTCGCTATTCCACCAGGCACGGCACCCGATGAACTTGGTGGTGTCGCCGTCGTACTGGTAATGCACGCCAAAGCCGTCGGCATTCTCGCCGTCGCCCTGCCAATCGGTGGGGTCGTAGTTGTCGTGCGCATCGCAGTTCAAAAAGAGATGTCCGCCGCCACCTGAAGCTCCGTCGTGCGCGAAAAATCCCGGACCTGCATTGTGGTGGCTGTCAATTTGCTCCAAGAAAATGTGCTTGCTCGCGTAGATGAAAATGCCCGAATTGGAATTGTGTATCATGGGCGTGTTGCGGACTTCAAAGCCCTTCAAGTGCAAGTACTTTGCCGCAATCACGATAGGCGAGGTGTACATCGCTCCTTCGGGTGTGCCGTCGCTGTGATCTTCGCCTGCGGCCACAGGGAGGTTTGTCGCGTCAAAAATTGGACGCTCGCCCGGGTAGGCAAGGTAATGGATGCGGTTGTCGTCGCTTTCGCCACTTGCGGTCAACAAGATGCTCGCTGTCATCTTGTACCGTTGGTAAAAGACCGTGTCGTGCAGGTCATAGATGCCGCCGCGAATCCATACGGTATCGCCTGCATGCACTACAGTATTTGCCTTGTTGAGCGTCGCGAAGGGCTTGTCCTTTGTGCCTGCCGCACTGTCGCTGCCGTCTGTCGCCACGTAATAAACCGCACCGAACGCCTGTGCCACCGACAAGATGAACCCCAATGTCAATAAAAACTTTGCTCCCATAGAGACCTCAACGAAATATCAATAATATACACTGTTTTGAGAGGCTTCTTACGATTTGTTCGTAAAACAGTTCAATTTTGGTCCATTTTCCACAAATTTGCGTGTTAATATAACGGATAGGGAGCTGTTTTCTGTCTATGAGCCCGACATTTTCGGGAGTTTAACAACGGATAAATATGGAAAATAATAACGCCGAAATTAGCAACGCCAGAATAGAAAATGGCCACGGCGAAATGATTGGCGAAGCCAAGACGTTCGAAGAATACAAGGGTGCCGGAGTTTTCGCCGACCTCCTGCTCGATAGGACGTTCAAGAAGGCCTTCAATCCCGACACACAGAACAAGGTCTGCCTGATTGCGCTTTTGAATGCCGTGCTTGAAGGCGAAATCGCATCACCGATTGTCAATGTGCAGTCCCGCAACAAGGAATACAGCGACGGTTCGAACGAAAACCGGACTACGGTCTTTGACTTGGGTAACGTATATTTTCTTTCGCAAATTCCTTTAAGGGAATAAAAAAATAGGATGTTCCAATTTTTAGATTTGAAATAACCACAAATCAACCTAAAAAAGAGCATCCTATGGATAACAA
>NZ_JAFWOM010000018.1 GCF_017545445.1 Fibrobacter sp.
ATTGTAGGCTTTGTTTGTTAGGTTTTTATGGAGGTTTTGTATGAATTTTGGCATGCTGCGGGAATTCTCCAAGAGCCATCTTGAAGTGCCGTCATTCTGTCATCCTGGAGCGTCCCGGAACAAGTCCGGGATAAACTCTAGTGCGATAGGATCCATTCTTCTTGTCATAACATTATGCCTTGTCGCCTGCGGCGACGATAGCGGAACTTCCGTAAATGATTTGTCATCCTCTTCTTTTGTCATCCCGGCCGGAGCCTGCCCTGAGTGTGCCGAACGGGTTCCGGGATCGGTATCCAGTTCTAGCAAAAAAGAGTCCTCCAGCAGCCGTGTGAATTCCGTTGGCTCTTCAAGTGTTGGCAAGTCCTCATCGTCAAGCGTTGTCAAGAAATCATCGAGTTCGTCAAGCAAGGTGTTTACATGTTCGGTGGAAGGGGAGCTTGTTGAACGTAAGAATAAAACAACGGGAGAATATGAATGGTATATATGTAAGGATGGTATTTCCGTTTTGTACTATTTCTCTAGTTCCTCCCAAAAGGTTTTGACGTTCAAGGAACGGTTTCCGAAGGACAGCGTCTTTAATGATGAAATTGAATACGGGACGTTCAAGGATTCTCGTGATGGTCAGGAATATAAGACTGTTGTTATAAAATCGAAATATGAGCAATTTGAAGTTTTCGCACAAAATTTGAACTACGGTACGCAAATAAAACTAGGAACAACGGAATTTGACGACAAAAAGGTAGAAAAGTATTGCTATGACGATGACCCGTGGTATTGCGAAAATTACTTTGGCGGCATGTACAGTTGGAGCGAAACGATGGGACTCCCCAAAGCTTGTGACAGCGTGTGGACGGGAACTACGCCAGAATGCCCAGATTCTGTAGCGACTGGTGTCGTTTATGATTCTGATTGGAATTATCTTCAGGTTAGGGGCGTCTGCCCAGAAGGTTGGCACGTGATGAACGGGTTTGAATGGCGTACGATGATTGGAGCTGATGAGTCTAATTGGAGAGTTTTGTCTGAAGTTGTTAGTGGTTCTAATGCGAGTGGTTTTTCGGCTCTGTTGACCGGTATGGGAAGCTGCGGTGGTTCGTCTGGTTGCAAATTTGGCGGTGTTCTTGAATATGGTGATTTTTGGCTGCCTAAAGAAACCGATAAAGAATTTGCGGGTGTTTGTGCCTTCAGAACTTTGGGGTGGTACTCGGAGCGTAATGCATCATTGAAAAAAAATGTCCTGCCGGTCCGTTGCGTAAAGGATTATAAAGAAGTTGATTGATAAAGTCCTGGCTATTCAAAAACAAAAACTCCCATTAATTTGGGAGTTTTTTTGTCGTTAGTCGCGTTTTTGCCAATCGTAAAAATTTTTGATTTTTTGAATCATCACGCTCCGGCATCTTCGAGACGCTGGACATGGCAATAGGCAAGCTCTTTCGTTTTCTCGTCTCTTAAGTGTAGGCTGGAACCTTCGCAGTAGCGCCAGTACTTGCATTTTTTGCAGTCACCGATTTTGGCCCAGCTGCGGTCGCGCATGACTTGGTAGCGGTTTTGCCACACATCCCACAAGTCGTCTTTGTAGATGTTGCCTTGGATGTAGTCACCGCGCAGGCTCGGGCATGCCGAGATGCTGCCGTCGCAAAGCACGGAACTGACGTTTACACCGGCTCGGCAGAAGAACGGGTAGTTGCGAGCGTCTTTTTCGTAACTGCCGAGGAACCCTTCGCAACCGTAGTTCACGTTGATGACGTTCAGCGATTTTACTTCGCGGATGAAGTCGAACACTTGGCGGAATTCTTGGTTCGTGAGCTGGAACAGCGGATTGTCCTTGGCGCGGCCCTTCGGGAACACCGTTGCAATGCGCCAGCGCTTCACGCCGATTTTCAGAAGCAAGTCCAAGATGCGGGGGAGTTCCTTCAAGTTCTCGCGGTTCACGCACGTCATCACGTCGAAGGTGAGTCCTTGCGTGTGGGCGGCCATGTCGATGGCTCGTACGGCGCGTTCAAAGCTATGCGGGTCGCCGCGGAAATGGTTGTGGTTCGCTTCGAGGCCGTCGAGGCTGATGGTGAGCGAACGCAGCCCTGCGTTCAGGAGTCGCGTGTAGCGTTCGGGAGTCATTGCAAGGCCGTTCGTGACCATGCCCCAGGGGTAGCCGCGTTTTTTGATTTCCTGTCCGCATTCTTCGAGGTCTGGGCGCATGAGCGGTTCGCCGCCGGTAATTACCACGATAAAGTGCTTCGGGTCGATGTGTGGGGCGAGTTTGTCGAGTACGCCCATGAAGTCTTCGCGGGGCATGTCGGGGATGGCGTCCTTGACGCAGTCGCTACCGCAGTGCAAACAGTGCAAATTGCAGCGGAGCGTGCATTCCCAGAAAAAATACGTGAGCGGGTGCGCCTTGATTTCGTTGTGGCGGTAAAGGCGGTAAGCTTCGAGAGCGAGTTTCTTTTTAAGAGAGAGTTGCATAGGCTTTAGGTGGTAGGGGATAGGTTGTAGGGGCTTGGGTAGTGATTAGTGGTTGGTGGTTAGTGGTTAGGATTGCGATAAGAACGTTCCTTTTACATTCCTATTTACGGCCCAAGGGCCTAACCACTTTCATTGACTATTGGCTAATAACTAAACTAATAACGGTTTTCCTCATAATAATTTTTTTCGAATTCCTTTTGGGTGTATTTGATTTCTTTGCCTTGTTTGTCGGTGCAATTTAGAGTGGTTTCATCTTCATATGCCCAACAAGAAACACCGTCTTCACAATGATAATATTTTTGGCATTTTGGAGGCGGTTGGTAGGTGCAGTTTTGACCGTTATCGTTCGGATGAAGGCCGTCTTCACAGTAATAGCCCGCAACTCCGTATTCAGGGCACCCTATAGTAAGTGAGCATGCTGTAGGCTCGTTGCTAGAAGACGAATTGTCGTTGCAACCACCCCAGAAAAAGGCGGTCAGGGCGAGTGCGATTTTTTCCCAGTGCTTGTACATAATTAGGTGGTAGGTTTTAGGTAATAGGTTTTAGGTGGTAGGGGTGTGGACCAATGACTAATGACCATTGACTAATAGATTTTGCTGTTGTAGTCTAGGGCTTGGCTGGACATGTGATTGTGTTGTAGTTACAACCTCCGACATTTTTTACAGTGTTTCCATTTTCATCTCTGAGCTTATAGTCATGACATTTCCTTGGTCCTTTTGTACAGTTTGCAGCTTTTTCAGAACCCGGAGTAGGGGCAAATATTTGTACATCTTTTGGGACTTTTTCACGTTCCTTAGGAACTTCGCTATATACAGAATGGTCTCGTAGATATTTATTTCCATCGTCGCATGATATAATATCAAAGGATTGTCCTTTGTCATTTAATGCGGTGTCGTTATAGCAGTTTATGAGTGGCTTGACTGCTTCGGTGTTGCTGCTCAAGTTGGTTTCCGCAAAACTGGAACTGGATTCATGATATGATTCGACTTCGGCATGAATGCGTTCGCTTTTTACATAGTATTTTGATTTGAATTCGTTTTCGGTGTAGATTGTCTTGTTGTCATGTTTATCGCGGCAGTCTAAAGTAATTATTTTGTTTTCCGTTTGTTGAAAACAGACGGTTTCATCTTCGCAATAGTAGGTGTTCGTACAGGATGGGTCGTCTGGACACCAGTTGTAGTCTAGATCGCATGCGACAAGTTCGTTGCCCGTTGAAGGGTTGTCGCTTGACGAATTATCGTTGCAACCGCTCCAGAATAGAGCGGCTATTGCAAGAAAAATTTTTTTCCAGTGCTTGTACATAATTAGGTGTTAGGTTTTAGGTAATAGGTTGTAGGGGAGTGGACCAATGACTAAACTAATAACTGCTTTTCTCATAATATTTCTTTTCGAATTCCTCTTGGGTGTATTTGAAATTTTCGCCTTGCTTGTTGCTGCAATTCAAATCGCGTTCGCCTTCAGTTCTTCGACAAGAGACTCCGTCATTGCAACTGTATTTGTAAGTGCATTTAGAATCAACGCCGTATTCGGGGCACATCGCGCTGATATCACATGCAATTTGTTCGATTTTTGAATATTCTATGCATTTGTCGATTCGTTTTTTTACCGATGTTTTGAGTGTGTCTAGTTTCTGTAGATAGCGCGGATTCACGATTGTTTCACCGTCGCAGGTTTGCTTTTTAGCAATAACATCTGTGGATGGATACAAATAAGTGTTTTCTACGCGGTCAAGACAAATAGAGTCTTTTTCGGCAAGGTTGTTTCCGAGTTCTTTCTTGGCGATGTCTAAAAGTTCTTTTTTGTCATCTTCCCACGCTTTATCGAAATCGGCTTCTGTGGTAAAATCGCTTTTTTGACAAAGCGGAGACGGAGGCGTGGCGCTGCTACTGGATTTCGGCTCCGAACTTGAACTGGATTGGTATTTTTCAGGAAACTTTGCTCTGTGTTCTTCTTTTGTATAGAGAATGTGATTGTCGTAATCGGTTGCTAATGTACTGGCTTCGTAGCTTTCGTTGTTTGAACAATTATATACCAACGTTCCAGGATCCATATGAACGCAGTTTGAATTTCTATTTGTATAATAAGAACGTGTTTGTGTCTCCCATTGTTTATTAGCCTTGATTATTTCTTCTTCGAGGGAATCTAGCTGTTCCAATGTCAATGTCTGGTTTTCTTCAAGTATTTTTTTGTGTTTTTCGATTTTTTCGAGAATGTTGTCTCTTGCATTATAAAAATCTTCAGAGTCGAGGCATTTGCCGCCATTGATATAGCTTGGTGTGCATGTGATGCTTGGGTCGCTTGCAAGTTTGTAGGCGTTAAGATTTAAACTACTGGAACTGGACGGATTTGCTTCGCTGGAGCTGGACTGCGTAATGCTGTTGGAACTCGGTGCGGATGCTTCGGAAGAACTGCTTGCGGCGGCATTTTCGCTAGAGCTTGCGATATTACTGTCGGAGCTTATGCCGGGGTCAACAGCGGATGACGTGTCCTGAGCTATTGTCGGGAGCGCGTTGTCGTTTTCGCTCGTGCAACTTGCCCAAAAGAGGGCTGTCGTCGTGAGCAAAAGTTTTTTCCAGTGCTTGCGGATGTTCATAATTAAAGTCGGAAGTCGGAAGTAGTCGGTAGGAAGTGGTTGGTGGTTAGGTATAAATTATATAAATGGAAGTAGAAAATGAATATTTTTCTAATGAATGCGTTCACTTTTTACATAGTATTTTGAATTGAATTCGTCTTCGGTATAGATAGTCTTGTTGTCCTGTTCATCGCGACAGTCAAAAGTTTTCGTCTTATCGACGGTTTCCAGGAAGCAAACGACCTTGTCATGGCAATAGTAGGTTTCTGTGCATGAGTAGGGCTTTGTGCATGAAGGGTCGTCGGGGCTCCACATATGATCCAATTCGCAGGCAATCGGTTCTTTGCTATTGCTTGAAGAATCGTCACTACAACCGCCCCAGATCAGGGCGGTCAGTACAAGTGTAATTATTTTCCAGTGCTTGTAGAACATAGAGGTGGTGATTAGTAAACAGTAGGCCGAAGGCCGTTGGTGGTTAGGAGTTAGGGGTTAGATTGAATTAAAAATGAAAGGTTAAAAATGAAAAATGAGAAAAATATTCTTAATTATTCATTCTTCATTTTTAATTTCTTTCGTCTAAAGTTTGTGGTTAGTAAACAGTGGTTGATGATGCTCCAGTCTCATCGCTCTAGGCTCACAGCTCACTGCTTGTACATTTTTCGATTCGTTGCTTGATTTCGTTCAACTTATCTTCGTAAATCTTTTGGCATTCTTCGTCAAGCGCGGGCTTGTTCTTTTCCCATTCCTCTTTCATTTTCAGATAGTCGAGGTATTCCTTTGTTGGGCGTGTTGTTCCGTCGCTGCAAACTTCATCTTTGGGGAGTGTGACAGGTGCTCCGTATAGAGCGACGAACATGTCGAGTTCTTGGCGCAAGTTTGCAAGGCACTGCGGAGTCGTTTGCATTGTTTTTTTGAGGCTATCAATTTGTGCAACTCCGGCTCGTTTTGCGCGTTCTTCGGCGTTCATCTTGGCGACGTCTGCCGAATAAGAGGGTACGTAGTACGAGATGAGTGAATCTCCGGGCGTGCATGTCACTTCGGCGGAACTGGAACTTTTGGGAGTGCCTTCACTAGAACTGGATATTGGCTGATTTGATTCTAGGCAATTATTTATTTTTTCTTCGAGCTTTTCTGTTTCTTTTTTGTAAACTTCGTTGTATTTTTCATCGTATTGAGGCTTTTTCTTTGCTTGTTCTTTGTCAAATTCTTGCTGTTCGAGATATTCTTTGGTGGGTATTGTCGTGCCGTCGCTACACTTGAAATCCTTTGGCATTGGATAGCCCCATTGTGCGCCATACACTGGTGCAAATTCGCTTTCGAGAGAGTTTTGGATGGTATCGAGGCATTTGGGAACATCTTTGTCTTTGAATTGTTCAATGACTATATCGCTGATTTTACGGGATGCATCCCGCTTGGCTTTAGAGGTGGCATTAGATATGGCTTTACTTTCGGTGTATTGTTCTGAACGATCATAGTAAAAAAACGAGGTCGGGTCGTTCATGCACGAAACCTGGCTGCTGGAGCTTTGTTCGGTGCTGCTGGAACTGGGCGGCTTGATGCCTGCGTTGTAATAGCGGGAGCGGAATTCGGCTTCGTTGAATTTGATTCCGTTGCAGTTGTAAGTCTTTTCGGTGACGATGACAACTCCGTAATCAGGGCAGACGACCGCTCCTTTAAGGTCGCCATCGTCGCTGGTGTAGCATGGTTCGGGGCCGACATCTTTGAGAACTTCAGTTTCTTTGCAGATCACACCATCATCGCAATAGAGCTTTGTTTCTGCGATTTCGCCGTTTGTTTTTACGCCTTTGCTGTCTTCGTAACAGGGGGTTGCTACAACGCCGTATGCGGGCGCTGGTAGTACGAAACTGCTGGAACTTTCGGCGGTACCGCTCGAAGAAACGGCTTCGCTACTAGAGGAGGACTGCACGGTCGCTTCGCTGGAGCTGGATTCTGGACTTGCCTCGCTGGAACTGATGGGTTGATTGCCGCATCCTTCGGGCGGGCATCCGTAAAGAGGAGGTTCTACTACAGTAGTGTTGTTGTTGCAGCTGGCCCAAAAAAATGCGGTCAATGCAAGCGATATCTTTTTCCAGTGTTTGTAAAACATTTTTTTACTCCTCCAAACAATTAACACAACCTTTACTTTAATATAAATAAAAGGCTTGTATAATTTGTAATCTTTTCTAGTAAAAAATTATCAAACTAATGTCTATTTTTGCAAAAAAAAATAACTTTCTAAGAGCCTCTGTATTATATAGCCTCATTACGGCGTAATAAGGATTATTGGATTCCCTGTATTCTGTGAGGGGCAAAAGAGGCCGTAAGGTGGTTATTTTTACATTACTATTTTTCGTTGCTTGATTTAAAGTATTAATTTTTTACTGTTATTATATAGGGATATATACAGGGATATTTCATGAAAAAGAACCAAGGTTTCTTCTCCTTCTATGGCCTCGCGTTTTCGCAGGTGGCTATTTCTACGATAATTTTTGGAACGATGGAACTGGTTTTTAGCCGCATGGGGTTCTCGGCGACTGGGTCTTGGCAATTTTACGTGTTGCATTTGCTTCTCTTGCTGCCTTGTATTTTGCTTTTGACCCCGGCGGGTTATTTTTCGGACAAGTATCCCAAGGAACGGATTTTATTATATACGACGCTTTTGTCTATACCGGTGCTTGGGCTTTTTTGTTTTGGAGTTTTTGAAAAAAGCGTTCCGCTGGTGCTTACATCGGTGGGGCTATTCTTTATTCTGCAGGCGTTCCAGTCTCCGGCGCGTGGCGGCTACCTCAAGGAACTGATGGGCGTGAGGAATCTCGCGTACGGTACGGGTATCCTCATGATTGTGAGCTTTAGCGCGTTCGTTTTGACGTTGCTTGGGCTTGCGTTTGCGAGTTATCATGGGGCGTGGTTGCCGGTGATTGCCGCTGTTGGCGTGTGGCAACTGCTTGGGATTGTTTTTGCAACGAGGCTTCCGGCCATTGGCTGCTTCGACAAGGATATGAAGTTCCCGTGGGAGCGTTACTGGAATTTGCTCTTTGCGCGTCGCAAGTTCTCGAAGGCGTGGAGCAATCGCGGTATTCGTCAGTCCATCATCGGGCTTTCGATGTTCTGGGTGTTGATATTCCTCATGCTCTTTGTGATTCAGGACCAGTTCAGTTCGGGGTCGCTTTTTGGTGTAGATGCTCTTGTCAATTACGCTATTTTGGGCGCTGCGATTGGCTTGATTGGTGGCTTTGCGTTTGCGATGCGCATGTCGAACAATTTTATCGAGACGGGGCTTGTGCCGATGGGGACGGCGGGTTCTGCGGTTTTGATTTTCTTGATTCCGTTTATCCCGAGGCCGTACAATGCGATAGCCTTTACTCTGCTCGGCTTTTGTGCGGGCATGTACATGCTCCCGATGTTTGCGTTACTGTTGTACAACTCAAAGCCGAGGTCTGCGGGTCATGTGCTTGCGGTGAACAATGCGGTGCAGAACATTTGCGTGATTGCGTTTGACGTGCTTGCGATTTTGTCGATGCGTTTGCTCGGACTCGACCGCATGGACCTTTTCTTTTTGCTGGGCGTTTTCTGCACGGGGGCGACAATTTGGGCGTTGTGGATTATGCCGCAGTCTTTGCTCCGTCAACTGCTCCGCACGACGCTTTCGCTTCACTACAAGTTTATCGTAAACGGTCTCAAAAATTTGCCGTGGGAAGGTCCTGTATTCTTGGTCAGTAACCATATTTCTTACATCGACTGGGCGCTTATCCAGATGGCAAGCCCGCGTCCGCTCCGCTTTGTGCTGAGCCGTCGTTCGTACGAAAAATGGTACGTGCGTCTGATTCTTTCGCAGATGAACGTTATTGACCTGGATTTGGCTCACCCCGAAAAGGCGATGGCGGAGGCTCATGAATCGCTGTTGCGTGGCGAGGCTGTGGTGGTGTTCCCCGAGAATGCTCTTTCGCCGACGGGCAATGTGACGCGTTTCCGCATGGATTACAGTTCAGCCATCAAGGATGTGCCAAACCTCGTGCAGTTGCCGCTTTATGTGCAAGGCTTGTGGGGAAGTTCTTATTCCATGGCGAGTGCCGGTTACCAGGACACGGTGCACAGCGGGGGACGTATTGTCTCGGTTGCGTTCGGAAAGCCAATGCCGATCGATTGTGGCCATGTGCAGATGATGCGTTCTATTCAGGAACTCTCGATTACGGCGTGGGAAGCTTACATCCGCAGGTTGCGTCCGGTGGCGAACAGCTGGATTCGAGCTGCAAAGCGTCGGAAGAGTTCGCCGGTGGTGTTCAGCCCGGACGGAAAGCATTTTTCGGGCTATTCGCTTGCGACTGCGGCTCTTACGTTTGCGAATATTTTTGATAAGCTCCTTGGCAAGGATGAAAAGTGCGTGGGCATCTTGATTCCGCCGTCAGGGCCTGGAATTTTTACGAACTTGGCCATGCTCATCAAGGCGAAAACGGTTTGCAACTTGAATTATTCCAGCACGCCGGAGACGATGGATTTCTGCTGCAAGGTGGCGGGGGTCAAGACGATTGTGACCGCCCATGCGTTTGTAGATAAGCTAAAACAGAAAGGCGTTGACCTTGAAGGGAAGCTCCTCTGCAATTATAAAGTTTATTACATGGAAGATTTGGGCAAGCAGTACGTGAAAAAGCCTACGCTTATACTGAACTTCTTGCGCGTGATGTTTTTGCCGGTTTGGTATCTCGAAGCACGGTTCTTCAAGAAGGTGAGCATTGACGATGTGGCGACGATTATTTTCAGTTCCGGTTCCGAAGGGACGCCGAAGGGAGTTGAACTCACGCATTTCAACTTGATGGGCAACATCAAACAGTGCGCAAGCGTGATAAACGTGGGTCCCGAAGATGTGTTCCTTGGGCTTTTGCCGATGTTCCATGCGTTCGGTTTTTCGATTACGACAATGCTTTGCATGGTGGAAGGCATTCCTGTGGCGACATGCCCCGACCCGACCGACATCCGCTTGATTGGCCGCATGGCGGCGGAATTCAAGGTGACGATTATGGTCGCGACGGGGACGTTCCTGCGTATGTGGGGCACGAGCCGCTATATCCATCCGTTGATGTTCGAACATGTGCGCTGCATTTTTGCGGGTGCCGAAAAAATACGCGAAGACATTCGCAATTTGTATAGAACAAAGTTCAAGCTTGAAATTTTCGAAGGCTTTGGTTGTACTGAAACGACCCCGGTTGCTTCTGTCAATACGAAGGACTTCTTGCTCGACGATTTCAAGACGGTCGTGGTAGGCAACAAGCCGGGGACTGTGGGCGTGCCGATGCCGGGGTGCCAGTTCCGCATCGTGGATCCTGAAACGATGGAAGAACTCCCGCTGGGGACGGACGGCTTGATTTTGATTGGCGGTGCGCAAATCATGAAGGGTTATTTGAACGACCCCGAACGCACAGCGAACGCGATTGCCTTGATTGATGGCCGCCGTTGGTACAAGACGGGCGACAAGGGCCATATCGACGAGGACGGATTCTTGACGATTGTCGATCGCTATAGCCGTTTTGCAAAGCTCGGTGGCGAAATGGTGAGTCTCGGTGCCGTCGATTTCAAGATTTCGGAAAGCCCTTTGTTCGAAGAAATCGACCATATTGCAGTGCCTGTTCCCGATGGAACGAAGGGCGAAAAGATTGTGCTCCTTTATTCGGGCGACAAGACCGAAGACGAAATCAAGACGATGCTTCGTCAAATTGGACTCCCGCCTTTGATGGTTCCCGGCGCTGTTCTCAAGATGGAAGAACTCCCGAAACTCGGTTCGGGTAAATTTGACGTACAAACTGGCAAAAAAATTGCGAGAGAACGCCTTGGAATAAGTGCATAATGTTATATTTAATGCACTATGAAAAAAGATACGCTAGGAAGGGTCGAGGTAAAGCGCAAGTCTTTGCGTCAGACTTTTATTGAATGGAAGGATTCTCTTCACTGGGATAAGCCTCAGAATATTATGTTGGTGGTGACAGCCGTTGTGCTCGTTTCCGCTTTTGTCATCTTTAATAATCTTTCGGTCTCCTATGCTCGCCATTGGGATATCGAGTGGGGTTATTATTCCATCCTCCTCACGTTTTTGCTGCTTGTGGCGGGAGTCGTTGTCAATATCCCGTTTGTCGCAAAACATATTCGAGGGTTCTTGCCTAGCGGAAAAGGTTTTTGCGGACTCGCTTTGTTGCTTATCGTGTTCTCGGCGTTCATCTTCGCGAACATTGGCAATACGCACCGCGTCTTGAGTGACGAGACGAGCTGGGAGTCCATGGGACTCCAGATGTATTTCCAGCATACGGGCGGTGTCTGTAACGAGGGCATCTGGACGGATGGCGTTCTGGATTGCAAGACCGAGGTGAACAACTTCAAGGGCAAGGCTCTCGGCTTTGTCTATTCGCTGGCGTTCAATTTCATGGCGCCGAATCGCGATACGGCGTTGTTGGTGAACTACCCGTTCTACATCTTGAGCTTGATTGCGTTCTTCCTTGCGCTTTGCAAGTGGTTCAAGAGTGATAAGCTTGCGCTTGCGGCGACGGCGTTCTTGGGCGGCATGCCGATTTACCTGTTGCAGTCGCGGTCGGCATCGACAGAAGTCCTTTACATTCTCTTGCTTGCGGTGCTCATGGCGTGGTACGCTTTTGTGCCGACGAACAAGGTCACGTGGAAACATTTCCTCTTTACGGTTCCTCTGCTCGGATTCTTTGCGCAAACTCGCCAAGAGACCGTGTTTGCGTTTATCCCGTTCGCTCTTTACTATTACCGTTACTTCCTCGAAAAGCCGTACCGCTTGCCTGCGTTTGTCGCTTCCGTGATTGCGGTGAGCTGGCCATCCATCAATACGATGGCGGCGTATCGCGGTTATGATTTCCAGGGCGGAACGCATGCGGCTCATTCGCTGGAGAACTTCTGGTTCAACCTCAAGACGAACATCGAAGTCATGATGAACCTCAAGCAGGATTCGGCTTTTGGCGGTATCATGGAAAATCCGTTCTACACGACGTTTACCGTGATTTTGCTTTTGGCGACGGTGTGGCTCTTGTTCCGCATGATTTACTCACGCCGCTACGTTCGCGGATTCATCTTGGGCATCACGTTCTGCATGCAGATTTTCGTGATTCTCTTGAATGTGTCGGGCACGTTTACGATTGATATCAACCAGCGTTATGTGCTGGTCGCGCTCCCGCTCTTTGCGCTTTTGATGGCGCTCGGCCTTTACGATGCTCTCCTTTTCACGACGAAGATGAAGGACGATGCCGCCGCAAAGATTGTAGCGGGTGTTGCTTGCCTTTTGTCGGTCGGGTTGATGCTTTATCATGCTCCGAGCTATAAGGCGAACATGCTCTATTACAAGAACAAACTTCTGGCGGAAGAAGATTTCTTGAATACGGAACTCGCGAAGTATCCGAAAAATTCCGTGTTTATATACGCAAGGCCTTGGCAGATGCTCGCTTCGGGCCACACCTCGTTTAGCGAAAGTACTTTCAAGAACTGGAACACCGAGACGTTTGTGGAATGGATGCAAAAGTCCAATGGGAATATTTATCTTGTCCGTGGTCAGGATGGCTATGGAACGGTCAACCGTGCAAGCCGTGTGGTGGGCTTCAAAACAACGGATCAGATTGATGATATTCTCAGCAATTACAAGAATGAACGTGTGTTGATGAACGCTCGTGATTTCGGTTATGGGCTTGCCATTTACAAGATCATTTCGAAGAAGGGTGTTTCGCATTACGCACAGAACTTCATGGTGTCTGAGGAATCGAACGGGATGATTGTCGTGAACAAGCGCTTCCCGGAATCGATTGCTTGCGGCTACAAGCTAAACGACAAGGAACAGGCTGAAATGCTTGTGTCGAATAATGCCGATACGTTGCTCTTGGATTCCGCGAAGATTCGTGCGGGTATGAACCGCGTCGTGTTGAGCTGCTACATGCCGGATGAAGATACGCTCGTGACGTACAGGGATTTCTTTATTGAAGGCGATAACGTGGCACTTCTTTCTAACCTCAAGATGGAAAAGTTCTTCCAGGAATGGGGCGAACCGCAAAAGAATACGTCGGTCGATCATAACAAGCTCACATTGGACGGCGAACCGTTCCGTTACGGCATCGGAAGCCACGCGAATTCAGGAATTGAATATTCGCTTCCGCGCAGCTTCGATTGGCTGAATGTGGTTGTCGGGCTTGACGATGAAAGTGCCTGCGGCGATGGTGCTTATTTTGCCGTCGAAGCGGATGGCCGAGAAATTTACCGTTCCAAGAAGCTTTATACGACAGATAAGGAACGTTTAAGGTTGAATATCAAGGGCGCACGGTCCATCAATTTACGTGTGTTGATGGGCGATAATAAAGACTGTGACCATGGTGACTGGGCCGATGCCTGGCTAGAGGCTGAAAAATGAAGGTCCTTGTAGCTCCACTGGATTGGGGGCTTGGACATGCAACGCGTTGCGTGCCCGTTATCCGCGAGTTCTTGCGGGCGGGTGCCGAAGTGGAACTTGCTGTCGTGAAGGCGAATGCGAGTTTCTATCGCGAGTTGTTCCCAGATCTCCGCCAGCGAATTGCTCCGAGCTACAATATAATTTATCCAAAACATGGCTACAACATGGCCTTGTGGCTGCTCAAGAACAGCATGCATTTGAATGCCGTGATGCGTTATGAACATCATTTTGCCGAAGAAATGGTCGCTCGTCACGGTTACGATATGCTGTTTTCGGACAACCGCTTTGCGTTTTATTCTAAAAAAGCTTTCAATATTTACATGACGCACCAGCGGCGTATTGCTTTCCCGCGGGTCTTTGCTGCATTTGAAAGCGTCGGAATCTTGTGGCATGCGAATGTGATGCGTAAATTCGACGAGGTCTGGGTGCCGGATTTGGAGTTTTTCCCAGGCTATGCGGGCGTCCTTTCGCATTCGGGGGCGACTCCTGGCGATAATAAGCCGATTCGTTATGTGGGAACATTGTCGCGTTTTTCGGAATGCACTGTTCCAACGCCTCCTTTGAATATTGACGAAGACAACGTCGATTTGATGAGTGTCTCTGAATTTATGGCGCGTTCTGCAAGTGCCGAGTGGGATGTTTCGGAAAAGAATGGCCGGTATAAAATCGTGGCTATCGTGTCTGGCGTAGAACCTGCTCGGATGCAGTTTGAAGCCCAGTTGCGGCATGCTCTCATGGAAATTCCTGGGCGTCATTTGATGATTCTTGGAAAACCTTCGGTGGAACGCAAAAGTTGGATTGAAGGAAATATTGAATTCCATACGCATCTCGATAACAATGCGTTTGCGGATGTCGTAAAACGGGCGGATTACGTGGTGAGCCGCGGCGGCTACAGTACCGTGATGGATATGGTGGAGCTTGGGGCTAAATGTATTTTTGTGCCGACTCCTGGACAGTTCGAGCAGATTGTCCTTGCACATGATTTGTCGAAAGCGGGTGTTGCCGTTGATATTCCAGCCGATAAGCTGTCTGCGGATTCGCTCACTAAAGCTTTTGATTCTTGTGTCAGAATGCCCAAAATCGAAACACGAAATTTACTCCGTTTCGCTGTTGAAAAAGTTGTTCAAAAAATTGAAGAGAAATGAATATGAACCAGTTTGTTCTTGCTTTCCCGCTTTCTGTTGCAGTCGATGAACCGTTTGCGATTACTGAAAATGTTCAAGTGCTTGCCGATACAAAAACATTGATGATTCCCGGTTGCAGTGTGCAATTCAATGTTGTCCGTCAAGATGCATCTGCGGACCTTTTAAGTATTTTCAGGGAGCATTGCGATTTGACCGAAGACGAAGAAAAAGCTTTGTTTGCTCATCGGTCGCTCCTGTTCTTGCTTGGAAACGTGAAGAGCATGGAAGACGTTCGCATGGTGAATGTCGCTATTTCTAAAATGTTTGATGCCAAGGCTCTTGGCGTTTATATGCAACAATCCGGTACATCTTGGACGCCCGACGCATTTTACGATTTGTTGGGGGCTGGCGAGTATCCGATGGATCCGTGGATTGACATCATCAATTCAGGGGAGACGCTCTATACGCTTGGACTTGCGACGTTCGCCTTGCCGGACTTGTGCATTTCGACTTCTATCGAGGACCCGGAAGAAGCTTTGCTGATGGTCGCCGATAGCTTGTTCGGTGACGGTATCCCAGCAAAATCGGGGAGTGTCGTTGATTTTGGGGATGACGAAACCTACGTGCTCCGTCAGGAAACGAAGACGTTCTTTGCAAAAGAGGACCCCGAATACAACAAGCAGGGCGTTCTGAGAATTGTGAAGAAGTGAATAGGTTTTTAGGTAATAGGGGTTAGGTTTTAGGAGTTTGTAATTAGGGTTTAAGGCACTTCGACAAAGCTATCGTCTGAATATTTGATATCGGTACAGTCATCCTGGAGCCTGTCATCCTCGAAGCCGTCATTCTCGACCGAAGGGAGGGAAACCATTATTTCTTGTTTTACACTTGCGGAGGGGAACCATTATTTCTTGGATTGCATTTGGCGATAGGATCCATAATTTTCTGAATAGCGCTTGCGTAGAAAAACATTATATTATAATCTGTAACCTATCACCTAAAACCTATAACCTACTTATGCCCAACGTTTTGAAATTTGAATGCATTGATAATGCACGACAGCTCGGCGGGATTCCGGCGGGTGGTTCTCGTGTCAAGCACAATTTGCTTTTCCGCAGTGGCAACTTGTCTAAGGCGACTGAACATGATTTGCTCCGCTTGCGTGACGATTTTGGCGTTCGTTTAGTGATTGACTTGCGCTCAGACTTTGAGTACATGCAAAAGCCGGACAAACTTCTCGATGGGATGGATTCGGCGTTGATTCCCATTTTGGACGAATCCATGCATGGCGATGCGTTTAACAAGGATCAGGTGGTGCCTGCAACGGGCGTCGATTTTATGGAATTTCTTTTTGGCATTGCCCGCCATCCGATTGCCGGAACGCTGAAGGATAAACTCTACAATTATTTTGCAGATAGCGATTATGCGAGCAAGCAGTACGCGAAAGTCTTTGAAATGATTCTCGCTCAAAAAGGTGCTCCGGTGCTATGGCACTGTACTTCGGGCAAGGACCGCTGCGGCTTTTGCTCAGCGTTGATGCTAGCTGCCCTTGGGGCCGATGACGACGCTATTCTAGACGATTATACGGAATCCGAAAATTCGTACCGCAAGCCGCTTGAAGCGATGACCGCCAAAGGTCGTGCTTCGGGAATGACGGATGAGCAACTCGATATTTTGCATTTCTTGGTGAGCGTCAAACGCGAGTATCTCGAAATCCCGCTCAAACGAATTAATGCGGAATACGGTTCGCTGTTGAACTTCATCACGCAGCGGATGCATGTGCCTTCCGCTACCATTGATGCGTTGCGAGAATACTACCTGGAGTAGTTTCTATTCTCGCACGTTGTTCAAATGCGTGTTTATGCGATTGCTAAACATTTCAACCTCGTTTGAGCAAGTGCATGCCTAGTTCGTACCGAAAAAAACTTGTTTTGCTTGATTTTGGGAGTCTTGCGATGGCTTTTTCGCAAAAAAGTGTTACTAAAATCTTGAAAAAAGTCTTTTTGGTATCAAAAAATTTAAACAAATTAAGTGAATTTAGGGCTGTTGCGTGATTTTCGAGATATTGTGTGTTACCAAAAGCGAAAAAATTGCAAGTTTGGTATCAAAAAATCGGCGGATTCCTGTAGAATGGTGTAGATAAAGTAAAAATTATGATACCAAAATTAAAAAATTGTGCGATTTGGTATCAAAAATTCGCAAAAAAGTGGTTGATGGGCCTTTGCTTTGTGTATTTTTGTCCATATAAATACCCACTTGGATTGAGCTTGGATGAATTGTTTCAAAACAGTGTTGTGTGCTTTGAGCGTCTTTTGCATGGCATGTTCTGATGACATCAGAACTGTTGAATTTAGTTGCAATTCATTAGGTGACGAAATCTGGCTCGAAGTCGAAAAAAACGAAACTGTCAAAATTTGCATGGACTCAAAAGTTCTTGCATGGCAAACCTCGCTAAAATCAAAAGCTCTCAATGATTCTTGTTTGCAAATTCAGGCTCCGACGCTTATTGGGACCAGTACCATTAGCGTGAAATTTCACGACTCCGGCATTTCGCATAAAATCAATTTAGTAGTCGGTATGAAGTTTCTTGATTTCAAGAACGAAGAAGTGCTTTTAGGATTTGACAAAAAAGATCCTAAAAGGCTCGCATACATAACGGGATTGTTTCTAGTAGATAAATATCCTGTAACAAACTGCGAATTTACGCAACTGATGTGGGACAGTATTCCGGCACAGACTTCTTTTAAATCAAAGCCTTTACAAGAAATTCATGCGGGATGGTTGTCCAGAAAAAGAAATGACTTGCCTAAAGAGAAATGCGACGTCCATGACTCTGCCGCAAATACGGTATTCTTGTATCAGGCCATGGAATACGCAAATGCACGAAGTATTCGCGAAGGACTTAAACCATATTACCTCTTTTCAGAATCAAACGAAGATGAGCAACGCATTATATCAAAGGGTAAATATGTTATCGGATATTTTGATTTTACAAATCACGACAAGGAATTTATTCAAGTAACAGTTGATTCGACATCTGATGGTTATAGGCTTCCCTATTATGACGAATGGATGATGTTTGCTCGTGGCGGAGACAGAAAAAATGCACCATGGAGTAATTATCCAGCAGATGAAAAACTAAAACATGTACTCAAGTACGCCTTATTCGGTACGAGTAAAGACCTCTACGATTCAAGTCCTGTGGGTCAATTGTTGCCTAACGGCTATGGTTTATATGACATATTTGGCTTAGTTTGGGAGCATGTTCTTTTTGAAGACAGAAATCCATTCAAAATTCTAAAAAATCGTCCATCTTGTTTAAAAGGTGGTGACAACACGGTTTTATTAAATAAAGATGAAAACAATATTTTTCATGCGACAATTCCCGAATGGAAAGATATAGATTACGGGTATTTCAAGTCGAATTACAATGGTGGAGTGGCGGCCGGTTTCCGCCTCGTCCGCAACATCGGCAATAATGTTGTGTGGAAAGTAACGGAACCTCAAAAAGTTCGTGTTCCTAGAAATTATGAAATCTTGGAATGGTAACGGTTTCTCAACATGACGCAAAAAACGCAGACCAAATGGTCTGCGCGTTTTCAATATCACAATCTTGTTTATGCGATAGAGCCGAGCGGTCTTTTATAATTCAGGCTGCTTGCCGGTGAGGCGCACGAAGATTTCTTCGTACTTGGCGAGCGTGTTCTTCACGACTTCAGGCGGAATTTCCGGACCCGGGTAGGTCTTGCCCCAGTCGAGAGTTTCGAGCCAGTCACGAACGTACTGCTTGTCGAAGCTTTCCTGGTTCTTGCCCACCTGGTACTTGTCTGCCGGCCAGTAACGGCTGGAGTCCGGAGTCAGCACTTCGTCGATGAGAATGGTTTCGCCGTCGATTTCACCGAATTCGAACTTGGTGTCGGCAAGGATGATGCCCTTGCTTGCGGCGTAGTCGCGGGCCTTCGTGTAGATGTCCAAAGACATGTCGCGGAGAGTCGTTGCGACCTTTTCGCCAACGATGTCGAAAGTCTGTTCGAAGCTGATGTTTTCGTCGTGGCCAACGTCGGGCTTGGTGCTCGGCGTGTAGAGCGGCTTTTCGAGCTTCTGGCAGAGTTGCAGGCCTTCCGGGAGAACGTGACCGCAAATCTTGCCGGTCTTCTGGTAGTCCTTCCAGCCGGAACCCACGATGTAACCGCGCACGATGCATTCCACGGAATGGCGGTGGGCCTTTTTCACGATCATGGAGCGGCCACGGAGGTAGTCGGCGTGCTTCTTGAGCACGGCCGGGTATTCGTTCACGTCGGCGGTGATGAGGTGGTTCTTCATGCCGAGGTGCTGGAACCAGAACAGCGAAAGCTGGTTGAGGATTTTGCCCTTACCAGGAATCGGGGTGGGGAGCACCACGTCAAAAGCGGAAAGACGGTCGCTGGCGACCATCAGGAAGCTGTCGCCCAGGTCGTACATGTCGCGTAC
>NZ_JAFWOM010000141.1 GCF_017545445.1 Fibrobacter sp.
CCAAAGAAATTGAAGAATTTTATGATAAGGGCGGCCGCGTTTATGTGATGGCGCAGACGCTTGGCGGCGTGAACCGCTTGCGTGAAATTTTTGATGGCTTACCTGTCGAAGATTATTTTATCGGAAATTTAAGCGAAGGTTTTTGGCTCGAAGACGATAATGTCGCGTTCCTCACGGAATCAAGAATTTTAAATCGTCATGCAAATAAGGCTCGTAAGCACAAGATTGCGGGCTCGGTGACGAATGCGTTGATGGTGGAATCGCTCAATCGCGGTGACCTCGTGGCGCATGAAGACCACGGCATTGGCCGCTACTTGGGCCTTGTCCGCGTGGAAGTCAATGGCGGTATGGTCGATTGCGCGTTGCTGGAATACGATGGCGGCGACCGCTTGAAGTTCCCCGTGTCGGACTTGCAAAAGATTGAACGCCTCGACCGTTCGGACGATGTGGAAACGAAGCTCGACCGCCTCGGCAGCAAAACTTGGGAAAACATCAAGAAACGCGTCAAGGAAAAAGTTATCAAGATTGCTCGCGATCTCGTGGAACTTTATGCGAAACGCGAACTCGTCGAAGGTTTCGGCTTTCCGCCCGATGGCAACATGCAAAAGGAATTCGAGGAATCGTTCGAATACGATCCGACGCCAGACCAGCTCCGTGCAACAGCGGACATCAAGCGCGATATGGAAAGCCGCCGTCCGATGGACCGCCTCATTTGCGGAGACGTTGGCTTTGGAAAGACTGAAGTTGCGATGCGTGCGGCGTTCAAGTGTGTGGCCTCCAACAAGCAGGTGGCTATTCTCGTGCCGACGACGATTCTTGCGGCGCAACATTACGAGAATTTCTGCGAACGCTTTGCCGCTTATCCGGTCAACATCGCCTTGATGAACCGCTATAAGAGTGCCAAGGAAAAGAAGGAAATTTTCAAGCAGATTGCCGATGGTTCCGTGAACATAGTCGTCGGAACGCATGCGCTGTTGTCGAATAAGAGCGAGTTTAAGGACTTGGGACTTTTGATTATTGACGAAGAACAGAAGTTCGGCGTGAAGCAAAAAGAAAAGCTCCGCCAGTTCAGACTTTCTGTGGACACGCTCAGCATGAGTGCAACGCCGATTCCGCGCTCGTTGCATTTGAGCATGACGGGCGTTCGCGATATTTCGCTTATCAATACGCCGCCGATTAACCGTTTGCCGGTCGAAACAAAACTCATGCCGCGTGACGACGAGGTTTTGAAAAATGCGATTCTCGATGAACTTGCCCGTGGCGGTCAGGTGTTCGTGGTGAATGATCGCGTGCAGACGATTACCAAGCTCGCCGAAGAGATTGAGGCGATGGCTCCAGATGCAAAGGTTGCTGTAGCGCACGGCCAAATGGAAGATCACGAGCTTGAACGTGTGATGGACGCTTTCCTTTCGCGTAAGTTCGATATTCTCGTGAGTACAAGCATTATTGAATCTGGCTTGGATGTGCCGAATGCGAACACGATTATCATCATGAACGCACACCACTTTGGCATTAGCCAGCTTTACCAGATGCGTGGCCGTGTGGGCCGCAGTAGCGTCTTGGCGAAGGCGTTCCTCGTTATTCCGCAGCGTGGCGAAATCTCGCAGGAATCCATGCGCCGCCTCAAGGCTTTGGAACAGTTTACCGACCTCGGCAGCGGCTACCAGCTTGCGATGCGCGATCTTGAAATTCGCGGTGCCGGCAATTTGCTCGGCCAGGAACAGCACGGCTTTATTGCTGAAGTTGGCTTTGAAACGTATGTGCGCTTGGTGCGTGAAGCCGTTGAAATGCTCCGTGGCGGTGCTCTCGAAAAGCCAATACAACCGCGTGTGGAAATCGGCGTGGATGCGTACCTCCCCGAAGATTATGTGGAAGACGGCCTCACGCGAATCTCGCTGTACCAGCGCATTGCACGCATCACGTCGCAGGCGGATGTGCAGAACATCGAAAGCGAATTGCAGGACCGTTTTGGCCCTGTGCCGACTCCCGCGAAGATGCTTTTGCTCGTCACCGAACTTGGGCTGTTGGCAGGTCGTTTGCGTATCCAGGGGCTTGCGCTCCGCAAGGGCGTTATTGTGGCGACATTTGCTGAAACGCCGTCGCCGGACCCGCGTGTGCTTGGCGAAATCAGTAGCCTCTGCACTTGCAATATGCGTTACTTGGGAATGTCGCCGCTGCAAGCTGTGTTCGAAGTCGGTCGTGGGACTCCCGTGGAAATGGCGAAAAAAACGCTCGATGTGTTCCGCAATTTTGCAAGCATTCAGGTGCAGGCGGCAACCGTCCGTGCAGCGGACCCGTTACTCACGGCACTTGGTGTAGGCGGCTCGAACTGATTCCAATCGGCTCTCCAGTTCCGAGGCGCATTCTTCTGGTGTGTATTGCTCTGGATCCTTCCCCTCTGCGAGGGTCAGGATGACGGACTCTTTGCTGCTTGTCATCCCAGACTCGGCGCTACTTGTCATCCCGGACTCTTTGCTGCTTGTCATCCCGGACTCCGTTCCGGGATCAGTTGTAACATTATCAGCCGCGTTATTCCTACCGGTTTTTCCTTGCCCAAACGTTTCATCGGCATCCGTCTCAAAGAACACTCGTTCTTGCGGAATGTGTGGAATGGCGGCTGCGGTTGATTTCTTGCGGAAACAGTCCGCGTGCAGCGAAAAGAGCGCCCCGTAGGGGAGGGCTTTCTTCACAAAATTGACATCTCCGCCAAAGCGGTGGAAAATCGGGCGCGTTACTTCTTGTGACGGCGCTTTTGTGGCTCGATCGGTTAGAGCGTCGGACTCATAACCCGCCTCTACCAAAAGTTTCAGCACTCGCATGTAATCCCCGACGCAATGGATTTGCAGATCCCGCTTAAATTCCAAGGCTAGCTTTGCCTGTTCAAAAAATATGCGGTCCTGCATGCCATCCTCGTAACCCGGATATCGTTTGTCAATCCCAGCTTCTCCGACCATGGCGTGCTTGTCTTCTTCCAAGTGCGTCCGCAGTTTTGCTAGCATTTCGTCTGTGACTTGCTTGGCGATCATCGGGTGGATTCCGTATGACACTTTGAACGGCTTTAACCCCGAAGAAAATTCTTTTTTTAGCTGCGTAACGACTCGCCATTCCCAAGGTTCGCATGCAATGGCGATAAAATCGTAATTACGGTCCAAAAGCAGCTGCGTCAGTTGCCTTGCATGGGGGAGTCGGGCTATATGAATGTGAAAATCGAACATGCGTGCTTACTTTTTTCTTAAAATACATAGAAATCATGAGAAAATGAAAATTATTTGCTTGTTTTTTAATGAGAAAAAGCCTAATTTAAGTTTGTTGGTTTACCAACCTAATTTTATTGAACCCCTCATTAAAGGAGTCGCTATGCGCGATTTGCTAGAAAAAGCTCTGAATAAAGGTTTGTCTGTCAGCTTCACATCCGAGAACGGTTTTGATGTCATCCGTATTTCTTCCGGTAGCGATGTCGTTGCCAGTTGCAGTCTCGGTTCGTCGAGTTTCCGTGCTTCTGTCGAAGAATCGCTCCAGGCTCTTTTGCTAGACTTGGAACGCAAGGGATTCTAGTAGGGATTAGGTCTTAGGGGGTAGGGGTTAGGAATAAAATCGGCTAAGGTTGGTGCACTTCGGCAGGCTCAGTGACCTTTTGTCGAACCACGCGGCCCTGTTCAGATGCACGAAGTGCATGATTTTGTTCCTACAACCTATAACCTACAACCTGTTACCAATAACTTTTTAGCTGTAAACAAAAAGCCCCCGAATGGGGGCTTTTGCTTTTTAATGTTGTTTTATCTTAGTTTATACGTCCGATCAAGTTGCCGGAGAGCATGAAGTCTTTAGATGCACCGTAGCTGTGGAAACCTGCGGAGAGCGAGAAGCGGTCCGTGAGTGCCTTTTCGAGGTAGAGGGCTGCGAGAACGTCCTTGACATGCTTCGTCTTGAAGCTCATGAAGTCTTCGTGGTTGTTGCGGTCGCCGACGAATTCAGCTTCGAGAATCACACGGTCAACAGTCTTGAAGTTCATTTCGATGCCGCCAGTGATAGGAACAACGATGTCGTCGGAGAAGTCCATGAGAGCCACTTCGCCAAAGACGGTGAAGAAGTCTTGCACGACAGGCAGACGGAACTTGAACGAGGCGTTGTGCTTGACGATAGCGTCGCTATTATGAACCTTGTCGAAAATGTTGCAGCGGTAACCGAGCTGCATTTCAAGCGCTGGGAGACCGGAGAAGTCGTGGACATTGACTACGGCACGGAGGTCGCCTTGGTTGAGATGGGCTGCCTTGCTGATGAAGGAAAGCTCAAAGTCAAGGTTCTTGTTCGGAGTAATGCCAAATTCAAGTTGGTTTTCTGGGTCCTGCGTAGAAAGGAAACCACTGTTGTAACCATCGATATAGCCGCCGAAGTAGTCGCCGTTCTTGTCAGTATTGTCCCAACGACCGAGCTTGAAGCTGAATCGACCCTTGCTCTGGTAAGCCCATGCTTCGTCGAGAGAGAAGTAATCTTCTGCACCCTTCAGCTCATTGTTGTCGCTATCGGTCTTCAAGTCGCCGGGATAGAATGCGAAAGCGATTTTGCCCTTGAAGTTCTTTGTTTCCGCGAGAATGGCGAGATTGGCTTTGCCGTTCCACGTTTCGAGGTTGTCGGAGTTGTCGTCGTCTTCAGATGTCCAGAAAACCTTGCCTGCTTCGAGTTCGAAGTCCGCGTTGATGTCGAAATCAATCTGGTTCACGGAGAAAACCGCATTTTCGATCATTTTCTTTTTCTTGCGGTTCGTGGTGGATTCTTCTGCTGCTACAGTTTTTTCTGCCGGGGCTACTGCTACAGCGGGTTTTGCTGGGGCTGCTTTAGCGGGTTCAGCCTTGGCTGCAGGTTCGGCCTTGGCGACGGGTGCCGGTTCAGCGACGGTTGCTTGAGTTTCGACAGCCGGTGCCGGTGCTACGGCTTGTGGGGCTGCGTTTTCGGTCGCTGCATTGGCGTTTTCGGCCTCTGCAGCAAATACGGATGCCGCCAAAAGACATGTAGCAAGAAACATCTTATTCATTTGAGAATCTCCTTGATAAAAATCTATGTTAAATTTCTTGTTTAAATGTTAGTAAAAAACATTTAATCAAATTTTTTTCTACATATGAAGGCCATACTAATTTAATTTAAATATCCAAAATAGGAGACTGTTTTGAAAAAAATATTGTTGGTGGTGTTGGTGCTGTTGGTTTCGGGCTCTTTTGCCCAAATGAAATTGAATATATACAAGAAAATAGATGGCCAAATTGATGAAAATCGCCCGTTAGGGTATTTGATGTCTTCCGATGTTATCAAGGAACTTCCTATCCCGAAGGAACGCATCGAGCACGAAGACTTTATTGATGTCCAGGAAAAAGTCCGTGGGTCGAACGGCAAATACAAGACGGTCACCAAAAAGCAACGTGTCGTGACTTACGAAGAAATCGAACCGAAGGGCCCACCTCCATATGTTCCTATAAACTGCAAGTTTGGCGAGGTATGGGTCAAACGTTCGGACTTGGAACGTTTTAAGGTGGAGTACACAGACTTGAGCGGTGAGTATGTTTCTGAAACGGGTCGCGTTGTCTTGAAAAGCACACCCAGCAATGCCAGTCGCTTCAACATTGTTATCCAGAACGGCAAGGACGATGACGTCGCCGAAATCGAAATGGGCAATCTTGAAAAGAAGAACATCAATGGTCATGCACGCTTTGTTTATAAGGAAGAAGGCTGTGCTGTGGGTGTCGATGTGTTCAACCGCGTGGTGAGGGTGGCCCAGCATGGTTGCGAAGATTACAATGTCGGAGGATATACGCTTGCCGGCAACTATCCGACATTCAAGGGCAACAATCGCACCATCGAAACGTTTGATTTGCAATCCTATTCGTTCTCTTATCCGCAATATTTGTGGTGTGCAAGTGGCTTTGATACTTGCGAGCCGCTGAAAGATGAACATGGTGTCGTGAACATCACGTGGAGCAAGGATGGTCATGGGACGATTGAACGCAAGGCTGGTAACTCGGTGCATACGTATCGAGCCATGGAACGTGTGATTCCGCACAAACGAGATTATTATATGGGCGAAAAGCCGATTGCGATCAAGACCAAGCGCACGGATATGAGCGGTGAATGGATGAACTGGTATTTCTATCCGCGAGCAGGCCGTTTCAAGATGATGCGTTCTGGACAACGTTATGACGCCGCCTATATGGAAATTTACGAACCCGTCAAAGATGATTAAACGATGGTAAAATCGATTGAACAGAGCCGTATTTTGTTTTTGGATTCGGGGCCGCTTGTCCGGCTCCTCCAGATGCATCCTGACTACTATCCAGTTGTTTCGGGTGTGCTGGATGGTGTCTATGAGAACAACGTACAGGTTCTAGTTTCGTCGGTGACTTTATTTGAGATTTGCAAAAAGGCGTTTAGTGCAAACGACAGCGTTTTGGCGAGGCAGTACCGCGAGTTTTTCGAGAAGTCTGCGAACGTGCGTCTTTGCGAAGTGAATGCCGATGTTTCTTTAAAAGCGGCGGAAATATTTGCCGCTGCATCCCGCACGAATCACAAGTTGACGGAGAACGAGTCTTTGCGCCTTGCGACTGCTTTTGTGAACGGCGCGGACTGCATCCTCACGGAATGCTCAAATTTCCGCGATGCGACGGATGTTTTAGTAGTAACGCTAGAAGAGCTGTGAGCGGTATAGGTATCAGGTTACAGGTATCAGGTATTAGGTAGATAATCGCGGCTTCGCCGCCTTTTTCATCTAATATAGGCATCAAGAGTTGTCATCCTGGAGGGGTGTGCAACGGACCGATAGGATCCAAAGCTTCTTACTTCTTATAGCCCCCAAACCACTAATCACTAATCACTAACCACTGCCTACTGTCTACTGTCTACTTCCTACTTCCTACTTCCTACTTCCATCTCTCTCGTCTAAAATCACACCGGCGTTTTGCTCTTTTCGCCGGCGATTTCGCGGACCAGCTTAGGCACTTGATAGCCGGGGAGCTTGGTGCGGATTTGCGCGATGAGTTCTCGGGCACGTTCGTCGCTGACTTCAAAATGGGCGACGCCTTTCGCATGGTCGAGCTGGTGCAAGTAGTAGGGGAGCACTCCTTGCTCGAATAGCCTGCGGCTCAGGTTTTCAAGAGTCTGTGCGTCATCGTTCACGCCTTTCAAAAGAACGCTCTGGTTCAAAAGCGTCCAACCACTGAATTTAAGTTGTGCGAAAATGGCAGCGGATTCTTCGTCGAGTTCGTCGGGATGGTTCACGTGTACTACGAGAACGCAGTTGAATCGTGCCGGCAGTTCACGGAGCATTTCAAAATGCTGCATCACGAGGTCCGGTCGCATAATTGGGAGGCGCGTGTGGATGCGGAGCGTCGTCACAGACGGGTGGAATGCGATGGCTTCTACGAGGTCGCGGAAAGGTCCCGGCCCAAGCGTGAGCGGGTCTCCGCCCGAGAGGATGATTTCCCAGATGTTCGTATGGACGTCGAGCCAGTTCGAAACTTCATTTGCGATATTCTGTGTGTCCTGGAAAGGGTAGTTCCGCCTAAAGCAGAATCGGCAACGCACACCGCAAGTCGAAGTTGAAACGATAAGGGCGCGGTTTTCGTACTTTTGCAGAATGCATTCTGACTTGCCCGCAGGGAGGTCGCCAACGGGATCATCGACGAATCCTGGAGCATCCTTGAGTTCATCTGTAACAGGTAGAACCTCGCGTAGCAGTTTGGCGGGCTCGCTCGATTTTTGGATGAGGTCGGCGTAGTGCTTGGAACAGTTGAAGGCAAACGAGGGACTTTGGTCGAGGTTTGTTTGCATTTCGCTTGTCAAACCTGTAAAATCTTTGCCTAAATAGTCTAAAAATTCAGAAATATGCGTGAAAGTTTTAACAGAATTGTCCATTATATTGCTAAATTTAGAATCAAAATCAACAAGAGGATAATATGGGTACTGTAAGCACCAACGAATTCCGTAAAAAATTGAAAATCATGGTTGATGGTCAGCCGTACGAAATCATCGAAAACCAGTTTGTGAAGCCGGGTAAGGGTCAGGCTTTCAACCGCGTTCGTATCAAGAACTTGGTGACTGGCCGTACTCTCGAACGCACTTGGAAGAGCGGTGACACGGTGGAAGAAGCTGATGTGACCTACACCGAAATGACTTACCTCTACAACGACGGTTCTACTTGGTACTTCTTGGACAACACCACTCAGGAAACGATGGAAATTGCCAAGGAAGCTCTCAATGGCTGCGAAGTTTGGCTCCTCGACGGCGCTACTGTCGAAGTGACTTGGTGGAAGGACCCGAAAACTCAGGCTACACTTCCGATCGAAGTTATCCCGCCGACATTCGTTGACTTGATGATCGTTGACGCTCCTCCGGCAGTTCAGGGCAACACCAGCGGTAACGTGATGCGTGAAGCTACTCTCGAAACTGGCGCCAAGGTGATGATTCCGCTCTTCATCGAAAACAACACCAAGATCCGCGTCGATACTCGTGATGGTTCCTACCTCGAACGCGCTAAGTAATAGATAACTGTAATCTCAAAAGAGATTGAATAGGTCCTCGGTTTAAAAACCGAGGATTTTTTACATTTCTCACGACAAAATTTTCTACTTTAATATTATGATTAAGAAAATAGTTCTATCACTGCTTTTTGCGGCTGCATTCGTGTTTGCCGCAGACCCGATCACCATCGAAGGGCGTTTGACCGAAATTCCGGGAAAAATGCCTAGCAATGACTTGTACAGTTACGTCTATGTATTCAAGTACAAGGTTCAGAAGGTGGTTTCGGGCAAGCTCGACGCGAAGGAAATTCTCGTCGGAGTCTATAATCCGTTGATTGCTCGCGGCAAGGTCAAAGACAAAATGGCCGACAAGTCCAAGGGCAACGTAGGGGAATTCAAAGCCAAAGCGAAGCATACGCTCAAGCTCGTTCCGCTCGAAGGTAACTGGGACGGAGCCGTCGAAGACGAATACTTTGACAACGAAGGCCCAAGATATCTGGCCGTGGAAGTGAATGAGTAATTAGACGAAAGAACGGGCTTCGCCCTACAGACTAGAGACGAAAGAGTAATAATGGCGCTTCGCGCAAGATTAGAAAATTTCGTTTCTCGCCTTAGGTTGTCGCTCAATAGCTAATTTTTAAGTAACAATGCAACTATCTCTTGCCTCTCGTTTCATGAAACCTTCTCTCGTCTCTCGTCTTTCGTCTCTCGTCTAAAATGGTTTTCTCTTCCCAGATCTTCTTGTTCTACTTCTTGCCGACTTTCTTGGTGGGCTATTTTGTGCTGCTGCGGGCCGGGGTTCGTCATTCGGGCCTGAATTTTTTCATCACGATTTTCAGTTACATCTTTTACGGTTGGCTGGAGCCGTGGCTTATTTTCTTGATGTTCGGTTCCACGCTGGTGGTGTATATTTCGGGGCGCTTCATTTCGCAACCGGGGGCAAGCCAGTTCCAACGGAAGACGGCTTTGTGGACGGCGATCGCGATTAACCTTGGAGCGCTTGGGTTCTTCAAGTATTACATGTTCCTCATGGGTGGCTTGAATTCTGTCATCGAAAAATTTGGTGGCGAGCCGTTTTCTATAATGACGGTGCTTTTGCCGGTGGGGATTTCTTTTTACACGTTCCAGTCCATGAGTTATGCGATTGACGTTTATCGCGGTTCGGCCCCTCCGGTCAAGGATTTTGCGACATTTGCATGCTATGTGGCGTTGTTCCCGCAGCTTGTGGCTGGGCCGATTGTGCGTTACAATACGGTTGCCGAAGAGCTGGAATCAAGAACGCATACGGTTGAAAACTTTGTTCGTGGAATGGTGTTCTTTTGTTTTGGCTTTGCCGAAAAGATTTTCCTTGCGAATCAGGTAGGGATCATTGCGGACCGTGTGTTCGCTGCTGATGCGCCGGGTGTCCTTAATAGCTGGTGGGGCGCTTTGGCGTATATGTTCCAGATATACTTTGATTTCTCGGCGTACTCCAACATGGCGATTGGCCTTGGTCTTATGATCGGGTTCCATTTTCCGCGAAATTTCAATGGACCGTACCGTTCCGGGAGCATCACGGAGTTTTGGAAAAAGTGGCACATTTCGCTAACGAGTTGGTTGCGTGATTATCTTTACATTTCGCTTGGCGGAAACCGCGTGGGCGTAAAGCGCTTGTATCTTAATTTGTTCTTAGTGATGTTTGCTAGCGGTGTGTGGCATGGCGCGAATTGGACGTTCATTTGTTGGGGCTTGTACCATGCGTTCTTTATGATTGCAGAACGCGCGAACAACAAGAACGCTTTGTATTACAAGGCTCCGCGTGTGGTGCAGATTCTCCTGACGCAGGTGATTGTGCTGTTTGGCTGGGTGCTGTTCCGTGCTGATAACATTGGCGAGGCGTGGCGTATGTGGAAGGCGATGCTTGGGCTTATGCCGGTGAGCGCTTTCGATGGTGTGCTCTCGGCGGAAATTTTCACACCGACGACGATAACGTTCATGGTTCTTGCGTCGTTACTTTCGTTCTGGCGGTTCCGCAGTTTTGACTGGTGTGATCGAATTTCGCTTAAGAAGGCGTTTATTGCTCTTGGATTGTTTATCCTTGCAACGCTTGCACTCTTTACCCAAAGCTACAACCCGTTCCTTTATTTCCAGTTTTAGCGGCGTAGCCGCAGTTGACAGTGGTTAGTAAACAGTGGTTAGTAAACAGGATTGCTTATTAAAACGTTCTTATTACATTCCTAACCACCAACCACTAACCACTTGCATTTCTTCTTGCATTACGCTCACACCCCAAAGCAGCTGAAGGCTGCGACCTCATAGCCCATACCCCTCACACCTGTTTACTATATTATAATCCATGAAAAATGGTTTAAATAAGTTATTCTTTTTGCTTGCGTTAGTGGCGGGTGTTGCTTTTGCGGATCCGATTCCAACGGAGGCCTTGACGCAGGGTGGGCTTGTGATGCGTGATCGCCAGCTCCGCGATATCGGTCTTGTGATGCGCGGTGGGCGAGGCGGCTTTGTCGATATAGGTTATACTTACACGCCGTCGTCTGAGCAGTTGCAATTAAGGAGCCAATACGGGGTCCACAATGGTTATGCGTTCAGGCACCATTATGGCATTTTCGGGAGCTGGGTACTGGATTCGATTTCGCATTTCGGGTTCCTTACGTGGTTTGATCGTGCCGGTTGGGATTCGCAGGACTTTTTCTTCTTCCCGCATTACGGTAAGTTTGCTCATATATCTTCGGCGTTCACTTGGGGCTTTTCTTACACGAATACAAAGCTCGACTATACTGCGGCCATCGGTATGCAACACCAAAATTTGGAATTGGCTGGTTCACGAGTTTATCCGAATGAAAGTGATTCGTTGTTGTTTTACTGGGCTCACGCACGTTTCAAGAACGTGAGCTTTCAGGGGAGTTTCTATCGTGGAACGTTCCAGACGCTTCGTATTTCGTTGGACCTTGAATCCCGAGAACTATATGGTGGCACTGGAAGCGGCTTTAAAACGTATTTGCCAAATTTGAATGCGACAATTTATCGCCGTAAAACAAACGGTGATGACGATAACTTTATTCGTTTGAATTGGGAACAAAATCTTTATAAACAAATTTTATATTCTGATGTGACGTTTGATTTCCCGGATGGTGGGTTCCATTCTGCAATTTTGAAATATTATCCGGACCCGTCTCGAATGGTTGCTTTTGAAGCATCTTGCTTGCGTCGTAATGAACCGGGCGGCTCCAGAGATTTGCTTTGGGGTGGCGCTATAGACTTTCTCTTTATCCGCCTTGGTTATAATTCTGCATTTGATTATGACAATATGTTCCGAGCCAAAGGAACTCTTATTGCTGAAATTAAGTTCCAAATTGGTTCTGTTGAACGTAATTTCTTTGGTCGAGGTGCTGCGAAGGCCGCTCCCATGGAAACGACTCAAAGTCGGTTTGATTTGAAAAAATTCATGAAGGATCGTGCTGAACAAAATCAGGGTCAACCGACGATTGATGCTCAAGGAAACAAAGTCATTCATGCGAAGGGTATTCGCTATGAAAAGGCCGACGCTGTGGAAACGACTTCTAGCGAAGGGGGTAACTAATGAAATTTTTGCGTTTATTCTTTTGTCTAGTAGTGTTCGCCTTGACGGCTTGCATGAGCCATTTGTTCATTGATACATCAACTCGTTTGCAGGTCGAAAATAAAACGGACGTCACGATTTTGGGACTCGATGTTGTATCGGATGATGGTTCATCTGTAAGCCCGTGGATTCGTGATTCGATTGAACCGGGCGAAAAAAGCAAGGTTGTCGAAGCCGATTGGGTTGGAACTTTCCGCGTGAGAGTTCGTTGGGCGAAAAGTGTAATTCAAGAGAACAATTGTGAATCAGTTTTGGCGAAAGAGGCCTCTGATCGAAAAGAAACAGATGTAAAAATAAGCAAACCAAGTGTTACTGATTGCGTAGTACACTGGGATGACAAGTCTTATGCCGAATTAGATTTCGAAGGCGGCAGCCAGTACCTCGTAGTCTCGCAAGACGAAGACAAATCCGTGCAGTTTAAGTTTAAGTAGGTGTTAGGAAGTGATTAGTAAACAGGAATGAATTTAGTGGTTAGTAAACAGTGGTTAGTAAACAGGAATGTAAAAGGAACGTTCTTATTACAATCCTAACCACTAAGAGCGTGCCAAATGAGTGACGCAAAAATAAGCTTGCTTATTTTTATGTCCGAATGCAGCCGCGGACGTCGAAGACGTCAATCACTAACCACTTTTAATTCACATCCCTAACCACAAACCACCAACCACTAACCACTTCTTACTTTTTTACTAAATTTCTACTCAGTGCAGATAACTAAGTTAAAGATTTTTGGTTTTAAATCCTTCGCGCAGAGGACTGAAATTAACTTCCCGACGAAGGGTCTTACGGCGGTTGTGGGGCCGAACGGCTGTGGCAAGTCCAATATTACGGACGCTATCCGCTGGGTGCTTGGCGAACAGAAGGCCGCCGCTTTGCGTATGGGCAAAATGCAAGACGTTATCTTCAGCGGTACCGAAGAACGTGCCGCCATGAGTCTTGCCGAAGTTTCCATTGTGATTGATAACAGCGATGGAACGCTTGCTTCTGATTATTCCGAAGTCATTGTGACGCGCCGTGTGCACCGCGATGGTTCGGGTGAATACCTCATCAATAACCAGGAATGCCGTTTGCGTGATGTTCACGCCTTGCTCTTTGACTCGGGTCTTGGTTCCAGTACGTATTCGCAGATGAACGCCGACATGATCAAGGCGGTTCTTTCGGACAAGGCGGACGACCGCCGTGTGCTTTTTGAAGAAGCCGCCGGCGTGAGCAAGTATAAGCAGCAGCGCAAGGAAACGCGCCGCCAGCTCGAACGCGTGCAGATGGACATGGAACGTGTTGAAGACAACTTGCGCAGCGTGCGCCGTTCTGTCCGTCTTTATGAAACTCAGGCCGAAAAGGTCAATGCTTACAAAAAATTGAATACACGCCTCCGTGAACTCGATTTGTCTGTCAGTTTGGACAAGTTTGATGATTACAAGGAAGGCTTGGCTACGCTGGATACAACGACCAAGCGCATGAACCACGAAGTGGAATCTTCCAAGACGAAGGCAACGGAACTTCAAGCAAAGATTGAAGAAAAGAAGCTTGCCATTAGCGAAGACGAAAATGCTTACCGTGACTTGGAACGTGAAGTTCAGGCGGCGACGATTGCGTTGAACGACTTGAACAACAACATCATGCGTTTGCGCGATTCCATGTCGGGCCTCCAGTCTTCGAACGAAAAGGCGCAAAGCGAAATTGAACGCAGCGAACAGAAGTCGCAGGAACTCTCCGAAGAAAAGGCCCGCCTCGAAGAAGAAATTGCCGTTCTCGGTAGCGAAAACGACATGGACGAGCTGAATGCACTTTTGGAACGCGAACGCGAAACGCTCCAGGTCATGCGTGACAAGGTGGATGATTTGCGTACGCAGTCTCGTGAACTTTCGAACGAACGTTTGCAGGTGACGAACCGCGTGAACTCCCTTCGCGGACGCTTTGAACGCATGGATGCCGAAGTCAACATGCTCCAGTCGAACATCGCGAAGTGGCAGACCGAAATCGAAGGTCTCGACAAGCAAAAGTCCGATGCCGAAGCGAACATCGCCGAAATCCAGGCGGGCATCGAAGACACGAATCGCGAAATCGAAAATCTCGAAGAACAGCGCGCCACGCGTGAAGAACGCTTGGAATCTGAACGCGCTGAACTCACCGAAGCGCAACAGAAGTTGCAGGGCTTAAAGAACGAAGAAGCTCGCTTGCAGTCGAGAATCGACGTGCTCCAGAGCGTGATGAACGAAGCTTCGGATGCAAACCGTTACCTCAAGGAAAACAAGGCGAACCTCATTGGCGGTCTTGTTTCGGAACGCATCGAGGCAACGCCGGAATATGCATCGAGCGTCGAAGCCGCTCTCGGTGAAATTCTGGATTCTGTTGTCGTGAATGGCGACAGTGCCGTGAACGAAATTGTAGATGCGCTCAAGAGCGAAAATGTGGGCAAGGTGCTCATGTCGCTTGTTTCGAGTGCGGCTCCTGCTTACGACAAGCCGGTGAACAATCCGGGTGTTGTCGGTTCGCTCAAAGATTTTGTGAAGACGGACGACGAGGTTTCTCCGTGGCTTTCGGGTATTCTCTCTCGCTATTTTGTTGTAGATTCTTTACAGACTGCGCTCAACTTGGCGAAGGAATACCGTGGCGAAAACTTGAATTTTGTTACTGCCGATACGATTGTGCGTACAAGCGGCCTTGTGTCGTTTGGCGTTTCCACGTCGGGCGCGCTCTCCCGCAAAAACGAAATTGCAGATGCCGAAGCACTGTTAGAGAAGGTGCTTGGCGACATTTCTGCCGGCGAAGAAAATGTGGATCGCTTGCGTGAATTGACTGAAGAAGATGCTCAAATGCTCTCGTCCTTGGTTGATGAAATTCGCGAAAAACGCGATTCTCTGCGTGGTGGCGATGCTTCTATCCGCATCCACCGGAATACGGTTGAAAACTGCACCCGTCGCTTGACTCAGCTGAATAGCGAAGTGACGAACGCTCAGAATAGAATTGATGCGGCGGCACAGTCCAAGAACAGCGATGCGGAACTTGCCGAAGCCGAAACCGAAGTCGAAAAGGTCGAAGAACGTTACCAGACGATTTCGGACCAGCTGGGCGAAAACGAGACGATGCTCCGCGAAAAAGAAGAAGATGTCCGCGAACTCGAACGCAGTGCGCAAGACAAGACTTCTCGCCTCAAGCAGAATCAGAACCGTGTGGTCGCCATTGTCGATCAGATGGAATTCTTGGACAACACGATTCGCAACCGCCGTGAAGAAATTGAAAAGAATACGGTTTCGATTGAAAAGTTCGAGACGGATTGCAACAAGCTTGCTGACGAAGCTCAAGTGAAAGATAACGCACTCCGTGAACTTGAACGCAACCGCGATCTTGCTCGTGAACGCTATGACCTCGTGAGTGGCGACCTTGAAGGATGGCGCGACGAAGTGAACCGCCTCCGCGACGACATGATTGAAAAGATGAAGGAACTGAATGACGTTGGCCGTCGTCAGGAATCCCTCCAGAACAATCTCGACCGTCTCCGCGAACGCATCACGAACGAATGGTCCGTCGATCTTGATAATCCTGAGAACGTTGAACGTGTGGAATACACGCAGCCCGAAGCCGACCGCGAAATCCGTGAACTCCGCGGCAAAATCAAGGAACTTGGGCCGATCAACATCAACGTGATGGAAGATTACGAAGACGAAAAGAAACGCCTCGAAGAAGTCGAAAAACAGTTCGATGACCTCGACCGCGCCCGCGCATCGCTTGACCGCACCATCACAAAGCTTGACGACATTGCCCGCCAGCGCTACCTCGATACGTTTGCACGCATCCAGAAGAACTTCCAGTTCGTGTTCAGTAAGCTGTTCCTCAATGGCGAAACCAAGATGAGCCTCGTCGAGAAAGTCGATGAAATGGGCAAGCCCATGGACATTCTCGATGCCGATATCGAAATCAACGTCCG
>NZ_JAFWOM010000142.1 GCF_017545445.1 Fibrobacter sp.
CTTAATAGGTGATAATCCACAGGATTCCGCATGGAGTGAAAAAGTGAGATTGAACCCGGGAGATAGCGTTATTTTCTATCCTTGGCCATGGTCCGATTTGGAAAATTTAAAAATATCGGTTGAATTTGGTGAAATTGAAAAGAATGACTCTATTTTATTCTTTGATAAAAACGCAATGAGTGCACTTAGGGAAGATTCGGTTATTAGAATTCGTGATTGATAAATGTGGCTAGTGCTTCACAGAAAGAACTTTTGTTTGCTATATTGCAAAAGTAACAGTTCTTTCTGGAGGTGGAATGTCTTTATCTGAAAATTCAAAAAACACAGTTAATCTTGCCAAGTTGACTTATGCGGGTCAAAATGGCGGAACGCAGACCGGCAAAATAGCAAGTGATTACGAACTTATAATAAAAGATAACGAAGAGTCGCATGATGCAGATGCTTTTGCATATACAAAATTCATTGCTCATGCAAGATTCATTGCTTATGTTGCTCAAGATGGCGATGTATTGACTGGCAAAATTGCAGACAAATATGAAATTATAATAGCAGATGGTGCTACGGTGACGCTTAGTAAAGCGAAAGTCAATGCAATTTTCTGCACAGGCGATTGCACTATTATTCTTGCTGAAAATACTCTTAACACCGTAAAAGGTGATCGTTGCAGCTGGCCAGGCATTTTTGTTCCAGAGGGGAAAACTCTGACTATTGATGGTAACGGTTCGCTTAATGTGTGCAGCGAATATGGGGTTGGTATTGGGGCCGAAGATAATTCGAGTTGCGGTAATGTCGTAATCAAGAATGGAATGATAAAGGTGGTTGGCGCTCGGTATCGTGCTGGCATTGGCGGAGGATGTGTCACAAATGCGAAAAAGGCTACTTATGGCGATGTCATAATTTATGGCGGATCGCTTACAGTTAAAGGCGGATATTTAGCGGCTGGCATTGGTACGGGAGCTAACTACAATTCTGAAGTCTCTATGGGTAATGTCACGATAAAAGGAGGTGTTGTCGAGGCGAAGGGTGGCTTGGGTGGTGCCGGTATTGGTACTGGACCTGTGGGCTGTGAAAGTTCTGATCCCTGTAATGGCAAATCATCCTTGAAGTCGATTACGATTAGCGGAGGCTCTGTGACTGCTAAAGGGGCTGGCTGTGCTGCTGGCATTGGCACTGGCTGGCCCGATTACAAGGATTGTTCAACATCCGTTGAATCAATAACGATTACCGATGATGTCGTTGAAGTTACTGCGACAAGAGGTAAAACTCCTCCTGCTCGTTGTTGTATCGGAGTCGGTGGCGGCACTTTTCAAGGTGTATCTTCTGTAGGCTCAATAACGATTGGTGGTAAAGTAACGGAATGCATTGAAAAAAGTAGTTTTACTTATAAACCGAAAAAGTAGTTTGTTGTAAAACTGACCCTGGAATAAATCCGGGGTGACATGTGTAATAGGAAAATCGCCCATGCCTTCAAAAATTTCATCTTGGTTTAACATCGTCATTTACATATTCAAGTTTTGCGTTCGAATTTTCTTCCCGACTGCATTCATGCACAAAGTCGATTTGTCCAAGTTGACGAGCGACTATGTGGCTCAAGACGAAGATCGGTTGGTGGGAACGCTTGTCGGCAAATACAAGGTCTCGGTAGCATGCGATGCTCGGATCGCTCTCGACGGAGTGAACATTACAGGGCTGGATGGCGAAAATGGATGGGCGGGGATTACTTGCCTAGGCAAATGCATCTTTTACTTGAAAGGCGAAAATCGCGTTGTTGGCGGAGAGGGCCACGATGGTGTCCACTCTTGTTTAAAACTGACGATTACGGGGCCGGGTTCGTTGTCTGCTCAAGGTCGTGAAAATCGATCAGGCATCGGAGTCAGTCATTTAGATGAACTTGTTGTCAATTGCGGGATGATTACTGCCAATGGAGGAGTCCGAGGCGTTGGAATCGGCGGCAGCTCTTGCGGAATTATCAGAATAAATGGAGGGACGATTACTGCCAAGGGTGGTGAAACTTGTGCCGGTATCGGTAGCGGTTGTTATGGCAAGGCCAAAGAAATTGTTATCTGTGGCGGTAAAGTCATTGCGACTGGTGGCGATGATGGTGCCGGTATTGGATGCGGCGTCAAGGGAATTGCTGAGAAAATTGAAATCCGTGGGGGAGTTGTTGTTGCCACTGGCGGAAAGAATTGTGCCGGCATCGGTGGCGGAAATGATTCGACCATTGGATCGATAAAAATTTGCGAAACGGCGAAAGTGACTGCAATCAAGGGCGAGTTCGCTAAATTTAGCATTGGGGCTCACTATTTAGGCGCTTGCCGCGAGGTCGATATCGCTGGATATGCAAAGAAAAGTATCGAGACGAGCCCCTTTGTATATGAAGGTTCGGTTAAAGAACAATCTGAGCAGAAACTAGCACGGACTCATAAAATTATTTTGGATAACCTCACTCAAGATTTTGTTGCACAAAATGGCGATGAATTGACGGGTTCGCTTATTGGAAAACACAAAATTTCGATTGCGGATGGTGCTACGGTTGTGCTTAATGGCGTGACCATTCGCGGTTATGATGTTGCTCCAGATGATGCGGTGTGTCCACCGGGATGGCCGGGAATAGACTGCTTGGGCAATTGCACGATTGTTCTTGCAGATGGCTGTTCGAACGAAATTGTAGGAGGTTGTCACTCTGCGGGCATCGATGCTGGACCGAAGGGCTCCTCGCTTACAATTAAGGGCGATGGCTCGCTTATTGCTCGTGGAAACGGCAACGGAGCTGGTATTGGAGGCGGTTTATCTGACGTTGGAGATATTCTCCTTTGTGGTGGCTCGATTGAAGCTGTATGCGATGGTTATGGAGCGGGAATAGGAAGCCGCTTGAATGGCTCTGTCGGAAACATTACGATTACCGATGGTGTGAAAAAACTTGTTGCGAAGACAGATCCGCATTTTTCAGTAGCTTCTTGCTGTATTGGGTCTGGCCGTCACGGCTCTTGTGGGAACGTAACAATAAACGGTTTTGAAGTTGGAAAACTGGAATCAAAATCTTTTGTCTATAAAGGTGATGTTTACACAGCCCGATTTGACGCTAACATTGATGAAGTCGAAGGCTCAATGGAAAATCAACGTGTTATCCCTGGTGCTGTTCCACTGGCTCCCAATGGTTTTAAGCATAAGCATCTTTTCTTTGCAGGCTGGAATACTCAAAAAGACGGCTCTGGAATTGCATTTGATGAACAAAGTCTATTGACGGATATTGCTGAAAATGGTGCTGTTGTGACTCTTTATGCTCAATGGTTCGATGGCAATGTGTCCAAACTAAAAAGAAATTATGTTGCTGCAGATGGAACTGTGCTGACTGGGACTTTGGACGAAGATTATGAGTTGTCCATTGCAAATGGAGCTACGGTTACACTCAACAATATCCACATTACAGGTCGAGGTGCCGGTGAGGGCTTTAGCACAAGAGGGTGGAATGCGATTACTTGTTTAGGCCATTGCACCATTGTTTTGCAAGGTGAAAATTCTGTGACTGCGAAAAATGAATACGCAGGAATTCGTGTGGGGCCCAAAGACACAACGCTTACAATCAAGGGCGATGGCTCGTTGGTTGCTCATGGTGGGGACAATGCTGCCGCTATAGGGGGTAGTGGAGTCGATGTCGTGGGTGAGGGCGGAAATATCGTTATCTGTGGTGGTTCTATAACTGCTGTGGGTGGCTTTAATAGTGCTGGTATTGGGGGTGGGTGTGGTTATTCTATTGGTAATATTACAATCTGTGGGGGCGTTGTCTCTGCGACGGGGCATGGCGATGCTGCTGGCATAGGTGGCGTTTATTATTATTCTGTCGGAAAAATTAATATTTGGGGGCGTGAAACTAAAGTTACTGCGACAAAGGGAATCGAAGCTCCTAGAAGTATTGGTGCTGGTAATAATGGTGAATGTGACGGTGTTGTTATTTGTGGACTTTCGCCTCGTTCTCGCGTTATCCAAAGGAGTCCTTTCGTTTACGAACCATCTTCGGTCAATATTTCCAAAGACAAAAATGGCGAATTTCACGCTGTTAAAATGAAATACGGGCTAACCGTTGATGATGTTGTATTCAATCGAGAATTTTTGACTCAGGGGTATTTCCCCATTGCGTTCCCGTTAAATGTGAATACGGAAAAATTGTTTAATGTGAAGTCCATTTATTCGATAGAATGGATTTCTATTGACGAAAACCGCAAAAAGTCCCTGGGCTTGAAAGAAATTTGGACACATGGTTCGCCTCATGTGGAATTGAAAGCGAATACTCCGTATATGGTGACGTTGTTCTTGTTGCAAAAGCCGATTGAAGGGGTTGCCTCCATGCCGTATAAGGAGACGCTTCCTGAAATAAATGGCTGGAAATACCATAAGACTTATGCGAATGGCGAAGTTTACCGCAAAAAAAAGAACGTGCCTGTTCCCCGAATGCTTGTGGATGAATATTTGAACTTAGCCGTGAGTCCGTGGCTTTATCCGATATCGTTTAAGGTGTTTTATAGACCAAACTCCGATGAAGCAGTGGACGAAATCTCCTTTGCAATCCATTTCTTTTACGATAAAACATCAATTCTTGCAAATAACATAGAAGTCGTTATGGTGTGAAAACTACATCTCTTCCTACTGTCTACTTCCTACTTCCTACTAATCACACCCTTTCTTTCTGTCTTGCCAGACGCTTTGGTTGAACAGCTGGCCTTCGGAGAGGATCGCTTGCGTAAAATAAGAATCGTCTCTTGGTTTTTTTGCTGAAAATAATGTATAATAATTACCAAATCGTGATTTAGTAAATCGTGATTTGGTAATTGAAAAGGCGCAGGGTAGAATATGTTCATTGGCAGAAAACAAGAGTTACAGTTTCTTGAAGATCGATACGCAAGTAAAGGCGGCCAGCTTGTTGTGCTTTACGGGCGCAGGCGTGTCGGCAAAACGGAAACGCTTCATGAATTTTGCAAAGGCAAACCGCATGTGTTCTACTCATGCCGAGAAGTGTCTGACAAGTTGCAATTACGCAGCTTTTCTTCGAAGATATTGCAAGAAAAAATTCCGGCAGCGAAATATATCTCCGAATTTGATGACTGGGAAACGGCTTTGGGCTCTATTTCGGAGTTGCCCTATGGCAAACGGAAAAAACTGCTGGTTATCGACGAGTTCCCTTACATGTGCAAGTACAACAGCAGCGTTCCGTCCGTTTTACAAGCCCTTTGGGATGAACGCTTGAAAAACGAAAACGTCATGATTGTCCTGTGCGGCAGCGCAATGAGTTTTATTGAAAAGGAATTGCTTGCCGAGAAAAATCCGCTTTACGGACGGGCTACGGGAATTTTCAAGATGGAGCCTATGGAATTTTACGATGCAACGCAGTTTTTTCCAAAATATTCCGCTCGAGACAAGATTGTTGCCTATTCTATACTTGGAGGAATTCCGCATTATCTGCGGCAATTCGATTCCGACTTATCTCTTGAAGAAAACATCAAGCGAAACATTCTTACTAAGGGTTGTGCACTTTATAGCGAAGTGGAATTCTTGCTTCGGCAGGAGTTGCGTGAAACAATTCTCTACAATTCCATTATTGAATCCATTGCGCTTGGGGCAACCAAACTGAATGACATTAGCAAAAAATCGCTTATTGACGACACTTCGAAGACTAGTGTTTATCTAAAAAACTTGATAGAGCTTTCTATCGTGAAACGTGAATTTTCTGTTGATGATGGCATAAAGGAAGTGAGAAATCGGAATCGCGGACTTTATCGTCTGACAGACAATTTTTTCCGCTTTTGGTATGCATTTGTATTCACTAACTATTCTGATTTGGAAAGCGGCGATGTTGACGGCGTTTTTGAGCATGTCGTTAAGCCCGCCTTGCATGAGTTCGCATCTTTTTCTTTTGAAGATGTTTGCCGTGAATACATCCAAGAAAAACAGAAGGCGGGGCAACTGCCGTTCCGTTATAAGCGAATGGGACGCTGGTGGGGTAAAACAACTGTACGTCGTAGCGATGAGACGGATGTTCAAGAAACGGAAATTGACCTGCTTGCGATATCCGCTGATAAGGGCAAGTATCTTGTGGGTGAATGTAAATTCAAGGGCAAGCCGTTTACTTACGGTGATTTTCTTGATACGGAGACGAAGCTTTCTCCGCAGAAAGAAAAAGCTGAATTTTACTATTACCTTTTTTCCGAATCCGGGTTTGTGGAAAAACTTAACGATGAAGTTCGCAAGAACCGCAATCTTCATCTAGTGAGTCTTGATGATATTGTAAAGCTAAAGTAAAGTTATATGGTCTAAAACTACACCACTTCCTACTTCCTACTAATCACTAATCTCACCCTTTCTTCCGGTCTTGCCAGACGCTTTGATTGAACAGCTGGCCTTCGGAGAGTCCGTACTTTTCTTCGACGCCTGCTTTTGAAATGGCTGTGTCGATGTCGAGCTTGCCGCGGATGGCTTGTGTATAAATGTCAATCTTGCGGCGGACGGATTCGGGTTCTTCGTCCAAAAGCTCCAGGCGGTAGCTGTTCACGTTTTGCGCGATGAGCCTTGGCAAAAGCTTGAGGGCCGATTGCGGCTTGCCGACGAAGAGCGTGTTGCGGCATTCGGCATCGGATTGCAAAAAGTGGCGTTCGCCCTTGTGGTCTAAAATTTCGACTTTATGCTGTGTGCAAATCTTTTTGCATTCGGGAAAGCGGCGACCGGTCGTGAGGGCGCGTGCGAAGGCACAGTATTCCGAATGGAATGCTGGCATATACTGGTGCAGTGCAAGTTCAAGTTTGCTTCCGTCAATGTTCTTGAGCAAGTCAAAAAGCTGGGTGCTGTTGAGGTCCCACGACGGGTGCAATTTTTCGAGGCCTTGTGCCAAGAGCCAATCGTAGCTTGCACTGTTGGTGGCGTTCAGGCTGTAGTCGCCGACCATCGGGATTCCAGAATCTTTGAGAAGCGCGAGCGAACCGAGGTTTCGCACCAGTGCAAATTCCGGCATGAGCGTGAGAATTTGTTTGATGTAATGGTTTTCGCTGGGCTTGTGGATGCGGAGCGTAGCGATGCCGGCTTCAAAACCGAGCTTGTGGATGCGTTCGAGTGGTTCGTCGTATTTGACGCCCCAGTCAAAATCCATGACGACTTTGTCGATGTCGAGGCCTTGGAGTGCATCGATTTGTTCGGGACGGCGGACGAGAACGGTAATTGTGCGGCGGGGCTTGGGTGTGCTTGCTGTGCTGCCGGGAGTGCTCGCGACTGTATTTGTGCTGCTCGCGACGCTGTGTAGGAACGCGCGACCGTTGTCTGCAGAAGGAGCTAGTTCTTTCCATTGCAAGCGTTTTTCGTCAAATGCTTGTACAGCTTCTTGACGGAGCGTGCGCAAAACTTTGCCGGGGAGGAATGCGTTTGCAGGCAACTTGATTTCGATCTTGTCGAGAACGTAGGCGGTTGCGGAGAGTGCCGAAAGTTCTTTCTTTGCGATTGTCTGGAGTGCGTCGAGTGCGACTTCGCTGCGGGAGGCTTCGAGGATGGCGCCTTTGACGGTGACCGCGCAATTGTCGCTTGAAATCGTGAGCTTGAGCGGTTCGCCGATTTTTCCTTCGAGTGTCATGCACACGGGAATGTGTTTGGCGAAACTCTTGTCCGTAAAAGTCTTGTGGAGTTCTTTTTCGAGAGCGGGGGAGTCGTTGCGGTAAGCCTTCATGCCGTAGCTGACTTTGCGCAAGTTGAATTCTCGACCGAATTCCAGACGAACTTGCGACTTCCCGGCGCTTCCGCGCGCATTTTCTCTTGCATTCTTGGCGCTTCTTGTATCGTGCGCCGAAGCTCTCCATGTTGCCTTGTACAGTCGGCTTCCTGTTTGACGCGGTTCGGGCTCTGCCCTATATTCCTCAAATAAAATCCCGTCGCCCGGCAATAAAGTGCATGGAACAGGCTTGTCTTCAAGTTCTACAATCACGCCGCCGCGTTCCACTTGAACAACGGTTCCGATAAATTCACCGTGGTGGTTCGAAAATGATCCATCGACGAGTTCCTGGTGGTTCACTCCATCGAGCCAGCCTGTGTTGAGCCCGCGTGAGAATAAAACTTCAAGCGGCTCCAGGTCCTGCGCGGTTAGGCGATTTTTTTCCAGCGCTTTGCGGTAGGCGTGCGAAACGGCGGCCACGTATTCTGGGCTTTTCAAACGCCCTTCGACCTTGAGCGATTCCACGCCGATTTCCTTGAGTTCTTCAAGTTTGGGGAGTGCACACAGGTCGCGTGTGCTGAACAAGTAACGTGCCTTCGGGTCTTTCCATTCTTTGCCGTCCACAAAAATGCGGTAGGGGAGGCGGCAACTTTGGGCGCATTGCCCGCGGTTTGCTGAGCGCCCGCCAAAGTTTTCGCTGGTGAGGCACTGGCCCGAGTACGAGACGCAAAGCGCCCCGTGAATGAAAACTTCTAGTTCTAGGTCGGTGAGGCTCTTGATTTGCGCAATCTGCTTTGCTGAAAGTTCGCGAGCGAGGACTGCTCTTGAAAATCCGATGTCCTTGACCAAGTTCACAGCTTCGGAACTCGCGAGCGTCATTTGCGTGCTCGCGTGGATTTCCTGTTCTGGACTGATGGCCTTGATGAGCCTTGCAAGCCCGATGTCCTGAATGATGAATGCGTCCGGCTTTAACGATATCAAGCGTTCCAAAAATTCCGGCAATTCCTGAATTTCACTCTCGAAGATGAGGATGTTCATCGCAAGATACGTCTTTACGCCGCGAAGCCTTGCGTAGCGGATCATCTCTTCGACATCTTCAAATGAAAAATCTTCGGTCCGGCCACGTGCGTTCCAGTGCGGCACACCATAGTAAACCGCGTCCGCCCCGTTGTTGATGGCGGATTCCAGCATGTCGCGTGTACCGACAGGCAAAAGAAGTTCAGGATTGTTCATGCGTAAAAAATAGAATTTACGCTTCGTCTAGCTTGTAACCGAACTGCACGACGGCTCCGGTTTGAGTCTCGCGAAAAATATGCAAGTGGGCCAATCCCTCTAAAATAGCATTGTCGAGTGCGTCTTTGTTCGCTTGCTGATCGTTCCCAAGAGAAACTTCGAGGATATCTTGCGCCCCTTTGTAACCTTCATGGATAACTTTAACGTACGTGTATTCTTCATCCATCTGATGAATGGCTTCGTGAATGTGCTGGTCATCGTAGCCCGGATCCGATTTCAGGTGAATTCCGGTTTTATCCAGCGTGGAAACGGAACCGCAATAGCCGTTCTGTTTAAAATTAAACCATATTTGTTCAAGCATCGTAATACCCCATATAAAAAATAATTCTAATTTTACCGCATGGTCAAAAAATCCCTTATTTTGTCGTCTTTTGTTTGCATTTTCATGCTTTTTTTTGCCGGCTGCTCCAATCAAGAAGCAGAATATAAAATCGCAACGCTTACGGAAGAAAATGCCCGTCTGGCACGTCAAGTCCAAGTTCTCAAGGCTACTTTGGATTCATTGAACGCCCATAAAGAGGCTATGGACAATTCTCTCAAGTCGTTGGATATGAAATAAGTGCAAAAAACTTTCATTTTTGGCATAAATTTGTCAATTTTGCACTCTTTCCCAGTGAAAATTTTTATAAATTTGCGTCCGTGACTGGCCCCCGGTTTGTCGCCAAGGCGAAAACCAATCCTGCTTCCCACGTGAAGCCCTGCGACCGTCAAGTCTCCAAGGAGGCGCTAGTAAGATGGTCTTTAATTAACCCGAATTCCGGTCACCCCGCATGCAGGTTATTTTCCAGCTTGCATGTGCGGTTCAACCCTTACTTTATGAGGTGCCCTGATGGAAATAATCGCTCTCGCACTTTCACTTGTTGCAGTGATTCTGTGCATTGTTATCCTGACTAAGGTCAACAAACTCCTTACCATGCTTCGTACTCCGATTTTCAAGAAGCTCACCCCGGACATGAACCTGAAACCGTCCGCTCGTCGCCCGATCAGCGCTCAGGAAATGGCTCAGCGTGGTGAACGCAATAACAAGGAAAATCGTCAGAACAAGGAACGTCCGGCTAACAACAATAAGGACAATCGCAATCAGCAGGCTGCTCAGGCTCCTGCAACACGCGATCGCAACGAACAACATCAGCGTCCGGATCGTGGCCCGCGCCGCGAACGTCGTCCGGAACGCCCGCATCGTGAAGCTAACGCAGAAGCCCCTGCCGCTTCTGCTGAACAAGCTGCCGCTCCGGTTGCACCGGCTGCTGAAGCCCCGGTCGCCGAAGCTCGCCGTCCGCTTGCTCCGCGTATTCCGGTTGAAACTCCGGCTGCCCCGGCTGTCGAAGCCGCTCCGGCTGCTCCGGTTGCTGAAGCCGCTCCGGCTGAAGCTCCTGCCGAAAACGTCTTTGATCCGTCCAAGGTCCGCTATGGCCGCCGCAACGTGATCAAGAAGGCTCCGGAACTCTCCGAAGAAGCTTAATTCTCACGAGAATTTGCAAAGAATCCCAGTCCAACCGGACTGGGATTTTTTTTGATGTTTTCGTAATCTTTCAAAGCATCAGGCTTGCCGATACCCTCGAAATGGTTGCATTCGATATATTTTACAAGTAGGTTAACTCTTTTGAGGGTAACGTATATTTTCTTTCGCAAATTCCTTTAAGGGAATAAAAAAATAGGATGTTCCAATTTTTAGATTTGAAATAACCACAAATCAACCTAAAAAAG
>NZ_JAFWOM010000143.1 GCF_017545445.1 Fibrobacter sp.
ATCGGGCTTTTTAGAAAAAATTTTCGATATATATATTATTCGTAATTCTTTTTTATCAATATCAATTTGCTTTTCTATTTCTTGAATTTTATTTTCAAGTGCTTTTATATCCATTTCAATTTGTTTACATTCTTCTTTTGCAACATTTTCTCTTTTTTGTATAATACTATATAAATCTCCTTTATTTTGTGCAAGAAGGGCAAAATCATTAGGATAAAGGTTCTTATATAAGATTAAAGCGAAAATTTTATTCCTATCGTGACTTATCTTTTTATCAGCGTTTTTACTTTCTGTTTCGTAATCCTCTTCATTTACCTTTTTATCATATATCTTAAATTCATTAATGCTGTTTTTCAGCAACCGCATGTCATCTATATACAATCCAATATCCTGCAAAAAAGATTCATCAATTTTTCCCAATGGGCTATCTTTATTTTCTTTCCACTGGTTTAGCAACATATCACTGGAATTTTGACTATTTATTACTGGAATAACAGGGACAATAAAATCAAAGAATTTAGTTCGTGAACTATCGGTAAAGACTTCGTCTCGTAAGGCATAAATGAATACAATTTTGTGATGAATGTTTTCATAATTATTGAGAAGCGTGTTTAATTCTCGAAGTTTTATGAATATTTCAGTGTTGTTAAAGCGATCTAAATCTTCAAAAATTATAACATTATATCCTGTTACTTCAAAAAAATAGAGCAGTTCATCTAAATACTTGTTAAGTAACGATTCTTCACTTTCGTTTCCTTTAAATTCAATTTCTGCATTGCTAAAACATAGTTTGGCAATACGTAGTTTTTTTACGAATATGAGTAATTTATAAAGAAATAAGAAAAGAGCTAATAATACGGATACAGAAAGAGCTATATCACTCAAAACTAGAGGCAAAGTAAAAGGTTTGCATATGTATTCCCAAATTTCACCTTGTATAAAATAATTTAATACAATAAATAAAGCTAAAACAACAAATGCAGTGACAAAAGCATCTATTTTATTCGTTCTTTTTATGCGAATAAAACGAGAATTTGGCAGTTTAACTCCAGATTTACGATATAAAATTTGCTGAAGAATGCTTTTTTCGATTTTCTGTAAAACAGCTTCTGAAAAAGCTCTATTCTCTTTTTTGGGTAGATTATCTTCTTCTTTATCCTCAACAGCAAAAGTAGCTAGAGATATTTTCAAAAACCACTTTTTTCCCTTAATCAATCTGTTCAATAGAGGGACTTTTGATAACAGTCTAAAAAAGTTTTCAATCGGCCAACCGTTCTTATTCCGTTTAATATAACTTTCAAGAATAGAGCTTTTCCCGGCTCCGTAATTTCCTGTCAACGCAACATTATGAATATTATCTTGAGACAAAGCGTAATCAAGTGCGTCGAATGTGGTTTTGTCTTTTACCGTGTCAATCGGTGCCAAATGCTGGAAAGGAATTTCTTTATATTTTTCCACTTTTTCTTTCTTTTTTCTATTCCAGAAACTCATTTTCATATCTCCTAAAAATTTTACAACACCTTAAACAATTGTTCTAATTTAGCAACGATTCGTTTTTGTTCGGCTAAGGGCGGAAGGGGCATCAAGTAATTAACAAGTTTTTCCTTTGATATGTTTGGTTGAGCCCCACCTTCACCACGCTTGATTAAATCAGATTTACTCGCCATCAAGAAATAGAACAAATACTTGTTATAGTCATAATACAGAGAGCAAGCACAACACGCCTGATTTGTGGTTAATTCTATTCCTGCTATAGCTAATTTTCCAATTGTTGCTCCATACATTGCGATTAAAACATCTCCAGGCTGACACAGACGCAGTGAACATTTTTGCAACGCTAATTTGGATACTTTAATCTTTGTTTCTGTAACAACGGAATTATTTAATTCTCCAGTCACGAGCCATGGAATTTCACCATCCTTATAAAATGCCGGATTTCCTTTTGCTGGTGTTGCTCCCGCACCCCATGAACCGATATTACCCATTCTTGTCCACGCCCAGGTTTCGGGGATTTCAAAGGGAATTTCATCTGAAATGTCTTTGGGGGTGGCGGTGCCGATTTGTTCGTACCACACGCCATTTTCGCGGTAGATGCGGGAAGGCGGGTTCTTGGATTGCTTCGTCGCCTTAGCTCCTCGCAATGACGTAGATAAGGATTTCTTTGAATTCTTACTGGACCCTATCGCTCCGCTCCAGGGTGACACGTTGCCATTTCGAGATGCTGCAATTCGCTCTAGTAATTTCTGGGCGGGTTCGTCTTTGGGGTTTTGCGGAACGAGTTTGCCTTGGATGGCTTCTTGGAGAATGCTTTTTTTGAGTGCTTCGGGGAGTTCCTTGTTGAGTTTGTCGAGTTGTTCCTGGGTGGTTCCGTATTCTTCTGCTAGCGGGAGAACTTGTTCAAGTTTTGCGATGATTCGTTTTTGCTCTGCTAAAGGAGGGAGCGCAATGAAGTAAGGTCTAAAATCGGCCAAATTAACATGGGCAACTGTTGTACCAGTTGATTTACCAACTAGCATTTGTTGGGATATAGGAGACAAAATATAGAAAGCCAAATAATCCGCATTCAACAGATCTTTTTTGGGGCGAATCAAAACAGTTCTTTGTCCCAAGCATACGATTTCACCTTCCTGAATTACAGCAATATTCCCAGCAGGAGCTTCTCTTGCAAAAATCAAGTCTCCAGACTGAGGTATAGCACGAGCATTCCGTTTATTATACACATCTTCGGAAACCCTATGAACGCCCCGTAAATCTAACCTACCAAATCCAATATTTGGGGTTCGAATCAATGGATAACCAGAACCTTCATTTGACGCTGTTGAATGAGGACAGTCCTCAATCAATTCTGTTAAATGGTTTAATCTGCACCACGCCCAATTTTCAGGTATCTCAAAAGGAACATCTTCCGAAATATCTTTGGGTTCCGCATTCCCTAATTGCTCATACCAAACGCCATTTTCGCGATAGATACGGGAAGGCTGGTTCTTGGATTGCTTCGTCGCCTTAGCTCCTCGCAATGACGTTGACGAAGTTCCCTTCGGCAGGCTCAGGGAACTTTCATTTCGGGATGCGGCGATGCGTTCCAGCAATTTCTGAGCTGGTTCGTCCTTGGGGTTCTGGGGAACGAGCTTGCCTTGTATCGCCCATTGCAGAATGCTGTTCTTGAGTTGTTTTCCGTCCATCGTCGCTAGCTCCTAGATCCCCGAACGGAGTCGGGGATGACAATGGTGTCAATCCCGAGGAGTTTTTGGATTTGTTCCAGCTTCTTGTCGATTTTCTTGTCGAGTGCGGCGCGTTTCTTGTGGTAATCTTCCAGGAGTTCTGCGGGCGGCAACACTTCCTCTTCTTCCTTGGGGAATTTGCACTGGTCAAAGTTGCAGTCCATTTCCACGAGTTCTTCGGGGGTGAACTTGCGGGACTTTTCGCTCACGACTTCGCCGTCGTCGTTGGTCTCGAGGATTTCTTCGCGGTTGTTCCACCAGTCCATTATGGGCTTGCAGTGTTCCAGGCGCATCGGTTTCGTCTTGCTGAAATGCTTGTAGCCTTCGGGCATGTCGAGGCGGTAGAACCAGGTTTCCTTGGTGCTGAATCCTGTCGGCGCGCCCTTCGCCTTTTCGTTATCGAAGAACAAGATATTCGTAGCAATGCTCGTGTAAGGGCTAAAGATGCTGCCCGGCAGGCGAATGACGGTGTGCAGGTTAAATTCGCGGAGCAACTTCTGCTTGATGGCGAGTTTTGCACCATCGGTGCCAAACAGGAATCCGTCGGGGATAATCACGCCCGCGCGACCCATCTTTTTCAGGCGATACATGATGAGCACAATGAAAAGGTCTGCCGTTTCGCTGCTTTGCATGTTCATCGGGAAGTTCAACTTGGCGTTCATGCCGGTGCTGCCGCCATACGGCGGGTTCATGCCGATGCAATCCACCTTGTCGCTGTCCTTGAATTCCGTCACCTTGCGGCCAAGCGAGTCCGTGTGGGTGATGTCCGGTTCTTCGATGTCGTGGACGAGCATGTTGGTAATTGAAAGCAGGTACGGAAGCGGTTTCCATTCCTGCCCGACAATGGACGACTGGAATTTCTTTTCGTCGCTTGTGGTCTTGACGGAGGGTTTCAGGTAGTTCAGGCAACTGGTCAAGAAGCCGCCCGTTCCGCTGGTAAAGTCGCCAAAGGTTTCGCCGAGTTTCGGGTGGAGTTGCTGCACGATAAAGTCGGTTAATGCACGCGGGGTGTAGAATTCGCCCGCATTACCCGCACTCTGCAAATCCTTCAGGATTCCTTCGTAAATGTCGCCAAAGGTGTGACGGTCATCGGCATCGCTAAAGTCCACTTCGTCAATGATGTTGATGAGCTTGCGGAGGATGATGCCATCTTTCATGTACTGGTTCAAATCTTCGAAGACCATCCGCACAATCGCCTTGCCGCGAGGGGTATTTTCGTTTACGGGCAAGTTCTTGAGCGTCGGGAAAAGTTCGTTGTTCACGAACGCGAGCAACGCATCACCCGTAAGCGCTTTGCCATCTTTTTCATCGACAGCCCAGTTGCGCCAGCGCATCTTTTCGGGAATGATGGATTTGTACTTGTCCTTGGTGCATTCCCAGATTTCTTCTTGGGCGTCATAGACCTTCAAGAAAAACATCCACACCATCTGTTCGATTCGCTGGGCGTCGCCGTTGATACCGGCATCGCCACGCATTTCGTTCTGCAATCTTTTGACCAAGTTGTTTACGGACATATATTACCTTATAAAACCTATTTGACAATCCAGCGACCGGTTTTGTCGGAGCCTTCGCGAGCAATCACATCCAAGTCTTGCAACTTGGACATTTCACGATCGATCGTCCTTTCTGAAACCTTTAATTTTTTTGCAATCATTGCAATGGTGACATCACCATCGTTTATCATATCAATAATTTTCTTCTGACGCAACGAGAGCTTAATGTCGTTTGCCAATGCAGTCCCCTCTTCAACAGGACTATCCTTGAATTGTTTCAATGTATCAAGAATATTCTGGAGCATGAATTCAATAAACGGACTGCACTCCCCCGCCACTGAAGACTTCGCAATAGCATCATAATACTTTTGCTGGTTGGCATAGACCATATTTTCAACCGGCAAATGTTCAAAGGCGGGGTTCCACTTACCAAGAATAAACGACTGCCACAAGCGCCCCATACGACCATTTCCATCGCTAAACGGGTGGATAAACTCAAACTCGTAATGGAAAATGCAAGAACGAATCAGCAAATGTTCCTTGCTCTTTTTTAGCCATTCAAACAAATCAGCCATCAACGCAGGAACTCTGCCCGGCGGAGGCGCTAAATGGATGCACTTTTTCCCATTGAAAACGCCTTCGTTACAACTACGGAACCGCCCTGCATCATGAGCTATTCCGAGCATCATTACGCCATGAGCCTTTAACAAATCCCTAATCGAAAAGGGATTGAGCTTAGGGTATAATTCATAAGTTGCCAAAGCGTTCTTGACTTCAAGAATTTCGCGTTGTGGAGCAAGAACTCGTTTGCCGTTGATAATGTCGCTCACTACATTTTCGCTTAATGTATTACCTTCTATAGCAAGGGAGCTGTGAATGCTCTTGATTTTATTCGCCTTACGCAACTTGAGCTTATCCGCTTGTTCCAAGCGAATGACAAAGCGCTCTATCAACGACGAAATTTCCGTTGCAAGAGAAAGAATCTCAGAATTCAATTTAAAGGGCGGCTGGTACAATTATTACTCCGACAAATAACCTGACAAATAGAGCGACATTTACACTGACATTTACTACGACAATTAGACCGACAAATACAACGACATCGTAAATATATATTATGCGACATCGTCGGTCAAGTAGAGCTGCTTTTTCAGGTCTATAACGGCGGCTTCGTAGCCTTCACGGCCGCCAAAAAGCTTCATAATCTTGGGCACGGTGCCGATATGGCTGAACGGATCCAGTTTCAGGACTTCGTTCTGTTCCATCTGCAAAATGCCGTCATCGGCATACTTGACAAGCAAAGCCTCTAGAACTTCGCGGGCCTTGCCCTCATATTTCGCCAAATAGTTGCGTTTTTTCACGTTGTTTGCACGTTCACGACGGGTCAACGGTTTCTGGTCGAATGCCACATGGCAAATGATGTCGAAAACATCCACTTTAGCCAAGTCGGGATTTGCTTCGCGAATGGCATCTATCAGAACATCATATTCCTTGAGTTCGTCAACAATGGCCGCTTTGCGAGCTTCGGCAGACCAACGCTTGATAAAATCGTCCAACGTAGCAAACTTGCCACGGATATTCTTGCGGGTAAAATCGGTAAAGCTCTCAACCACTTGCGTTTTGCCATCTGCCCCCAGATACGAAACCGTTTCAGCATCGATTTTCACTTCAACGTGGTTGATGTAATACTTTTTCGGACCTGGATTGTAAGGATGCTTGGGCTCATGCAAACCGCCACCGCCGCCACCATGCACAGGTTCTTCGGGCATTTCGGGTTCACCATCAAATTCAGGATCCTTGAACATCTGCGTTGCATTGCGGAAATCGAGAATTTCAAAATGCCATTTGCCCTTATCCGTCTTGAGTCGAGTGCCGCGACCGACAATCTGCTTGAACTCCGTCATCGAGCCAATTTCCTTGTCGATAACAATAAGTCCACAAGTTTTGCAGTCAACGCCGGTACTCAACATTTCAGAAGTTGTCACCACAACCGGGTAAGCTTCGTCCGGCTCAATAAAGTTGCCAAGTTGCTTTTTCCCGACAGCATCATCGCCTGTAATGCGCATGACATAACGGGAATCTTCCTTGACCATGTCAGCATTCAAGTTCACCAGTAGCTGACGCATCGCTTCGGCTTCTTCCACATCGGTACAGAAAACAATCGTCTTGGTCATACGACCAATTTTGTAGAGCATCTGCGTAATGCGACGTGCGACAACTTCACGACGGGTCTTGATAACTAGTTCTCGCCCAAAATCCGGACGCTGATACAACTGTTCCGGGATGACGTTGCCGAAAAGGTCTATTTCTTGCGGACCTTCGGGAGTCCAGCCGTTCAAATCCACATTCAAAAAGCTGTTCGTCACGCGATACGGAGCAAGGAAGCCATCTTCTATACCTTGCTTCAACGAATACGTGAAAATCGGTTCGCCAAAGTATTCCAGATTATTCGCACCGTTAGCAACCTTAGGCGTTGCCGTCATGCCAATTTGCGTTGCACCGCTGAAATATTCAAGAATCTTTCGCCATTCGGAATCTTCTTTTGCAGAACCGCGATGACATTCATCTACCAGAATCAAGTCGAAGAATTCAGGCTTAAATGCGGTAAACGGATCCGGCACGCCCTCATCATAAGACACAAGCTGCTGATACAACGCCATGTAGATTTCAAAACTGGAATCCAGTTCCTTGCCCTTCACCTTTGTCATTATCTTTTTGAAAGGCTTGAAATCCTGAACCATGGTCTGGTCAATAAGGACATTGCGATCAGCTAGATAAAGGATTTTCTTTTTGCAGCCGGATTTGTGCAGGCGTTCGATAATCTGGAACGCCGTATAAGTTTTGCCAGTCCCCGTAGCCATCACTAGGAGAATTCGTTTGTCTCCGCGAGCGACGGCTTCCACAGTGCGGTTGATTGCAATTCGCTGGTAATAACGCGGAGCATGGGTGTCCGCATCCCAGTAGTATGGCTGATTGATGACCTTTTCTTGTTCCGGGGTAAGTTTCTTGCTTGCACGCACACGTTCAAGAAGCTGTTCGCGTGTCGGGAATTTGTTTAACGGAATTTCCGTTTCGGTTCCCATCAAAAAGTCGTGTTCTACAAAGCCATCGCCATTGCTGCTATAAGCAAACGGAATGTCAAGAATTAGGGCATAATCCATCGCCTGCTGCAAGCCGCCACCTACAGGGTGGTTGTTGTCTTTAGCCTCGACTATAGCGATTGGGTAATTCGGCGAAGAGTAAAGCAGGTAATCAGCCTTCTTGCCCTGTTTGCGGGCATGCTTGCCACCTTGGAAAATAACACGCCCATCAGTGAAATACTTTTCCATACGCATATCTTCAGCCGCCCAGCCTACAGCGTTTAATGCCGGCGTTATGTAGCGGTTCTTGATATCTTCTTCGGAAAGTTCTTTCTTGTTTTCGGGCATCAATGTAAATATATCAAGAAAGAGAGCTTCGATTATGAGAAACGCGTGAAAAACGGCAATTTTTGGGGTTAATTTGGGTGCCTTCACAGTAAAATTTCAACGAAATACGGAAATTGTATAGATATTCCATATTTCGTTGAACATCATTCGATTTGCTATTTCTTCTTGCTTGCGTCGTAAACGGCTTGTTTCTCAGCAACACAACTACTGAATTCTGACATAAAAGATTCAGCGCCCTGTCGGATATCTTCCAAGATTTCTTTGTGGGACATCTTGGAATGCTTCAGGGAATTGTACTCGCGCAGTTTGCGGATATCTTCTGCATCAAAGCGGTTGCTAATTTCGGGAGTGTCCATATTATGCTTCCTCCAATAATGCAGTGGGTGGGTAAATCAGCAAGTCCTTTCGGCCTTGCATTGTGGTGATGACCTTAATTCCACGAATTGTCTTGACATTAACAATGTGCTTGAAATTCCACGAAATAATGATGTCACAGTCATTGAGAATTGCTGCCGCGATGTGCTGGCAATCATCCAGACTTTTTTGCTTAAGAATTCCAAAATCAATGAACTTTTCGGCAAGGGCGATTGTGTCTTCTGTTATGTTGACAATATTGAAATTTATTTCATGAAGATGCTTGAAGAACTGTTCCTTCTTTCGAAGATCCTTGCAATCGTTTAGTTCCTTCAAAACTACTTGGGACACGAAAATATCATAATCACCCTTTTTGAGGGTTTCCCATACTGCTCGTGTATCAGCCATTTTTTCGGGAGCATCGTCCTGTTCAAGATAGCTGATAACCGAGGTGTCCAGGTAGACTTTGAGTTTTCGGAAGTTCAAATCCATATTTTAAATATACTATAAAAAGGTGAAAAAAATTTAAAGCACTATTTCCAAATATGTGCTCAGCGTTTTTGCAACTCTCAGAATCCTCGCATATTTCATGAGTGTTGATATATTTCGACCGCGACGTCTGATATAACTTTTGACAATTTCAGCACATACATCTATTCCAATTTTATTTCGATATTTTACGGCATCGCAGACAGAGCGTTCCAAGTCGGTGACGTGTACCTTATGCCCATGCACCTCCGCTATCGTGGTTCCGAATTCCAGCAGATGATCAGACCAGTAATAAAGTGTTATCGGAGGGTATTCGGGTAATACAAGTTTCCGTTTACGAGGTATGGCAACACAAAATGCATTAGGAATTTGCGTGGTAAGTTCGTAGTGCTCCCACGCCGAATACATGCACACTACTCCACCGGGCACAAGAATGTCTATATCGAGCATTATGTCGGCCAATACGATAGGTTCAGCAAACACACCTGGACGAAGGCGAAGCAGCTCACCCGACTGAACCTTTTGCAAAACCAGATGATACTGATAAGTGTTCAAGTCTCCGCGAACAATGAAACCTTCACTATTACGAATTTCTTTTCCGTCATATTTGGGCATATTTCTACCGCAACAAAACTACGACACTTTTACAAATGTGCCGTAGAATTTTAACATAAAGTTTAGCAGCACAAAAAAAATTAACACTTTATGCCCATTTAACATTTTAAAATGTTAAACGCAAGAAAAATGTTAAAACAAAAGTCGCTGATAAAATAGTAGGTCATGCACTAAAATCTACACTCGTCAATTTTAGCGGTCAAGGTGGCGGATTGCGAGGGGATTTTGCGTTAGAGAAAAACTCTTCAGCTCGCAATAACGAAGTTTCACAGGATCATTAGATCCTTCGACTTCACTCCGTTTCGCTCAGGATGACACTGCTAATATGCGATAGCTAGACTTTACTTTTTAGGTTTTCCCATGGGCACTTTACCATCGAAGCCGAAGCCAAAATAAAAGCGGTTCATTACCCCTACCCCATCCCGATGATTTACAAAATCATTGTAGGCAGGAGATACTTCAATCCGCCATTGAAACTTGGGAACAATATCAAACATATCCCCTACAGGAAATCTCTTAAAGATCTGAGTTCCAGCAACAAACGTTGCAAAAGTACTTTCCAACTCATCCCCATCGAGCTTTGTATTTTTTTCAGCAAAAGACAGCCCACCAAAAATATCAACTCCAAACATGTCTCCGTCAATTAAAGGATATCCTCCCATAAGTCCTAATCCGCCCCAGCTAAAATTATCGCCAAAGAGAGCATTTATGTGAAATAAAATCAAAACCGAATAAATTTGGACTCTCACCTGAGCCAACAACGAAAAGGATTCGTCAACGTCGCTCATGGTCGAATTGAAGAGACTTTTCCCAATCATGCCTGACATACCAAAATGAAGATTCAAACGTTTACGATCGCTTTGGAGCATTTTGTCAACAGACGCTTCATTCACCAAAGTATTCACAAGTGCATTATATTTGCCCTCAGGAAAAGATTTTAAAAATACATCACGCATGACAATCAGCCACGAATATCCAAAATCGTAGTCGCTATCGTGTTCAAACGGGTTATCTTGCCGAATCCACAAATACAGCCATGAAGGGAGAGCTTTTGCAGCTAAATTAGTGACAACCCCGATAGGTGTTGGATTCTTGAATTCGGCGGCAAGAACAGAATAGCTTATATCGGCGAGTTCTGAAAGCAATTGGATTAATTTATCAGAATCTTTCTTGGGTTTCGTCTCCTTATTTTTTTCAAAGGCATACGCCGAATTATATTTGGCCAAAACATATTCGAACAGCAAATTCAATGCGGCGACATCTTCATCTTCTAAGTTCATTGACTTGAAATCAATTGTCTTTACAAGATGTCCGTTGTATGTAAGAAAAGATGATGCCTCTCTTTGTAGTTTTAGGAGTCGGTCTCCTAAGCAGTCCCCTGAATCGACTTGCATTCCGTTGTGAACAATATCGTCAAGAAGCGAATGCACGGCTTTATCGTTTTGTGGATAAATTTCAACAAAGCCGTCCAGAAGTCGCTCGTCCATTTCGCAAACATTCATCGCTTGCGAAGAGCTGAATTCCAGAAGAGCAAGGAGCACTACAAAGCAAATACAATTCAATTTCATTTCGATACAAACCTCTCGGTGACAATAATAAATAAATTTGTTATTTATCATTGTTGAATTGCGTTAGGGATAGTGACCACCGTGTGGCGGCCCTTCGGCAAGCTCAGGGACCTTTTCCAATGCTATTCTGCCGAAGGGCCGTCGCAAGAGCTGCACGGGGGCACCATTGGTGCGCACGGGCGGCCTTGCGATATAGCCCGACCTTGCCCGAGGGCAAGGGAACGCCCAATGTAATTTGAGATTGCCGCACCTTCGGCTCGCAATGACGAGATGCACACTCGCCTGCTGAGTTGTCTTCGACTCCACCCTTCAACGTACTTCGCTTGCTCAGGGACCTTAATAAGGTTGGTGAGCTTGTCGAACCACGCTCAGGATGACACGTCGCTTTTCGCCCATATTTTTCACGCTCGTCCGAACATTTTACCCCCCCCTTTTTCTACATTATGTTCAGTAACATTCTCTACCGGGATCGCCATCCCGATGGATTAACTCTCAACAAATGAGGAACAAACAAAAAATGGCAAGAGCATTGATTATCGGTTGTGGCGCCGTTGCCACAGTTGCTATCAAGAAGTGCTGCACCTGCAGCGAAGTTTTTAGCGAAATCTGCATCGCCAGCCGTCATCGCGAAAATTGCGAGAAGTTGGCTCAGGAACTCCGCCCGAATACGAAGACGGTCATCACGACTGCCGCTGTCGATGCGGACAAGGCCGAGAACGTCTCTGCTCTTATTAGAGAATACAAGCCGGACCTGGTGATGAATATCGCTCTCCCCTACCAGGACCTCGCCATCATGGATGCATGCCTTGAATGTGGCGTGAACTACATGGACACGGCTAACTACGAGCCGGAAAATATCGACGATCCGGAATGGCGCAAGGTTTACGACAAGCGCTGCAAGGAAAAGGGCTTTAGCGCCTACTTCGATTACAGCTGGCAGTGGGCTTACAAAGAAAAGTTTGAAAAGGCTGGTCTCACGGCATTGTTGGGTTCCGGCTTTGACCCGGGTGTTTCTCAGGCATACTGCGCCTACGCCTTGAAGCACCAGTTCGATACCATCGAAGAAATCGACATCCTCGACTGCAATGGCGGCGATCACGGTTACAAGTTTGCAACGAACTTCAACCCGGAAATCAACCTCCGCGAAGTGTCCGCTCCGGGCAGCTACTGGGACACGGACGAGAACGGCAAGGGCCACTGGGTTGAAATCCCGGCCATGAGCATCAAGCGTGAATACAACTTCGCACAGGTCGGCAAGAAGGACATGTACCTCCTCCACCACGAAGAAATTGAATCCCTCGCCCAGAACATTCCGGGCATCAAGCGCATCCGCTTCTTCATGACGTTTGGCCAGAGCTACCTCGACCACATGCGTTGCCTCGAAGACGTGGGCATGCTCAGCACGCAGCCGATCAAGTTCCAGGGTCAGGACATTGTTCCGATCCAGTTCCTCAAGGCTCTGCTCCCGGACCCGGCAAGTCTCGGTCCTCGCACGGTGGGCAAGACGAACATCGGTTGCATTTTCAAGGGTACTAAGGATGGCAAGCCGAAGACTTACTATCTGTACAACGTTTGCGACCACCAGGAATGCTACAAGGAACTCGGCAGCCAGGCTATCGCCTACACGACTGGCGTTCCGGCCATGTGCGGTGCCATGATGGTGCTCACGGGCAAGTGGAACAAGCCGGGTGTGCATACGGTCGAAGAGTTCGATCCGGATCCGTTCATGGAAGCCCTCACAAAGTACGGCCTCCCGTGGAATGAAGACTTCAACCCGGTGCTGGTTGATTAGTAGGAAGTAGGAAGTTAGAAGTAGACAGTTCTCTTGATAGTCCTGTCTACTGCCTACTGTCTACTGACTACTGATCCGAAGGATCCTTTATGAAAAAATGGCGCATTGACGATTCCCGAGATCTTTACAACGTAAAGGGCTGGGGCGTAAGTTACTTTGACATTAACGACAAGGGTCACGCGACGGTTTCGCCGATCAAGAATGGCGGTCCGAGCATCGACCTTTACGAGCTCGTGCAGGAACTTTCCTTGCGCGATGTTTCGACTCCTGTGTTGTTGCGCTTCCCGGATATTCTGGACAGCCGCATCGAAAAGATTCACGAGTGCTTCACGAAGGCGACGACTGAATATGGCTACAAAGGTGGCCATTACAGCATCTTCCCGATCAAGGTGAACCAGCAGCGTGCGGTCTTGGAAGAAGTGGTGAGTCACGGTTCCAAGTTCAACATCGGCCTCGAGGCGGGTTCCAAGCCGGAACTCCACGCGGTACTTGCGAACATGGAAAATCCGGACGCGTTGATTATCTGCAACGGCTACAAGGACGAAGACTTTATCGAGCTGGCTCTCCTTGCGCAGAAGATGGGCAAGAAGATTTTCATTGTCGTCGAGAAGATGAACGAGCTTCACTTGGTTGTAGATTTGTCTCGTCGCATCGGCGTGCGCCCGAACATCGGCATTCGCATCAAGCTTGCAAGCTCTGGCAGCGGCAAGTGGGAAGAATCCGGCGGATACCACAGCAAGTTCGGCCTGAACAGTTCTGAACTTTTGGAAGCACTCGACTACATCAAAGAAGAGAAGATGGAAGACTGCATGAAGCTCATCCACTTCCACTTGGGTAGCCAGATTACGAACATTCGCCATATCAAGAATGGACTCCGCGAAGTGTCGCAGTTCTACGTTCAAATTAAGAAGATGGGCATGGGCCTTGAATTCGTGGATGTGGGCGGCGGCCTCGGCGTGGATTACGACGGCACACGCAGTTCTAACGCAAGCTCAGTGAACTATTCCATCCAGGAATACGCAAACGACGTTGTCTATGCGATGTACGAAGCTTGCGAAAACGGCGGCGTTCAGCATCCAAACATTATTGCGGAATCGGGCCGTGCACTTTCGGCTCACCATTCCATCTTGGTGTTCAACGTGCTTGAAACGGCAGGCCAAGCCTTCTTTGACGAGAGCGTTCACGAAATTAGCGATGACGCTCCGGTAGCACTGAAGGACTTGTACGGCATTTACAAGAGCCTTTCTCCGAAAAACTTGCTCGAAAGCTGGCACGATGCCATGCAAATTAACGACGACACCTTGAGCGGTTTCAAGATGGGCGACGTAGATTTGCAGACGCGCGCCATGAGCGAACGTTTGTTCTGGAGTATCGCTCGCAAGGTGGATTTGCTCGCACGCGACTTGCGCCATCCGCCTTATGAATTGAGCGAACTCCCGCGCTTGCTTGCCGAAAAGTACTTCTGCAACTTCAGCCTTTTCCAGAGCCTCCCGGACAGCTGGGGCGTGGATCAGGTGTTCCCGATTATGCCGATCCAGCGTTTGGACGAAGAACCGACGATTGAGACGACGATTCAGGACGTGACTTGCGATAGCGACGGCAAGATTGACATGTTCGTTCGCGGCGGCGAAGTGGCACGCACCATTCCGCTCCACCCGATCAAGAAAGACGAACCGTACTTTATCGCGGTTTACCTCGTCGGCGCTTACCAGGAAATTCTCGGTGACCTCCACAACCTCTTTGGCGATACGAACGCTGTGCACATTGTCTGCAACGACAAGGGCGGCTACGATATCGACAAGGTGATTGACGGCGAATCCGTGGAAGACGTGCTCGACTACGTGAACTTCAGCGACAAGGCTCTTGTCCGCAACATGGAAAACTGGGTCACGCGCTCTGTGAAGGAAGGAAAGATTACGCTTCAGGAAGGCAAGGAATTCTTGAACATCTATCGTTCCGGACTTTACGGATATACGTATCTGGAGTAATGAGCTACGAGCAATGAGGTCGCATTACTTCGTAATGCTTTGAGTTTATTATGGCACCGAAGGTGCGATTATCAATACTCAAAGGACCGAAAGGTCCGAGCTCATACCTCAAAGTGAAAGTAGAATGTCACCCCGGCCTCTGTGCCGGGGTCGCCTTTTACAAGGGAAAAGCCCAAAAAATTGGACATATCATGATTCACGAAATTACACCGCACAAGTTAGATAACGAATTTAAAGACATTGCCCCGAAGCCAACCGATTACTTGATTATTTACAATGGCGAACAAACGCTATTCAAGAAGGCGGGTGACAATTACGAGATTCCGCGTGTGAGCGAGTTTCCGCAATGCGAGTGCCATTACTTGATTAGCATCGACGGGGATGCTTATTTCTTGTGCAATTCGAACTTGCCCGAAATTCCTGAAGGTTACGAATTCCGTGGCAACCGCACGTTCCGCACGCTAGAAAACCACTTGGAACGTCTCGGCGGAGCAACATCGGCACACATCGCCAAGTGGGAAAGTTTGAACAAATTCTGCGGCAAGTGTGGTCACCTCATGGCGCGAGGCATCAAGGAACGTTCCATGATTTGCCCAGCCTGCAAGAACACGGTCTATCCCAGGATTTCGCCGGTCGTGATTGTCGCTGTACGCAACGGCAACGAGCTTTTGATGGCACGCAACTTAGACAATCCCGATAAAACGCGATTGTTCCTTATTTCAGGATTTGTGGAGATTGGCGAATCGCTCGAACAAGCTGTCAAGCGCGAAGTCCTTGAAGAAGCAGGCGTCCGTGTCAAAAACATCAAATACTTCGGCAGCCAGCCGTGGCCGTTCTCGGAATCGCTCATCTCGGGCTACACCGCAGAACTCGACGGCGACCCGACCATCCACATGCAAGAAGCTGAACTCGCTTGTGCCACATGGGTCAAGCGCGAAGATATTCCCGAATACGATACGAGCGTAAGCATCAGCAGTTGCTTAATCGAAAATTTCCGCTCGGGATGGACGATTAAGGAATAAAGCTACGGCAAGAAATCACAGGATCCTTCCTTCAAGGGTCAGGATGACGAGTCTAGGAAAGCGCGGTCGAGATGCCGCGCATTTTCATTAAAAAGGAAGATCCGATCCCGGAACGGAGTCCGGGATGACACGCAAAAAATTACTTTTTCGAGGTTTTATCCGCTTTCTTCTTCTCTTTCGGAGCGGCGGCTTCGGGCTTGTTTGCGAGAACAACGTATAAAGTATCGTGAATCACAACCGTATCGCGAACGACAAGCGTATCGTGGACAAAAACCGTATCGTGAACGCAAGCAGCTTCTGCAGACGCAACCGCAGGAACAGTCGCGGTCGCCGGAACCGTTTCAACAGTAGAAGACGAACTCGCAGGCAAAGAGCTTGATGCAGGAACATCCGCACTGGAGAGCGCAGCACTCGATTGCACGCCATTCGACGATACAGACTGTACCGTTACCGACGAATTCACAACAGAACCCGACGACATAGGCATATTTTCGATCACCGTAATCAAAGAATCACGAACACTCCGCAAACTATCTAATTGCTTGCGGAAACGCGTCTTATTACCGGGACGACGTTCCCTAGTGTACTGAACCTCGATCTTGTCGATTTGCGATTCCACGCCCCTGAGTTCGTCAAAAACCGGTCCCTCCCCTTGAATCGAACCGCTTGGCGTAAAGAAATTCACAAACCGTTGCCAAACAGACCGCTCCTCGCCCCAAGCAAGGTCCAAAGCAATAAAACAAACGAAAGCCGTAAAAACTTTGCAAATAGAATGGAATTTAGATTTTTGCATGCAACAATGATAGAAAAAAAGCGACCCATCCCTTTACAATCCCCTCAATTTTACTAAATTAACACTACCCACGCGGGAGTAGCTCAGTTGGTAGAGCGCGACCTTCCCAAGGTCGATGTCGAGGGTTCGAGACCCTTTTCCCGCTCGAAAAAAGAGAAACCACCTATGAGGTGGTTTTTCTTTTTTTATATGGTAAAAAAAGGGTCGAGAACCCGAGAAGAGGGTTCGACAAAATTCGATCATGGACGAAGTCCGAAGAGCGAATTTTGGAATTATCGCGTAAGCGATAAGCCCGTTAGGGTGAGGAGTCAGCCGCGAAGCGGTGACTGACGACGAATCAAACCCTTTTTCTTTACAAGTGAATAAAGTGAATCAATTTTCCTCAAAACGCAATCCAACCATTTAGGTTTGAGATTAAACTAAATAGAGACTACCACAAAAATTTTTATGACAAATTTGCAATAAATAATTAAAATTATTCATTATACAAATACAAGGAACCTCATATGAAAAAAATTCTTTTATTTACCACTTTTATCACAGCAGCATTTTCATTCTATGCTTGCGACAATTCTTCAAATTCACCAGATTCATACGACACCCTACCTGCATCGAATATAATTGATTGGAACGAAACACCTCAATCCTGTACAACACAAATCATGCAGGATACGATTTTCAGCATTATAACATTAAAGAATTGGTCTATAAATATGGTTCAAAACATTAATGTAAACAGCCTTCATACCACAATTACATTTAAAGGACTTGAAGAATCTGATTTAGAATTTATGTGCAATTATTTTAAAAAAGGACGAGAGGAACTTCTAAATGAATTTCCCGAAATGAAAATAAAAAATCCTATTTGCGCAGGAAACAGCATTATCCAAGAATCCATCATAGACGCAACCTTGACAACAGAGAATATCACAAACACTGATAGATTAATGTGTCAAGACGCACTTAATTCAAGCATAAAGGAATTTTTATTCAGCGACGACGATGAATAGAAAGTAAAAATACAATCAAAGGAAATACCGCATGATAAAAAAGATTCTTTTACCGATTATTACAACAGTCACAATATTCTTGTTGAACGCTTGCGATAGCAGTACATCAAGCGAACCAGAAAAAACATACAGCATTCCGCCGACATCGTTTGTCATCAACTGGAACGAAAAACCACAATCATGTACTGCAATGTTTGATAAAGATACTGTTTTCTTTGATTTAACATTAAAAAACTGGTCTTGGAGCGAAGTATTCGTCTTCGAAGGGAACAGATATAGCAACACACAAACATTTAAAGGACTTGAAGAATCCGATTTAGATTTTATGTGTTTCTATATGAAAAAATCAATCGAATCGGTAGGAGAAAATACAGAAACCATAAGAGTAAAAAATATAGCCTGCAATGGAGATATCATTATAGCAGATTACGTTATGGATGCAACTTTTGCAGATTCCTTTACTCCTGCGGTTTCCGCAAGTAATATGCAAAGTCTATGTCAATACCTTTTAACCGAAGAAATGACCTTAAAAGAGTTTTTCTTTGGCATAAAATAAAACAGATTAAAAAAGCATGTTTTTTGCAGCAATATTCGCCTTACGCATTTATCGTCTCTCGTCTAATTACTATCTTTGACCCACTATGTTTTCACAACTGACTGATTCTCTAGAAAATACTCTCAAGAACCTGCGTGGGCAGGGCAAACTTACCGAAGAAAATGTGGCTGAATCGCTGCGTGAAGTGCGTCGTGCGTTCCTCGCTGCCGACGTGAACTTCAACGTGACTCGCGACTTTGTCAAGTCCGTCAAGGAAAAGGCGCTCGGAAGCGAAGTGCTCAATTCCGTGACCCCAGGTCAGCAGATTGTGAAGATTATCCACGACGAGCTTGTATCCGTCATGGGTGGCGAAACTAAGGAAATAAACCTTTCCGCACCAGCCCCGGTGGGCATCATGATGGTTGGTCTGCAGGGTTCGGGTAAGACGACTTTCGCAGGCAAGATCGCTCTCTGGATGCGCAGCAAGAAGAAGAGGAAACCGCTCCTCGTCGCCGCAGACGTTTACCGTCCGGCCGCTATCAAGCAGTTGCAGGTGCTCGGCAAGTCCATCGGCGTTCCGGTTTATGACGAAGGCCAAGGCAATCCGGTCGAAATCATCAAGCACGGCTACCAGTTCGCAAAGGACAATGGCCATGACCTCGTGATTTACGATACGGCAGGCCGTTTGCAAATCGACGAAGAGTTGATGCAGGAACTCGAAAAGGCTCGCGACGCGGTTCACCCAGACGAGATTTTGTTCGTCGCCGATGCGATGATCGGTCAAGAAGCGGTGAATGTCGCCGAAACGTTCTGGAACCGTCTGAACTTCACGGGCGTCTGCCTCTCGAAGATGGATGGCGATACCCGCGGCGGTGCAGCCCTCAGCATCAAGAAGATGACGGGCGTGCCAATATGCTTTATCGGCGTTGGCGAAAAGCTGAACGAAATCGACCTTTTCCACCCGGACCGCATGGCAAGCCGAATCCTCGGCATGGGCGACGTGGTCTCGCTCGTCGAAAAGGCTCAGCAGGTCATCGACGAAAAGGACGCAAAGGACCTTAAGAAGAAGATTCTTAACAACACGTTCGACTTGAATGACTTCTTGAAACAGCTCCGCACAATCAAGAAGCTCGGCCGCATCAAGGACATTTTGAGCCTCATCCCGGGCTTAAACAAGCTCCCGCTCGACCAGATTGACGAAAAGCAGCTCGTCTATGTAGAAGCGGTGCTCAGTTCCATGACGCCGAAGGAACGCAAGAAGCCGCAGATTATCGACGGCAGCCGCAAGGCCCGTATTGCAAAGGGTTCCGGCACGGATGCAGCCCGCGTAAATGCGGTGCTCAAGCAGTACGAAGGCATGAAGGAAATGTTCAAGAAGGTCGGCGATTTTGCAAAGCGCCAGAACAACGGTGGCACGATCGGTTCGAACTACACGCCGCCTAAGGACAAAAACAAGAAGAAAAAGAGATAGGCGCCTCGCATTTCGCAGACGCGAGAGAGCACCGAGCATTTTACTTGAGCTTTTTCGCACGAGAATCGCGCAGTCCACACATTTTAAAAGTCCGTTTGCAAGAGCTAGCGGACTTTTTTTCGTTCAAAAACGGATAACTTTTACGCCACCAAATCCATCAAGTCAAAGTACATCAGGCGAGTATGCGGGTCGTCATCTTCGGCGTTCATAAAGCGAAACCCGTTCTTTTCGTAAAAGGGAACCGCCCTCAAATACGCATCAACCGTCAAGAATCGGCAACCCGTTTTATTTTCAAAGACAAACATCGACTTGATGTAATCCAAAACAGTCGTACCGATTTGACATCCTTTGGCGGATTCGTCAACGCCTAGCCGGCACAGTTTAACCGCAGGGTAGCTTTTCAGACGTTTTTCGTTCGGAAATCCCTGTTTTTTACGGAAACGATTGAATTCGGTCTTGTCCTTGAAATCGCCCACGGCAACCTTGTCGTTGGCAAGACTGCAATAGGCTAGCATTTTACCCGTATCAGCGTCCGCACAAGCATAACTCACCGAAAGCAAATGCTTCTGAAATTCCGACGCACGATTTCGAATGAAATCATCTAAATCTGGGTCGCCACAAGTAAAATCTTTTATCGTATTTTTCGAATTTAATCGAATAAATCGCACATTTGGTTTTTCTATGTATTGTCGAACCACGGATCAACACCTCCATTGGCTTCTTCGCGGGCACGCTTTTCGGCCATACCCAGCTCGTAAGCCTTTTTCATCAGTTCGTAATTCCGCAAACGGCGGGCACGAATTTCTGGAGGTTCCGGGCGGCGTTCCTCCATCGCTGCTAAAAAGCGACGGGCATCTTCGCCAAAGAGAATCGGAGTTTCACGAATCGGTCTAGCCATAGCTATGTCCTTTATTTTTCATATAAGTAACGATATAATAACTATGGAGCATCACTAGACTGGTGAAACCCGGCAACACACCGCTAAGGTGGTTCCTATAATATAAAATGTTCCATTTTCAAAAACAAGGGGTTGCGTTGCGAGCCATTCATTTTGCCATCAATAGGCGACATTCCAAAAAAAATGCCAACCTAAAGTTAGGTTGGCACGTTCGTTAAGAAACTTTTAGTTTAATAACTTATATAACATTCCATATCGTCAGAAGCTTTAACTGTAAAAGTCACTCCATTGCAAACAGTTTTTACGGAACCTTCAATAGAACCAGACCCTTCAAATTCATGCACACCAACTTTTATCGATGCTTTTTTTGATTCGTCATCTTGATCATCAAAAGTACAGCTAAGGCTCGCTTTATCGCATTTTCCCTCCAGCATAGCTGTATATTTTCGGCCAGCATGCAGTTTAACGTTTATCTTGTCCGAGAAAACAATGGTCGAATCCGATACCCCTGCCCTTACCGACGGGCATGTCAACATTTGTGCCACACTGTAACTTTTGCCATCCACACTCACACTGCTATTGACAGCAACCGACGGCGTGACAATTTCAAACGTGTTAAACTTTTTATAGGCTTTGGCACCCGATGTTGTCACATCCTCAGATTCTTCACCAAAGTCCCATGAATAGCCGGAGACCTTGTAATCGCCCTCCTTGCAACCCGAAACAGACCAAGTGACCGTGTGATTCGAGTCCAGCTTGGACGCCGAGCAAGCACACCCTGAAACAGCCTTTAATTTACCTTCATTGACACAGCGGACGTGTTTCAAAGCTTTTTGAGAATTCCCAGTACTCCAACTGCAACCCAACGATCCACAAGTATATGTAACATGGTATTGATTATCCGCAGCAAAGTATTCCGTTTTTTCAACAAAGGACAATTTTTCCCATTCCCTGCCAGCACTGATAAATTCATTTGTCGTGGGCAGGCGCCAGCCTTTCGGGCATGCGGCAAGAGCTTCATGCAAACTAAATTCGCTATTTCCTCCTGTTGTCAAATCTTCTGCCATCCACATTAAGGAATCAACTACAATTGTAGAAGGCATGGCATCTATCTTAACATCTTGATTCTGCAAGCAACGGACCGAAATACTTCCAAACTTAGCGCTTTCATCATACATAAACTCGTCTTTATCGAATGCAAGCTTGTAACCGCCTCCATAGTAATCAGCACTCATAAAAAAGAATCGAGTATCGTCGCCGACGTAGCATCCGCCATTATCCCAGCAACTGCCGGCCGGGAGTGCCGCAAAGCCAAAGCGGTCCGTGCCAAGAGCCGCCGCTATGCGAGTCGAATCTAAGCTGCCCATCGAAGCATAACCATCACCAGGAATAGTCACGGTATCGCCTACAGCATACCAACCCGTAGTCGCCTTGAGGCTCACCCCGACAGGTTCGCCGCCATTGCTTCTGGACACATACGAAATAAATTCCACAAATTCCAAGGAATCGGGAATATGCCAACCATCTGGGCAAAGCGACAAAATAGAGGATGCCCCCGCCTCGGATCCGGATTCAAAATTATACAGGCGGCCATATTTAGCACAGTTTTCTTTTTCGCGCATGGGACACAAACCATGGCCATCGTCATAATTCAAGTTTTCGGCAAACCATACCTGATTACCGATTCTAACAGTCTTGTACGTTTTCCCGTCGCGGGAATCCTTCACCGTGCCGGTCGTTTTAACTTCGGTTTTTGCGCTGGAGCTTTTAGGAGCGTCGGCCTTGCTGCTAGAACTTACCTTATCTGTTTTCGCGCTGCTGGAGGCAACAACTTTGCCGCTACTAGAACTGACAGATTTGCCGCTGCTGGAACTTGCCGCGTCGGCTTTTCCGCTACTGGAACCAGCCTTGTCACTTTTGGCACTGCTGGAGTTCACAGCTTTTGCACTCGACTTGCCGTCGGAACCCTTATCGGACATGCTCGACGAAGACTTGCTCGACGAAGATTTCGCTGTCGGCTTGACCTCTTTTTCAACAGATTCATTTTCATTCCATTTGCCATCGGTACAGACAAACGCTTGACGATCTTCGATTACAAAAGCGGTATTGCCATCGCGCTTGCGGGTGCAATTGGGCATTTCATCGCTTGACGAATAGGCCTCGCCTACGTTATTCCACTTGCCGTCAACACACAGACGAGCCTCGGAATCGACAAGAGCCAAATTGCCGTTGCGGTCCTTGGTGCAGTTCGGCAATTTATCCTCAGATTTGTATGTCGGGATGGAGTCGCTATCCGCAGAAGATTCTATTTCGCGTTTTTCCCACTTGCGGTCAGTGCAGACAAAAATTGCGGATTCATCGGTCACCCATACGGAATCACCTTCGTTCTTGGTAAGGCATGCGGACAAGTCATCTTCGGTCTTTACCGAATCCAGAATATCGTGATCGACTTCCCAGCGGCCATTGTCGCAGACGTACGCTTTCCGTTCGCCAAGAACTTCGGCAATGTCACCATTGCGATTTTTACTGCAGTTCGGCAAATCATCAGATGATTCGACCTGCAAGGAAACATTCCCCGCATCGGATTTACCACCTGTGCCAGAATCGTCACCACAAGCAGCGAGTGCAAGGAGCGAGGAGAGAGAAACGAGAAGATAGGGGAACGTTTGACGGTAAATTTTCATCGAAAGCCTCTAATTCCAACGACCTGTTAAATTTTTATACCAAACATAATCAAAAAAACATCATCACGATTTTGCACGTTTCTGATTACTGCACGCCGCAAGTTGCCGGAACGTTAAGTATAAATTCCAGCACAGCCCCTTTAACAAGTTCACCAGCCGGCATAGCCACTGCGATATAATCATGACCTTTAATAGCAACCTTATTTACCGTTCCTTCGAGTTCACCGGAAGGTGAATCAACGCGACTTACATTGCAGAACACGGTGTTGTTGTAAGCATCAGTATCCAAAACAACTCTCGAAGTCCCTTTCGGCAATTGAATTGCACCTGAGCCTTGTGATGCTTTAATCTCAAATTCAGGACCCTCAGTAATCTTTACAGACGGGCAAGTCACTTCAACCATGGTGTTGTCGCTATTCTTTACAATAAGCTTCGGTGCATAAGCTTTAGTCGCTGCAGAAAAGGTCTTGGTATAGGCGTCTGCGCCTGCGGCACCGTCCCATTCATACGACAATTCCAAACCCGTGCCAGTGGAACAACCAGATACGTTCCACGTTACGTCTGGAGTTGCAGTAAAATCCACCGATCCAGCCTCGGTCGAGCACTTACAACCGGTAATCTGTGCACCATTGACCTGAACCGGATCGCAATTGATATTAAAGGTTTCCTTCGATGTAGAAAGAACAAGCTTTGCTGAATGCAGTCCAGAAGTCTCATACACAACAGCATCGCTAACGGACACCGTACCTTTGCTTTCAAACGATTCAGGCGTGCCCCCTGGAGTGGACCACTTAAAAATTGCATCAAGCAAATCGGTAGCCTTAACGTTTCCACCAACAGTATATTTCCAAACGACGGTTTCGCCTTGCTCCACAACAGACTTAGTAGGAGCGCATGTACCACCACCAGTGAGAATCGGTGCAGCCGAGCTAGAGGACTCGACCTTCTTGCTGCTCGAAGACTTGCAGTCGCTAGACTTTTCAACGACCTTAGAGCTTGACGATGAACTCACAGCTTTCTTACTGCTACTTGAAGGCTTGCTAGCACTGGATGACGAACTCGTCTTAGTGACAGAGCTTGACGAAGCAGCATCCTTTTTGCTACTGCTACTCGTCTTCCCGGACTCTAAGGTCACTGAGCCTGTCGAAGTGCCAGAATCGGCTTTTTTGCTACTGCTGCTAGAAGACTTGCTAGCACTGGACGATCCCGCTTTCTTAGAACTAGACGACACCGCTTTCACACTGCTGCTCGACGCTGTTTTTTTAGAGGACGAAGACTCTTTTTCTTTAGAGTCGCTATCCGCAGAAGATTCTATTTCGCGTTTTTCCCACTTGCGGTCAGTGCAGACAAATACTGCAGATTCATCAGTCACCCATAGGGAATCGCCTTCGTTCTTAGACTGGCATACGGTCAAGTCATCTTCGGTCTTTACCGAATCCAAAATATCATAATCGACTTCCCAGCGGCCATTGTCGCAAACATACGCTTTCCGTTCGCCAAGAACTTCGGCAATATCGCCATTGCGATTTTTGCTACAGTTCGGCAGTTCATCAAAGTTCTCCACTTGCAAATCAACATTGCTAACCACAGTCGTGCTGTTGCTGCCGGAATCATCACCGCAAGCTGCAAGGAGCAAGGAGAGAGAAACGAAAAGATAGGGGAACGTTTGACGGTAGATTTTCATTGAAAGCCTCTATTTCCAACGGAACGTTAAATTTATTATGTCAAACATAATCAAAAAAAGGAGCGATGTCAAAGTTTTTGAGCGGCAGGATTTTTCAGTCTTGTATCATTCGCAAATCATTTTGTTTCATTCATCAAAAATAATTTTTTATATATTAAAATTTTTGCAGTTTTTATTTAAAAATCGCATTTTTTGTATCACAATCTATTGACTTTCGCATTTTTTGAAGCTATATTATAATCAAGCAGGAGAACGCGATCATTAACAGACGACCCCGGAATAAATCCGGGGTGACAGTCATAAAGCCTATTACCTAAACCCTAACCCCTAAAACCTATCACCTAACCCCTAACGACCATGAAACCGATAACCGAATATCAAGATTACCGCCACTACATGCAGGATTTCTACGAAGAGCAAAAGAAATCCGGCTTTACCTGGCGTGAATTTTCGAAAGATGCCGGCTTCGCTTCGCCGTCTTACCTCAAGCTTGTATGCGAAGGCAAGAGTTCGCTGAGCCGCGTGGGGGTTCCGCGAGTCGCCGCCGCCATGAAGCTTTCGGGGTTTGAACTCGCTTACTTCGAAAAAATGGTCGAATTCGGGAACGCCGCAAACGACGAAAAGAAAACAGCGGCTTTCGCGGACCTCAACCGCATCGCCAAGGAGCAAAAGGCACGAGTCATCGACGCGGACATGTTCAACTACTACGAATCCGCCATCAACTCCATTGTCCGCGAACTCGCCCCGCTGATGCCAGGCGCCCTCCCGCTTGAAATAGCAAAAAAAATCAAGCACGCCTTCACGGCACAGCAAGTCCGCGATTCGCTAGCGCTGCTCACCAAAGCGAATTTCCTCAAGGAAACCGCCGAAAATACGTACCAGCAAACGGACAAGGCAATCACCGGTTCATCCGAGGCGATTCCGCTTGCGCTCCGTGCCATGAACCGCGAAATGAGCGACCTCGCCAAGGAAGCCATCGACAAAATCGACGTGAACGAAAGAAACATTTCGGGAGTCACGATGGGCATCAACGCAGAAACGCTCACTCTGATTTCCGACGAAATAAACAACTGCCGCAAACGTGTCATCGCTCTTGCCAACGAATGCAAAAAAATCGACCAAGTTTACCGTCTGAACTTGCAACTATTTCCGTTGACAGACAAAGTATAGAGGAAACGATTATGAATTATGCAAATATTTTGTCCACCACAGTTGCCGCATTCGCAAGATTTACAGCGATTTCATTTTCGCAAATCGCAATCCTGTTCTTCGCAACCGCCACCTTAGCCGCGACATTCCTTACGGCCTGCGGGAACGACAATACCGCAGGAACCGACGAACAGCCGAACGCCATTACAGCAAAAATCGACGCAGCCATCGATAGCGCTTCTGCCATCTGGTTCCAAGGCAAAAAAACATTCACTGTCGATTCGAAAACGACCATTCTCCCCCCATCCTACGATATAGGCTTTTATCCAGACTCGTCAGCACAACATACAAGTTTGCTCGCAGGAGTAAAGACCGAACACGGGATATTGCGGCACATTGAAATCGATAATTTTGCAGCACTCAGTTGTGAAACAGAAGAAACATGGTTCGCTTACATAGTCCAAGTTACGAGTTCGCTTATACAAAAAACATTTGCGATTCCCGATACCGCGGCAACATCAACAGCAACTGAATTCGAAGCGGATTGCGTCCACGAAAATGGGAAATTTATTACAGAAACAGAAAGGAGTACCGAAGGGCAGCAAAGCTACAGTTGCAAAATAGCACCGACTAAAGAAAACCTAGTCAAGAATAACGCCATACAATACACCGATCCGAACTGGGAAAAATACGGAAAGCTGATTATAGGAATTTGTAGAGAATAAAGGAGATGAATAAAGGAAATTCACGCAATTATCCATGTCTAGAAGCACGATACTTTGTTCTATTATATACTAAAATCAAATTTTTGATGTTTAGTATGTAAAAATGAACGAAAAATGCCAATCAGAAGCGTTAAAATAGCCTTTGGGAGTCATTTTTAATCAAAAAAGCTATAAAAAAGGCTTTTTTCAAGCAAAAATTACATACTAAACTCGTTAAAAAAGCGTTTTAATATGTAACGCATAAAATCACAAGTCATCAATTACATATCAAAACGACCAAATAACGTTTTTAGTATGTAAAACAAACACAAAGTTCCATAAGAATTCTAAAACAGAGTCAGGATTTCACCTCCTGGCCGTTATGGAGTACAACTTATCAAGAAGGAGAAAAAATCATGAATACCACAACCATCACCAAATCAATCACAAGAACAATCATCGGAGCCGCAGTTGCATTGCTTGCGGCGTGTTCGTCAAGTCCATCGACCGCACCGGAAGCATCCGCCGCTAAAACATCAAGCGGGTCGAACGCACAAGTACGCATCGATTCCACTGACTCGACATCCGCTCCGCCAACATTGACCGTTTCCGCCGAAACCGAAGAGACTCTCGAAAGCTGGCTGAACGGCAACCCGATAAGTAACGGCATTACAGTGGATAATTGGTGCTATCCGGAGAACCCAGAAGATCCCTTATGGTGCTTGCCATACCGAATCCGGCTAGAAAGCGGAACCGTAGCAAACGTCTATGGCGGCAGTGCCAATGTAATCATGTGCGAAACCGAAACAGACACCATTTCATATTCCGTCCATTTGCACAACAACATCATCACGAAAAAATGGACGAACCCGCTTTTCGATACCGAAGCGTTCCGCCAATCCAAAACGCAATTCAAGCAATCTTGCAAAGCCGAATTCGGCGATATCACGGAAGAAACAGAAACAAAAATCGCTTGCGATATAAAAATAGAGCCAATTCCATCCCCGAAGGATTCCTCGAATCAATCCCCACGATACTTCTTGCCGCATCTATCCTACAATTACGAAGACCCGAGCTGGACGAATTTTGCCACTAAAACAGTCGAAAGATGCAGAATTCGCCCACAAATCGAGCCTGTATGGCATGATTAGAATTCCTGATGATTATTTTGGATGGTGAGCCCATTTCTGCGGCTACATTTGTCTTAAAACTAGTCGTGGCACTACTTCGTAGTGCAGACTGCTGCACCTCGGTCATGGAAATAAGCTTAGCTTATTTCCGCGACGCTCGACTTGCTAGTCTTTGACGCAACGAACTGAAAAACCATACAGCTCGCTGTGTTCCGTGGAGGTCAAGCATGCAGCGTCGTTGACGTAGAGCAAGTACATATGGTACGCGTTGCCGCTACTCTCAGTAGAACTCCAGAAGAGACGAGGGACGAGAGACGAGGGACAAGAGATATTGCCTCTTTTATCTTTGCGTGATACGCCATTTTTTCTCTTTCGTCTCTAGTCTGTAGCGAGCTAGCGAGCGTTCTTTCGTCTAACACACCCTTGAGAATTTCAAGGTTCTCGCCAGTCTCGGAAAAAACACGACGAAGGTTGTCTGTCTGGAGGAGAGACGAGAGACGAGGGACGAGAGATATCGCCTCTTTCATCTTTGCGTGATACGCCATTTTTTCTCTTTCGTCTCTAGTCTGTAGCGAGCTAGCGAGCGTTCTTTCGTCTAAATTACTCATATCTAAACCTTGCAGGTCTCCTTTTCCATCAGAATCTGAGCCATTTCAAAGGATTCCTGAACCATCGTGCAATATATACAAATTTTGGGCATGATATAAGGGGAAGGAAAAGTCCCCACAACGCCCCCAAAAATTTGCCTAGTTCTTTAAACAACGAACGCTAATAGCGTCGTTCTTGAAAACGTCGGTGTCCAGAAGTTCCGCACCATCGCTGCTGTAGAACAAGTACATGTAGTATGCGTGGCTGTCACCGAACTCTGTAGAACTCCAGAAGTACGCGTAGTTGCCTTCGAGATCATAAACCCCTCTCACCACAGTGGGGAACCTGATGCCAGCAGGCAACGCCGAAAACGAGTACGCATCCGTGCCATTGCCACTACTTTTCCACCCGGACGTGGACTTGAGAACCTTGCCCGCAGTCACTTCTCCGCCCACTGGGTAGCCCGTTAACAGGGTGTTCCATTCCGATACCGAAGGCAAATGCCAGCCTACGGGGCATACGCCTTGCACTGGGTATCTCGGAGCGCATCTCTTATCTAGGCCATACCCGCAGCCACTGCCGTCCAGACTCCATTTGCCAGCGCTGTCCATAGCTGCAGCCCACGTATAAAGCCGACCGTACTTGGAGCAGTTGCTGTCTTTGTCGTTGTAGCAGTAGCTGTTTGCCGTTTTGTAGTTCAGGTTCTGGGCCATCCAGGTCTGCCAACCGATTTTTACCGTCTTGTACGTTTGGCCGTCGCGGGAGTCGGTGAAAGACCCAATCGAGACGGAATTGACGACACTGCTTGATGATGAGCCGGATTCCACGACAGAACTGCTGCTAGATTTTGCAGAACTGCTTGACGATAACTTCACAGAGCTGCTGCTTGACTTGGCAACGGAGCTTGATGATGAGCCGGATTCCACGACAGAACTGCTGCTTGATTTTACACTACTGCTCGACTTCGGTGCAACGCTAGACGAAGACGACTTGGCTACACCGCTACTCGATGCGACAGAGCTGCTTGATTTTACACTGCTGCTCGACGCGACGGAGCTACTTGATTTTACACTGCTGCTTGACTTCGGTGTGATGCCAGAGGAAGAAGATGACATTTTTTCAGCCGATTCCCCTTTGACGCAACGAACTGAAAAACCGACATCCCTGAGGTTGACGTACTCTTCCGCTTTGCCGCTGTTGTAGTGCAAGAATATGTTGAATACGAAATTGCTATTGCTCTCAGTAGAACTCCAAAAGTACGCTTGGCTGCCCTCGCTGATGTATTCCCCACCGCCGTTCCTGTAGCCGGCAGGCAACGCCGAGAACAAGTAGGCGTCCGTGCCGTTACCGCTATTATTCCAACCACTAGTCGATTTGAGTATTTTACTCGCTGTTGACTGGCCACCGACTGCAGTGAACAAAGTTTTAAACTCTGCTTCTGTCGGCAAATGCCAACCAGTTGGGCAAGCTGTTGTCGCGGCACCCCACATGTATAGGCGACCATATTTTTCACAGTATTTCGTTGAATCATTATAACAATAGCTGTTCGCAGTCTCAAAGTTCAAGTTCTGGGCCATCCATGTCTGCGAGCCGATGGTGACTGTCTTGTAGGTCTGACCGTCGCGGGAGTCTGTTATGGAACCGATTGCTCCGGCTCCGCCTCCACTCCAGGATGACTCGGGAGATGAAACACTAGAAGAACTAGAAATAACACTGCTACTGGACTTCTGCGAGATGCTGGAAGAAGACAAAGGTTTGCTGGACGAAGATGTTTCTTTTTTCACGCTTGATGAAGAAATTTCTTGTTTTTCGCTGCTACTCGATGCAGTTTTCTTTGTCGCTGAAGAACTTTCGGGTTCTTCCTTTTCACGCTTTTCCCATTTGCGGTCGATACAGGCAAAGACTGCCGATTCATCCACGACCCAAACAGAGTTCCCTTCGTTTTTAGAAAGACATACAGGCAAATCATCTTCGGTCTCTACCGAATCCAGAATATCGTGGTCAAATTCCCAGCGTCCGTTATCGCAAACGTACGCTTTCCTTTCTCCAAGGACCTCAGCGATATCGCCTGAACGATTTTTGCTACAATTAGGGAGTTCGCCCATAGATTCCACTTGCAAGCTAAAATCATTCGCATTATAGCTGCTATTGCCGGAATCATCCCCACAAGCAGAAAGCGAAAACACGAACGCCGCCACGGCACCTATCACCCCAACAGGGTTTCGCAAAGAGAACAAGCGATTCATAAGAAAGTCCTTTCTAACGTAATACTAACAATAGTAAAAAATAGGGATGAAAAAACTGCCCGGCACACTTCAGCAACACTTCGATAAGCTCAGTGCACCGGCCCAGTGACCATAGGCTGGGGAGACAGTGGGTAAAAACCGATCCCGTGACGGAGCACGGGATGACAACGCGAAAAAACAGACCCCGGAATAAATCCAGGGTGACAGTGTGATAAAACTGGCCCCGGCACCGTGGCCGGGGTGACATTTTTAGAACGGTCCAAAAATCCTCATTTTTCGTCAAATTTCGCCACTTTCGCGACATTTCCGACCCATTTTCTTCGCTCTTTTTAATTATTTTGTATTTAAACAACGGATTTTTTTTACATTGCCGTCCTTTACACACAAAAGTAAGTTTACTATATTTGGCATCAAAGAACAAAAACCCCGAAAATTCGGGAAAACCCCATAAAGAGGTATAAAATGGCAACTGTTATCCGTCTCGCCCGCTTCGGCAAGCGTCACAACCCGATCTACCGCGTCGTCGTCATCGACAATCGTAAGGCACGCGACGATAGCTTTATCGAACAGGTCGGTTTCTTCAACCCGAACCTCAAGCAGCCGGAAATCCGCTTCGAACAGGAAAAGGTTCTCAAGTGGCTCTCCGTCGGCGCCCAGCCGTCCGACACCGTCAAGTCTCTCCTCAAGAAGACTGGCATTTCTGACTTGTTCCACGAACTCAAGGCCAACCGCTCCATCGAAGGCAAGGCTCCGGTCGCTCGCGAACTCAAGTCCAAGCAGCGCAAGTTGAGCCCGAAGGCTCAGGCTCGCCTCGAAGCTGAAAAGGCTGCCAAGGCAGCTGCTGAAGCTCCGGCAGAAGAAGCACAGGCTTAATCACGCCTTTAATAAAGAGTCTCGTGCCGCATGCACGGGACTTTTTTCTTTAGCAAGCAACAAACAATTATCTCTCGTCTTTCGTCTAAAATGGATTCTCAAGAATACATCACCGTCTGCCAGCTCATGCGCGCGCATGGCGTCAAAGGCTACATCAAAGCGATGCCCCTGACCCATGACTTGAACCGCTGCAAGAGCCTTAAAAACGTGCGTGTTCAAAAGAGAAATGGCGAAATTGTGGAGCTTACCCTTGAAGACGCCAAAGTCGCCAATGACATTTGGCACTTGAAATTCAAGGGTTTTGACTCCCCGGAAGCAGTAGCAGTCCTCGTCAACGGCGACGTGATGATTCCCGAATCGGAACGTCTCCCGCTCCCCGAAGGCGAATACTACCTTGACGAGCTTGAAGGTTTCCGCGTGCACACCGAAGACGGTCGCGACATTGGCGAAGTCCTCGAAGTGCAAGAACTGATGACGGTCGATGCTTTCCTCATAAAGTTCGACCTCGCGGTGCAATCCGAATACAGCAGCAAGTCCATCCTCGCCCCATGGATTGACGATTGCGTCACGGAAATCAGCAAAGACGGAAAGTACATTGTTTGCGATAGCGACTATTTAAAATCCCTTTGCCCGGAGGAAAGATGAAGATCGACTGCATCACCATCTTCCCCGAAATGTTCGCGCCGATGAAAAGTTCAATCATGGGCCGCGCTCAGGCAAAAGGCTTGTTCGAGTTCAATACAGTTTATCTGCGGGATTTCGCCATCAACGCCTACGGGCAGGTCGATGACGTTCCGTACGGTGGCGAACCGGGCATGGTGCTCCGTCCCGAACCGCTCGCAAACGCGATTCGCAGTACGGGAGTCAAGGAAGATGGCGGCAAAGTCATCTACCTTACGGCAGACGGCGTGCCTTTCACCCACAAGATTGCAAAAGAACTCTCTCAAGAAAAACACCTTGTTCTCGTCTGCGGACACTACAAGGGAATCGATGACCGCATCCGCCAAACTGAAGTCGATATGGAAATTTCCATCGGAGATTTTGTCGTGAGCGGAGGCGAACTTCCGGCGATGCTCGTCACGGACGCCGTAGTGCGTCTGCTGGACGGGGCTCTCGGTCACAAGGAATCCGGCGAAACCGACTCCTTCGCGCAAGGCGTTTTGGGTTGGCCGGTCTTTACCCGTCCCGAAGAATTCGAAGGAAAAAAGGTGCCCGAAGTGCTACTTTCGGGTCATCACAAGAAGATTTCAGAGTGGAGACGCCAAGAATCGTTAAAAAGAACGAAAGAAAGACGTCCCGACATCTTTAAAAATCTTGAAAAATATACTACATTTGGCGACAAATAATAACGAGGTACACATTATGTCCCTGAACATTGAAGCAATCCAGAATGAAAATTTGAAGACCGACCTTCCGGCATTCCGCGCTGGCGATACCGTTACCGTTAACGTTAAGGTTATCGAAGGTACCAAGGAACGTATCCAGCCGTTCAAGGGCGTCGTTATTCAGCAGAAGAACTCTGGCATCGGCAAGTCCATCACGGTCCGCAAGATGTC
>NZ_JAFWOM010000144.1 GCF_017545445.1 Fibrobacter sp.
ACGATGCCTCATAGCTCAGTTGGTAGAGCCCGCGACTGTTAATCGCGTTGTCCTTGGTTCGAGTCCAAGTGAGGCAGCTCAAAACCCTCGGTCTTTAGACCGAGGGTTTTGTGTTTTTATGAAGTTTGTTGTAGATTGCCGAAATAGAAAATCCCGAACGGTAGTGCCGTCCGGGATGAATTGTTTGATTTCGGCTAGTTGTGTGTTTGGCTGGTCGCGCGATTTACCTGCTGTATGCAGTCCAGCGTTTCTTGAATCGCGGCTCGTCGATGATTTTCGCCCAGATGAAGCCGCGACGGACGCTTTCCCTGCTTATAGAACGCACGATAATGCGTTTGTCGAGCGAGGGGGCATCTTCGGTCGCTTCGTCGGTGTAGCCGTTTTCGGCATCGCTTTGGCGTGCGATTGCGGCGGCTTCTTCACGTGCCTTGCGTGCTCGCTCTTCCAGGATTTTAAGCTGGTTTTGCTTTTCGCTTACCGCTGGGCTTACGCTGGGAGTCGGTTTGCTTGTGGCGGCCTTTGCTGGGGCTGCTGCAGGCGGATGCGATAGCAGGTTGTCGAGTTCGGAAATATCTTGTATGAGAACGTCGTGTTCGCCGACACCCATGTCGTGCCCGATAATGCGGAAGTGTTCGAGTTCTTCGAGCATTACCCCTGCAGCATTCCGCGACATGCCGAATTCATCCATAAGGATGTCGGCATTGACAACTTCAAAATCGACGATGACCTCAACGACTTCTCGCAGAGTCACGTTGTTGCCTCGGCGATGCGTGCTTTGCGGAACTGGCGGCGGCATGGCGGGTTCTAGCGTCCCTTGGGCGGCCTCTTGTTGTGCTTGTTCAAACTGCTTGATGTATTCTTGCAGTTTGCGGGCGACTGGAGAGGGTTCTGGAGGAACGCTTTCGTCGAAGTTCTCATCGTCGCGGTTGTCTTCGAATTCTTGCGTCGAATCGGTCGTTGGAGCATGATGTTGCTGCTGTTCGGCCTTTTTCTTCGCATTAGCCCTTTTGACAAGCGCGTCGATGACGAAAATTACAATGAATATGAGTAATGATTCCATTTAGGCTCCTTCGCTGTTTGTTATCGCTCGGCGTTTTTGCAAGTCCAGCCTCTTTTTCAGATTCCTTTCGTGCCTTTTGTCTCGGCTGACGTAGGGTTTCTTTTCAGGCTTTGCATGCTTCGCTTTAACAGCTTTGGGGGGAACTGTTGGATTCTTATATGTTGGCGACAATGCGTCCTTTATTTTGGAAATGCCTTCATCAGCGAGTCCTTGAACTATCCCCGCTGCAATTTCAGTCAGCATTTCACCAACAAATTCGCCAATCATATTTTATTTGCTTGCTTCCGGGGCGGAGCCGATTTCCTTACGCATCTGCGTATCGGCTTCGATGTTTTTGAGGTTGTAGTAGTCCATCACGCCGAGCTTTCCATCGCGGAGGGCAGATGCCATGGCCATCGGAATTTGGGCTTCGGCTTCGACGAGCTTGGCCTTCATTTGCATCACCTTGGCTTTCATTTCTTGTTCGGCGGCGAATGCCATGGCGCGGCGTTCTTCTGCCTTGGCCTGTGCAATCTTCTTGTCTGCTTCGGCACGGTCGGTTTCGAGGATAGCGCCGATGTTCTGGCCCACATCTACGTCAGCAATGTCGATGGAGAGAATTTCGAAAGCAGTACCTGCGTCAAGGCCGGAGGCGAGCACCTTCTTGGAAATCATGTTCGGGTTTTCGAGAACTTCCTTGTGGCTCACGGCAGAACCGATGGACGAGACGATGCCTTCGCCAACGCGGGCGATGACCGTTTCTTCGCCTGCACCGCCGACGAGTTTCTGGATGCTTGCTCGCACGGTGATACGCGTAATGGCGTGGAGCTGAATGCCGTCGAGGGCCACTGCGGAAACCTTCGGGGTCGTGATGACTTTCGGGTTCACGGACATCTGCACGGCTTCGAGCACGTTACGGCCTGCAAGGTCGATGGCGGCGGCTTCTTTAAAGTCGAGCTTGATGTTTGCCTTGTTTGCTGCGATGAGGGCCTGGATGACGCGGAGCACGTTACCGCGGGAAAGGTAATGAGCTTCGAGCAAGTTCGTATCGACCGGGAGGCCTGCCTTGCAGCTGAGGATTCGAGCTTCGACGATGATTTGCGGCGGCACTTTTCTAAGACGCATACCGATGAGCTGGAAAATGCTCACGTTTGCTTTGGAGAACAAAGCCTGAAGCCAAAGGCTAAAGAATTTGCCGATAAAGGCGAGGATGACGATGACAACGATGGCTGCAATGATAATGCCGATGGTAAGAAGAGTATCCATTTGATTTTCTCCAGTTAGAGTTTCTGAACTTAATATATTTATTTTTTGGAGGATGAAAAAGAAATTCTATGGTTTATCGTTGTTTTGACGGAGTTTCGATCGCTTGTAGTATAGTTCGTATTGCATAAAGGCGTGGATGATCAGAACCGGTATTGTTATGTAGAAAAGAGGGAAGATGGGTAAAAGTGGAAGGTAGGGGAGAAATGGCGTTGCAAGAATGAGGGCTGCTTTCAAGTTGCTTTGGGTTGTCAACAGAAAGTCGTAATATATGAATGAGAGAATTCCATTCACGAAAAATCCGATGCTTATAATGATAAGAGCCCAGACAATTAGTACGCCTTCTTTGTTGTACATTGAGGTCTCTGTTAAGATAATGCTCCCTATAAGGGGGATGCTAAGCAAAATCATTGCTGTGATTTTAAAGCCTAGATTGTCGTCTTCTTGTAAAGGCGAACTTTGTTTTTGGCTTTCTTTGCTTAGAATAAGTTTGAAGCATAAATGTGCAAAGCCTGGAATTATGGCTGGTGCGGCAAGTATTGCTATAATAATTAATAATTCCATAATGTAGGGTCTTTTTAAATTGTACGAATTTGGTTAAATGTCTTTGTTTTGAATGTTGTTGCTTGTTTGTGTTTTGTTGTTATTTTCAAATTGTTGATGGTTTGAATCGAATGAGGTGTGAAATTTATTTCTGTAGCGGAGAAGTTTTGTCCGCATGATCGTATAAATGAGTATGAACGGTGCTGAAATAAAAAAAGCGTAAGCAATGCCGATGGGTTGAGTGACGATTATAGGGAATAAACATAGTATTAGTCCTGAAAAAGGTATGGCTAGAATGAGGGATGCTCTTAAGTTTGTTTTGGCAGAAAAGAGAAAATTGTAAATCACAAATGATGATAAGCTTATAATTGCACTGATGAAAGAGATTGTTGTCATAAAAAATTGAAGAAGCGAGCCTTCGTTACGAGAAGGGGCTAAGATTGTGCTTAGCAATGAAATGGCGAATAAACCGAATAGGGATATCGTTGTGCCCCACTTGAATTGATTTGTGACTTGTTTTATTTGACTGTCAATATTTTCATTTTCTGCTTTTTCTTCGATAGTGGCTGGAGGATTTTTTATTCGTTCCTTGGCAGTGATTATGCATGCAGCAACAACAAATAGAAAAAAAATGATATTCATAAATGTATCCATAAAAATCCCCTTTCTTAAGTGCAACTTATTCTCTTAAGACGATGAGTATGATCAGCATGGTTATGTAAATGAGAGCGTAGGGAGCTAAAAGCATTGTTGCGACACTAAAACCACCTAAAAAGGTTAATACGCATGAACAAAGAATTATACCTGAAAAGGGAATGAGCAAAAAGAATGCTGCGCTAAAGTTTGACTCTGTTGAATAAAGAGAATCGTAAAAAAAGAATGAAGATAGGCTTATACAACCACTGATGAAAAGTACGATTTTAAAGATAAATTGAAGAAGCAAGGCTTCGTTGCGAGCTGGGCTAGAAAAGTAAAAAAAGGCGAATGGTCCGAAAAAGGATATAGGTGGTGTTAGCAAAAAACCTAGAGGTACTTCTTTGGGGGTGTTTGCTTCCGTTTGAGTATCTTGTTCTGTCGATTCCATAAAAGTCCCCTTTTTGAAGTGCTACTTTTATGAATATAATCTGTTTTATTCCTAAGTGTTAGTTTTTGTTTACAATTTTTGTCCACTTTCGTTTAAAAAAGGGTATATTGGAAAATATGCGTGAATGTTTTGGGGCTTAGGGGAATATAATGAAAAACTTGTATCGATGGGCTTGTTTGTTGTTTATCGGCTTGCTTGTGGCTAGCTGTTCGGATGAATTTATGGATTCCGACGAAGATGATGAGTATGGGTCGTTCTATTACATTGATGGAAAATGGAAATTCGAGGAGTGGACGTATTCTCCGTATTCTTATTCTTTGGATTTTGATATTAATTTGATTGTGGCTGGAAAGTACGTGGGGCTTGGTGATCGTGCGCCGGTCGAAAAACTTGCGGATAAAATTTTGAAGCGGTCGAATATGGCTCTGAATCCGGGTGGAATCAATGTTCGGAACATAAATGTTCTTTATGCGAGCGAACATCCTTTTGTGGGGGAGGCGTTCCCTGATACAAAGGAGGTCATTTTACACTATGGAGAAGAGAATCCGTTGATCGATTCTTTAATCCGTTGGCCTGGTCACGAGGGCGAAATCAGTTTTGTCTTGGGATATTTTGTGTATGATGATTTGGACGAAAAAGAATCTGTTGCTGGATTTTCTCGTCTCCCCGGCGAAATTTACTATGAAGATTCAGAGAGGAGTGATTTTATTGCGCTTGCGATGCGGATAAATCATGGCAATTATAAGTTGACTTCGGACAAAATTGCTCAAACGGCTATTCATGAATTGGGGCATTTCTTCGGTTTGCCCCATACAACAGAATTTAGCGGAACTCGCTTTGACGATTTTTCGGATACGCCGGAATGTCCGAAATTAGGCGATTATTTGTTCGATGAATCGAAATGCCCCGATTACTATTACATAATGTTCCCGAGAACTGGCGACGAATCTTACAAGACTTTTACGCCGCAGCAGATGGATGTGATTCGAATGTACTTATCGACGAAAAAGCACAAGTGAGCATTTGAAAATGCATCGCTTTGATGACTGGCCACAATGCATCAAATAAAATCTATAAAATGGCCACACGGATTCATATAGCCACACGGATTCGATTTTACTAACGTAAAATCTAATTGAATAAAAACAGAAAAAACGTTAGTTTTTTTCCAATCCGTGTGTCATCATTTATTGCACTTGGCATACGTCCGCAGCTTTTGTACCGTTACTGGATCCTTCACGGCTATCGCCGTTCAGGATGACGAAAAAACAGATCCCGGAACTGGTCCGGGATGACATCTTTAGTTGAACTACAATTTATTCTCTTATGTGGATAAGTATGGTCAGCATGATTGCGTAAAGGACTGTGTAGGGTGCCAAAAGCATTGCTGCAACAGAAAAACCACCTAAAAAGGTCAATATGCATGAACAAAGAATTATACCTGAAAAGGGAATGAGCAAAAAGAATGCTGCACTAAAGTTTGACTCTGCTGAATAAAGAAAATTGTAAACAAAGAATGAAGATAGGCTTATACAAGCACTGATGAAAAGCACGGCTGTGAATATGAGTGCGGCCATGCCAGCGCCATCGTTGTGGGATGGATTAGATATCATATCCTCCAAAAAATAGGCGAATGATCCGAATAAGGATATAGGTGGTGTTAGCATAAAGCCTAAAATTGCTTTTTTGGGGGGCTTGGTCGTTTCCGTTTGATTATTTTGTTCTGTCGATACCATAAAAATCCCCTTTTTTAAGTGCGACTTTTATGAATATAATTTGTTTTACTCTTAACTTCTGTTTGTTAGAACTGTAACTGGATCCTTCACGGCTATCGCCGTTCAGGATGACGAAAAAAACAGATCCCGGAACTGGTCCGGGATGACATCTCTAGTCTCTCGTCTCTACACTATCCCCACCCATATATGGCCTTCTTGCACGGACTCGACTTTGACTTTTTGGCCGGCTTCGATGATTTCACCGTGAGTTTGTACGTCAAAGAGCTTGGTGGAGCCGTCGGGCATGGTAAAGCTTGCTTGGCCTACGGGGCGGAGGAACGTTTTTGCTGTGCCGATATCGCCAATGGAGACTTCTTGGACGGATTCCGTGGGGGAGGCTGCTGTTTCGAGATCTGTCTTGAGCATGGGCGTCCAGCCTTCGGGGAGTAACGGTATCAAGTACTTGCTTGCTGCAATTGGGATGATGAGCGCTATGATAGCATTGCCAAGGACGAATAACAGCCCGAATAGCCAGGGGGTGGCGTCAAAGGTGGTTTCGACGGTTTCCGGGACGTATTCAGGGATGTTGGTAGTGTCCACGCTTAGGACTAGGGATAGAATCATGCAGATGATTCCGCCGATGCCGAAGAGGAATGTGCCGGGCATGATAAATATTTCGACTAAGAATAAAATAACTCCAGCCACTAGCAGAATGGCGGGGAAGTAGCCGTCGAGCTGCGGTGCGAACTGCCCGAAAAATACAATGCCGATCAGGATGATTCCGATGATGCCGAACATTCCGAAGCCGGGTGTCTTGAATTCGATGTAGAGCGCTCCGAATCCGAGAATGAGGAGCAGGCCGGAAATGGCGGCGATGGCGCTTGCGATTTTTTCGCCGGCGTTAGTTTCGATTTCGCTTTTGCGCTCGATGGCGAGTTTTGTTTCAAAGTCTTCGCGACTCTTGAACGTGCCTTTGGAAAATCCGAGTTCTTCGGCTTCCTTATCGGTCATGGTCAGCAGTTCGCCTTCTTTCACGAGAATTTTGGGTGAACCCCAGAACTTCTTTTCTGCACTGTCGAGGACAGCGAACTTTTTGCCTTCGATGATAAGTGTTGTGTCGCGCTGCGTCGGTTTGCCCTTGTCGAGCGTCGCGGTGAGTTCGAGCACTTCAAGTTCTGGCGTGACGAACGAGGAGGCCAAGAGTTCAGGATAGTTGTTACGTTGGGCTAAATTCCTGAATTTTGCACGGAGGGGAGACTGGATTTTTTCGCCTACGATTTGCGGGGTGCCGTCGCCGCCTTGCACAATCGGGGCGCAGTCGCCGATGGTTGTCGCTTCGAGCATGTAGAGCTTTTGGCAGGCCAGTGCGATGAGCGAACCTGCGCTGATGGCCTTCTTTTTTACGAGAGCGATTGTTTCGGGACCCTTGACCGCCATAATCGTATCGACAAGGTCGAATGCCGCGTCGAGGCGACCGCCGAATGTGTTGATTTCGAAGACGATGTAGTCCGGCTTTTGATCGAGGGCTTCGCCGATGGCGCGTGCGCAGAAGTCGTACATCGCGGGCTCGACGTCGCCTTCCAGTTTTATCCAGACGGCTTGTTTCTTTTTGTGTTCGGGCTTTATGGCCTTGACGGACTCCATGACGCTTGTTTCTTGGGCAAAGGTGTCTGTGGCAGCCCCTTCTGTTGCGAATGTAAATGATGCGAAAAACGCAATGAGGAAAAACAATTTTGTAATGATTTTCATATCGTCAATGTATAAAGATTTGCCTTGCTCTGCTCAACTTTTTTGTGAAAAAATGCACGTTTTATGGAAAACTATCGTGCAAAACCGTAATTTTTTCTGACGAGCTTTCCAAAGAGTCTTTGTAAAATGTATATATAAATGGGATAATATTACAAAAAACTTATGAATAACAATTTTTTTAGACGCAATATAATTGTATCCTTGCTTTTGGTTGCATTCCTGTTTATTGTGACTAATGTTTCTTTTTTGTACATAAATAGGAATGCGATAGAAGATAGCTGGGATTCTCTTGAAGAGGTCGCTTATACCACTGAAGCAAAGGTCGGCTTTTTGGGGCGTTCCCTTTTGAGTGCGTTGACGAATATTTCGACTGTGGTGGGGCAAGAGGAAGACCTTTTGTCAGAAGGCATGGTTCGTATGATTCGCAGTTCGCGTATTGGACCGTTGATTTCTACAGTGCGGTTGTATTTGCCTAGCGGGCATGTTATTACAGATCAAGGTGTTTCTTTTGATTCTTCGTTTGTGCAACACTATAACATGATTTTGTCCGATCAAGCGTACCTTTCGAAGGTTGGGTTAGATATTGTCCAAAAGAATAATGCGATTTTCGAGCAGTTTGTGCCTGTCCGTCGGAATGGCAAAGTTGTCGCAATGCTTTCTGCGGTATCCAACCACAAGGCGTTGTTAGGTTTTGTTGCTACAAATGCGTTCAAAGGGAAAACGTCACTGATGGTTATTGACCGTCGAGATGGTTCTTTTGTTGTGGAAAAGTCTGGAAGATGGAAGGGATTTAACGATTTCTTTAAGTCGGTAAGGCCCAAGAGCGGCTATTCTATTGAAGATTGGGTTGCAAGCGTGATGAGGGGCGATGTTTCGCATTTGTCGTATGAAGAGGCTCCGTCGAACGAATCCAAGCTTTTGGTGGCACTTCCGCTATTTGGGGGGAGCTGGTCGCTTATCCTGTGTGTAAACGAAAATGTCGCCTTTGCGCGTGTCGATAAAATTCGCAGATTCTATATCGGTATATCGGCGATGGAATTGCTCGTGATTTTGCTGTATCTTATCCGCGTGGTCTGGAATGCACGACGCATGGCTGAGGAGGAGAGCGGAGAATATTCCGAAATTGCTGAAGCGTTGAGTGAAACGTACGAATGTATTTTCTACGTGAACGTTTTGGACGATACGTTTGATGTATTCCATTCTGAAAAATTGATGAGCAAGTTGCACGAGAGCGTGACGGGCCGTGACTTTTTCTTTGATTCTATCACGAGTTTGCGTCACAATCTTTACAAGGACGATCTTGAACCCGTTTTGCACTTTATGGAGAAAGGGACTCTCCTTAAGCGTCTTGAAGATAACGGAAGCGCTGCTATTGAGTATAGGCTTGTGATTGACGGTGTTCCGCAGTTTTATAGAATGAAGGTTCTCAAGTCCATTAAGGATGAAAACCATGTTATCATCGCTGTTGAAAATATTGATGCCGAAGTGACTAAGGCTATTGCCCAACGCCAGGAAATGGACCGCAACAACAGCGTGATCGAATCGCTGGCTTCGGACTTTGATTTTGTGAACTATGTCATTTTGGGTGAAGATGCCTCCCGCGATATCGTTATTACTTATCGTGCAAATTCCGCTTTGTTGAAGGCTATTCCTGGCTGGTCCATGGAAAAACGTTTTTCCAAGAGAATGGTGCTGTTGCTAAAGTATCTAGTATGCGATTCCGATAAATTGCAATTTGCGGAGCGCGTGAATCGAGATAAGCTTGTCGCGGATTTGAAAGAGGAGTCTGTCACGCACATCAACTTCAAGATTAAGCTTGATGGTAAGGAAGTTTACTATCAGATGAAGGTGATTGCAGATAAAGATGACGTCGGCAATCTCAAGGGAATTGTTTTTGGTTTGCATAGCGTGGATGATGAAATCAAGAAACAGATGCAGATTCAGGCGAACTTAAAACAGAATCTTGAAATTATCGACATCCTTTCGGAAGATTATTCGTCGCTATTCTACTTTAATTTCGAGAACGGTTCGACGGGTGTTCTGACTGTAAGCGAGTCTCTTAAGGAATCTATAAATAGTTTGCTTTCATCTTGCGATAAGCTGGAGGATGTGTTCAAGGCGTTTGTCAGGGCGCAAGCCCACCCTGATGACGTGGATATGCTTTTGGTGCTTGCTTCGAGAGAATATATTGCGGAAAAGCTTGCGCACCAGAAACGTTATTCGGTTATATTCAGGCATCTTTACGGTAGTGAGTACAAATACACTCGCTTGGTGTTTGCAAAGGCGGAAGCGGTGGATGAGCCGGCAAAACTCGTTGCTGTGGGGTTTGCGGAAGTGGATGCTCAGTACAGAAACGAAATGGAGCATCAGGAAAACATAGAACGTATCATGTGCTTGTCCGATCAGTTCGAGACTATTTACGATGTCGATGTTGATACAGGGCTGTTTAGCGTATCGGAAAAAGGGGAAAAGTTCCATGATGTTGTCGATGAAAACGGCGTAGGAAAAGATTTCTTTAAGGATCGGGTGAATTATACTCGTAAAGTTGTTTGTGAAGAGGATTTTGAACGGTTATTGCAAGCCCTTGAACGTGGTGCGGTTATTGCTCGGTTGCAACACGAGTATTCCTTCATTCTAGATTATCGCCGTGTGACTGGAGACGGTCTCAAGTGGTACCGCATGAAAGTGAGCAAAATGGGGGACTGGTCCAGGTCTCGTCGTGTGCTCGTGGGCGTTTTTGATAATGATGCCGTATATCGCAAGGAAATGGAGCAGCAGGCTGTTCTTGAAAAGGCTCTTGAAATGGCGAAATCGGCGTCCAAGGCGAAGACGATGTTCCTCAACAACATGAGCCACGATATCCGTACTCCGATGAATGCGATTATCGGCTATACGGAACTGGCTACGATGCATATTGGCAACAAGGAACAGGTGCGGAACTTCCTCGGAAAAATCCAATTGTCGTCGAACCACTTGCTTTCGCTTATCAATGATGTGCTCGACATGAGCCGCATCGAATCGGGCAAGTTGAGCTTGAATGAAAAACCGGAACACCTCCCGGAAATCATCCATACGCTCAAGGATATTGTTCAAGCGGACATTTATGCGAAAAAATTGCATTTCTTCGCCAATAGCATTGGAATAAAAAACGAAGATGTTGTCTGTGACAGGCTTCGCTTGAATCAGGTTCTTTTGAACGTTATTTCGAACGCCATCAAATATACTCCGTCGGGAGGGACTATTTGGTTCTCTGTAGAGCAGAAGGTTGCTGCTGAACAGGGTGTTGGTGTTTTTGTGTTTAGAATCAAGGATACGGGTATCGGCATGAGCGAAAAATTCTTGCCGAATATCTATGATCCGTTTACGAGAGTGAACTCCTCGACTGTTTCTGGAATCCAGGGGACAGGTCTTGGTATGGCGATTACAAAGAACATCGTTGAAATGATGAATGGAAGCATTGATGTCAAGAGCAAGGAACATGAGGGAACCGAAGTGATTTTGAACTTCAAGTTCAACCTTGTGAATGAACGTAAGGAGCAGGAACGGGTCAATGAACTTGAAGGCAAGAGAGTTCTCGTTATCGATGACGACATGGATTGCTGTAAGAGTATTCCTGTTATTTTGAAAGGTCTGGGGATTGAAGCTGATAGCTGCAATTCTGGAGCGGATGCTTTGGAAATGGCGAAAAATGCGAAGTCCAAGGGTGTGGCGTATGATGCGTTCTTTGTGGATTGGCGCATGCCGGATATGGATGGCATGATGATGACGCAGAAGCTCCGCCATGAACTGGGAAATGAAAGCCTAGTGATTGTCATGTCGGCCTATGAATGGTCCGATATTGAAGAAAAGGCCCTTGAAGTTGGTGTGAATAACTTTGTAAGTAAGCCATTGTTCTTGTCGGATGCGAGAGAAACGCTGTTGCATAGCTTTGGCGTTAAACAGGCGGATGTTCCGAAAAAGGACAAGAAGGTGAGCTTTAACGGCAAGAAGGTTTTGCTGGTTGACGATAACGAACTGAACCGTGAAATTGCGGTGGAAATTTTGGAAGACTGCGGAATTCAGGTGACTACGGCTTGCGATGGCGCCAAGGCTGTGGAGTTCATGAAGAATGTTGTGCCGGGTGGTTGTGACTTGATTTTGATGGATGTGCAGATGCCAATCATGGATGGTTATGAGGCAACTCGCCAAATTCGCAAGCTTGACAACAAAATCGCTGCGGAAATTCCGATTATCGCGATGACGGCGAACGCTTTTGCCGATGATCAGCAGGCGGCTTTGGATGCGGGAATGAACGAGCATTTGCCAAAGCCTGTGAATGTCAACAAGCTAAGAGAAGTGCTTTCGAGGTTCTTGTAGATAATTGCTTATCCTTGTGGTTCTCTGTTCGAGGCTTGGCATAGTGTTTCTATGAACTTTATGAGTTCATGATTTACGGAATTATTTAATGAGTCTGCTTCTTGAACAGAGTGTAGCTCGTCGCCTTCGAAGTCGTGGGCTCGTTCTCCGCAAATATCTACACTGAGAATTTTGTGATTTGCGGCTAGTTCTGCAATAATTGTTTTTAGAGCGCTAGTGCTGAGAGAACCTTGATCCCAATTTGTGGCTGCGTATGTGGGGGCAAGCGCATCTTTGTCGATGGATATGTAGAGGTTTGGGGTATGGGGTCGGCTAAGGTTGGTGAACGTGTCGAACCACGTACCTTTGAGGTATGGGGTAAGAAATTCTAGTTCGCTTTCGCGGATGAATGTGACTTTATCTAAAATGTTTACTTCTGCGGATTGTGTAAGTTCTTCGCGGATTGTTTCAATAAGTTCATTTTTCACGCCTATGATAATGACGTTTTGGATAAATTTATTGCTTTTTAAAACTTCTAGCACCCAGCCTCCGCAACTTAAAATGCCTCCGAAACGTGGTGGCTGCATGTCAGGGTGATGATCGAATACGATGAGCGTGAATGGTTCTTGAATTCTGTCGGTCCAGAGCTTGCTCATGTAATGGTAATTGCCGTTGTCGAAAAAATGGATCGTGGGTTGCGCTGCAATGTCGTTTGCGGAAACGTCGCAGAGTTGGGAAATGCCGCGATTTTCGATAATGCTGCTACATTCGATCCTGCTGCGTTTTTCGGTGTTATTGATCATTTCGTTGATTTTCTTGATGGCTTCGTCATCGCAGTAGCAGTCGGTGCCGACGATTTTCGTGCAATCTAGCCAGTAGATGTCGTTGCTAGTTTCTGCTGCGGCACGCAACTCTTGCATAAAGGGCTGTTCGGCGTAAATTCCCGTGAAATCTTGAACCGTAATTTTCATGTTTTAAAACTAGATAAAAATGTATGGATGTTCTCTATGCGAGAATGACTTCGTGTGAAAAAATTGTTTTTCTCCATCTTATTAATTATTTTAAAATAAGCAAGGTAACAAAAATGCACATCATAAAGGAAAGTTTTTGCCCTCGCGATGGCAAATGATCGATTATGAAAGGAGTTTTAGATGCTTAAAGAAATGACAAACTTTTCGGAAGAAGATCGACACTTTATGCAGATGGCAATCCAGTTGTCTGTGGATAATGTCGATAATGGCGGTGGTCCGTTTGGCGCGGTGATTGTTAAGGATGGCGAAGTCGTGGCGACAGGGGCGAATCGCGTTGTGCCGAATAACGATCCGACGGCTCATGCCGAGGTGACTGCGATTCGCAATGCTTGTGCTAAGCTCGGAACGTTCATGCTTGATGGCTGCACTGTTTATACGAGCTGCGAACCTTGCCCGATGTGCTTGAGTGCTCTATATTGGGCGCGCGTCAAGCGTATTTGCTATGCGAATACAAAAGCCGATGCCGCCGAAATCGAATTCGATGATTCTTTTATCTATGATCAGCTTGATTTGCCGTACGAAAAACGTGCGATTCAATGCGACCATTTTATGCGAAACGAAGCACTCGTCGCATTCAAAAAATGGGCTGCGAAAATGGATAAAACCTGCTATTGATTTATAAAAAATGATAGCGATTCAGTATGTCGTGCAATTCGTCACGCGAACAATACATCATTAGGTCGATGATGCTTAGGTCAGGGACGAACTCGTCAGTGCGTTGCTTGTAGCGGATGTCTTCGTTGCGACGCAAAAAGCTGAGGTTGATGCCCATTTCGCGGAATGCGTCCTTGTGATAGTAGTCCATTCCGGCACCGGAAGGGTTGATGTAGTCGGTGATGCCGAAGTGTTCACAAGTGCGGTGGATTATCTCTGGAGAATGGCATTCCCAATGGTCTGACACCTCCGAGAGCAACCTGATTTCCGTATTGATTCCCAGATACTCGGCAACGGCTCGCAGTTGCTTGACGAGATAGCGAGTCAGGTCGGGGTCCTCATCTAGCATAATAGGCTTGATGACTTTCATAGCCTCGCTGTAGTGTGGTGCTTGGCCGTAGTAAAACTTCAGCACACGGCAGAGGTATTCAGCTTGGTTGCGATTGACCACTCGACTAGTCTCGCTGATGAGGCGGTTGCTGGATGCATGGCTGACTTCGATACCGAAATATTGCGGCTGGTCCCCTTCGCCCAAGATGCGGTTACGGTTGATCCAGCCTTGCTTGATATAGTGAACGCTGTCGCCAACAATAAACAAATCAGCTGCATGAATGAGTTGCCAGTAGCCGATGTACGGAAAAAAGTACGGCTGCATGATGGCTATTTTCATGTTCATCACTCCACGGTTCTTTCTGGTTGATAGCATGCGGCTATGAGCTCTTGCGCTTTGGCTGATTTGAGCCAAGAAGTCAGCCGATGCAGATTAGCATTGGGATGATCCTTGCGGTATATCATATACAGATCATCTTTTAATGGATAGCATGGGTCGGTCACCGCAGTTCCGTCAACAGCTATCATATGTGTCTGGGTGTTTGCATACATGCGAGTATAGTATGACCAGAATGTATAGCAGATGCCGGAAGAGTCTTTTGCCACATCGTCAATAATATCCGGCATGGTGTGTATTTCGTGATGATTCTCGTCAATATGGTTTCTTTTGACGTTTTTTTCAAACGCCGTTTGGCTGCCGTTACCACGCTCTAATTGATAGGTATGAATGGGCTGTTGTTTTCCGCCTAGTTCGCTCCAATTGCTGATGCGACCGAAATAAATGTCTTGTATTTGTGAAACAGTCAGATTGTTTACAGGATTGTCTTTATTCAACAGGATGGCGATGGGTTCCGTCCATATTTTTTCTTTGACAGTGGGGAGCCCTGTTTGTTCAAGTTGATGATTCAAGATTTCATTGCCGTCATTCCCAATCAGCAAGTCTGTTTTCCCTTCGGCCAATTCTTGACAACCAATGCTGGTTGCAATACGTTTAAGCCATTGCATCTCAGTAAAGGCTGTAGGCTCAAGAATGGCTTGGGTGACTTCCGCCATGAATGGCCAAAATGCACTGACAACATCAATACGCAGGGATGCTTCATCGAGATGAAAATCAGTTTGATGATTACGCAAAATATTTCCATCGCGAAAGGGAATGAACTGTCGGGCATCCACCTTTAAAATAGTCTTCTCCATATTTTGTGTCTATGGTGCAGTTATAGCACATTACAGTATTGTTTCAGTTTTTCGTCGTCACTGTGAATCACGCTCATCTTGCGGTCATCTACTTTATTTGTTACGGGGGCACTGCTGGTGCGGATCATGCCACTATCGAAATAGCGGTCGTCCATGCACAGCATCATGCCACAGACGTAATCGTCATAATGCTTGCCTTCCCATTCACAGGGGTAAGTCCGCTGCTTGATGAATGGCTGCAAAATGAATCCGCCCTTCTCGCTAGCCGCGAGGTTTTTCTTCCACGTTTCATCATCGGTCATCACGCCGGCATACAGTCCAACGCTTTTGCCCAAGTCGTAAGGCTTGAGGATGTATTGGTCCTTATGCGTCAGGGCGTCTTTCCATATTTCTGGATGACTGCTGGACATGTAGGTGGGGATGGTGTGGTCTCGCAGGAATTTTGCTTCTTCTTCTGTGAGGCATTCACGTGTGAACTCATCTACAAAAATGAGGTGCAAAAAGCGTTTGTCATGAGCAAGGAAAATGGTGCGGAAGTCGTTGATCATCCGCACGTTAATCATGGCTTGCAACGTTTCCATCTTGAAGGACAGAATGTCCTCTTGATTGAGAGCGCTGAATACTACGGCGTCGTGACTCCATTTATCTATATGCTCTTCGACCTCGTTGGCTTCATAGATGGTCACTTCATGTCCGTAGTACTCATAGAATTTTTTGTAAAGGGCAATTTCGCTCGTCCGGTCGCTGCTCTTCAGCACGTAAATGGGGCTTTTTGCTGGGATGGCATCGCGCATGTAGGTCATCAATTCATTGTACTGGTTTTCCCAAGATGCGTCGGGATGGGCTGCCATGAATTGTTCGGCTTTGATTACTGAGGGATAGCTGAACCAGATGCCATGTCCAAAGAAACGGCTGGTAATTTCAACCAATAGCAGCTTGCCTTCTTCGCTGATAAGGTAGTCGGGCCTGTAGGCCCCTGCTCGGAAGGGGTAATGGCTCTGGCGATCCAGAATATCCATCACCTTCTCGTTCAAGGGCATGTATTTCGGTACCCACTCGCGGTAGTGTTCTGCCATGTAGGCGATGCATTTATAGAGCAATGCTTGCATATGTCGTAATTCGTCGCGTCGTTCCGAAGATATCAGCATTGGCTTGGCGTGATACCAACGATGGTAGTAGTCCGTTTTGTCAGCAAATAACTGAAAACAGACTTCTTGGCACGAAAGTTCTTTACTTTTCATACTTTACTTTTCACTTCTAAAGAGTTTCGACTGATAGCCCAGGCACTGGAAACCGTTATGGTTGATGATGGGGATGATGCTTGTGGGTACGTTCAGCTGGCTGCGAACCCAGAAGCAAATGCTGGTGGACATGCCGATGGTTTCGGTATATTTCATCAGACGCTGGATGTTTTCAATCGAAAGTGCTCGGTTGGGGGCTGTACGTCCGCGCTGCTTGCGATGGTCGGCGTTCTTCGGGCTGATATAGTCCATGTAGAGGTCGCGTTCCATTGTCTTGTCGAAGTGTCCAAGCCATTGTCCCAGCTGGGCCAAGTTCTCCATGCAGGCTGTGAGGAATTCGGGCTTGTAATTCACGATGCCTGCGGCGTGGAGCATGTCGAAAAATTCCTTGATGCGCTCGTCGGTGAGGTAGGGGACAACAATGGGTTGCACCAATGCCGAGTTGGCGAGAATGCCTCGTTCCTGACACATCTGCACGGCGCCGAGACGTTCTTCGATCGGGGCGGCGAAGGGCTCCAAAAGGTTGCGGAATGCGGTGGGCATGATGCTTACGGAGGTGTTGAACTGCATCTTGTCTTTCAGTTGCTCGAAAAGGTCGAGAATGGTTTCGCCTTCGTTTTCCACCATGAGGTGTTTGGTGCCGGCTTTCGATGCGATGAAGAGGCGGGCGTTGGAGTTGGGGTATTTCTTGAAGTGGGTGATGAATTCACGTAAAATGCGGTGGGCGATGCCAGTATAAAGCGTTGGCTCCTGCAACGCTTCGGTCTTGGGAGAGAAGTAGTAGTAATGGTTCCAGTTCTTGCCACGGCTCAACTCGACAATCTTTTTTTCGATTTCCTTCTTCTTTTCCGGAGCTTCGACGATAGCCTTTGCCAATTCCTGCAGCAGTTGGCTGCGTTCCTTGATGTCTTCGGGCGTGACGGCGTTCGGGTTTTCGCTGCATGCTCCATTCATTTCTTCCAAGAGCTTGCGCACATAGAGGTGGTAGTTTTCATATGCCACGAGTTTCTGTTCATGCACGCCGTCGGTCACCAGGCAGTACTGGCAGCCCAGATGGCATCCCTTGATGGGGTTGATTTCGAAGGTCAGCGTCGGACAACGTCCGGTGTAGTTATGGATTTCTGTTTCCACGGCATCGGGATTGCAATCTTCCAAATAAAGTACGGACTTAGGAATGACGCAGTGTTCTTCTAAGCGCTTCTTGAACATTTTGGACCCGCGGATAAGCCCTTGTAGCGTTTCTTCAGAAGGTTCGATTGTGACTCCGAGCTTTTTCAGATAATCGGCATCGACAATCTGGGGCTGGAAGCCCTCAAGGTTGTATGCGTTAATATCATGCTCGTATAGGTTACGCATTTCTATAGATTGTTTCGACATGTGAATTCCTTTAATTTTGGGTAAAAATTTTTCCTTCTTTCTTTTGTTCAAGAAACATATATAATTCTTTTTTATTGGAAAAAAAGAATATAAATATGCGATAATGCCGTTAAAATGAGCTTTTTCGTTTTTTGAGCGAATTGTGGAGCTTTTAAAAAATTCTGTTTTATCTAGACCTGCTAGCTGATTCGAAGCAGAGCCGTTGTCGGTTTAAATATTTATTTGCTAAAACGTTTGCAGAATGTGCAATTTTGGCAAAAGGGGTGGCGAAGTTCGTGCTGTGCGAATCCATCGCGGATGTTGTGGGCAAGTGGGCTTTCTAAAATTTCGCTAAGGCTATTTTCGCTGATGTGACCAAGTGTAATTTGTCCGCTGTGATCGAGACAACAGGCGACAACGCGACCGTCGTGGAGAATTGCAACATGGGTGTCAAGTGCACGGCAAGTGCCAACAACGATTTTGCTGTTAGATCCTTCGACGTCGCATCTATCGATGCTATCCTTAGGATGACACAAGGTCTGTGAGCTGGTTGATGAGCTTGTCGAATTAGTCGAACTACTCTCGTCTCTCGTCTGTAGGGCCTTGCCCGTTCTCTCGTCTAACCCCGGCCATTCAAAGCGTGTGTCTTCGTGCAGGTAGAGGCGGCTTGTGATGTTGAAGCTCTTGTGGCGGCTGCAAAAATGGCCTGGAGTCACTTCGATGCCGAATGTTTCGTGGATTCGCTTGAGCATGTAGCTGTTCCACGGGGAGGCTTCTTTGGCGCCGACGTTCCATAAACGCAGATTGATGTAGAGGTCAGGGCGTTCAACGAGGGCGAATTGGCAAAAATCGAGGACATTTTGCAAATAACGTTCTGCAGTTTCGCGGGGAAGTTCAGCGTACGCATGCGTTGAAAAGTTGACTTGGCGGACGGCGGGGCTTGCAAGAATCTGTCGTCCTGAACGTTCGATGGTGGTGCCGTTTGTCGTGAGTGTGAGCTTTAAGGGCGTTTGTTCTAATTTTTTGATGTAATGCACAAAGCCGGGATGGAGCGTGGGTTCGCCAAGAACGTGAAAATAGACGTTTGTAGCTTCGATTTCTTGAGCCCCTGCGATACAGGCGTCAAAGAGTTTCGAATCCATGAACGTACGATTCGCAGAAATTGACGGGTTGATTGCCGCGGTTTCATTGCCTGCCGCTGTTCCGCAAGGGCAAAAGCTACAATGCAAATTGCAAACGTTCGTGATTTCTATATAGACGCTGTTCATGGCGGAATCCTTGATCCGGTGGCTCCGATTATTTTAGTTGTGCAATGGCTTCGTTGTATTCGTTAAGTTTGCCTGCTTTTTTGATTCTCTTGAAAATTTTTTTAGGAATGTTGGGTTCGAGATATTCCCAAAAAATTTGTATATGCGAGAGAATTTGGCTGTCGCCTTGATATGTTTTGCAAGCGTAGTCGAATATGATATCGTGCATTTGGAGAATTTTGCCAAGAAAACACTGCGAGGATGCGGCGCAGTTAGTGTCGCACAAACCCTTGTATTCTGCGGCAAGGCTTGGCTGTGCGAGCAATCCGCGGCCAATCATTACCCCGGTGAGTTTGGGGTAGCGTCGTTCCATTTCGCAAATTTGCGAGACGCTTGTGATGTCGCCGTTATATACAAGTGGATGCGTACATTCGTTGTAGAATCGTTCGAAAGCGTTGAAGTCGATTGCTCCTTTGTATTGCTGTTTGCCGAGTCGCGGATGAATGGTGATGTGAGCGAGGGGCGTTTCGTTTAGAATCGGGAGGAGTGCGAATGCTTCGTCGGGTGAATTTTGCCCGAGCCGCATCTTGACGGAAAATTTTACCGGAGCAGTCCCGTTTGCTGCACTAGACAATTTCTTGATCTCGTCCATGATGACTTGAACGGCTTGCTTATCGCTCAATAGTCCAGCACCGCGATGGCGGTTGACTTGCATCGGGAAGGGACAGCCCATATTGAAGTCGATTTCCGTGTAGCCTTTGGTTATTAGTGCATTCGCGAGGCTTTTAAATTCGTCAACCCCATTCGCAATAATTTGCGGAATGGTTGATGCATCCAAATCTCGCAAATCTTTTTCACGTGGTTTCCCGTTTTCGATCCGCAAGAATGGGGCGTAATATGCATCGACACCGCCAAAGATTTCAGCGTGGGCTTTGCGATAAATGCCCGTTGTGTAGCCTTGCAGCGGTGCGAATAGGATTTTCAGCATGGCGCGATTCTTGCGGAGCTTTTTATTTTCCGAGAGCTTTTTTCAAGGCTCTGATGGCGTTTCCGCGATGGCTGATGACCTTTTTTTCTTCAAGTTCCATCTGTGCGAATGTTCTCGTTTCACCATCTGGGACAAACAGCGGATCGTAACCGAAGCCCATGTCGCCTACAGGAGCGTGGTTGATTTCGCCACGGCATTCGCCTTCAAAAATAATTGGTTCGCTAATGACAAATTCACCATTCCTGTTTTGGGTGACGGTTTGGTAAGAGAGTGCACAGAAATAACGAGCCTTGCGGTCTTCGATACCTTCGAGCTTTTGCATTAACTTGACATTGTTCGCTTCATCGTCGCCATGCTTGCCGCTGTAACGTGCACTGTAAATGCCCGGTTCGCCGTTCAGTGCAAAAACTTCGAGGCCGGAGTCATCGGCGAGAACGGTCGCTTCGATATTTTTCTTAGCGAGCCATTGTGCGGTTGTATTGGACTTGATGATGGCATTTTCGGCAAACGTATTGCCGTTTTCAATAATGTCTTCGTCAAAACCGATGTCTTTTAAAGTCTTGAATTCGTAGTGGTCGGTTCCCAAAATGTGGGCGAAGTCTCTAATTTTTCCGGCACTCCCGGTCGCGATAACAAAAAGGTGTTTCATAAATTAGTGGTTAGTAAGCAGTGGTTAGTAAACAGGAAAGAATTTAGTGGTTAGTAAACAGTGGTTAGTAAACAGGGATGTAAAAGGAACGCTCTTATTGCAATCCTAACCACTAACCACCGACCACTAATCACTAACTAGTAATGCTCCGGTTTCATGACTATTATAACGGCGTCAACGATAGTTCCGATACCAAAAAGTCCACCGGTAAGGAGCCAAAGAAGTCCCGTCCAAATTTTCCCTTCATAGAAACGGTGCAGACCACAGATTCCGGGGAAAATGAAAATGGGGGCAAGGCAAAAACCGGGAATGAGGCAAAGGATGAGAGCTATCCATTTATTGTGTTCACCTTTAGCGGGCATGTTGACTCCTTTTTTAACGGGTATAATTTAGAAAATTGTGTAGTTGTTGGCTTATAGTGAATGGTCAATAGTCTGTAGTCATTAGTCAATAGTTTTTAGACAATAGTTGGTTGTCTATAACTAACAACCAATAACCAATAACTTTTTTTCTTCTGTGTTTTTACAATCACAAACATTTATTATAATTCATTCTGTGAAAATGAAAAATATATCGACTTCTTTATTGAGCCTTGCAGGACTTTCTGTGGGGATGTTCCTTGCTGCATCTTGTGCAGCTCCTTCTGCAAATTCTAAAGCGGATTCAGTGACTGAATCCGTTGCACCTCCGATTCAAGCCCCAGTTTACACGGCTCCAGTGGCTGTGTTCGAAATGCGTGTGCTTGATTTCGATAAGCAGGTGCGTGTCGTCGAAAAGCCAACGCTTGCGGCTCTTGATTTTGCGGCCTATTTTGCAAATCCGATTCGTATGGCGGGTATGGATGAAAAACCTGAAAATTATGCGGGCAAAATGGCGAACGCAAAACTTGCAGAGTATCCGTTTCCGATGCTTGATTCAATATCAGAAAATGAGCCTGACGCAGTTGCTGGCATAGCCCCGATTGCATGGGAACCGTTTGCAAAGATACTTTATGCGCAGACTGGCGATGATTCGCTTTCGAAAACGTTGAATGATATTGAAGCAATCAAATGGGATGAACCTGATGTTTTCCGTGCTTTTCAGACGGTGACCCGTTTATGGGGTGTGCCGGGAACAGGCAATAATCAGGGGAAGGTGGAATGGTGGGCCGAAGTGATGCCTGCTGTTTGGACCGGACGCACTTCGTTCTATGGCAAGTTGAAATTTGCTTCGGGCGGTGAAACTGCCGAAGTCTTGAATTATTACATGACAGCCGAGATGAATAGCGAAGAGGCGATGAACTGGGCTCGTACGCTTTCGTCCTATTGGTATCCGACTTTGAATACGGATTTGGAACAACATACTCCGGGCGCGATTTGGGAAAATTCCCGTGCGAATCGCCCGTTTGCCGTGATGCGTGGAAATCCGATGGGAAAGCCCATGTGGGTCGCTTTTGAAGTTCCCGCTTTCCGTTTGACGGATGAACAGCTCCGCGCTGCTGCTGTTGCAGATTCTCTTGCTGCTGCTGGCGAAGTTGTTCCTGTGAATCGTACGCTTGATACGAGTTCGTACGCTCGTCTCGAAACGCTTGCTTCTCTCGAAAATAGCTGCCCTGCAACGCCTGCGACAAAGAAGTTCCGCGAAGCGTTGAAGAAAAAGCTTTCGAAGCTCCCGAAGGAACAGAATGCTTGGGCCGATGACGGAATGCTTTGGTTCCGCCGTAACGCCAACTATCTTATTGCAGATAAAATTAGCGGTCAGGATAGCCTGCACAATCCGCTTCCGCGTATGATTGAACTCAAACAATATCTGGATTCGATGAACGTTCAGCTCTTGGTCGTGCCAATTCCGGTGAAAGAAGAAATCTATGCGGATAAACTTGTGAAGGGGACTCCTGCGGATTTGTGTGTGAACGTCAATGGTCGTGCATTTGTTCGCGAAATGCTTGCTGCTGGCATTGATGTGTTGGATCTTTATCCGTCATTGATGGCCGCACGCATGGGTGATGAGCCGCCTCATTACAGCTACCAGCGCTACGATACGCATTGGGCGTTGCCGGGCATGCTTGCCGCGATGGAACAGCTTGCGTCTCGTGTGACGCAGTACAGCTGGTATGCTGAAGCAAATCCGCAGCCGGGTAGCCTTGTGATGAAGGATACGGTCGTGCTTCGCGAAGGTGATTTGGTCGCTCATCTTTCGGATAAAGAAAAGTCCAAGTATGCTGCTGATACGCTTGCTGGCATGAAAATTTACAAGGGCGACAAAGCGTACAAGGGAGGTAAGAATGCTCCCATCCTTTTGATGGGCGATTCGTTCACGGGTGTATTTGAATCTGTGGATCAGAAAAGCGGTGGTCCGGGTTCTCTCCTCGCTTATGCCACAGGGCTTGATGTACAAGTGCTTACGAGTTGGGGCGGTGGCCCCGGCGTTCGCAGCCGTCTCAAGAAAATGAAGAAGGATATGCAGAGCAAGCGTCTCGTGATTTACATGATGACTGCTCGTGACTTCTGGCAAAGCCCGATGGAATGGGACGGACTCTAGGAAGGTATTAGGTAATAGGTGTTAGGTTTTAGGTTCTTATAATTTCGGTTAAGGTTGGTGAGTCTGCCGAACCATGCCGCCTGACTGACCTAATTCCTATCCCCTACAACCTATAGCCTGTTTGCGTTCCATTAGCTGAAATTTATGTATCGTCTATCGTCTAAACTCTTTTGGCCAGCGTTAATTATTGCCTTTGTAGTCGCTCTTTCGCTGATTCTATGGAGTGGGAGCGGAAAAGGTGTTTCTTATCGTGAAATGGCTTGTGCGTTTGAAGAACGAACTCCGTCTTGCTTAGATTCCGTTAGCGATTGGAACGAAGGACTTGCTTACTTTGATAGTAGTGTCGCTGCGACTCATGACACTTTAGGTTCCCTCAAAAATTTACTTTGGAACTTTTGGAAAATTGAATTTGCCGGGGCGGGCGAGGCGGCGATTGCAAAAGACGCGGTGCTCCCGCTCCGCGTTCTTGAAAATAAAAAGTCGGGATGCATGGGGATTTCGTGGCTTGCGCTTATGGTTGCGGAGGCTCGCCATTTTCGCTTAGATGCTATACTTTTGCCGGGACATGTTTTTTTGCGTTATGATTCGAAAAACTTGGAGCCGAACCGCCGCGGATATTCCTACACAGATGCGGAATATCGCGAAAAGTACAAAGACGGAAACTGGACGGGGCTGGAATTTAGTCCGCTTGAACCCCAAGAATTTGTGGGGCTTGCCGCTTTTGATATTGGAAATTTGTACCTAGAAAATGATGTCCCGCGAGCTTTGACTTGGTACCGAATGGCGGAGGAATTTTTCCCCAAATACCCTGGAATTTCAGTCAATCAGGCTATTGCGAAAAGTAAATTGCCAGATTCGTTATAATTTTCTTATTTTACGAGCTTTAATGCTTGTTAATGGACCGTAGTTTTTTTTCGACTTTTTTGTGATTGCTTAAAATGCTATTTTTTAGGAGAAATGTCAAACTTGCTTCCTTTTGCAATTCTCATTTGAACGATTTTCTTTTGTCTTGGGAGAAAAAAAGATGAAAAACCGCATTATACAGAAATGGAATAGGCTTGTTTTTTTGCTTTTGCCTATACTATTGATTTCTTGTACCGATGAAAATGAAACTCCGTTTTTTCCTAGTTTAGCTTCAACATCGTCTTTGGAATATAACAAGAATATAGACGGCTTTGTTCTTGTCAAGGCGAATGGAAAATCGACGTTTCTTGGATCTAATGCTTCTGGAGTACGCAATAGCGAAACTCCGCAAATGGAAGTGCGCTTTACCTATGATTTTTATATAAGCGAACATGAAGTCTCGCGTGGAGAATATAATGCATTGCGTAAAGATGCCGGTGCCGAATGCGAAGGCGAGTGCAATGACAATAGTCCTGTAACCAATGTGACTTATTACGATGCAATTCTTTATGCGAATGCTAAAAGCAAAGCTGAAAATTTAGATACGGTTTATACTTACGAAAAAGCGTCTTTTGGCGTTTCGGGAGGTTGTGTTGAACTTTCGGGGCTTGCTTTTCATGAAAATGTCAATGGATACCGTTTGCCGACGGAGGCTGAATGGGTCTATGTGGCGAGCCAGGGATGGAATCCTTTGGCTGGCTGGAATAGCGAAAATTCAGACTATGCTTATCACGATGTAGCAACATCGCAGACGAACGACCTTGGTGTTTATGATATGGCTGGCAACGTTCTTGAATGGGTGAACGACTGGCTGACGTATTTTGCGGATAAAGTAGTAACTAACTTTGTCGGAGGTTCTGATGGAGGAAGTTTGGGAGAACGCGTTGTCAAGGGGGGTAGTTTTCGCAATGAACCTTCGGTGATGAATACGTATAGCAGAGGTGACGTTTATACGGTGACTGCTTCTGCTAAAGGCGTTTATCTTGGATTTCGTTTGGCTTTAGGCGCTATACCCAAGGCGACCTGGCTTGATGAACGCGGAAACGTCAAAGAATCTATTGTAAATGTTTCTATGGCGACTTTCCCCATGAAACATTTGACAGGAACGTTTGTTTCTAAATTAGTCTTTCGCAATGATGTAACGGGTAATTTGTCTTATATCTATTTTGGTGATGGTGTTAGTTCTGTTGTCGAAATTAAGGATACGTTGCATGCTTATCATCCTGATATTTCGCCAGATGGAAATCGTGTCGCTTTTTGCACTAGTGTCGAAGGCATTTCTGGACCATCGGATGTTTACGTTCGCAATCTTGATGCTGCAGGGTCAGGACTAGTTAAGTTGAATGTCGAAAATGCAGCAATTCCGCGCTGGAGGGTTTTAGATAACGGCGATACGGTTATTGTTTATGTAACAAGTGCTGCGAATAATAAGGATGACGCTACCTTTGCCTCTGCAAGTACATGGCAGGTTCCTTTTGCCGATGGAAAATTTGGAACCCCGCAAAAACTTTTCGATGGTGCTTATCATGGCGGCATAAGTGAGGATGGCTTGTTTGCCGTGACTGGGGCTAGGCTTTTACGCACCCGTGTGGCTGACAAGGGAATGACGCTTGCTAATGCTCATGATACCGTTTGGTACAATGGAGAACAGGCTTGTAATGTAACGCTTGCGAATGACGGCTCCAAGCGTGTGGCTTTTCTTGATTTTGGCGGAAAGACGGGTGCTGATTTTGTCGGAACACCCTATCGTACTCATGAACGGCTTTTAGTGATGAATGAAAATGGCGAACTTGTTCAGAGTGTCGAAGCTCCGAACGGTTATACGTTTGACCATACCGAATGGGTTTTAGGCGGTTCAAATCTTGTAGTTGCTACACTTACAAATTCCGATGGAGCTCATCAAAAAATTGTACTTGTTGATTTATCTGACGGGTCCGTGAATACTGTTGTGGAAGCTGAGGAACTTTGGCATCCGTGCCTTTGGCATTCAAAGAAAAATTATGGAAGTGAAGAACTTGATACGGATAGTGCTGGAGTCTATTATTGGTCTAGTGCTTTTTATAGTGCTTTAGAGCTTCGCGTTAAGTTAGAGCGGTTCTGGGAAAATCGCGATGAAATTACAGCTGTTGCTCTTGGGTCTTCTAGAACAATGTTTGCTTTGCATGACAAAGAAGTTAAATCGTTCCATCTTTTGAATATGGCGTATTCTGCTGGGCAAATGACAGGAATCAATTACTTGTTTACAAACTATGTGTTGAATCATTTGAAAAATTTAAAAGTTCTTGTTCTTGAAATATCTCCAGACTTTTTATGGTATGATGGTAATTCGACTTGGTGGAAGGTTGTTTATGATAAAGTTCCTGGATTCAAGTACGATGAAAATCATAAATTCTGGGTGGATGGCTTGCCTGAACATTTTGTAGATGCGGTAAAAGAAACTCCGCGTCCTGAGACTGCTTTGCAGCATCCTTATAACTTAGATGATTTCTTGTTGCCTGGGCGCGAATGGGGGGATCCTCTTTTGCAAAGAGATTCGACTGAACAAAATTTCGATTCTCCGATCTATAAAGAAAATTATTCTGTTTTCAAAAAGATTGTGCAAACCGCTCGTGAAAAAGGTTTAGATGTTATTGTGACTGTTTTACCGCTGAATCCGGCATATGTCAAAACGGGATCGTTTGGTGTTTATGGCCCAAGGCGGAGTGTCGCTATGGAAATCATTGATTCTGTCAAGACTCTTGATGTGGTTTTCTTTGATGAAAATCGCTTCGGAAATCACGACTACACGAGTGAAATGGCGTACAATACAGACCATTTGGCTACAGATGGAGCAAAACAATATACGCATCGTTTGGATTCTTTGCTTTCTACATTGAAAAAGTGATGGCTTTTGAACAATTAAATTGGTTATTTAATTATTGTGCTGACGTACCAGTTTGCAAATAAATACTGTTTTGGGACAGTTGCCATTTTTGCAATTTTGTTTGCGGTATTTCCGCTGACGGATACCGATATCTGGTGGCATTTGGCTTGTGCGCGTGAATGGGTGACTACATGGACTCCGGTTCGCGAGCCTGTCGTGAACGTGCATGAATACTTTCAGCAGATTGTTGCGCTTGTTTATAATGTTGGCGGATCGCCGTTGCTTGTTGCTTTTAAGGCTGTTTTGTGGGGCGTTGTTTTTGCGCTTTTCTTGTGGCCTTCGGTACGGAGTCTTCAAAAAAACGACATTGCGAACACCAAAGGTGTGAAGCAATCTATTATGCCGCTTGCGCTTTTTGCTGTTCTTCTCTTTGTTTTCCGGTTTCATTTGGAAATGCGACCAGTCGTTTTTTCACTAGTTTTCCTTGGAATTTATTGGAATGTTCTGCCGTCTTTTTTTGAAATCAGTCATTCTGGGATGGCTCTTAATTGTAGTGATTGCTTCCATAAAATATATATTTCCAAATTTTTAGTTGCTTTGGCTTTACTTGTTTTGCAGTGGGTGTGGTGCAAGTGTCAAGGTTTATACATCTTAGGGCCAATTTTTGCGTCAATCGCTTTCGGAGTGGGACTATTTGATTCTTGGAAAAAAGAAATTTGTACGAAAAATACAGCGCTGCAAGTTTTTTTTGTAATACTTCTCTTTGCGATTCCTTTGATGCATCGTGAAGGGTTGAACTTGTTTTTGTACCCGTTCGGTTTGTTGAATCGTTTGCTAGGAATGTCTCCGTCGGCTGTAATTTTTGCAAGTGAAATTGCCGAAAATCGTTCGCCTTTTACGCTCTTGATGGTGGGCGAGAATGTTCTCGAATCGATGTTGATGATTGTGTTGTGTATCATTGGGCTTGTTGTTGGCGTTATGAAGTTGCGTCGTCCTGATTCCTGTGTGCATGGCTCAATCATAGAAGTCACTAGAACTTTATGGCTTTTCATTGCTGCAATTCTTGCTCTCATCGCTGAACGCAATTTTGTACTTTTTTTACCTGTATTTTTTGCTGAATTTCCTGATTGTAAACAAACTTTTTTGCACAGGATGGCTTCTCTTGATTTGATTCCTTTTGGTTTTAAGCATTTTCAATTAATTTCTAGAATACTAACGACTAAATGCTGTTTATTAATTGTTGCTTTTATAGCTTTCCTCCTCGGCCTTTGGGGTAAATCTCTATCGTCTTACGATTCCTCAATTGCTTACCAGCGTGTTCCCGTCGCTGCAACGGAATGGATGAAAAATCATCCGCATCAGGGGCGCTTGTTCAATGACGATCGTGCTGGCGGTTATCTTGCTTTTGTGAATCCGTCGGATTCCATTTTCATTGATGGTCGTTTTATCTTGAAAACGGCGGATTTTTTTGAGCGGTATCTAAATTATTCCGAGTCGCCGCAATTATTTTTTCAAGATGCGGATTCATTGAATATTGACCGTGTTGTACTTCCGCTGCGTTATTATGCGAGATGGTATTTATTGATTTCCTCGCTTGATTCTGACGAAAATTGGAATGTTTCATACCGAGACTCTTTTTTTGTTGTGATAGACCGTCAAAATCATTGAAAATCATGGGCTCAAAAAACTATATTTTAGCAAATAGGCTCGTTCTAATTTAATGTTTATGTATTTTATTGATGTAGGATAATATGAAATACTTTTTTTTCTGTATAGCTTTGCTTTTGTCTTTAGGGCAAGTTGTTTCTTGTTCTGGTGAGGATTCTCCTCATTCACCGAAAATAGATCCTCCGAGTGATTCGCTTTCAGGAATGATGCGGGTAAATGTAACTAATGAGTCTGTGCTTCTAGGAACTAAAGATGCCTCTGCAAAAGCTGATGAACGCCCACAGATGAAGGTCGTGCTGAATTATGATTTTATGTTTGGCAGGAACGAAGTTACTTGTGGTGAATTTAATTCATTGATGAAAAAAGCTACGGGACTAGTTCTTGATTGCAAAAATGACAGTTTGCCTGCAACAGATGTTACTTATTACGATGCTGTTCTTTTTGCAAATGCTCGTAGCAAGGCAGAAAAAAAGGATACAGTTTATTCTTACAGCAAGGCTTTTTTTGATAACGAAAAACATTGTACGAACTTAGAAAGTTTTGTGTTCCATGCAGAAACGGATGCCTATCGTTTGCCGACCGAAGCAGAATGGATGCTTGTTGCCAAGGCTGTATGGAAGCCTTCTGAAAGTTGGACTGCAGATAATTCGGAATACCGATTGCATAAAATTTGTAGCAAGGCGACTTCGGATGATGATGTTTGTGACATTATCGGAAATGCGATGGAATGGGTGAACGATTGGTTCGGCAATTTCAGCGATACGACTTTAACAAATTATGTTGGTGCACCGGATGGTGGGGCGCTTGGTCGTCGTATTGTCAAAGGGGGGAGCTATCGCAACTCGTTGGATGCCATTAACGCTTATAACCGCGGTGACATATACACGGTTACTTCTTCGACCCGTGCGGAGTATGTGGGCTTTCGTCTTGCTTTTGGTTCTATCCCGGAACCCACATGGATGGGGGCTGGTGGAAAAACTGTTTCAAGTCTAATAGTACCGCTTACGACATCTGCCAAAATTCGTAACCTGCTTGGGACGTATAATGTAAAACTTGCATTCAGTGTTGATCCGACGCAAAAAAATTCTGGAAATCTAGCATTTATTGATTATTCGAGTGGAACTCTTTCTGTGACGGAAATTGTTGACACGTTTAATGTCTATCATCCTGAAATTTCACCGGACGGTAAAAAAGTGGCGTTTTGCACGGGGTTAGAAGGCATCGCTAGTGATTCTTCGGCTGTTTATGTTCGTGATTTGAATGCGCAAGGTTCTAACCTCGTGAAGTTAAATGTGAAAAGTGCTGCGATTCCGCGTTGGCGAGTTCTTGGCAACGGTGATACCGCGATAGTTTATGTGTCCAATGCTGGGAACAATAAGGATGAATCGTCGTTTAAATCAGCATCTACATGGCAGGTGACTTTTGCAAAGGGTAAATTTGGCACTCCCAAAAAATTGTTTGACGGCGCGTATCATGGAGGCATAAGCGAAGATGAAAAACTTGCAGTCACAGGTGCGAGATTGCTGCGAGCTCGTGTTGCAAAAAAAAGTTCGTCTGTGATGTCGAACGCTCGTGATACGGTTTGGTACAATGGGGAACAAGCTTGTAATGCATCCATTGCCAAGGATAGCTCCAAACGTACTATGTTCCTTGATTTTGGTAGTAAGACGGGGCGTAAGTTTGTTGGAAATGATTACGGAACTCATGAACGTTTGCTTATTGCGGACTCTACCGGAAAACTCATTCAGTCTATTGCCGCATCAAGCGGGTATTCTTTCGATCATTGCGAATGGATTTTGGGTGGAGATAATTTTGCTGTGGCGACGCTTACGAACGTGAATGGCGCACATACAAAGATCGTTCTTGTAAACTTGACTGATAGCTCGATTGTTGAACTTGTCGAAGGTGAAGAACTTTGGCATCCTAGTTTTTGGGTGTCCCAGAGTTCTAAAACGGGTAATGTTGATTTGGTATCGGATAGCGCCGGCGTTTATTTCAATGAAAAGGGTGGTGAAGCCGCAATAATCCTACGCTATAAAATGGAACTGTTGTGGAAATACCGGAATGAGGCTAATGTTGTTATTCTTGGCTCTTCGAGGGCTCTTAATGGTGTAAACCCATTGTTGTTTAGTGATGATTTTTTTGCTATAAACATGGCGAATATTCCGAATATGATGGTTGTGTCGGATTTTTTGGTGACGCATTATGTCTTGCCTCATGTGAAAAAACTCAAGTACCTTGTGATTTCTTTGGATATTGATTTATGGTATCATAAAGAACAAAGTTCGTATAATTTCTTTTCTCAAGAATATAGGGAATATCCAGGATATATTTTTGATGAAAATCATGATTTCTGGATAAATGGTGTTCCTGATAAAATGGATGAAATGACTGAAAATTCGATGGGCCATGAATATTATGCATCGAAATTCAGGAGTGTTCGCGGTTTCAATGTGGAAGAATGCGGTTCGTGGGAAAAATCACCTGCTATTGATAACGATAGTACATGGAAGTCTTCTAAGTCGTCTAATTATTACAGTAGTTTTAATCACTTGAAAAATATTTTGATGATGGCTGAAAATTATGGAGTGTATGTGGTTGGTGTTGTGTTCCCGCAAAGCCCTGGCTTTAAAAACACTGGAGCTTTTGGACGGTATGGCCTTCGTCGTAGCGAAGCTTCTATGTTATTGCAAGAGATTAAGGATTTATCTAAGGAATATCCTCATTTCGTTTTCGTAGATGAAAATAAAATGGGCAATCACGATTTTACGGATGCGATGGCTCAGAATCGTGATCATCTGTGTTCTGTTGGGGCTAAAAAAATGACGGCTCGTTTAGATTCTGTTTTGAAAAAAATAAAATAGTGGATTTTTTTAGTGACTTTTTGACATAAAAAAATTCATAGAGCGTACCGATTTCATTAATTTTACAGTATATTTAGTTTGGATGTGTGGAGTTGGCGAGGGCTTTATGAAAAATTCTGTGTCCGGGTTGTCTGTACCCAAGTTTCTTTTTACTGCAAGTGTTTTGCTTGCGGCGCCTGTTGTATTTTCCGCAGACTGGTACGCTAAGGAACATCGCTGGGCGGGGCACGACCCTGACATCATCCGTTATGAGGATGGCTACGCTCTTGCGACGACGGATAACCACATGCTTATGCAGTTTTCTGAAGATGCGCTGAACTGGAAAAATGGCGACCCTGCGATGCCGGAATTTTCCAAATGGCTTTACAAGTATGCGCCGAACATGATTGACATTTGGGCTCCCGACATCCATTACGTTGGCGGCGAATATCGCATGTACTATTGCGGTTCCGAAATGGGCATCCGTTCGTCGGGCATGGGATTCATGTCGAGCAAGGAAATCGACCCGACAAAACCCGGCTACGGCTGGACGGACATGGGCGAGGTGATTCATACGGTCAAGAGTGATTCTTATAACGCGATTGACGCTGCCGTGCTTAAAGATCTCGATGGAAAAGTTTGGATGGCGTTCGGCTCGTGGGGCACAGGTATCCACATTCTGGAACTTGATGAAAAAACGGGCAAGGTGAAAGACGGCGCGAAGATGAAGAATATCGCAAATCGCGGCGGTGCAGGCGTCGAGGGGGCAAGCCTCATTGAACATAACGGCAAATACTTCTTGTTTACGGCTTGGGACAATTGTTGCAAGAAGGGGGCTGACCTCGAAAATAATTCGTACAAGACGACGGTCGGTCGCTCGAACCGTATTGACGGAGGCTATGTCGATCGTTCTGGTAAGGCGCTCTTGGATGGCGGCGGAACGATTCTTTTGAGCCGTTACGGTCGTTATTACGGGCCTGCGGGCGGCGAGGCTTTTGAAGATGTGAACCGTTTGCGCTTCGTCAATCATTACTACGATAAAAACGATGGCGGCAATTCTTACATACAAGTGCGCGATCTTGTATTTACCGAAGACAACTGGCCCGAAATGGGGCAACCGTTTTTAGGGCGTTACTTGAGTGCCGAAGCAGAACACGGCATCCTCACGCATGTGGATATTTCTAGCAGTTCCAAGGCTTCTAACGGAGAATTTTGTGCTTACATCAATTATGACGATAGCAGAATTCGCTTGCCGATGATTATTCCACAGGCTGGCGATTACCTTATCCGTTATCGTTACGACAACAACTGGACCGAAGATGGTGCAAACGGCAGTTCGCATTTTGTCGATATCAACGGCAAGACGCAAGAAGTGCAGTTGCCGCTGACGGGGGCCTGGAGCGAATTTCCTGAAAAATCTGTTGTCTATATTCCGACTAAACTCAAGCGTGGTTCGAACTTCATTGAAATTACGAAGGGCAAGCATTATGCGGAACTCGACCGCCTTGATTTTTTACGCATCATCCGCGATACGATTCCTGCGAACGGTTTTGACAACGGCATTCGCGTGCGGCTTACGAAGGATGACGAGTTTGCGATTAAGGATGGCGGCTACGCGATTTTCGAAAATGTGATTACAGATTCTATTGTGGGCGTTGGCGTGAATGTGCAAGTGAAAAACGCTGCTGGCGGAACGCTCTCGCTTCGCAAGGAGAGCAAGAAGGGCGATGTGATTTCGAAGTGCGAATTGCCCGGAAGTGGCGATGCGACCAAGTGGGAAGAGGTGAAATGTTCCAACTTGCCCAAGCTGAGTGGCGTTCAAGACTTTTATCTGACCGCAGAAGGGCTTGGCGGCGAAACTCTTGTAGGGAACTTCAAGTTCGGTAAAGCGGATTCGTCGTCAGTCGGGATTCGCGATGTCCATCGTGCAAACTCGGCCAGCGTGCGTTCGCTTGAGCCGAAATCAAATTTCCATGACCTTAAAGGCCGCCGCTACGACAAGCAGATTCCTTACCGCGTTATGTTCTAAACGCGGCTTGCTTGCTGTTACTTCAAGAATGCGAAGAACACGGCGGCGATAATCAGCAAGAACGCGACGATGTGGTTCCACTGGAGCGTTTCCGTGTGGAACACCGTCACGGCGATTGTCGTGAACACGGTGAGCGAAATCGCTTCTTGGATGATTTTCAGCTGCATCAAGCTGAATGGTCCGCCGTTGATGCGGCTGCCGATGCTATTGGCGGGAATCATAAAGCAGTATTCAAGGAATGCTAGCCCCCACGACGCGAGAATCACGAGAATCAGCGGCCAGTCGGTGCTGATGTGCATTTCTTTGAGTTTGAGATTGCCGTACCAAGCAAACGTCATGAAAACGTTGGAACAGCAGAGAAGAAGAATTGTAAAAATACCAGCTTTCATGGTTTAGTTGACGGTAGGAAGTTAGAAGTAGGAAGTTTTTTGCAGTGTCATCCTGAGCGGAGTGTAACGGAGTCGATATATGAAACTTTACTCTTTAGAGCCTTAGTTGAATTAGGTTCGAAGGAGCAGGGTCCAGTTATTTCTTATTGCGCCTTTCTCTCGCCTTTCATGGTTGTCGTCTCTCGTCTCAATCTATACGGCCTTCCGGTGCTATGTTGATACGCGAGGCGTTTGCGGACCTCTTCGAGGTATTTGATGTAGCGCTCGCTTTGGTAGTCGCGGTACGTCCAGTCAAAAGCGTGAAAATGCCCATCTTGAAAGTAAAGCGTCGGTTCCACGAATATGCCGCGCTGCATATAAACGCGTTGACGCTGGTCCTTAGTTGTTGCCAAAAAGAACTGTCCGAGTGTCATGTAGCCTGGATCGAGGTTCACAGGGCGCAGTCCCGGCGTGCCGTTTTCTTGGGCGATTTCGAGTTCTACGTCGTTTGTCCAGAGCTTGATATCGACAATCGTTTCGCGCTCGACGAGTTGCTCGTAGCTAAAAAATGCTCGCACTGGAGCATCGCCAATTTCTTCTTTGTAGTAATTCGTGAATGTAAACGGGAACGGTTCCAAGTTCAGGTCTTCTTCGCCGAATTTCGCTTGGAGTATGTCGCGAACCGCCTTCACGGATTCGGCATCTTTCGCGAGTATGCCCACGACAATTTTCACTTTGGCAGGAGTTCTAATTTCACCCATGCCACCAAATTTAGTAAAAGGCGAGAGCTGCGGCAAAACATTTATGTTTTGGCATAGCCGAGCCGTACTAAATGCGTCCGTAAGGACGCCAATTTAGCAAAAGTGAGCAAGGCGAGGAAGCGAGACTGCTTGCAGGCTCATTTTAGAGCCGCAGCCACGGATGCCGAAGGCATCAAAAGGCGAGAGCTGCGGCAAAAGTGTGCAAAACTCGAAAGCGCTAAACTTGTTTTTGCATTTTCGAGTTGCAGCCACTGACGTCATAGACGTCAAAATATTTATGTTTTGGCATAGCCGAGCCGTACTAAATGCGTCCGTAAGACGCCAATTTAGTAAAAGTGGATGACTTGAATTTTGTATTTTTCATTACATGAAACTTTCTACAATTACGTCTCATTTATCTCGTCACTCGTTCAGTTTGGTGCACTTCGGCAGGCTCCGTGTACCACTCAGTGGTCTTTTGCCGTCTCTCGTCTCTCGTCTCTCGTCTCTCGTCTGTATCCTCTCGTCTCTCGTCTTTACACTCTCGTCTATATCATACGCCGAGGCACCGCGTGTAGTGCCGTCGATTCTCGATTCTGTACCGCATGAGGCATCGCATTTTACGCAAGGGCTTTCGTTCGATGGCAAGGAAATGATTGAAACTACGGGGCTGTACGGAAAGTCCGGGCTTTACCGCCGCACGCTGGAAGGAAAAATCTTGGATTCGGCTCGCATAGAAGAACGTTATTTTGGCGAGGGTTCTGTTGTGTTGGGCGATGAGATTTATTACTTGACGTGGAAATCGCACAAGGCGTTTATTTATTCTCGCAAGCCGTTTAAATACAAGGGCGAGTTCCGTATCCCGACCGAAGGCTGGGGGCTTACGCTATGGCAGGACCAGCTTTTGATGAGCAACGGCACAGATGAACTTTTGCAAATTGCTCCGGGCGGTTTTGCCGTATCGGGCAACATCAAGGTTCGCGATGGACGTTATTCGATAAAACTGCTGAACGAACTTGAAGTTGTTGGAAATACTTTATACGCTAATATTTGGCAGACGGATCTGATTGCTGAAATCGAACTTCCGAGCGGGAAGGTGTTGCGTTATATCGACTTTTCGAAAAAAGCGGGGGAGATTCGTGAACGATTCCCCGGCGTGGATGTGCTGAACGGAATCGCTTACGATGGCAAGGACTTCTGGATAACCGGCAAGCTTTGGCCGCAGATTTACAAAGTTAAATTCTAGATTAGTGCCTGTGCGAGAATTGTTTTCGTCTAATTTGCGTGTGTAATCACGCGTCGATCCTCATACACCGCTCAAGATTCTTCGCGGCGATGTTGGCGTCATTCTGACCCTGAAAGGGGAAGAATCCAGTGAAAAAGCCCCTTTTTTTCCGTATTTTCTAACCACTAACCACTAATCACTAACCACTAATTTTCTATATATGCTCTCAAATTGCATTTTTGCCTGGGTCCTGTGACCAGATTCGCCAATTCCACTGGTGCTAGAGCAGTAAACTCGGACAAAAACATGTAATGAAACAAAACAATCAAAAAAAGGAATGGCTACAATGGCTACTATCACAAAAGAAAAGGCTGCAGAACTCACCGCTAAGTTTGGTGCTAACGAAAAGGACACCGGTAACGTCCGCGTTCAGATCGCTATCCTCACGGAAAAGATCAAGAACCTCACCGAACACATCAAGACCAACAAGAAGGACTTCCACTCTCTCCGCGGTCTGTCTATGATGGTTGCAAAGCGCAAGAACCTTCTCAAGTACTACGGCGAAAAGGACATTATCGCTCAGCGTGCATTGATCAAGGAACTCGGTCTCCGCGGCTAATTCTCGTATTGGAGATTTTTTATGTCAACAGAAGCTTATCAAGCTAAATACGGCAAGATGCTCGATCCGAAGGAAGTGTCTGTAAACCTTCCGGATGGCCGTGTGATTACGTTTGAAACTGGCCGTATCGCAAAGCAGGCACGTGGTTCTGCTGTCGCCAAGATGGGGGACGCGTTTGTCCTTTCTACCGTTTGCTACGGTGAAGAAAAGGATGGTGACTTCTTCCCTCTGACAGTTGAATATCGCGAAAAGTCTTATGCTGCCGGACGCCTGCCTGGTGGCTACAGCAAGCGCGAACCGGGTCGTCCGAGCGATGAAGAAATTCTTTCTGCGCGTATCATCGACCGTCCGATTCGTCCGATGTTCCCGGAAAACTTCACTCGTGAAGTTCAGGTTATCGTTCAGGTTCTTTCTTCCGACAAGAAGTTCGCTCCGGACGTCTTGGGCGTGAGTGCCGCATCTCTTTCCATCGGTCTTTCTGAACTCCCGTTCGAACAGCAGGTCGCTGCCGTTCGCGTGGCTGTGGTCGATGGCCAGAACGTCGTGATGCCGACTTACGATCAAGTTGCCGTGGCCGATCTAGACCTCGTGGTCGCCGGTACGGAAGACTCCGTGTGCATGGTCGAAGGTGGTGCTTACGAAGTGTCCGAAGACACGATGATTGGCGCTATCCTCGCGGGTCACGAAGTGATTAAGGAAATGTGCAAGGCTCAACAGCAGCTCGTTGAACGCTGCTCCAAGCCGAAGATGGAACTCAAGCCGAAGTTTGTTGGTGAAGAACATGACAAGCTCGTTGCTACGGTCAAGGAAGTTGTCTGGGATGAACTGAACAAGGACGTCCACTCCAACATGGTCAAGACCGACTTCTATCCGGCTATGGCAGATCTCTGCGCCCGTATGCTCGAAGACGAACGCATTCTCGCTATCGTCGGCAAGGACGATGCTCAGGATGCAGCCCTCGTTGCCGATGCGAAGGGTATCTTCAGCGACCTTGAACGCACCGCCATGCGCGAAATGATTTTGAACGAAGACGTGCGTCTCGATGGTCGTAAGACGACCGAAGTCCGTCCGATCGAAATCGAAATGGGCGTGCTCCCGCGTGCTCACGGTTCTGCAATCTTCCAGCGTGGCGAAACCCAAGGTCTCGTCATTTGTACGCTTGGAACAAAGGCTGACGAACAACGTTTCGAAAGCTTGCAGGGCGAAGGCGCCAAGAGCTACATGCTCCATTACAACTTCCCGCCGTTCTCTGTCGGCGAATGCAAGAAGCTCGGGCTTTCTCGCCGTGAAATTGGTCACGGTCACTTGGCCGAACGCTCCCTCGCAGCAGTCCTTCCGCTCCCGGAAGACTTCCCTTACACCATCCGCGTGGTTTCCGAAATCATGGAATCCAACGGTTCTTCTTCCATGGCCTCTGTTTGCGGTGGCTGCCTCAGCTTG
>NZ_JAFWOM010000145.1 GCF_017545445.1 Fibrobacter sp.
GCCCACCCGCCCTCAAAAGAAAAAGACGCAAACTCATTTGAGTCTGCGTCCTTTTGCAATAGAAATTCCTTTATTTTTTTATGTATCGCATTAATTTAAGAATCAAAGTTTCTTCGAAATTTCTTCTGCTGTCAATAATCGTGTGGATGACAACATCCTTTTCTCTGACTTCATATACAATTCGGTATTTTCCCTGAATTCATTCCCTGTATCGTTCAATGCCTTGCTTGTGTATTTCTGGGATGATTCGTCCACTTTGTGGAAAATGCGACAAAGATAAAATGTTGTCTTCAAATTGATTGATTACGGATTCGACATAAGATTTGTTTAATGAGTCGTAGTATTCGATAATCTCATTCAAGTCATCTTTTGCGAATCGAGATACAATTACATTGTAAACATCATCTTGCGACATTGTATTTCTGCCTTAGTTCCTGAAATACCGATGTTGCTGATTCCGTTCTCCCGGCTTGGACATCTCGTTCGGAAAGTTGAATGATTTTAAGCAGATTAAAGGCGTTTTTCATATCCTGGTATGTCTCGACATCAACCAAAACAGCCCGAGATTTTCCTTCTTGGGTTATTACAAGCGGCTCTTTTCGTTCATTAACGAAGTCCATGACATCGTCAATGTTGGAACTGACATATGAGTCGGGTTTTATGCATTCGCAAACATCAAGCATACCTTACTCCGGTTGATTCTTTTTTAAATATACCTTTTTCACTGTTTATTTGCCAACCCCCTTCCAAGTTGGAAAAGCCCTTTTCCTCTGCAGTTTGCTCTAAAAACGCCGTTTTTCGTTGCGAAATCGGGCTCTTTTGCATGGAGAGTTGGCTCTCTTGCGAGTTATGATAATTGGAAGTATATGTTGTATGAGTGATGCTGAAAATAATACAAGCGATGAACTGCGTTGCGATGCTCTACTAGAAACAGACGAAGAGTTCGAACGCAAAATGGAACGAGGTTATGCTGACGCTGTTGAGGGCAGAGGAAAATCGCTTGATGAGGTATTTGACGATTTGAAAAATCGATACGTTTGAAGATTGTTGCTTTTGTTTTAACCATTCTTTAGCGTTTTTTTTGCCTATAAATGCCCGAATAAGCATTTTAGTGTATAGTGAAATATCGAAAATTCTTTTATTATACGCAAAATTATACAAATTGATAAAATTTCACAAATTTTGTATAGAAAAACTGCACGTGGCTAGCGAACGGTGAAATATATTTAGACTACAATGAAGTCTGTAATTGAATATGAAGATTACCGTTCTTTTATGAACGATTACTACCAGTGGAAAAAGCGAACATCTGTTTTTTCTTGGCGCGATTTTGCAAAGAAAGGTGGATTTACTTCACCCAATTATATGAAACTTGTGTGTGAAGGTAAAAGTGGCTTGTCAAAGAATGGAATTGAACGAGTTGCAGATGCGATGGATCTTGTGGGAGCAGAAAGAGAATATTTTAGACAACTTGTAAAATTTGGACAGGCAAAGAGAGATGCAGACAGAAAGGCTGCCTATACAGAAATGAAGGAAATTGCCTGTGCTCACAAAGTCCGCATTTTAGAAGGTGAGTCGGTCTCTTTTTACGAATCGTGGAAATATCCCGTGCTTCGAGAGCTTGCTCCCATGATGCCTAGGGCGAATCCTTTGGATGTCGCAAAGGCTTGTGGAGGTGTTTTCTCGGCCGAGGAAGTTCGCAATGCATTGGCGTTTTTGACTCGTGCGAAGTTCTTAAAAAAGACTGCGGATGATGAGTACGAACAAGTGGATCGTTCGCTCCAGATGTCCGTTGCAGCCATGCCGATGCTCGTTCGCCAAATGCATAAGGATATGGCTGATTTTGCAAAAGAAGCTATTGAAAAGTATCCCATAGATGAGCGAAATTTTACGGGAATCACCATGGGAATAGACGATGATGACTATGCCGAAATCTTAAAGGAATTGGAAAATTGTCGTAAAAGAATCATATCTATTGCGACGGCAAAAAAAGGCGGAAACCGAGTGTACCGATTGAATTTGCAAATGTTCCCACTTACGGAAAAAATTGAGAAAAATGAAACTTCACTAAAAAAAGGAGCATAACCATGAATAAACGAATCGTTGTTTCTTTCGCAGCTGTGATTGCGCTTGCGGCTTGTTCCGAAGATAAAGGAACAGTATCTTCCGTTGGAATTGACTCCACTGCGGAAGCGGCTTCTGTTAAAAATACTGCGGGTGATCCTTTGTCCGATGCAGACATTGTTTTCATGAACAGTATGCTGGATTCTTTTGGAAGTCGCAATAAGGCTGTTCTTTTTGACGATGTTAACAACGTGACTCCGACGGATGAGCCGACTCTCACTCTCTCGCCGGTCTTGTTTACTTTTACGACCGAAAAGGATGTTGTGTACAACGAGATAAAGTCCAATGGAAGTTGTTGGGTAAATCTGTATAATGAAGAAAATGGAATATCCTTTTACAAGTCAAAAAAGGAAAAAATCTCCGGTTATAGCACCATTCTTGATCAATACGATGATGCAACCATTCTCCTCAAGGAAAATGAAGGTTCCCTTTATATGCAGGATTTGCACTATAAATCCTTTGCTGGAAAGACGGAACTTTGTGTGTCTGACAGTATAGCTTTTGTTACTGAATGCAATGAGAAAGGTGGTGCTTACAAAATATACAGTGGCGGGTGCGGCACATCCCTTGAAATGTCCTGTGTAGCCAAAATTTCTAGTCATACTGAGCTTAGGTCTATTGCTAATACACTCAAAAGCGAGTGCGAAACGTTTATTGCAAATCTTCCCGAAGCAGATGTCTTGCCTACCGTGCATTGCCAAGGCGATACGGAAAATGGAATGGTTTGCGATACAACTCAGAATGAGTAGGGAATGATTTTTAGGATTTCTTAACAATGAAATTTGATTTCGGATTACTATTGCTTTGTTCGCTTGTTTTGCTGCTGGAATCTTGTTCTGAATCGAACAAGGTTTCTGGCGGTACAATCGAAGACCAGAATGCTCTTTTAGAGAAACAGGTGAACGATTGGTATAATTATGGCTTGGATTTGAACGAGGCTGCATATGCCAAAATAGACGGAGGCAGGTTGGCCGTTTTGGATGATTGTTCGGGCGCTCGTGCAGAGTGTACCGCGGATAGTGCATCCATAGCGATGACCATACAAATTTCCGGTTCTGTTGCGGTGACAACCTTGAAAGCGGAGGGACTCGAACAATCCTGTGATTCTGCTTTTGCCGAGTTCAAGACTAATTGCGATAATAAATCGAATAGCGAATTCTTTACCCTAAGTGAAGGCTGTAAGGAAGGTGCTTTTGATGCGGCTTGTCGAGTAAAGGCAATAGAATCTGATTCTGCGAATATCTTGATAACATATTTTAGCGCTATCGCTACGAATCGCTGTTTCGAAATGTCAAGGAATGCTCAAAATTCAACAGGTAGAGGGGTAACACCGTCTTCTTCGTCAAAAGGGGGAGAAAGTTCAAGCTCTTCCAGTGCTGGTGGGCGAGAACCTGTGTCAACACTTTCTCCTAGCGATACGGCAGTAACAATCAAATATGAGCAAACACTTGAAAATTATGTCTTGCAGTATGCTTCAAGTGCTGATCAACTTTCTTTTGACGAACATGTAATTGCATACAACGGATTACCAAGTATGAATTGCATAGATTTTGCGGAATTAACCTTGAATGTAAATACGATGGAGCTAAAATCGCCTTTGGTTAAAATTGAAGAAAACGATATACCGCAGTGTTTCCCGATGACGGCGAAAATAATGAAAAATCGTTTGATAGAAAAAGATGGGAACTGTCAATACTTTATAACGTTTGTGGATGGCGGCGGTCTGCTTACTGGAAGTGTTTTGAGTCATGTTGCCGATGGCGAGCTGGAATTCACGAAAGTGAAGCCTAGTGGGGAATGTGTCTCTACTGATGATTATTTTTCTGTATTCTTCCTAATTGAAGATTGCGAAAATGAAATAATGTCAACGGAACCGCAAGTCAACCACAAAACTTATGAAAGCGAATTTTGGAAATGTGAAAATGGAAACTACAACCCTAATCCGAAGGCGAACCCTTATGGGGAGTGGTTTAGAGGTTCGTTGCTTTTATAAAAGTGTGAATAAATAGTGTGCTTTTGTGTTAGGGATAGTAACCCCTTGGGGCCGAGACTACAGGCTCGGTGAGCGAAGCGAGTATAGCCCGACCCCGTAGGGGGAACGCCTATAACAAAAAGCCCCGACTCGTATTGAGTCAGGGCTGAATTCTTTTTGATTGAAGTTAACATTCAATCTTTGAAAAATCAATATCCTTGTAGAATTCGCTGACTTTGGAGATGTTGAAATCTTCCCTGTCAAAGATGTTGTTTTTCAGCCCAGCAGAGATTACTTCGTAAAGAGTATCTTTGAGAGGGGGCAAATCTTTCTGAATGGCATCAAAAATAATGTAGGAGTCCAGGTTCTGGTAATCGTGCACTATTCTGTTGCGCATCCCTTTTATGGCTCTCAAATCCAACTTGGTTAATTTGGACTTGGTTTCGCACATTCTTCAGGCAACATAGACCGCTTCTTCCAATGCGTGGCGGACAATGATTGGGCTTGCGTACTTTTGAATGACCAGGTCGACCTTCTTGCCAGTCCTCATTTCTAGCTCTTCTCTCAAACCTATTAAGTCATGGTAATCTTCAAAATCGGAAATAATCAAGTCGATGTCGTTTGGCTCGTCGCTTCTTGTTGATGAACCGAAAATGCCTACATTCTTCAACCGGTACTTTGCCAAAAGTCCGTGCTGTTTGAAGACATCCTTGATTTTATTCGCCATTGCCATGTTTTTAATATACATTTTTCAAAGTAAGGAGCAATACAACCCCTAGGGGGTACGCCCATAAACAAAAAAGCCCCGACTCGCAATGAGTCAGGGCTGAATTTTTAGATCCTTCGACTTCGCTTACGCTTTGCTCAGGATGACAGTTTTGCCGCAGACGGCATCCATCACTGTCTACCGTCTACTGCCTACTTCCTACTAACTAAGCCTGCTTGTAGCTTTCGAGCGATTCCACGCGGAGGCTCTTCACGAAGTTGTAGTGCTTGGCGACTTCGGCTTCGGCGAGGTTCAAGTACACCTTCATGCTCTTGTCGAACAGTTCCGGTGCCTTGGTAGCGTCGCGGAGGAGCAACTGGGTCATCACGCAGTTGGCGGCGAGTTCGTACAAGTGACGGCTGCAGAGGTCGGTGAATTCGTTGTTTTCAACGGACTTCACGTATTCAATAGCTTCGTTGTACTTTTCGTCCATAGCCTTGGCGCGGGCCTTGAGGCTTTCGTATTCCGGGC
>NZ_JAFWOM010000019.1 GCF_017545445.1 Fibrobacter sp.
CTTCCATCTTGTTGTCGAAGAAACTGTCCAGCAGTTTCGCGATGCTGTTGGCCATTACCAGTTCACCTCCCTCGCGTCACATTCGACGGTGAAGTCGCTGCCCATGTTGGAGCCTCTGAAAGTACATTCCGTGATGATGAAGTCGCCCTTTATCGCCATCGAACCTACGCTGTCGTAGGAATCGCCCTTGCTTGAGTCCATGCGAACGAATACGTTCGGCGCATACTTGGGCGATATAAGCGCGGTAAAGTGGATTTTGCGCGTGCGGTCTATTTCCTTGCTAGGCTTCTTCTGTTGGCTGGGTTCGTCCGCCTCGTTCTGCGAGAAAAGGTAATAGGACGGGTCGTCCGCGAAGTTGACCTTGTTCAGGCTCTCGTCGCGTATTTCTTCCGCCTGGAGCAAGCCGCTTTTGAAATCAAGCGTAATTTCTTCCACCTCGATGCTCTTTTCGTCGCCGTTCACCACAATCATTTCGTTATTGTCGAAATAGAGGTGCAGTCCGAACTTGGGAATAAGTATGTTGTCGCGGAAAGAACAGACCGCCTGCTTGAACGTGCCGGAAATGCAGAACTCCGTTTCGATGGGCTGGGAAAGTTCTTTCTGGCTTCCGGCGCGTAATGCCGTTCCCGCATAGTCGCAAAGCTCCTGCAAGCATTTCTTGACTATGGCGGAACTGTCGAACTGGATTGCACAATTCAGCCTTGCAAGCTGGTAGAATGTCCCACGCGCCGAGACGCAGGTTATGACAAGTTCCACGTCGCTGCCGACGCGCCTGGGAACGGCCATGCCGATTTGTCCGACGAATATGTTGCCGACGGTTTCATCCTCGTAGCCAGCCTGGAGTAATACGCTGTTTCCCTCGCTCATGATGAAGTTTATCGCTTCCGGAGAAGGGTTGTAGATGGTGATGGTCGCCTCGTTGTCGTACCACTCGATTGAGCGCGTCACCTCGAACTCTATGTCGAACTGGGAAAAGTCCTTCGAGTTTTGCGAGGTCAGGTTTCCGACGGCGAACTTGCCGACATACAGGTGGATAACGCGTCCGAAAGCCATCAGAGCATCCCCGCCTCTATGAATACGTTTACGTCGTCCTTCGTCAGGTAATGGAGTATATACGCTTTCCCCAGGTTGTCGTGGTTCAGCGGCTCCGCGCAGGTCTTTTCGCGCTTGAAGATTGCAAGCTCGCCGTTTTCGAGGACGTTGTTGTGGGAACGCAGAAGCCGCGAATTTGGAACGAGCCGGATGCCGCATCGCTTGCCGTTGACCGTCTCGAAGTCACCGTACCAGAAGCCGTCGCGCCAGTTCCACAAGAGACGGATGTTGAGCATCGTCCCTTCGATATTCACTTTTTCAACAAGATATGAACCGTTGTTCGTATTCACGGGAATCTTAATCACTGGTAGTCCCTCCCGAGCGATTCGTCCATCTTCGCCGCCGCTTCCTGTGCTGTCTCGCTCGCGTCGCCCGATACATTGCCAGCGTTCGCCTTCCTTGACATGGCCTGCTCTGCGGCTGTATTCTGTTGTGGCGGCTGCGGCGCGTCCCATTCGCCCGTGATGTTGTCGCTCGCGAAGGTGGCGGTGCGTATCTCGCGCAAGGTCATGGAGAACTTGATTGCCTCGCCGTCCTCCGCGCCCCTGTCCGCCTTGAGGTTCTCAATGACCATTTCCTCATAGACTTCCAGGCTGGTAATGACGCGCACCTTCTTGCGGCTCTTTGCGCATTTCGTCAGCACCTCCCACCTGGAAAGAGCAGTGTTCGTGATGGCGGGGGCGTTGTCGATTTCTACGCGGTTTTCGCGCCACGACTTGCCAGTGAGTTCGCCCTTGTCGTCAACGAATCCGGCGGAGGCGTTCAGCGGGTGGTTCGTGAACATTCCCGTAATCTTGACCGTGCGGAGCCGCTGCTGCACATGGTCGCTGATGGTGGACCCGTTTTCCACGGCATGGTCTGTAATGTCGAAATCCAGTTCGTGGCTTTCGTCGATGAGCAGGTCGAAGGGGATGTTCGTATAGATGTAGTTGCCGTCCCCGTCCTTCGTGGCAAGGCCAAATTCCTCGTTGCGCATGAACAGCGAGGCGGGAATGGCGCGGGGCGGGTGGCTGTAGCGTGAATACGCCTGCTGGGCGATGTTGAGTATTCCAATCATAGCGCAAGGGCCTTTACGCCCTCGGCGCGTGTCTTGAAGGTCAGCTGGGACTGGAGAAGCGTTCTTAGGTTCTCCTTTATGAGCTTGGCCATCATGTCGGAATCCGTGGTGATGTTGTTCGTGTATTCGATGTTAGTGATGTTGGTGTCGCCCTTGGCGCTCTTTGCAGCGGCCTGCATAGCCTTCTGTATTTCCGCATCCATATCGACGGGCGTGAAGTTCACTTCGGGAGCCGTGCCGTTCCCGTAGCCGTCGGCGCCCAGGTCGGCGCCCTTCATCATGTAGGCGTCGTTGAGCTGCTTCTGCGCGTACTTCTTCGCTGCATCCTTGTTCTCGTCATAATACCGGGCGACATTGTACTTACGTTGCAGTTCGCGTGCGGCAAGCGGTATTCCTAGCGTCGCGAAGTCGATGGGCTTTCCCTCGCTGTCGATGAAGTCGCCCTTCTCGTTGACGGCCATTCTCTGCAATCCGTCCATCTCGACGGGCTGCGTTCCGAGAGCCTGGAAGTCGCGGCGGTATGTGCGCAGAAGGTCGGCGAAGTATGTGCCGCTTTCCACCTGTTTCTTGACCTCGGAGGCTCCCTCGATGGCGTTCTGTCGTTCATGTTCCTTCCACGCCTGTTTTATGGCGTTTCCCAGCTTGAAAATCTGTTGCAGTCCCCAGATGGTGGCGGTAAAGAGACCCGCCTTGAGAAGGTTCTGCCAGTTCTTTCCGAGACCTCCAAGGGCGCCCCCGAA
>NZ_JAFWOM010000146.1 GCF_017545445.1 Fibrobacter sp.
GCCCGGAATACGAAAGCCTCAAGGCCCGCGCCAAGGCTATGGACGAAAAGTACAACGAAGCTATTGAATACGTGAAGTCCGTTGAAAACAACGAATTCACCGACCTCTGCAGCCGTCACTTGTACGAACTCGCCGCCAACTACGTCATGAGCCAGTTGTTGCTCCGCGACGCCACCAAGGCACCGGAACTGTTCGACAAGAGCATGAAGGTGTACTTGAACCTCGCCGAAAGAGCCTGTGCTGAGCAAGTCGAAGCAAAGTCGCCAAGCACTACAACTTCGTGAAGAGTCTCCGCGTGGAATCGCTGGAAAGCTACAAGCAGGCTTAAGTAGTGGTCAGTGGTTAGTGGCTTGTGATTAGGGAATAATCGCGGCTACGCCGCCTACTGAAACGCGAAAAGAAATTGCCCCGGCTCTGACGAGTCGGGGTTTTCTTTTTGTTTGATGAAAGCATCAAATACAATGCCGGAATAATGGAATCTGACTGATCTATTATTCCCCCTAAAAAAATAAACATTAATTTATTCAATATTTTTTAATAAAAATAAAAATTACATGCAACATTTTCCGTTGAAGAAATAGTAATAATTCTGCCACAATAATTCGTAACAGAATCTTTTAGAATAATTGTAAAGGAAGATTTTTTTCTAAGGCACGATTCTTTACTCGCCGATTGCGAAGAACCCAGCATAAAATTTAAAGACCTCTACAAAAAAAACAAAACATTTAGTTTGTATAAATCAGAAATTAATGAAACCTTGTTTTCATGACAAGAGAATCGCTTATTCCATACTGATCCGTATAAATCAAAGTCCAAAAAATAGTAGAATCCATCACTACACGAGCATCATCTATTTTTTGCAACTGATATGAAAATTTATTTAAATGAGGATATTCAATGGGAACAGCACAAGGATCTGTTACATTCTGTTCTGAAAAATGCAATACATATTTCAAATCTATTCCAGCAGGCAACCCCTTTGGGGAAAGCTTATAACTTGACACGATTGTATCTGAAAGAGCTTTTGAACTAGAATCTAGTGGAATAGTCAAAGTATCCATTTCGTTTTTTGAGTTTGGAGTAATAAACGACGCAAATCCATAATCCTTAATGTTGATTTCTGGAAACGAGTCTATAGACAGCACATCCTTGGACACATCCAAATTTATCGTTGACAATATCCTTCAGGATTACTATTCGTTGTACAAGAACAGAGCAACAACAAGAAACCGGCTACGATACGCATCATCTAACTTTCCTCAAGATGAAAGCCCCTATTGAACTTTCATAGTTTACTTTTGAACAGCCATAAAATACATAAATTAAAACCCAAAGACTATACCCCCATTCAACTTCGATGCACGGAACCTTAATTGAATTTTACTCGTAGAACACAAAGAAATTTACAACAGAAGGGGGAGAAAAAAATTTAAAATAATTTATTTTTTAAAATAATCATTCGAGGAGAGACTCATGAAACAATTTTCCATCGCCGTGTTACCTTTGGTCATGCTTTTTGCCGCTTGCGACGATTCCTCATCGGCTCCAACAAACGAACCGATCACCCAAAGCTGTTCATCGGAAAATTTTCTGAGCAGTAGCAACAAAATAACTTCTAGCAGTTCCGCAAAACAGGTCCTAGCCGCTTCGAGCAGCAGCGAAAAGAAATCAAACGATGATGAAATATCTTCTTCGAGCAAACCAAAGACGGAACCTAGAAGCAGTAGTAATCAAAACATTTCGAGCAGTAGCGAAAAAGCGGTCGAGTCTTCTTCAAATGTTGACAACATAAAATCATCAAGCAGCATAGACGGTTTTGACTGGAGCGTTCCTAAGGAAAACTACCTGAACCCAGCAGTCAAATACGACTCGATAAAGGATAGTCGAGATGGCAAAGTTTACAAGACCGTGAAAATCGGTGAGCAAATCTGGATGGCAGAAAACTTGAACTATTCGGATAGTGCCCAAACGCCCAGCCTTAAAGGCAGCATGTGGTGTTATAACGATCAACCTAAAAACTGTGATATCGGTGGAGTATTCTATACTTGGGGTGCAGCGATCGATTCCATCGCCTTATACAATGATGGAAAGGGCTTGATTTGCGGCTATGATAAAAAATGTGTTCTTCCCGCGAAGGCGCAGGGAATTTGTCCTGACGGTTGGCATTTGCCGGACACAACAGAATGGAGAGCTCTATTTAAAGAAGTTGGCTGGGGTTCCGAAGGAACCGCTCTCAAGTCTCAAAAAGGGTGGAATATAATCAAAGCAAGCAGCAGCAACGGCAATGGTACGGATGCCTATGGTTTTTCGGCATTTCCTGTAGGTCTTATCGAAAATGACGCGATGTACCACGACCACAAGCCCCGCTACAACGGTATGCTTGCTTATTTTTGGACTGCAACCGAGGGATCAGCCAAAACGGCGCAGACTGCCGAATTTGAAAATGCCAATCGTTATGCAGGACTGCATTACACCGCCAAAGACATGGGAATTAGCATCCGCTGTATAAAAGACGCTAACAAGCATTAAGCCAAGCGCTACAGAAATCCCTGCGACCACAACCATGCCTACTCATGTAAGCATGGTTGGCGCGGTATTCTTCTATTTATGCACCGAGTTTAGCGCGGATCCAGTTGTTGGTGTTCGCGATAGCTTCGGCAATCTTTTCCGGTTCGCGAGTACCAGCCTGAGCACGGTCCGGACGGCCACCGCCCTTACCGTTGCAAGCCTTGGCGAGATCCTTGACGATGTCGCCAGCCTTGATGCCCTTGGCCTGAACGTTCTTGCCAACCATCACGGCGATGCTACCAGAACCGTTGTCCTTGTTTGCAATCACAGCAACGCTATCGACATCAAGCTTGTTCTGAACGCCATCGAGCAAGTTCTTGTACTTTTCATCCGGCAAGGAGAGTTCACGCACGTAGAGGTTCACGCCCATCACGTTGATGCCACCGTTCAAGAGTTCGGCAGCGGCGAGCGTTGCAAGTTCCAGCTTCACAGACTGCAGACTCTTTTCGAGATTCTGCGTCTTGGCGAAGGACTGCTGAATACGGTCAAGAACTTCGGCATCCTTACAACGGAGCTGTTCGCGGAGAGCCGTGAGAATCTGCGTACCGGCGCGGAGGAGGCTCAAGGCGCCACGGCCAGAAACAGCTTCGATACGGCGGACACCTGCGGACACGCTAGATTCGCTGATGATTTTCACCATGCCGATGTTACCGGTGTTCTGCACATGCAAGCCACCGCAAAGTTCGCGGGAGAATTCGACGCCAGCATCACCCATCTTCACAACGCGGACCTTGTCGCCATACTTTTCACCGAACAGAGCCATAGCGCCGCTAGCCTTTGCTTCATCGACGTCCATCACGTCGGTGTGGACCGGCAAGCATTCCATGACCTTCGCGTTCACGATGTCTTCGACCTTCTGGATTTCTTCGGCAGTCATCGCGTTGAAGTGGCTGAAGTCGAAGCGGAGGAGTTCGTTCGAAACGAAGCTACCCTGCTGCTGCACGTGAGTGCCAAGCACTTCGCGGAGAGCGGCCTGGAGCAAGTGCGTTGCGGAGTGGTTCTTGCGGATGTCAGCGCGACGGTCGTTATCGACGGTTGCCATGAACACGGCGCCCATCGTCTTTTCGTTGGCTTCACCCTTCACAACCTTACCACGGCAGAGTGCGGTATCGTTCACCTTCACGGTGTCGAACACCTGGATTTCGAGGTCGGCAGAAACGAGCGTTCCCTTGTCACCAACCTGACCACCCATTTCGGCGTAGAACGGAGAGGTTTCGAGAACGATGCTCAAAACGCCCTTGTCTTCGCGCCAGCGGACAACCTTCGTTTCGCAAGCGGAGAGTTCATAACCGACAAAGTTTGTGCTAGCTTCGCTATACTGCGTCCAGCCTTCGGTACCCATCGTGTTGATGCCCTGCTTCATGTTAGCGCGGGCACGTTCCTTCTGTTCATCCATGCACTTGTTGTAGCCTTCTTCATCAATGAGGAGGCCCTTTTCTTCGGCGAGAATGCCAGTGAGGTCCGGCGGGAAACCGTAAGTATCATAGAGGAGGAACACCTTGTCGCCCGGAATCTTGTCGCCCTTCTTGAGTTCGGCAGAGATAGCGGCAAAGCGTTCGAGACCAGCGTCAAGCGTACGGATAAAGCTTTCTTCTTCGCTCTTGATGACAGAAGCGACGAATTCCTTGCGTTCGCGAATTTCCGGGAAGGCATCGCCCATCGTATCGGCGAGAACCTGAACGAGCTGGCAGATAAACGGTTTCTTCTGACCAAGCAAGCGAGCAAAGCGGCTAGCACGGCGCAAGATGCGGCGGAGCACGTAGCCACGGCCTTCGTTAGACGGGAGAGCGCCATCGGCAATAGCAAACGAAATCGCGCGGATGTGGTCGGCAATCACGCGGTGCGGGGTGCCGGCTTCGCCATCGTTGTACGGAACGCCAGAGAGTTCAGCAATCTTTGCGATAATCGGAGTGAACACGTCGGTATCGTAATTGCTGGTCTTGCCCTGGAGAATAGCGCAGATACGTTCGAAGCCCATACCGGTATCGACGTTCTTGGCCTTCAGCGGAATCAAGGAGCCGTCGCTCACGCGTTCGTACTGCATGAACACGTTATTCCAAATTTCAATGTAGCGGTCGTTTTCGCCGTTCACGCCCTTGATCGGGTCCTTGAACGTTTCGGCCTGCGTAGCGAGGTCGCCACGGTCGTAATGGATTTCGGAGCAAGGACCGCACGGACCGGTGTCGCCCATTTCCCAGAAGTTGGAGTGAGCATCAAAACGCATGATGCGGTCATCCGGAAGACCGGACACGTCTTTCCAAATCTGCCAAGCTTCGTCATCGTCCTGATAGACGGTCGCAAAGAGGCGTTCCTTCGGGAGCTTCCAAACTTCAGTGAGAAGTTCCCATGCCCAAGCAATAGCTTCTTTCTTATAGTAATCGCCGAAGCTCCAGTTACCGAGCATCTCGAA
>NZ_JAFWOM010000147.1 GCF_017545445.1 Fibrobacter sp.
ACGGCCCCGAGGCGAAGATCGGTTTTACGAAGCGCAATCTCTTCCGGGGAGCCGAGAAGCTCGACATCAACCTGCATGGTGCCTACCAGTGGCAAAGTAATGCAGGTACCAAGTCGACCAAATGACACTTAAGCCTAAATTTCATACCACCTCCATCTTATTAATCTAAATTCTTAGACAAAGGAAGGCAAGTATGTATTGATTATTTTACGATAAAAAGGTTTTAGGTATTAGGTTTTATAATCGAGCCGAAAGCACCAAACCAACCTGTAACCTAAAACCTACAACCTATTACCTATTTGCACACTACTAGGCGAATGGCATCCAAACGGAGTTGCGGATTCGCGACAATTTTTTTGCGTTCCTGAACGTTCTTGCGGAGTTGCTTGAGGGCTTCGCTTGTGCCAGCTTTTCCACGCATAGAGAGCAAGTGGTTCATTCGCTGGTATTCCTGTTCCGAACGCGCTTCCACGGCATTTGCCGCTTCTTCGGCGTACTTTTTCGCTTGTTCCGAAACGATTAAGCGAGCTTTTGCGAGACCGTCTTTAGCAAAGTAACGGAGCATCATATCGACAGCGGCATTCCCCTGCGGCACGCCCACATCCTTGAGAGCCGCATTCGAAAACTCTTCAAAATGTTCAGACATGTTTTCGCCCTTTGCGTTCACCAAGACCTTGAAATACTTCGGCCCGGCAATGTCTGCACAGCCCCATTCTTCGGACACAGGCAGCTCTACCGCAAAATTATACTGCATCATGAGTCCGCGCAAGCCGGAGTTCGGCCAAACAGCACAAGAGACCGTCCCGCGACCCAAGCCCGTTTCATAGTCGAACACGCCCTGAGCCAGCGGATGATCCAAGCTGATAAATTCAATATCGTCGTGAGTCATTGCGACATCGCGATCGAACGTCACCGTCATGCAAGTGCCACCGCTCACGCGACCGTCGCCATCGGAATCGCCACCGCCTTCGCCGCACAAATCCGTCTGGCTGTTCACGCGACCACCGCCAGCGCTATACGCAGCCATCGCCAAATCAGGCATGCCCGGCACAGAACCCGCTTCGACTTGCGGCCCCATCGTAATGAGGAAGCAATCCGGCACAGAGCTCTTCTCGACATCGAGTCCGCGGTTTATCAAGGAATCGAACACGAGATTCTTGAGTTCCGGTTCCGCATCCAGTTCACGGATTTCATCCGTGATTTCTTTAGCCTTTTCGGGATTGCGGGAGTTAAATTCGAGCAAACGGTCGCGACCGTTCTCGATATTCTTTCGCATTTGTTCGCAATCTTTCTTGACTTGCGGAATCACATTCTTTACAAAGTTATCGAGGCTTAGAGTCGGCGTCGCCAAAGCTTCAATCAACGCTTCCGTGTATTTGAGGAAGAGTTCGCCACCGCTCATAAGCGGAGCACCGAACGAATTCAAGCCCTCGTTGTACCAGCGGAACATCACTTCTTGGCCGGAGCCTTTCACGTAAGGCACATGGATGATGATATCCTTGTCCTGCCCAATGCGGTCCAATCGGCCAATACGTTGTTCCACAAGTGCAGCATCGAGCGGCAAGTCGAACAACACCAAGTGATGCGAGAACTGGAAGTTGCGGCCTTCCGAGCCGATTTCAGATGCGATGAGCAAATTCGCCCCATCGGGCTTGCTAAAGTTTGCAGCGGCCTTGTCACGCGCCATGATGCTCATGTCTTCGTGGAACATCACGAACGCGCCCTCGCCCAAAAATTCCAAGAGCAACGTTTCAAGAGCTTGCACCACCTGAATCGATTCGCAAATCAGCAAAACCTTTTCGTTCTTATATTCTTTGAGGAACCCCTTGAGCCATACAAAGCGTTCGTCCAAATGCCAAGCATCAGAGAACCTTGTACAAAGGAGACCGTTTTCCTGAATGTCCGTCGAAGCTTCGAGGTCGCGGTCGGCAGCAACCTCCACCATTTCGCGGTAAGCCGGATTCGGTTCGAGCGGAATTTCATCAAGCACTCGCTTCGGGAAACCGCCCACACCCTTACGCGTATTGCGGAACACGACAGAACCCGTGCCCATGCCATCGACGATGCGGCGCATCCATTCGCCCGCCGTCATCGACTTTGAATTTTCTTGTTCCAGCCACGGACGGATTTTCGAGTTTTTCGGAACGCAGGCGTACAAATCATCCCAGCTCATCTGGTGGTTCGGATCCGTCGGCAACTTGTTCAAATCCCTCACCAACTTGAGATACGTTTCCTGATCCTTGATAAAGTCATTGTAATCGGCAAAACGCACCGGATCAAGCATCTTGAGGCGGTTGAACTGCGATTCAGGATGCAACTGCAACGGCGTTCCCGTCAAAAGCAGCACGCCCTTCGAGCGAGCAATCACCCTGTTCGCCAGCATATACTCGTGGCTCGTGAAACCGTCCTCGCACACCAGATGGTGGGCTTCGTCAATGATGGTCATGTCCCAGTTCGTCTTCAAGAGGTCTTCAATCAACGCAGGCTGAGCCATCAAAAAGTCGATGGACACGATGATGTCGTTACTTTGCAAGAACGGGTTCGGTTTCGTCTCGTCCTTTGCGACACCCACGAAGAGTCCGCGAATGTAGCCTTCATCGACAAGCGTAAAGAGCTGGTTGAAGCGGCGCTTCATCTCGATCATCCACTGGTGCTTCAACGTCTCCGGGACAATCACGAGCGTACGCTGGATGCGGCCTCTCGATTTGAGGGCATGCCAAATCATGCCGGCTTCAATCGTCTTTCCAAGCCCCACTTCGTCCGAAAGCATAAGCCTCGGGAGCGTCGAACTAGAGCATGCACGGTAGCAAAGGTAATACTGGTGCGGAATCATGCTCACACGCGGGCCAATCATGCCGCGAACCGGCGACGAGAGCCACTTGTAATACATTTCCATCGCATCTTCATGACGCAAAAAATCACGCGCCGAGCAAACTTCGTCATCAGCCAAAGCCTTAAAGAGCACCGCCGGTCGAGCCGTCGAAATCTTCGAACTCAGCTCGGACTCCTTCATTTCCTTGCCGTTGCGGGCCACATAAACCATAATACCAGAATCTTCACGGACAGAATCAACGACAAAGGAGACTCCCTTTTCGCTCTTGACAGACTCGCCCACTTGCAACACAAAACGTTCAATAGGAGCGCCATCGGTCCTGTAAATACGAACTTGACCAATAGCGGGATACAAAATTTTAACAGTACGGCCCTGAACTTCGGAAACAATACCAAGCCCCAGGGTAGGTTCGGCTTGGCTGACGTAGCGCTGACCAATTTTAAACATCATCATAACCCCTAAATTTACATTTTTTTCGAAAATTCGGCTTGCGAACTTTTTACTAAATTATTGCATAACATGAAATGGTTTTATATTGACACATCAATCACCGATGGAGACCGGCGTCAAGGTCCTTATACTATCGATGAAATCAGGAATTTTGTCAACGAAGGCAAAATAACAGACGAAACTCTTGTCTGGCATAGCGGCGAAACAAATTGGAAAGCTTGGAAGGATTTTCCCGAAGCAAGCGAAGAACCGGAACAAACCGAAGAAGAAATTCTCAAGCAAACAATCGAAACGTTGCTGCAAAGCAGAATGCAGCAAAAAAGATTTGCAGGATTTTTTGTACGAGCAAACGCCTTTATTATAGACAACTTAATTCTTTCTCTTCTAGGGGCGATTTTCCTTTACATCATGAGCGCCGCAGGCGTAATCGACCTCAACGCCGTCTCCGAAATTGCCCAGCAATACGTTGACAACCCCTCTTCCACGGAACTTGTATCAAAAGCGTTTGAAATCCCTGGAGTATCCACGTTCTTTACGATTTTTTCAGTACTCCAAGCAATTTACTTTATTGTATTCCATGCGATTTTTGCAGCTACGCCGGGCAAGAAATTGCTGCACATCCATGTGGAAACTGCCGACGGGGAACGCATTTCGTGGGCATTCTCGATTTTCCGCTTTATCGCCACCATTATAACGCAAGCGACAATTTATTTTTACGGGTTGGGCTACCTTATCGTCCTCGTGGATCCGCAAAAAAGGGCATTGCACGACTTTATCGCAAGGACTCGCGTCGTCCACGACGTTATCGAACTCAAAAACAATCCAGAAACTAGCGAAGAGAACAGCAACGAAAGTAATAAAGAGGTTTAACTTATATGGATCAATTTATCGTCCCGCAAGTCAAGGCACCCGTCAACGGTGAAATCGAAATTTCTGGCGCAAAGAACGCTGTTCTTGCAGTCATGGCGGCAGCACTCCTCGCCGAAGGCGTATCTGAAATCACGAACGTCCCGCACCTCAAAGACATGAAGACCATGTCCGACGTGCTCCGCGTCATCGGCTGCCATATCAACGGCGGAAGCCACGTTCTGAGAATCGACACCCGCGGCGTTGACCACTTGGAAGCTCCGTATGAACTCGTGAAAACGATGCGCGCAAGCTTTTACGTGCTCGGCCCGCTCGTAGCCAGATTCGGACGTTGCCGCGTCTCACTCCCCGGCGGATGCGCTTGGGGCCCGCGCCCTGTCGATTTGCACCTCAAAGGCCTCGAAGCTCTCGGCGCAAAAATCAACGTCACACACGGTTACGTCGAAGCCACCTGCGAAGGCCGCCTCCCCGGCGGAAACTTCAACTTCCCGATTTCTAGCGTAGGCGCTACCGTCAACGTGCTCATGGCGGCAACGCTTGCCAAAGGCGTGAGCGTCTTGCAGAACGCCGCCCTCGAACCCGAAATCGATAACCTCATTGATTACCTCACCAACATGGGTGCAAAGATTCAAGGCCGCGGCACGCGAACCCTCACTGTCCAAGGCGTTGAATCGCTCCGCCCGGGAACAGGCGTAACCATTCCCGACCGCATCGAAGCAGGCACGTTCCTCTGTGCCGCCGCCATCACACGCGGTCGCGTCAAAGTCACGCACATCATCCCGGAACACATCGCCTCCACGCTCGACGCATTCCGCGAAATCGGCTGCAAGGTAAACGTCGGTGCCGACTGGGCCGAAGTCGATGCACGCCAGCAAGAACTCAAGCCGATGAGCCTCTCGACGCTCCCGTTCCCAGGATTCCCGACGGACATGCAGGCCCCCTTCATGGCAACCCTCCTCTCCATTCCGGGAAACAGCCTCATCCAAGACACCGTCTATAACGACCGTTTCAAGCACGTCGCAGAACTCGAACGCTTGGGTGCATCCATCCAGCTGAACGGCAACACGGCGACCATCAAAGGCGGCCTCCCGCTCGAAGGCGCTGACATCATGGGTTCCGACCTCCGCGCAAGCGCAGCACTCGTGCTCGCAGGCCTTATCGCTGAAGGCGAAACGACCATCAGCCGCATTTACCATCTCGACCGCGGTTACGAAAACTTCGAAGCCAAGATGGCCCAAATCGGAGCAACCGTCAAGCGATTCAACCCAGATGCAAGGGAATAGAAGATAGGAGAAAAATCGCAACGAAGCCTAGCAATTAAAAGCACTTGATTTTTTTAATCAAGTGCTTTTAAGTTATAGCTGATTTGACTATTTTTACAACAATGTATCTAACAAGCTTGCACAAAATAAAATACATTTCATATAAAATTGCGCTACAAATTCTGCTACGATTACCAGACTTTTTTTTCGCAGCTTTATTTACCGTTATATTCCCGATATACAAAGCGCTTCACAAAAAACGCGCATATGGACGAGTTGAACAACATCTCGAAAAAGCAAATAAATACGTCAAAGAAGAAGGTTTTCCCCATTTAAACGCCCAGCAAATTAACAAACTACGTAACAAAAAATCACTACAAGACATTACTGCACGAGACGTTTTCCATGGAATTTTTTGGAATGCAATCGATTCTTACCGAGGATTAGCCCACATTAAAAACACCTCAGACAGCATCGTCTATGAAAACGAGTATATCATCCAAAATGCAATTGCAGAATGCGCAGCCGCAGACAAGCCCATCGCGGCCATCAGCATCCACCAAGGAGCATTCGAATTGTTGCATCGCAGTCTTTGCCGCTACAGCAAACATGTTCACTTGATTACCGATTCCGTCGGAGATTCTGCATTTCGCGACGTGCTCAAGGAACTCCGCAGCGATCCACACCTCATAGAATACCACCCCGAAGAAACAAGCCGCCTTATCCGCGAACTATTCCGCACCAAAGGAATCCTCGCAATGGTCGTCGATCAAGGCAAGCACACCAAAGGAAACACCGTTTCGCTATTCGGCCAGCCCTCGACGCTTTACTTGCGGCTCCCTAAAAAAGTAAATGACATGGGAGCTGGCATCGTCATTTTCCGCACTTGGACAGAAAACGACAACAGCCAAAGCCGCTCAAAACGAATCGTCATCCGCTTCGAGAATTATTACCCGCCAAAGTATGACGCTCTACACAGCAACGAAAAGCATACAGGCCCAGCAAACGGAATGCCCGCAAACTCAAACGAAGAACGAGCAACAGCAACAATCGACAACAGTCCGCTCGTCACAGCAATCGCAAGCGAAATCGAAACGTGGATTGCCGAGCACCCCGAACAATGGAGCTGGAATTACCACGGAAATTTCACGACAGTTCTCTAAAAGCCCTCCCCAACACAAAGTTCCCCGAATTGTCATCCCGGACACAGTTCCGGGATCGCCTTACACATTTAAATGAAGTATTTTTTATATTTCGCTAAAAAGCAGGAAAGACAATGCCTTTAAATGCAGAAGAAGAATTTCAGTTAGAGTGGATCAAGAATCACCCCATGCAAGACAAAGACGAACTTGCAGAAATCCAAGCCGAAGCGGAAGCCGAGGCTAAGCCGCAACGTGCCGCACGCGGCAAGAAAATGCGCCGTAACCCCGCCGCATGGGAACTCCCCAACCCCGAAGACGAAATTGACCTTCACGGATTCACCTCCGAAGAAGCCGCCGAAGCCGTAGAACGCCGCATCGACGACTTGCTCATCGCAGGCCTGAGCGTTTTGCGAGTCATCCACGGCGGCGGCAACCCCGAATACGGAAACGTCAAACGAATCATCGACCGCAAAGTCCGCTCCGAATGGAAAAATCGCGTCATATTTTATAAAGTCGAGCCCGATAACGCTGGTTCCAGCATCATGAAAATCGGCAAACCTCGCCCACAAGCCCCCAAAAAGAAGAAATAATCAAAAAAAATCACTTTTTTTTACACTAACCCCTTTAAAACTCCATTAAAATTAACTATAATTGTGCGCGTCAAAGACGAGAGTCAAGACAAAACGGAATATAGCTCAGCCTGGTAGAGCGCTTGCTTCGGGAGCAAGAGGTCGTGAGTTCGAATCTCGCTATTCCGATAAGAGAAGAGTCATCCGAAGGATGGCTCTTTCCTTATTTGTATCGTGCGAGATGAGAACTCACGAAGTGAGTTCGAGTAGCAGCGAGGCGAGCGTCGCGACAGACCGCTTGCGGGATGTCATGATCGAGCCGATGCAGCGGACGCCGTAGGCGTCACTAAATTGTTCCGTGAACGAAGTGAACAATGAACAAATTTGAGATTTTGGCGCAAGCCAAAACCCGGAGGGCAAAATGCGAAACGAAGTGAGGGTTTTGTCTAATCTCGCTATTCCGAGAAAAAGTGAACCACCCATGCAAAACCGGAGGCCTTTTAGAATTTTCAAAGGATCCTATCGGCACTCCCTGCCTCCAAGATGACAATTCAAACATTTTATGAAAAAAGCAACTAGTATAAACCAGTCGCTTTTGCATTTCCATGCATTTAGCATTTGGAAAAAGAGGGTCCATAAGTGAAGCCACCGGATTTATGAGATTTCGGCCTACAGATGAAAGACGAAAAAAAAGCATCCGGCTTTTAACCGGAGACTTTTTATGCTTTTCGCATTTGGCATTTAACCATTAGAAAAGTGACTGGATCCTGCTCCTTCGAACCTAATTCAACTAC
>NZ_JAFWOM010000148.1 GCF_017545445.1 Fibrobacter sp.
CAAGGCGTAGGGCGAGCGTCGCGGTCTCTGTCACCGAAGCAGTCATCCTGAGGACCACCGGGACGAAGGATCCAGTCAATTTCAGCATTCGCATTACAAGATTTAATTGGATCCTTCGGCTTTGCCTCAGGATGACGGCCAAAGAGTACCGTATAAGCTGGCCCCGGAATGGTTCGGCAGGCTCACCAACCTTAGTCTGGGGGGACAAACGCGGGGAGGACAATGCGAGAAGTGCAAAAAAAATCCGCCGGATAAACCGACGGATTTTCAGGCTTCTAAAAAAAATGTTTACATTAAGCTAATCAGGACGAACAATGTCGAACCGCTAAATGCCGCTATAAACTTCACAACGAACTCATTAAAAGGAGTTCTGTTTGACGTTTCTTCCGAAATTTGGCTTTCGTCCCAATAACCCATTCTCAACTCGTTTTCCCGTAGATCTTCTTCTACGTTGCTTAATCTAAACAATTTTTTTTAAAAAGGACAATATTTTTTAATAATATTTTACAATTTTGAGATACATCACGTTACGAGAGACAACATCAATTATAGATGTTATTTAAATCACTTCTGGCTTTCTTCAATCTTCTTGATGGGTTCGTCCATCATGCGTTCGGCGATAACTTCCGGAGTTTCTTCAGCAATCGCGGCATTCGATTCTTCCGGCATCCACGGCTTGTCGAGACTCTTTTCCCAAGACACGGTCGGAGCCTGCACATCTTCGTGCGACGTATCCACAATCGGGAGGCCCAAAAGTTCGCGGGCACGGTTGAGGGCAGCATCGATATTACCGAGAGCGTTTTCTTCACCAAGCTGCTTGAGCACACCGGCACGGGTCAAAGCCACCACCGGCTGGGCATGCACGCCACTCAAGAGGAGCTGCGTTCCTTCGCGGTTGCAACGGTTGAGCAAATCTTCAATCATGTTGATACCGGCAGCATCAATGCTCGAAACGCTACGCATGCGCAAAATCAAAATCTTCGGCTTTTCCGAAATGCGGTTCATCGTTTCCTTGAACTTATCGACAGCGCCAAAGAAGAGCGAACCCGCAAGTTCATAAACCACCACGCCCTTCGGCACCTGGCGCGAAAGTTCGTTGTGAGCCGCTTCTTCGTCGTCTTCCTTGAGAGCAGAAGTCACCGATTCCACTTCGGCCACATCGCTCATGCGCTTGATGAAGAGCACAGCGGCAAGGAGCACGCCCACTTCGATAGCCACCGTAAGGTCAATAATCACAGTGAGGAAGAAAGCCACAAGCATCACCGTCACATCGCTCTTCGGAGCCTTGAACATCTTGATAACGCTGCGGTAACCGCACATGTTGAACGCCACCTGGAAAAGCACTGCAGCCAAAGCAGCCATCGGAATCATTTCGGCATACTTGCCAAGCACGAGCATAATCAAGAGCAAAACGACGGCGTGAACAAGGCCAGAAATCGGGCTCACGGCACCGTTACGGATGTTCGTCGCCGTACGGGCAATAGCACCCGTCGCCGGGATACCGCCAAAAATCGGGCTCAAGATGTTAGCGACACCCTGACCAAAAAGTTCCGTGTTGGAGCGGTGCTTTGTACTCGTCATACCGTCAGCCACCACCGCAGAAAGGAGCGATTCAATCGCACCGAGCATGGCAATCGTCAAAGCCGGCTGGAACACCTTCTGCATCATTTCAAGGCTGATATTCGGGAGGTGCGGCACCGGGAAACCGCTCGGGATGTGGTTTTTCATGCCAATTGTCACCACGCCGTGACCGTTCACCGGATCGTCCCAGCCAAGAACCTTCACCAAGACCGTCGCGACAATAATCGCAATGAGGGAACCCGGAACCTTCGTCGTAATCTTCGGCCACAAGATGCAAACCGCAAGCGCAACCACGCCCACAATCACGGAATAAACATTCATCGAGCCGAAAGAAGAAACGTAAAGCTTGATTTTGCCCACGGCATCAGCCGGGTCAGCGCCAGCAAACGTAAGGCCGAAAAAGTTCGGCACCTGGCCAAGCGCAATGATAATCGCAATACCCGCCGTAAAGCCGACCGTCACCGGATACGGGATGAACTTGATAATCGCACCGAATTTTGCAAGACCGAAAATGACGAGGAAAATACCGGCAAGGAGCGTTGCCGAAGCAAGGCCGTCGTAGCCGTACTGGCTCACGATGCCATAGACAATGACGATGAAAGCGCCCGTCGGGCCGCCAATCTGGAAGCGGCTGCCGCCCAACAGCGAAATGATAAAGCCCGCGATAATGGCCGTGTAGAGACCCTGTTCCGGCCCAACGCCAGAAGCGATAGCAAACGCAATCGCCAAGGGGAGCGCCAAAATGCCCACGATCAAGCCCGACATCAAGTCGCTGGTGAAATCCTTGCGGGTATAGCCACGCTTGAGCGAACGGACGAATTCGGGGGTGATTGTCGAAACGACGCCATCCAAATATTGTTTGACAGATTCCTTGGCGCGAATATCAGACATTGAAGGTCTCCATATTAAATTCGAGACCCAAATTTAGGAATTTACATCAATTTCGTTAAGGGGGGTAAGATTTTTTTATAAAATATTGTTTACGGATGAGGAATGAGGAGTGAGGTATGAGGTCGCTTTGCATAGCAAAGCTTTGGGCTTAAATTTGGCGCCCGAGGTGCATTTATAAAGCCCAAAGGGAGCCGTAGGCGACCGTGCTCATACCTCAAAGCCCGCCATAGCGGGCGACCTCAAACCTACAACAGTCCCTTCTTCGCAGACTTCATCAAGTTCTTCACCTGCTTCTTATCCATCGTGGGGACAGGAGCAGCCTCGAATCGCTTGGAACGCGGGGCGCAGTCTTCGCAGAGGTGCTTTACAACCGTACCAAAACTTGCTGCACCATCGGACATGGACATTTCCTTGGAGCGGTAAGAACGCAACAGAGCTTCCTTGTGGCACTTGTCGCAAATTCCCATCTTGGGGGCAGCCGGTTCACGCGGAGAAATCCGTTTTTTCCTGTCCTTATCGGAATCAATAGAAAACGCACGGCTCATGGCCGCATTTTTACTAGCAAAACGATTGTCAAAAAGACCCATAATTATATCTCCTTTAAATCTCTTACAAGTTCATCCTGCAAATACAGCGCTAAAAGCATGCAGCAAAGCGATGTCGGAGCGCCATCTTCCATAAACAGGCTACGCCCGAACTTGCCGCGTTCCATCTGTTTCTCCTTGAACGTCTCGGCAAATTTCGCAAAGTCGAGCAAAGTCACGCGCTCGTTCGCCAAGCAAATATCCCGGATGACGCTGTTTAAATATTCCACCTCGCTCAGGGCAATCGGGAACATGTCCGAAGGCACAGTCAACAGGAAAAGCCGAGCCTGCGTCTTGTTCACAAGCTCGTTCACGATCATTTCGTAAATGGAGGCAACAGAAGCCCCGTCAGCACCGCCATGGTTCAATTCACGCAGTCCAAATCCCATGATAATGCGGCCCGCGTTCTTGCCGATAATGTCCGATGAAAGACGCGCACGGATTTGCGAAAGCGATACCGCCACAGGCACATTCACGGAAAACTGTATAGGACGACTCGGTTCCCTGCAAAGCACCGCTTCCACAAAACGGTTCGCCGCTTCGCCCTTGGAACCAAACATTTCATCGCCTATAACTAATACTCTGTTTTCCACATAAACAATCTATACTATTGAATTCAATTTGACCACAGAGATTTCCCAATAATTGCTTTTTTTTTCGCGAGAAAGCACTTTATGGCCATCTGCAACGAGCGAACCGGGCACATTTTCGATGGGAGAGCCGTCATCGAGCCAAATTTTTAACGTTTTCCCCGCCGGATACCCCGACATGACGATTCTCGAACGGGCGGCATTCAGGGGACACTTGACCCCGCGCAAGTCCAATACCGATGGAATTTCGCCCTGGAGAGCGGCGGGCAAAGGTAAAGTTTTCGCCTTTTCGCAAAAATCGGCAATCTCGTCCATGTACTTTTCGGGAGTTTCTGCCCATTCCCCTACCGGGAACTGCGGCAACGCACAGCAGACAATTTTCGAAAGGGCTTCTTCGGGCGTGAGGAGTGCAGATGTCCCGCGGCGAATCCACTCGACGCATGCGTACATGAGCAACTTTCGCAACGATTCCGCAAAGCCCTCGGTTCCACGGTTCGCATTAATCCAACGAGCAATTGGAGACTCTATTTTTTTCCCGCTTTCTTCCACGTCTTTTTGCCTTTTGTCACCCCGGTCACCAGTGCCGGGGTCGGCTTTTTTAAGAGAATTTACTTTTGTCGTTTACTACAATATAAAAAACGCTTCGTCCTTTACGAAGCGTCCTCAAACCTTAATCTCGACCTTTAAGTTCTAGCATTATCAGCTTTCTTGTAATATTGGTCTTTTTCACACCGACAATCTTTTTCAACTGAGTGCGAATTGCTTTATAAACTTCTTGGGAATTTGCATATGTTGCGGGAGTCGCAAACACAGTCATATCGACGGTCTTATCCGTCATAGCTCTAAACTTGATTGATTTAAATAAACCCGGTAGCTGTTTTGAAATGACTTCATGAAGATTTTCAATAAAGTCTTCATCAAATTCACTAGAGATATTCATGATGACCTTATACTGGACACCATTTTGACTTTCATTTTTTCTAAAATTCTGAATTTTTGATTCCAGACTCCGCGAAGCACTTTCCGCAGTACTCTGAATACATTCTTCTAAATTCTTGTAAGCGTCTATCTTTTTATTTTCCGAAACATTACCCAGCAAAACTCCAGAAACAGATTCATACGCTTTCAAATCTATTCTCAAGTTTTTCCGAGAAAAATCACCAGCATACTTAATATAAACGTCAGCACCAATGAATAAGCTTGCCATATAGGCTAAGTCATCTTCGTTGCCGGCAATATCATTTTGCATGGCAATAAATTCATTCAGCTTCTGCTCACCGTCCAATGTTTTCAAATCATAGTTACTCTTGGCAAAGTAATTACCAATGCTTTCCATCATCAAACGAGAATATGGATTCTTTTTGATAATTTCTAGTTCAGATACTCCATCAGAACCTTTCTCAGGCACTACAATTACAGAGGGTGGAGGTAGAACAGCTACAGACTGAATGCTTTTTCCAGAATCATAAGAAGAAAACGCTGACGTGGAACGTTCCTCCTGTTTGGCACTCGATTTTTCCATACCAAGAGAATCAAGTTCTCTTTCTCCTGCTTTGTAACGCTCTTCAAAAGTAGCACTACATGCAGAAACGAAACCAATCGTAGCAATCAAAACAAGAATTCGTTTCATCATCAGCGTTTCCACTTGATTCAGTAACTAGGAATTATTATTCCTTAGCGAGGCCCTTAGCCTTTTCTTCGATGACTTCCTGGCTCGGAACTTCGATGCCATGAGCTTCAGCATAGTTCTTCAAGGCTTCGAAGGAGTTCTTCTGGAGAGTCAACTGATCCGGAGCGATACCAGAAATCCACTGAGCATTGGTAATGATCGTCTGGACTTCATTGATAGCCAAAGCATCCTTTGCAGAGAGGTTAGAAGCAACATCCGTAGCAGAAGAAACCAAGTTACCAGCATCAGCACCAATCTTGGCATCGAGGTAAATTGCCATACCCAAATGGAGGATGGATTCCGTAATCTGAGCCTTGCCTTCATCAGAAACTTCCTGAGCAGCCTGCAACTGAGCGTCGAGATTGACTTCATTCAACGTGCCCACAGCAGCTTCCAACTTTTCCTTATCGGTTTCGTTGCGAAGACCATTCGTAGCTTCCGCGATACGAGAAGCTTCAGTCTCGTTACCCACAGCCTTCATTGCGAGAACATAGGATTCTGCAGATTCAGCCAAAGAAACTGCAAAATCAGCAGTAAGAGCAGTGGACTGAGCTGCAAGCTGCTTGACCTGCGGATTGTCGCCACCGCCAACCAAGCCGCCAACACTAGCGCATGCCGTCAACAATGCTGCTACAGCACCAGCAAGAATCATTTTTTTCATTTTATATCTCCTTGTATTTTTGTTTTTATTTTGTGAATGTGAAAATAATCTTTCCATTTTCGTCGTTCGGGCCGTCGAATTCGCTTTCGCTAAAGCCCTTTGTATCGCCGATAGCCTCTATAACGGCCATTCCAAGATCACTCTTACTTCCTTTATAAAGGACTTGATAAGTTTGAACACCTGTACTCGGAGACGTTTGAGACGAGATTTTAGCAATAGATTTTAAAGCCTTTTCAAAAGGAATCTTCTGAGATCTGGCCTTAGTCATATTACGGATTTCAATCGTATATTGACGACCGGATTCAGCTCTTTCCTGCCAAGTTTGCAGAGTCTGAGAAGCCAAAGTCTTAGCAGCGACAACCGCAGCCTTTTTGATGACCTGCAATTTAGCCTTATCGATATTGGTATTGGAAGCCGTTACCGTATTGGAGTAAGAAGCAACCACATCTCCGGAATTGACATCAATAATTTCGGCACCAATCTTTGCGGTAATTTCAGGTTGACCCGTTGCAGCGGACTTTTCCTGGCCCATCAACATCACTTCACCGCGTGCAACATAGTTAGCGCCTTCCTTTTCAGCCAAATTACGCACGGCAGAACGGTCGCTAATATTAATTCCGGTTTGAGCAGCACTCGGAGCAATGGCAATTTCGCGAGCCTTGTCAGCGGCCTTCAAATCAAAACCTTTTTCCTTAAATTCCTGCTGGAATCCATCAATGATACCCATATCGGCAAACTTGGCGAAAACAGTCTCATCAATTTTTCCGCTAGTAAGTGTCGCGTCAACACTTGTATTGCTTTCACTTTGTCCTTTTACAGCAAAGCCACTCGCATTACGGCTTGCGCTTTTGTTCGTAGCTGCATAAGCAGCGTCAACACTATGAGCAGAACGGGAAGCCTCGGCATTACGGCTTTCATAACTGCCAGAAGCTTCATAACGGGCATCAGCATACGCTGCATCACCATCAGATTTCACACGCATACCAGCACGTTCAGAAGTGGACAAACGACCAGAACCAGCAGCTTGCCTTTCATTATAAGAAGAACCAACAGCTCTTGCACTTACAGAACCACTCTGGGCGGATTCATTATAGGAGTAATCCTCAGACTGTCCGCTACCGCTATAGGAATTCTTGACAGAAGCATTACCCTTGGTTACTGTCGTAGTAAAAACACCCCTCTTTTCCCAGCTAGTCAAGACAAAGGCGATAGAAGGATTATCCATTTGAGATTTCAAAGCGCCGACATACTTTCTAATTTCACCAGCCAAGCGATCACTAGAAACAGTTACAGACGCAGTAACTTCATAGAACCCCTTCGAAGATAAGCCTCTTTTTCTAATTTTATAATCAACGATAAAGTCTTCGTACTTGGATAAAATATTCTGTTTAGCCTGTGCAAATTCATTTGTGCTAGAAAAACTTACTGCACCGGATTGGCTGTTCAACCAAGTACCCAAATTCTTTTCGACGGCGTTGATAAGAGCATTACGCAAAGCATCTTCATAAGCCAAGTTGGTTTCCTTTTTCTCGGTTGCCGAGCCAGAAACCATGACTGTCTGGTCAGCAGCAGCCATCGCAAAGCTGACCAAGAAAGCCATCATGACCAAAATAAACTTTTTCATTATTATTCTCCTTTTTCAGCGAATTTCTTCGAGCTTACATGAAGCAAATCTCTAAATATATCAACTTCATGGACTTCTTGAGAAGCTACAACAACTTTCTTGGAGGTCGTATATTCCACTTCTTCTTCTTTTCGATTGTTCCATTTACGAGTAAGCCAAATTTTGTAAGCCCAAATTTCATTGACCTGATTCTTCTCGACAACACCACTACCCACACCGCTAATCCCTAAAGAGACCTTGTAGCGAGCTGGAGCCATAGAAAACGTTTGAATTTCACCATCGGCACGAGCCAAGACCATTTCCGTGTGACCCATCGAATTTTGAGACCATTCGACGCCGCTAATCGGAGGCAAAACAGCTTTACCAGCGCCACTCAGAAAATCAGAATACCACTGCGCAAACTGAGCCTTTATAGGCTCCTTAGCAAAAAGCTTGCTAGCCTTTTTCGAAGTGATATCGACAGAAACGACTTGCCACGTATCTTCGCTATACCCTCTCAAATTACAAGAAACACCTTCCGACTGACCGTTCTTTTTCAACATAGACAATGTCGGTTCTTCCCCAATCAAAGATCCATCCTTTGCATTCAGGAAAACGTCATCCGAACCATCTGGAAGGGAAATCGAAATGCTCTGTCCATCTTCTAGGCCCAATTTCTTATAGTTTTCCGCAAAGCATGACGTCTCGGTACAAGAAATTTTGACTTTCATTTCTTCGATGCTAATTTTAGAGACCCTCTGCTTGAACCGATTTTGAATAAGCTCCTTAGCAAGGATTTTAATCATTTGGGGACGTTCCGCCTCCAAATTATCGGTTGTCAATTTTTTTTCATTGGTCATGTAAGAATTTAGCGGAACAGAAGCAAGAATCGTATTTACAGACCCATTTTCACTTTTTCGAGTTTGATAAAACAAAACACTAAAGCCAAGATTAGCAACAGTTTTTGTCACACCAATATTCTTAAAATGTTCCACTTCAAAGTCATTTCTCGTAAGAAGAATTGCCATGGAAATAGGATCAGATGCAAGATGCTTAGTAGCTTCAGCATCCGTTTCAAACATAATATCAAATGGTAATGCGCTATTATTCTGCCATTTAGCAAATATTTCATAGAACATCGGAACAAAGGTATCAATTTTGCCAAGATCCTTGTCCCCACGCACTGAATAAACACCAGTATAGACAACTAAAGGCTTAGAAAAACAGAAAGCAACAAAAAGTAAGATAAATAATACGAGTCGCATGCGCTGAATTTAAAAAAAAAAAAAGAGTAATAGTTTTTTTTTCGGCAAAATTCACGTAAATTTAATTTTACCCCTTGTTTTTAGCGACTGAAATATGTATGGTTTTCCATTTGAATCATACGAAATACGTCATTACAAGTCATTTTGCCCTTAAATACGCCTCGCACAACGCTAGTCCGGCAGCGAAGTTCATTCACTTTTTCTGCAACAAACTGTTCGTAGCGAGACGTTGTTTCAACGATGCCGTGATGAAAAGTTCCGAAAACGTTCAATGAAACGCCTGTCAAAATGGCAACAACAGTCATCGCCATAAGCATTTCGATAAGAGAAAAGCCATTCTTATTCCTCATTTTACCCCCCCCAAAAAAACGTCATTTGCACCCCACTAGACGCTTTAAAGAAAAGCCGTCCTGTTCCGCGACCGCCCATGCAAGACGCGCCGCTCCCGGAACACGCTCCAAGCGAACCGTCACCGAATCAACCATCACAAGCGAGTCCGCACAAAAAGTTTTTTCCGCAATTAGCGATTCCATAGCCGAAAGTACGTTGTAAAAACGCTCCAGCCGGTAGCGTTCGTCCGCAACTTCGCGATTAAAGAAGCCCCAACAGCCGAACAAACCTGCAATCCCCACAAGAAAAACAGCCAACGCCACGCAGACTTCGGGCAAGGTAAAGCCGCATTTTTCGTTCACGCCATAATTCATAACCGCCTCCGCTCAAAAACAACGTTCCGAGATTCCATGCAAAATGGCAAAAGAGTTTTTGACGAATCGAGAAGTACCGTCGAAGAATCTCGCTCGAAACTCCCCGACGGCGCAATCGCAAGGCCTTCAAATACGGATTTTTCACGCAAAGCGAGCCTATTGCCGCGATAGCCCACAGCAATTGCGACACTTGGGAACATCATCTTCGCTTGGCGAGAGATTTCCACGCTCTGTTTCGACAAGAGAATCCCCGCCAGCGAAGCATCCCCCGTCACCTCCACCCCCGCAAAGCCAAAAATTTCTGCAAAACCCACGCTCACGTCCCTCTGCACAGTCACCGTTCCAGACGCATAAATCCTGAGCGTATCAAAGTGAACATTCCCGCGAATTTTGACATCACCCTCGACGTTCGCCATAAACGAACGAACTATAGGACGCTTCGCCAACCCGTCGAACGCGCCATTTCCGCCCAAGTCCAAAGTCAAGTCGCCCGCACTCACATTCACCGCTCCCCTCTTCGCCATTGCCGAATCCAGATTGAAAAAACGGCGGTTCCCCGAAAATTTCTGCAAGCCATCCGCCTGCAAAATGCGTTCCTGCAAATTCCGCTCCAGCAAAACGGCACAACGCGCCCACTCCGATGTCGAAAACCGCGAATAAGCATTCCCCAACACAAACTGGAACTTGTTCACCCGGCCATCAAATTTCACAGTCCGCCATTCCGTCCACGGCCCAAGCACGCGAGATTCCACCGCAGGCAGTCCCGCAAAATACCCTTCCGGGAAGCCCTCCAATTTCGCCAGCACCGCGGATTCCGCCCAATACATCTCTTGCGTTTCGTCCGCGACAATCGCCACCGTCCGGCGGAGAGTCCCCGGCATACGCAGCATTGCCGACAACAGAATCGAAAGCACGAGCAGCACTCCTAGCACAAGCGGAAGAGCATTACCGCGTTTGAACTGCATAACGCACCTCCTTGCCACCGCACCGCAGCACGATATCATCCATTCCAATCCGCTTCACGCGGTACGAATAAAGCGAATCGCCCAGCGAAAGCGTTTTCATTTCGCCAGCCGCCGTCGTCACAAGAGCCGCACGACCGCCCACAATTCCAAGCAATTTAATCGCAGACGAATCACAGCTACAACGGGAGTGTTGCAACCGCCCCCTCGGTTCATCTGCCGCCCCATCCCGCAACCGTCCCCATTTCGCCGGAAGCAAATCGCGATGCCCCTTCGCCCACGCAAGCATTTCCAAATCATGAGCCGCAGGCAAAGACAGTTCAACAGGAGCAACATTCGAAGTCCCAAGAGCATCACCATTCCAAGAACGCCACCATTCCAACGAACGATTCCACGTCCAAGAGGTTCCGCACGTCAAGGCCAACACCGTGCATAAAGCAAACAACGCAAAGCACAACGTCCATCGCCGTTTTTCGCAAAGTTTCATAGATTCACATGCATCTAAATCCAAATGTCGCCAAAATGGATCCCGCACACCATCCCGAAAAAGTTCATCCATATTCGCCAAGCAATCGCAGCATACATAAACTTCACTAAATGCAACCGGAAAAGCGGAACTCGACGCCCCCGAATTTGCAAACAAATCATCCGATTTCAAGAACGATTTAAAGCGTTCCACTCGAAGCCGGCATCGTTCGTCAATAGATTCTCCATAACCGAAATCCTCCGACCAATGGCATAATCGTCCCTTCACGAATACAAGTACATACAAGACATTATTCCAAAGTGCGACAAACAGCAAATCACCGTCTTCTGGTGCATTTTTTTCAGTATTTTCACCCCGCAACACCTGATCCGCCATCGCATACAATGCGACCTGCCTCGGCAAGCAACGGTCAAACTTTTTCCGATAGCCCGCAAGCGTTTCATCCGCAGTAGCAACAAGATAACGGTGTTTACGCCCATCCGTCGCGTTGAACGAAATCAACGGCCAAAAAAAGACTTGATTAAAAGAATCCCGTTCATCACAGCCCTCTTTAAAGGCGCCGCAAAAATCATCGTCAAACCGCTTCCGCAGTTCCGTTTCCGTCAAAGTTCCATCAAACGCAGTCGTCACCTCCCACGTCATCATCCGAGCAGCAATCGCTGCAACATGTGTTTTTAAAAGGGTCATTGGTCAATAGTTATTAGTGGGTAGTAAAAAGTGGGTAGTAAAAAATTTATGTGTCATCCTGAGCGAAGCCCATAAGGGCGTAGTCGAATGGATCCAGTACATTTGACATTATGCGGCTTTGCCGCCATTATTCCTCTCTCGTCTATAGCCCGCCGAGCGGGCGTTCTTTCGTCTAATACAGTGGTTAGGGGCTTTGAGGTCGGTTGCTTACGCAACCTTTGAGCATGGAATAATCGCGCCAATAGCGCCAAATATTTTACTCAAAGCGAGCTTGCGAGCGACCTCACACCTCATGGCTCACAGCTCACTTCTCCGCCTCCCGTCTAACTTCCACTGTCGGCGTTATGAATATCGCAAGCTCCGTTTCGTCTTCTTCTTCCGACGTATAGCTAAACAACCGCCCCAGCACGGGAATGCTCCCGAAAAACGGCACCGCCGACCGCACTTCCGTCTTATTTTTACGAATGAGGCCTCCCAAACAAAGCGTCTCGCCATCACGCAGCACAACCGTCGTTTTCATATTGCGGGAACTAATGTCTCGCGGCCCGTCTCCCGTGCTACGGCCTGCCGTCTTGATTTCCGGGGCGACAGCAAGCGTAATCAAACCGTCTTGCGTCATCGTGGGCGTAAGCTCCAGCGAAATGCCGTCATTGAACGAGCGATAATCCGTAATCGGATAGCCATCCGACGAAACTTGACTGACAAGATAATAGACCGTATTCGTTACATTTAGCTCCGCCTTATTGCCATTCAGCGTCGTCACACGCGGACGCGCAAGCACTTTCGCCTCGTTATTTTCTTCCATCGACGAAAGCTCCAGTTCAAAGCGGTCCGGCAAGATTCCAATTTTCCCGAACGCACCCGATTTCGAAACATCCTTCCCCAAGAAATCAAAAAAGCCGCGAGCCTGCACATCGCCCTCGCCCACATTCCGCGTCGTTCCGCTCCGCACACCCAACGCGAATCCACGACCTTTCCGCAATTCCACTATCACACAAGCAAGCGTCACTTGCATTTGGGGCAAATCAATCATCTTCAAAAATTCCACCGCACGTTCAAGCATTTGCGGCGAAGCTCCCAGCACAAGAGCATTCTGTTCCCGATACTCCGAAACATTAATTTCCTCCCCCTTCATAAACTTCGAAAGCTGAGCCGCGGCCTTCTCTGGCGAAACATGTTTTAACGGATAAACTCGCAAATCGCCAAGAGCCTTTATTGCCCCCTTCTCCGCCACCCAAAGCGAAGCCGAATCCAACCGAAACGTGAATGCGCTCCCTCGAAAAATTGACGTTAAAAGTTCCAGTAGCAGCACATCCTTGAACGATATTTGGACCGTTTCATTCAAATCTCCATACACAGCCAAATTAAGGCCAGCCTCGTCCGCAATCGCCTTGAGAGCAGTTTTCAGCGGAACCGACTGCAAATCCACCGAATAAAGGTCGCCTGTCCGCTCCACCAAAAATTCCGATCCCGACACACCACCTTTCGAGCCCCCAGTACCGCCCGAGTTTTGCCCAGACAGCCCTGTTCTCGACCGCGAAACCCGCATACAGCCACGCTCAACACGCACCTTGAACCCGTTTGATTCCATCAACACGCGAAAAGCTTTTTCTGGAACCAAATGACTCAAATTTCCAGATACCGATCCCTCGACATCGTAATCTGCAATCACATTCACTCCTGTATTCAAACCGAATTCCCGGACAAATTCACGCACATTCATATTCTTGACCGAAACAACGACTCCAGAATCGTCCATCGCAATATAACCGCCCTGCACTCTCGCCCGACGAATGCGATAAACGCGCCCTTCCTGCACCACAGCAAGTCCATTAGCTTCGCACAACGCCGTAAGCCCTTCAAAAAGACTCAAACCTTCCAGATGGAACGTCACACGAACATCGCCCGCTTCATCGGCCAAAATCGAAATTCCATAAGCCCGCGAGAGCGTTCGCACCACCTCCGCCAGCGGAACATCAACAAAATCAAGCGTCACCACCCCTGCCGCAGAAGCCGATGACTTGACCGCAGAACGGGATACTGAACGATTAGAAGCATACGACGGCAAAACCGTCAGCAGAAAAATTACAAGGAAAACACCCTTGATCCTTAAACGAAGCACAAAGCCCCCTAAAATCGCATTCCCGCTTTTTGAGCACAATCTTGTGCAAAAGTGCGTGACAACACGCCATCAAAGTGAGCGGCCCCTGCCCGGGATAAAACAAAAGGATCAAAAGAACGATATAATAAACTGTGATTTAAAGATATATATTTTTTTTGGAAAAGCAAATGGGAAAATTAAGTTTTAGGGGTTAGGGATTAAGAGCTATTTTCTCTTCATAAATTCAGCATTTATTCGTAAAAAAAGCAAATGTCGCCTATGGTTTGCAAGTTTGTTATAATTCTTTGCAAACGGTTGTTGACAAAATAAACAATGTGAAACAGCCCCAACTAAAACCCTGCTAGTCTATACCTACTAAAAAAATCGGAACTTTACTCCCCAGCGAGGTAAATCACCTCGTTTTTTTTTGCGTTTTTTAGAACTGTAATTTGGATTTTTTTTGCAAAACTTGCAAAATTTAATCAAAAACGGCAATTTTACAAAATTTGGCACGAATATTGCTGTATATCGGGCAAAGAAGAAATTTAAACCCTATTCAAAAGGCAAATCATGAAATCCAAATTCATTGCAATCCTCACCCTTTCTACACTTGCTTTTTTTGCCACGGCATCCGCCAAGAGCGATGCATCTGACATGAAGAGCGTCAAGAACGAAATTTCCACGGAAATTTCGACCGAAGTAAAAACCGAAGTCGCCACCACAGAAAAGAGCGACTTCAAGAAAATGCGCGAAGAACGCAAGGAAGCCCGCAAGGGACTTTTGGACAAAATCAAGCTCGAAAAGGACGAACTCAAGGTAGAAGCTCCTAAACCGCCAAAGCCGGACGTTCTCCCGCCGACACCAAAGTCCGAAGAAGAACTACAAGCCGAACGCGAAGCCCACAAGGCCGAAATGGAAGCAAAGAAGGCTGAACACGAAGCCAAGAAGGCTGAAGAAGAAGCAAAGCGTGCAGAACGCGAAGAAGCCAAGAAAGCAGAACACGAAGCCAAAAAGGCTGAAATGGAAGCCAAGAAAGCCGAACTTGAAGCAAAGAAGGCTGAACGTGAAGAAGCTTTGAAGGCCGAACGCGAAGCGAAAAAGGCTGAAATGGAAGCCAAGAAGGCCGAACTTGAAGCAAAGAAGGCTGAACGTGAAGAAGCCAAAAAAGCCGAACGCGAAGCGAAAAAGGCCGAAATGGAAGCCAAGAGGGCCGAACTCGAAGCTCAGCGTGCAGAACGCGAAGCAGCCATGAAAGCCGAACGCGAAGCACGCAAGGCCGAAATGGAAGCCTTGAAAGCGGAACGCGAAGCCAAGAAGGCTGAACTCGAAGCCCAGAAAGCAGAACGTGAAGCAGCCATGAAGGCCGAACGCGAAGCACGCAAGGCCGAAATGGAAGCCAAGAAGGCTGAACTCGATGCTCAGCGTGCTGAACGCGAAGAAGCTTTGAAGGCTGAACGCGAAGCTAAGAAAGCTGAAATGGAAGCAAAAAAAGCCGAACTCGATGCACAGCGTGCAGAACGTGAAGAAGCTTTGAAGGCAGAACGCGAAGCGAAAAAGGCCGAAATGGAAGCAAAGAAAGCTGAACTCGACGCACAGCGTGCAGAACGTGAAGAAGCTTTGAAGGCCGAACGCGAAGCAAAAAAAGCTGAAGCAGAAGCCAAGAAGGCGGAACTCGACGCACAGAAGGCCGAAAAGAAAAATCTCAAAGATGAAAAGACCGCTGCAAAAGCTGAATAAGGAACGTTAATTCCAATCAACTAGGCGACGGGAACAAAACCTGTCGCCTCTCTTTTTCGGGTCTTTTCAAGGTTAAAGCCATGAAAAACGCAAGCACAATCAAAATCGTATTTCTGACCATCGCGGCATTGGCGACGGTTCCGCAAGCACAGCCGGAATCCGAGATCGCAACCCCCGCCGAGAAAGCAGAAATCACACAAAGTGCCCCCGACCTCGGACAGAGCGAAAAAGAGAATTGGTTACGTTTACGCGAAGAACGTAAGCAAGCAAGGCAACAAATTCTCTCGGACATCAAAGCAAACGTCAAAGCAGAAATCAAGGACGTTCAAGAAGATTTGCTCCAGCAAAAGCCTAGCAACAACAAAAACGAGAACAAAGAAGCTCCGTTAAATAGAGGACTTTTGCAAAAGAAAAACCGGGAACACAAAGGAATTGGAATCGACAACCTAGAAAAGCCAAGACCCGTAATTCTTCCCCACGAAAGTCCAAAACCCATAGAACATATACCTCTCAAAAACGCCAAAAACTAATTTTCGAGCCTCCCAAAATAACAACAGTCCCCTAGCCCCTAATCTTTAACCTCTAAAATGCTATCTTTGGCAGCATGCGAGTGCTTTTACAATTGGCTTTGATTTTAGGGATCTGTTACGTAGGCGACTTGATTCACGATTTTACGGGGATTCCCATCCCTGGAAACATTCTCGGAATGCTCATCCTGCTCCTTCTGCTCAGTCTCAAGATTGTCAAATTAGAACAAATTCGTGAAATCAGCGATTTCTTTTTAAAGCGTCTTGCATTTTTCTTTTTACCGCCAGCAATTGGGCTTATGCTTGTCGGTGACGATGTTAAAAGCCAGTGGCCGATACTGCTGTTCCTTTGCATCGCTATTACAATCGTGACGATGGCTGCTACAGGCTGGACCGTGCAATTGTTGTGCAAAAAATCAAAAACAGCCGATAAAAACGAAACCGAAAAATAGCCTATCCCCCTACACCACACCATGTTCGGAATTATCCTTACCATCATCGCTTATGAAGTCGGCGTTACTATCCGCACCAAGTGGAGAAATCCACTTCTCAACCCGATTCTCATAGCAACCATTCTTATCATCGGATTTTTGACCATCACGGGAATCAGTTACGACACATATAAAGCCGGCGGTGATTACATTTCATTTTTCCTCGGACCGGTAACAGTTCTGCTTGCCGTTCCTTTGTACAGACACATCCAAGCTCTCAAGAAAAACTGGCTGCCGATTCTTGCGGGAATTGGCGTCGGTAGCACGATTAGCGTTCTCTGTGTCATCGCTTGCGCTAAAATTTTTAGTTTGAGCAAAACTCTGATGTATTCGCTAACACCCAAATCCATAACCATTCCAATGGGTTCCGTTTTATCAGAACAAATTGGCGGCATTCCATCCATTACAATCGTATCCATTGTCATTACGGGAATTACGGGCGCAGTCACAGCACCACTTGTTTGTCGTTTTTTCCGCATTAAACATCCTGTGGCACAAGGTGTCGCCATCGGCACAGCAAGCCATGCACTTGGAACAACCAAAGCAATGGAAATTGGCGAAGTACAAGGAGCGATGAGCAGTTTGTCTATAGGCGTTGCTGGCGTAATAACCGTTTTTATTGCACCAATACTCTTGAACGTATTCGCGTAAATGTCACTGGATCCTTCGCTACGCTCAGGAAGACACAAGCGTACTGTGCAAGGAGATTCTTGCAGTTCTCACCGTTCATGACGCACGAAGCCGTCATTCCCAGGCAAAGCCGATATATGAAACTTGGTAACTTGTTGCCATAGTTGAGTTAGGTTCGAAGGAGCAGAATCCAGTTAATTTCTGTTTTCGCATTACATGAATTTACTGGATCCTTCCGCCTCCGGTGTCAGGATGACGAGACGCAGACAAAACACACCCCCAACAACACCGGCATGCACAATAAGAAAAATAATGGATTTCCTCCCTGACGGTCGAGAATGACGACGCAAATATCCTACCGCCTACAAGCCACTAACGACCATTGACTATTGACCAATGACCAATTACTACTTCACTTGACTTTTTCCAACAAGCATAGTCGTGATGATGCTTTCGGATTCGGGAATGTCGAGAAGCTTTTTCAGTTCGTCGTGATAGAAAAAATGTTCTTCGCGTGCAGTCTTGTTGAGCAAGCGGGCAGAAACATAAAGCGATTCAGCCAGCACGCCTGCATTTAAATTCATGTAGCGATAGCCGCGATTGCCAAGCACATTACAGGATTCATTTAAATTGGATGTAAGGACGACTGCAAACATTGTATTTTGAACTTGTTCGGGAACAGCAAAGCACTTGCTGAATTTTTTCGGATTGGCAGAACCACTTTGCATGTAAATGGACTTACGGACAGGGATATAGCGATACACGCCAGCATATACGAACATTACATCAAAAACAATGACCCAAATTTTGATAAGCCCTGCACCAAAAGCGTTCAACTGCGCTATTTCCAGCCATCTCAACATCGACGAAAAATCATCCAAGTCCAACGTTCCATGTGCAAACGGAGTCGCTACTTTTGAGTCTGGACGCAAATACCAAAGTTCACGCAAGTAATATTCGTGCGTAAACTTCGACGGCGTGAGTGGAAACTCGTCGCCCGGCAATGCCTGCGCATTCAAGCGTCGCACCTTCATGCAAAGATTCAAATCCTCAATATTTTCAAGATGGTTCTGCAACATGAACCGAGACGGATAACGCGAAATTTCAAAGTTGCATTCAGTTTCGCCCACGTAAGCATTCATCTCCGCATGGTTCGAATAAGCTAATTCACCGACACCATCATCGACAGAGTTGAACGCCACCATGCTCTTTTCTGGGAAAATCGCAATGGCCGCCATGGGCATTTCTGTTGCACCAAGCTTAAGAGCAACCGCAATGGAATCATCAACAAAACCGCCAAGCGGAAAGACCTTTTGCCCTCTCGACTTTGCGAGGAGAATCGTATTGGCACAAGCCGAGCCTACGTCCATCTGCACTTGGCGATACGATGCTTCACGGAACCGCCAAACTGCCCTTTCAAGAAGCCCCGTATAAAGGAATATAGTCTGGGCTTCCGTTATAAACTCCGGCTCCGGAAATGCGGAAAGAATCGCCTTGCGAACATCGCCACCGCCTAGCTTTACAAGTTTGGAATCTTCACGATCAACATAATAAACACCATCGGGAATATCCATTCCGTGAACGACCGCATAAATGCACACCGGGTTCAAATAATCTGCCGAAACCGGAGAAAGAACCGGCATAAAACCAGCAGTGAGCGGAAACCTCTGACAACCGTTATAGCGTTTATCTGCATACGCTTGTTTTTCCCAATGCATAATAACCGGATCCCCGCTTCCGTGGGGAATGTACTGAGTCGATTCATGATAAATTTCCGAGAAATAACGCATTCAAAATGCAAGATAGTAAATTTGTGGTTAGTGGTTAGTGGTTAGTGATTAGTGGTTGGGGGTTTGGAAACATCAAAACACTTGATACACCTGTAAACACGATTTGTCATTTTTTTCATTATATACGCTCACCCGAAATCTATTTTTTTACGAGAAAAACGAAAAAAACACAAGAGGCTTTATGCAACTCAAGAATTTTTACCCGAAATTGGGTATTTTGGGAATCGCAACATTGATGGCACTCGCAGCTTGTAGCGACGACAACTCTGTTCCTCTCATCAACAATCCGGATACAGCCCAACAGAATCCCCAACCGGGCGATTCTCAGCCTGGTACTGATTCCACAAAAACCACGACTCCGGCGGATTCGGGTAAGGTGGTTACTCCGGCAGATTCAGGCAAGACCGTTACACCGGGAGATTCGGGAAAAGTCGTACAGCCAACAGATCTCCCGGCAGAAGGCCCGATTACGTTGCCGCAAGGCATCGGTGTCTTAGTTGATGACTTTGAAGACGGCGACGGCGTAAGCAAAACAGGTGACGGTTGGTACACCTATGATGATCAGGATAACTCTGGAGCATCCGTCATTACGACCCCTATTAACGAAGAAAAATACCCCATTGCAACCCCTGTCAACAACGGTTCCAACTACGCTTTCAAAGTCGTTTACTCGTTAGACAAGGGCGATTACGAATTCGACCCCTACGTAGGTTGGGGATTGCAAGTCGCACCGGACGAAGCCAACGCTCGTTTTGGCGGCATCACTTACTGGTACAAGGGCGGGGCACACGAAGTCCATATCGAAGTGACCGACGTACTGGATTATGACGTACATCTTGCAAAAATTCCGGCATCGCGTACTTGGAAACAAGCAGTCGTTCGCTTCAAGGACTTGGTCCAAGGCGGTTGGGGCGAAGAAGTTACGTTTAATGCCAAGAATATCATGGCAATTAGTTTCCAAGCAAAAGGCAACAGAAGCAAAGTCATTACGGATTCGCTCTTCATCGACAACATTTATCTGCAAGATACCAGCGAAGTCGAAAAAGACAAGCCGGACATGGAGATTAACGACCCAGTCATTCCCAAAGTGGAATTCACCGAAGCTGAAATCACTGTGACAAACCCGTTGCAGGCTAAAGCTGCAAAATACTTGGACAAGGGCGTAAGCTTTACCAACTGGCTCGAAAACGCAAACGGCAAGTTCAAATCTTTCGAATTTGGCGAAAAAGATATCAAGATTCTTGCTGATAACGGATTCAAGAGCATCCGCTTGCCAATTGACCTTGACCTTTACGCAACAAACCGCGATGCATTCGTCAAGGGCACCGATGCAGAACTCAAGTTCGATGACGATACTTTGTTCATGGTTCTCGACTCCTTCGTGGAATGGACGGGCAAGCTGAACATGTCTCTCGTGATCGATTACCACGAATACGACAACAGCTACAATTCCACTAGCGCAAAAGACACGAACTACATCAAGATGATGGCTGAAGTATGGAAACATGTCGCAGCCCACTACGCAGAGAACACCCGTGAAGATGTGTTCTTTGAACTCCTGAACGAACCCGACATGTCCGAAGGCAAGGTGACTGCCGCCCAATGGACAAAAGCTGCACAAGCAATGATTGACGCCATCCGCTCGGTCAACACGAAGCAGACACTCCTCTTTGGCGATGCCAAGTGGTACTCCATCAGCCTGCTTGCCCAGCGTACACCGTTCACCGACGACAATATCATCTACGTTATCCACACCTACGAACCGTTTGTTTTCACACATCAGGGCGGTTCCTGGACGGACTATGCCTCCATTCATGATATTCCGTTCCCCTATGATAAAGCAAAATGGTCCACCATTTCTGGAGACTTCGGCGTCAACAAGAGTTCTAAATCCGGCGTAAAGACAGCCATCAAGAACTACTATAAGACGGGCAACAAAGAAGCCATCATGGTAGAAATGCTCAAGGCAAAGAAATGGGCTGCCAAGAACAATGTTCCTGTAATTCTCAACGAATTTGGCGCATTGAACCTCCGCTCTACCGCAGAATCCCGCATCAACTACCTCACGGCCATGCGCGAAATTTGCGATACACTCCAGATTCCGTGGACTCACTGGGGCTACACAGGCAACTTCTCCGTGATTGAAAACGGCAAGCTGATTGAAGGCCTGGACAAAGCTCTCGGCGTCGGGAAGTAAGTCCTAGAAAACAAATTTGCTCCTTAAACAATAAAAGCTGCGCAGAAATGCGTGGCTTTTTTGACAATAAGACTTGACCAACATTTAGTAACTAAAAACTAACATCCATTCTCTAAAAATAATATATCTTTGTAGTGTATTATTTAGAGTTTTTCCCCACAGGTGGGAAGGACATACGAGGTTACTTTGGCATCCATAAACGGAATGACGGAAACTCTTTGCATCTTCGGGCATCCGGTTGCACACAGCAAATCGCCCGCCATGCATAACGCCCTTTTTGACGCCCTTGGCATCAATGCGGCTTATCTTCCTTACGCACCCGAACCAGAAAATTTCGCCCAAGCGATTCAAGGCTTCAAGGCGATGAAGTTCCATGGCGCAAATGTCACCATCCCTTACAAGACGGAATTCATCGACGCAAATGGCAATCCCAAGCTCGTTGACGAATTGAGTGACATCAGCAAGTTCACAAAAAGCGTGAACACGCTATACTGGAAAGACGGCATTGTCGGCGGGACGCTCTGCGGAACCACGACCGACCCGTACGGTTGCGTTCGCAATCTCGAAGAGAACGGCGTAAATCCGTCTGGCAAAAAAATTGCACTCCTCGGAAACGGCGGAGCCGCCCAGTCTATCGCCTTCACGCTTGTGGAACAAGAAAACGAGCTGACAATCGTATGCCGCTCTAAAGAAAAAGGCGAAGCACTTGCAAACTCTCTGAACATATTTTTCCAATCGCAAGTTGCGGGCATAAACGGCAAAAATTTCACGACCGTTCAGGTCACGACATTCAGCGAGTTCGCAAACATTTCCGCAAAATTCGACATTATCATCAATGCGACATCTGTGGGCATGAGTCCAAACATCGACGACTCCCCCATTACAGACAATTGCCTCCACAAGGGTCAAGTCGTTTGCGATATCGTCTATACGCCTCCACGCACCAAGCTTTTGCAGATGGCAGAAGCGAAGGGCTGCAAAATCGTGACCGGCGAAGGCATGCTCGTGCACCAAGGGCTTGAAAGCTTTAAAAAGTGGTTCCCCAAAGAAACCGAAAACAAAACAAACGAAGAACTTACCGCGATTATGCGCAAAGGAATGCAGGGCTAATATGAAGAAGCATCTCTACTTTACAGGATTCATGGCCAGCGGCAAAAGCCGTACCGGTCGAGCCCTCGCAGACCGTCTCGGTCGTCCGCTTGTCGATACAGACAACGTTATCGTTGAACGTGCCGGAAAATCCATCACTGAAATTTTTGAGCAAGATGGCGAAGCCGCATTCCGCAAGATGGAGCACGATGTCATCGAGGAAATTGCGAAAAGCGAAAAGCCTCTTGTCGTATCGCTTGGCGGTGGTGCTTTAACGCGCCCGGACAACTTAAAGCTCATCAGCGAAAGCGGAACCATCATCCGCCTTTGGGCAAAGCCCGAAGTGCTTTCGGAACGCATCGGACGCAAGAACACGCGCCCGCTCCTTGCGAACTTGAATGACGAAGAGCGCCTTGAAAAAATCAAGCAGATGCTCAAGGAACGCGAAAAGAATTACGCCCACGCGAATTTCAGCGTCGAAAGTTCCAACGATTGTTCCGAGAACCACGTCACGGAACGCATCATGCACATGCTCAAGTTCTGGGAAAATCACGCTTTGGACGTGCATCCGAGCGAAGGCGACAGCTACCCGATTTTCATCGGCAAGAATATTGTGCCAGATGCAGCCATCATGCTTGAAGGCCTACGCCTTTCGCCGACGTATGAATTCTTGATTTGCACGGACACGACGATTGCCAAGGAGCAGAGCGTAAAGCTTTCGGAACTTCGCGGCCAGGCTGGCCGTTGCCCGATTTTCAAGTTCCAAGCCGGTGAAGGCCACAAGACGCTCCACAACTTGAACCAGCTTTACAGCTTTATGCTGCACCGCGGTTACACCCGCAAGAGCTGTCTTTTGCAGTTCAGCGGCGGAGTCGTTGGCGACATGGCTGGTTTCGGGGCAGCCACTTACCAACGCGGCATCCCGTTCGTGCAGTTCCCGACAACGCTTTTGTCGATGGTCGATAGTTCCGTCGGCGGCAAGGTCGCAGTGAACCACGCCGAAGGCAAGAATATGATTGGAGCATTCTATCAGCCGAAAGCAGTCGTGTGCGACATTTCTGTGCTGAGTACGCTCCCCCCGACCGAATACCTTGCTGGTCTTGCCGAAATCGTCAAGTACGGCGTCATCTACGACGAAGATTTCTTTACGTACCTCGAAAACAACGTGGAAAAAATTAAAGCCCATGATTACGAAGTCTTGAAGCACATGATTTTCCGCAGTTGCCAAATCAAGGCCGAAGTCGTAGGCATCGACGAAAAAGAAGCGGGCCTCCGCGCTATCCTCAATTACGGGCACACGTTCGGGCACGCCATTGAAAAGCTCACCCACTACGAACTTTACAGCCACGGCATTGCAGTTTCTTTGGGCATGCGAGTTGCGGCACGCGCAGCAGTGCTTCTCGGAAAGCTTTCGGAAGATGATGAAAAACGCCAAAACGCATTGCTCGACACTCTTGGATTCCCCAAGTACTACAATGTAAACGTCGATGCCGCATGGAATGCTATGGCGGTTGATAAAAAAGCAGAAAAAGGCACAAGAGTTTATATTTTGCCTACAAAGATTGGAAAAGTCGAAAAAGTTTGTAATATTGATAAGGGTATTATTGCAAACGCTTGGAAAGCCATCCAAGCAAGCGAGGTGTTATAGATGAGTATCTTGGTTACCGGAGGTACTGGGTCACTTGGGTTCAGCATTCTTTCGAACTTAAGCGGCACCAATCACGAACTGTACAGTTTCAGTGATGAACTTCCACAACCGTGGCAAAAAGTCGAAGGCGTTCAATACCTGACCGGAGACTTGCTGGATTTCAGAAACGTCCAGGAAATGATCCAGAAAGTGTCCCCGACGCATATTTACCATTTGGCAAGCCAGTCTTCCGTAGGCCTCAGCTATAAAAAGCCCTACGAAACGCTCAACATTAATTTGCTTGGAACGCAGACGCTCCTCGAAGCCGTGCGTCAAGTGGCACCTAAAGCAAGAACGTTGCTCCTCAGCAGCAGCGAAATCTACGGCAGGACGGACAAGCAACTGACCTACTTGCACAAGGAATCAGACCCTCCCAATCCGCTCACTCCATACGCCACATCCAAAGCCTGCATGGAAATTCTCGGCAACCAGTTCCGCAATGCGAACGGACTGCACGTCGTGTTCGCCCGCCCGTTCCACTTTACAGGGCCACATCACAGCCGCCGATTCGTAATCCCTTCCATCGCCTACCAGCTGGTGAAGATAAAGTATTACGGTGCTGAACCGGTTATTTATTCGGGGAGTCTTGACGTAAGTCGCGATGTCGTCGATGTTCGTGACGTAGCCCGAGCAGCCATCCAGATTTTAAACACAGCAGAATCCGGCGAAGCATTCAACATCTGCTGCGGAAAATCCTATACGTTCCGCGAACTCGTCGAAATGCTCGTGGAAATTTCCGGTGTGAGCGTCGATTTCAGATTCGACCCCGGTTACGACCGCAGCAACGATATTCCGCTCTTGATTGGCGACCCCACCAAAATCATGAACCTCGGCTGGAAACCCATGATTTGCATGGAAGACTGCCTTGCAGATTTGTTCAACGAGATGGTCGTCCGCCGCCGCGTAGAACTCAAAATGGGCATGGGCCGCGACTTGCGTCTGTAATTCAATCCACATACTAGCGGTTTATCCCCAAATAACGCCGTTCAGCGTAAATCCGAGACAAAGCTGTTCCACAAGAGCCGCTTTTTTTTATTTTTACAATATGAAATTACAAATAAAAAATTTTGCAAATATTGCAGTGGGGATTTTCGCCCTGCTCGCCTTTACTGCGACTGCTAATGCCGCAGATGTCGTTGCACCCACCGGAGCAGACCGTGCTCTCACCGTCAACGACTTTATGCCACATAAGGCTCTCTCCAAAGAATTTAACGAAACCTGGAGCTACCAGTTCGTTTTCGATAACGGCACCCGAGCTTTTGTGAACTACTCGCTCCTTCACGTTCCGGGATCGGGCCGCAAAATCGGTTGCGATTTGAGTTTCTGGAACTTCAACGGAAAAACATACTCCGTAGGTCGCCAGTATCCGCCCGAACGCCTTGTCGCCAACAAGGAAAAAGCAACCATCACCATCAAGACCGATGAATACCTGCTCGAAAACAAGCCGGGCAAAGGACATCGCGTTTTTTATAGCGCGGACAAGGGTGGAAAATTCCTCCTCGACGTGACGTTTGAAAGCGCTGTATCGGGAATGGTTCCAGGTGACGGCATCTGGACATACGGCAGTCAAAAATTCGCCCAGTACATCCATATTCCGTATGGCCGCGTTACAGGCAAGATTGCCTACAACGACGATACTTTGACGGTCAAGGGCTACGCCTACATGGACCAGACGTGGCAAACCGCACAGGCGACAGACATGGCGGTGCGTACCATCAATTTCAGCACAAGCGACAAATCCCCGATGCATGCCGGTCGCATTACGCTTACTACGGAAGGCCAGCTTATGGGCTATGCTCTTTTTAACGGCCCCCAAGGTATGAAGGTCGCCATCCCGACAAAGATCAAGGAAGGCGGAACGGAATACAACGGTAAAAAGTTCCCGAAGACAACCTTGGCGTTTGAATGGAAAAATGGTGTCACGCCTTTAGTGTTCCCCGTAAACAAGGTTTTGCAAAAAGCATCGCTTTTGGACAAGATTGACGGCTGGTTTGCAAAGAAGGCCATGAAGGTCGCAGCAGGCGGAGAAGTCTTGTTCTATCGCGGTCGTAGCCAGAATGGGCTTGGCAAGAATATTGACTGGGCAATCACCGGGGTCAAGGATTAATGACAAAATTTAGACCCTGCATCGACCTGCACGATGGAAAAGTAAAGCAGATTGTTGGGAGTTCTCTCTCCGATAGCGGAGCGGGACTCCAAACTAATTTTGAGACAGACCGTTCATCTGCATGGTTTGCAGAACTCTACAAGAACGACAACATCAAGGGCGGGCATGTCATTATGCTCGGCAAGGGAAACGAAAGTGCGGCAAAGGACGCACTTTTGGCGTATCCGGGCGGACTGCAAGTCGGCGGCGGAATCAACGCACAGAACGCTCGTGAATACATCGACGCAGGCGCATCGCATGTGATTGTGACGAGCTGGATTTTCCCAGATGGAAAGCTCGACCGCGAACGCTTGGCCGAACTTGTGCAAACTGTCGGCAAAGAGCATTTGGTTTTGGACTTGAGCTGCAAACGCACAGGATTTGTCGATGGAAAACCGCAATGGAAAATTGCGACGAACCGTTGGCAGACGATTATCGACATCGAAATCAACAAAGAAACGCTTGAAGACCTCGCACAAAGCTGTGACGAATTCTTGGTTCACGCTGCAGATGTCGAAGGCAAGCAGCAAGGCATGGACGACGAGCTCATCATGTTCCTCGCCGAGAATAGCCCCATCCCTGTCACGTATGCTGGCGGCGCAAAATCGCTAGAAGACTTGAAACACTGCAAAGAAATTTCGAACGGAAAAATTGACCTCACCATAGGCAGCGCTTTAGACTTGTTTGGTGGCAAAGGAGTGAAGTATGACGATTGCGTCAAGTTCAACAAAGCTCAAGACTAGTGACAAGTTGGATTCTCGCCCCGCCATCTTTGGACGTAAGGTCACGAGCACCTTCCGCAAGATGTTTTCGTTTGACCATAGGCCGCCCGGCAATATCCGTACTTGCTGGATTCCGCCATTGGTGTTCCTCACGATTATCATCAATTTCCCGAGACTTTTGAAGTTGCGTTTTTACTTGAAAGAAGAACGCAAGCGTAGAGATCCGAACGATGTACGCATATTATTTTACTCGGACAACTTGGACGAAACAAACGGTATTGCTAACAATCTGAGAAACGTCATTCCATACATGCGTAACCATGGAATGAAGGCTTACCTCGCCGGAAGCGCATTCAACACTCGCCCCTGCGGTGTCGTCGAAAACAGCTATTGCATTTTGCTGCCTCGCTTGTTCACCATGGAACAGCTCGGATACGCCAATAGCGAACTTGCCATTCCTCGAATTTCGCCGGCATTGCGGTTGCTCAAGCGTTACCCCATCGACATGATTGAACTCGAAACGCCGAGTCCAGGAGCTTGGGTCGTTTGCTTTTGCGGCATGATTGCAGGCATCAAGGTGTTTAGCCATTACCGCACCGACGTGCCCACTTACGCCAAAACGCTTGTGAAAGCTAAATGGATGCATACATACGTGCTTTGGCTCATGCGTATTTTCTATTGGATGGCGCGCCCCGTCATTAGCCCTTGCGAAGACTATGCAAATATTCTCGAAAAGGAATTAAAGGTTCCAGCGAATCAAGTGAAAATCCTGCCTCGCGGACTCCCCTTGGAAAGATTCTCGCCGGAATTGCGCGGCAAAGGCGTTTGGGAAAAATTCGGCAGCGAACGCAGCTTAAAGAAAGTGCGTTTCGCATTTATCGGGCGTATTTCCAAAGAAAAGAACCTGGAATTTTTGAACTCCGTTTGGGACAAGTTCTCGGCGAAATTTGACGATGTAGAGCTTATGTACGTCGGCTACGGCTGGTATCTTGAAGAAATCAAAAAACGGTTCAAAGACAATCCAAGCGTTTGCTTTGCTGGCGAACAAGGCGGCGAGATGCTCGCAAGTCTTTACGCAGATGCGGACTTTTTCTTGTTCCCGAGCACAACCGATACGTTTGGAAACGTTGTTGTCGAAGCGATGGCCGCAGGAACCCCTGCAATCGTCAGCAATTACGGCGGTCCGAGAAGCATTGTGCAAGACGACAAGTGCGGTCGCATTTTGCCGATTGATGAGGCTAAGTGGATCGAGACATTGGAAGAATGCCGAACAATCAAGCTCGAAAAGCAAGATGTCTATGAACAGATGCGAATCGACAGCCACGAACGCAGCCAACGCTACACGCTTGAAAGCTCGACGAAAACGCAGTTCGAATACTTCAGGAAACTGAAGCAAGAAACGTACAGGATTTAGGTTAGACGATAGACGATAGACGAAAGATTATAGTTTGACAGCGAAGTTTCGACTTTTCTCATCTCGTCTTTGCATTCCGTGCAAGACATTTCGCCTCAGTTATGAAATCATGTAAACTAGCTTTCGTAACATTGCCTCTCTCGTCTAATACAACCATTATTCCTAATACCTAAAACCTATTACCTAACACCTACATCCAATGACACCCCATTCCTTAAAAAAGCTGTGCAAATGGTTCAAGGAGAACGCGGCGGAATTGCCGTGGAGGCCTGCGGACTTGGACGCGCCCCGTGATCCGTATGCGGTATGGATTAGCGAGACGATGTTGCAGCAGACACAAGTTTCGACTGTCAAGGATTACTTTATCCGCTGGATGGGACGGTTCCCGAATGTGGAAACGCTTGCAAAAGCAGATGAAGCAGAAGTATTCAAGTATTGGCAGGGGCTTGGTTATTATAGTCGTGCTAGGAATATACTGAAGACCGCGAAGATTGTATGCGAGGAAAATTTACAGGATCCCCTTCGCTCCGCTTCGAGGATGACGTTGAATGAGAATGCTCGGGTGGGATGCAAAATGCCGGAGACCCGCAAGGAACTGGAAGCGTTACCGGGAATTGGCGCTTATACAGCAGGGGCAATTTTAAGCCTTGCCTACCATAAACGCGAAGCGATTTTGGACGGAAACCTTGTTCGAATTTTCAGCAGGCTTTATGAGCTTGCTTTTTTGCCGACGGATAAAGTAGAAAAAAGGAGATGCCCGATTAAATCGGGCATGACAAGTAACGAAACGGGCATGACAGAAAAATCTTCCTCCGAGATTTATTGGGGATATGCGCGGGAGGTGGCAGATTCGCCGAAAGCATACATGCACAACGAAGCTTTAATGGAGCTTGGCAGAACCGTTTGCAAGACAAAGTCGCCGCTCTGCGAAACATGCCCACTCCATAAAGAATGTCGTGCATTTTTGGATGGCCGCACGGCTGAATTTCCGCCCACAAAGAAGCGCACAGAAAAAAGCTGGCACGGAACAGTGCTCGTTATCGAAAGTGCAGACGAAAAAATTCTTGCTGTAAATGGTGGCCAAAAATTTTTGGACGGGCAGCTCGCTTTGCCCCATTTTGAAAGCGTTCGCGGAGCAACGGTCGGAATCCCTGCACAAGCAGAAGAATACATCAACGCGGATGATGTCGAATCGGTCAATGATTGCGGAACATTCCGCCATAACATTACCGTTCACAAAATCGAATGCAATGTGCTGCACATGCGGCTTACAACAACAGCAAATAATGCGCACTTGCCAAAATCTAAAGCGAATAGCGACAAGTCTGCCGTATTTGAATGGATTGAAAAAGCGAAAGCCTTTGAGACTTTCGCGAACAGCTTTAGCTTGAAAGCTTTAAAGAAAGTGTTCTAGAATATTTAAGACCATTCGCTAAAAAGCTTTCTTTGCAGTGCAGAAAAATCGCATACGACTATATCCACCATTCGGTGCTTGCTTTACTTCATCACCAAGAGCTTGAATGATGGTTCCAGCTAACGAAATCCCCCACTTCGGGAAGCGTTGCTCAAAAGTGGCATCCCAGAACCAGTCGCCCTTTACGATAAGCGGGTCTTGAGAACGAAGATTCCATTGCGCGTCGCTTCGGTATCGCAGAGAATGAGAAATGCGGAACGTTTTTCGAATCAGCCAATCAGCATTGAACGAAACGAAAAATTCCGAGGGATTGACTTCAAAACGTTTTTCATTACCATCAATGCGTTCAAAACCCGCAAGTGCAATAAACTTGAGCATATCCTTGTACCAAAGTTTTAACCAAAATTCTCCAGTCACACCTTTTATCCAAGAATTGATGCGTCCAGCATCGCCATGACGGAACAAGAAATCGACATCTTTAACAAATTCACTTACATCAAATGTTTCTGCACCATATTCTGCCCAAAAACTACCCCGAACGCCAAACCCAAGGAAATTCGTGAGAGAATCTTCAAAACGGACATACCCTTGCAATAAATTCATGTAGCCATCGGCGGTAAGCGAGATCGTATCACCGTCAAAATATTCATGTGTATCCGCCAAAGGATTCAAACGCGTTCCAGCAATGTTTTTTGCGCCCACTGTAATATTCATTTTTTCAAAAGCAGGAACCTGATATTCAACGCTATCTTGCACAAGCCAATCTCTATCGTTGATACCGAACATTACATCAAACTTGAGCGGTTTCATTGGAGCAAAACGCATTTCAAGGAACGGCCACAATACACGATCACTCTGTAGGCCCGTATAAACCACGCCATCATCATCGACAAAGCGAAATGCAAGCCCTGCTGAAAGTTGTAGCATACCGCGCTGACAACTTTCACCGCAATTATAAACGACAGATCCATTTACTTCATGGCGTTCACCAGATTCGTTTTTGCGCAGGTCCTGATATTCCGCATTTTCATAAACAAGCGTTGTCGAAAAATTGCCAAAATCCGCACGCGCTTCAATACGCGGTTTATACTTTATCGGAATCCATCTGGAACTTTCAGAAAAAATCCATATGTATTCCATTCCTGCAAGAACAAACGCATTTATAAAATCGTTTCTGTATCCAAGGCCACCGTAAGCAGAGCTGAACATCGGCCAGTTTTCACCAAAAAGCGAAAAAGATTTACCTACCAAAAATCTTCGGTACGATCTTGCCGAAGAAAAACAATAATGATCATCTTGAAATAAACGGAATGTCGCCCATAATCCATGAAACAGCGGTGAGCGGAAGCCACCTTCCAAAATAGGGGTTCTATTCATAGGGCGATCTTTTTTTTCTATTAAAAAATCATTATAAATCATATCGCCCAATTCGTTACCAGATTTCATCCAAATTGATGGTGTTTCAATAGGATCCCAGTTCGGCAAAACAGACAAGCGATTTAAAAGCTGACGGTAACGTAACTTGCGCGGAGTCCACAGTTCACTTTCAGAATGGATTCCTCCTGCTCCAAGAGCACGATCAAAATAGAACGTAGGCGAGCCCACCAAAAATGTTCCATCGTCGCGGGAAACAACTTCCAAGCCATCCATTTCCGCATCGACAGACGCAAAGGAGGAACAAGCCCAAATAGCCACAATGACAATTATTTTATTCATAAATAATTTCATCACCAAAGGCTCCTTTCTACAGTAACTCCAGCAGACAACATATTAGAACGTTTCGGAAGAGTCCAAAGTTGTTCCCACATTACATGAAAACCTGCACTATATTCTTTATACTTAAACACAGGCAGATTAATTCTTACAAACCAGCCAAATTCGGTTTCGTTATCAACCAACGTACCACCACGGAGGTCACTATTTTCTTTATCCGTATCAGCACGTGTCCAGTTACAAGTAAAGCCCCCCCCAAGAACAACAGGATGAATAAGTTTCCATTTCCAATCAACACCAACTCGTCCTATGAACTGATGAACACCATCGTAATATATATCTGTATTCGGCTTAAAATAAGCGTATTGGAACATCACAATACCATCCACGTCTTCCCAGTAAGTGTAGCGAATGCCGACACCACCATACAAAGCATTTTTCACGGCATCCATCAGGTCGCCCATCGGATAAAGTTCGCCCCCATCAAGAATGACAGACAAATGCGAAAAAGAAACATCACTTTGAACAGCCGCAGAATCATTTCGAAATTGGAGTGGATCCTCCGCATGCAAAAACGATACCAAGCCTAAAGCAAGAATCGTAATAAGTTTTTTCATTTTTTATATTCCAAAGCTTGTGCGAAAAAGCCATCAAAACGAGAATCTTTCTGTCCTGGTAAAACAGACGGCCCCACTTTTTCAAATTCAGGATGAGCCTTGAGGAAGCGAGCGATAACGCGTGTCGTTTCAACAGGATCAGGGCTGCAAGTCGCATAAACGAGACGACCGTTCGGAGCGAGTGCCGTTGATGCGTTTTCAAGAATCTGGAATTGCAATTCAGCAATTTCATTAATAGATTCCGGAGTCATGCGATAGACGGATTCCGGACGACGCGCGATAACACCCATGTTGCTGCAGGGGACGTCAAGGAGGATGCGGTCGAAAAGGTATGGGCTATGGGGTCGGTCGCCTTCGGCTCCCTCTGGGGTATGGGCTACTGCGGCGAGGTCGAGGACTTCGGTTTTGATATTTGTGAGGCCGAGGCGATTCATCAGGTCTTGCATTTTTTCAAGTCGCGAAGCAGACGAATCGCTCGCGAAAATTTCTAACGAGCTATCCATTTCAGCCATGAGGGCAGTCTTGCCGCCGGGTGCGGCACAAGCGTCCCAAACTTTCAAGCCGGGCTTCAAGTCAAGGAGTTTCACGACTTCGAACGCAGACGGATTCTGAAACGAGAATTCGCCTTTCACAAATTCTGGCGTGGCAAGCAATAGCTTCACGCCGACATCACGTGGAATTTCAATGTAGCGATCGTACAGAATCGACGAACCCGTGATACCGAGTTTTTCGGCAAGCACCGGTGCGCTTGTTTTTTGCAAGTTCACACGAATCCATTCCGTCGGGCGATCGAGCGTTGCTTTTGCCAAAACTTCGGCACGGTCACCGCCATACACATCAAACCAGCGACGTACAAGCCATTCAGGCACAGAATTTTCGATACTTACGCGACGCACACGCTGTGGCGGAAGCGCGGGTTCGCCTTGACGGCGAGCCGTGCGGAGTACAGCATTCACAAGACGCGCAGTGCTTTCGCCAAGATTTGCAGACTTCGCAAGTTCCACGCTTGCATTAATCGCCGCATAATCAGGAACGTCCATAAAGAACATCTGGAAGATACCCATTTCAAGAATCACACGAGCTTCGAGCGATGGCTTTTTCTTGGTGAGCGACTTGACGAAATATTCGAGATACAAGTGCCTACGGCAAACGCCCAAAGCAAGTTCCATCGCAAAGGGTGAGAGTCCGCTTTCCTTGATGAACGAGCCATCTTTTAGCCAAAGCAAAAGGACTCGAAAGGCTTCTTCACGTTCCGTTAGCAAAATTGAAGTTCCTCGCGTTTTTGGATACCTCGCATAAAGTCTGCAACGGGCATGGGCTTTTTGCCTTCGGCCTGAATTTCAATTACTTCGAGAGCGCCCTCGCCAGTGCCAACAAAGAAGCGATTGTCCTTAAATTCGACAACGCCAGGAGCAAGCTTCGGAGCATTTTCTGGAGTATCCGTCTTGCGGAGATAGACCATGCGACCCCCAAGCTTCCCGTATCCGCCCGGCCACGGGTTAAATGCACGTATGCGGTTGTGGATCGTGAGTGCCGGCAAACTGAAATCAATCAAACCTTCTTCTTTCTTGATTTTCGGAGCGCCACTGGCCTGAGCGTGGTCTTGCGTCAAATCTTTTTCGCAGCCGTTCTTGAGTTGGTTAATCGCATCGTCCAACGCATCGCAGCCCGGAGCGACCATTTTGTCGAGCAAGCTTGCGGTCGTATCCTGATGGTCAATCACAACCGTGCGCTGGGCAAGAATCGGACCATGATCCATCTTTTCGTCCAAACGGAAAACCGTTACGCCTGTTTCTTTGAGGCCATCGGCAATAGCTCGTTGCACCGGAGCAGCACCGCGATATTTCGGAAGCAAACTACCGTGAACGTTCACCGCACCAAATTTTGCAACACCCAAGATGTTCTTTGGCAAAATGGAATAAGCCACGACGACAAACAAGTCGGCATCGTATTTACGGAGGTCCGCTTCGAATTCCGGCGACTTCAAGTCCGTCGGCTGCAACACAGGCAAATTACAGTTAAGAGCAGCCACCTTTACAGGCGGAGGCGTAAGAACGCGGCCACGGCCCGCCGGACGATCCGGCTGCGTGACAACGGCTAAAACTTCGTTATCGGAAGCAATCAAATGCTCCAAAAAATGCGCCGCAAATTCCGGCGTTCCCATAAATACAATTTTCATATTGTAAAATATAGTTTTTAAGAAGATTCCCGTCGGAGTTTATCTCGGTCAAGGGACAGGAATGGCAAAGACATTGAACAATTCAATTTGACGCAATACGCAGCAATTTACGCTCTACGAATAGTAGGAACACTCGCCAAAAGCTTTTTCGTGTAATCGTTCTGTGGATTCGAGAGAACATCATCAGCAGCCCCATGTTCCACAGCATGGCCAAAGTACATCACAAGTACTTCGTCGCTTAACGCACGGACCACTTGCATGTCATGACTAATAAACAAAATGGAGAGTCCTAGTTCGCAACGCAAATCATCAAGCAAGTGCAAAATCTGCGCCTGCACAGACACATCCAAAGCGCTCGTCACTTCATCGCAAAGCAACACCTTGGGACGAACCATTAAGCTACGCGCAATGCAAAGGCGTTGACGCTGCCCCCCCGAAAATTCATGCGGAAACTTGTCCATTGCCCCCGTCGGGAGCGAAACACGGTCCAAGAGTTCCTTAGCACGCTTGCAAGCATCATCAAAAGGAATGCCACGGGCAACAACGGGTGCTGTCAAGATTTCAGCCACAGTCTGTCGCGGGTTCAAGCTGCTAAACGGATCCTGAAAAATCATCTGCACCAAATCCGAAACACGAACAAAATCCTTCGCCGTCCCCACTTTTCCATTTTTCACCGAAAATCCGAATAAATTAACATCACCCTTAGCAATGGGCACAAGTCCTACTAGCGACTTCACAAGCGTTGATTTACCACAGCCCGACTCTCCCACAATCGAAAGAATTTTCCCCTGCGGTAGCGAAAAAGAAACATTGTCAACAGCAGTAAAATAATCCTTGACCTTGCTGAAAACGCCACCGCGAATCGGGAACTTTACCGTAAGTTCGTTCACCTCGATGGCCGGAACTGCCTTATCAAAATTTTCGATGTTCATCAAGCGTCCAATTCAAGCATCTAATTCGGCTAGAGCATCTTGAACATTCTTTTCGGTCGCAATCAAGATCTGGCGGCACTTGCGCAAAAGCTGCGTAGCCTCTTGAACCTCCACAGCAAGTTCATCAATTTCCATCTCGGAATTGTCTATTTTCGAGAGAATTTCCTCTAAACGTGCCATTGCGTTTTTATATTCAAAATTTTGCTCACTCATATCGACGAATATAGTTAGATTTAAACCAAATGAATTTGTTCAATCGTTACTTTTTGCCTTTTTTGATGACCGCGATGTTTTTCGGTCTATTCCTTGTCGGTTGCCTTGACGCACCGGACTATCCAGAGACGTTTACGCCTGTTGATTCTATCCGTATTTTAGTGAAACAAAAAGGGGATTCCTTCTCGACGCAGCTCAAGGTTCATCCTTCCGATTCGGCAACTGTCACAGCAAAAGTCATTCCCGAAAAATACCAAAACGATTTGACTTTCGAGTGGTTTTATACTAGCGAAAAAAAAGACAGTTTGCTTGGGCGCAACTCAGAATACTCTTTTTACGCAGCGAAATCCGAAGCAGTAATTCCAAACAAACTCATAACATCCGACAAAGAAGGAAACAAGGACACACTGGGATTCAATGTTATCATCAACTCGCCGCCAGTACTTTCTGACTCCACGATACCCGCCAATGGTGACACGCTTTACGGTTCACAAAATTCCGCATTTTTGTTTGCATGGTACAGTATCGACATGGACATGCTTAACAACGATACTTTGTTTCACATTCTAGAAATTGACGATCGTCAATTCGATGTCGGGACTCTTTTGCAAGTGAAGCAATCCGGCTTGAAAGCGGGAAAACATAAATTCCGCATTATCGTGCAAGACCTCTACGGAGACACGGATACGCTTGACTACAGAAATTTTTACGTGATTGACACTTTGGAGGCAAAATGAAGTACGTTCAAACATTTTGCATTGTTGTCGCCGCATGGATTTTTCAATCATGCTTTAATTCCAATGACCATATTTTTGACGAAGATGATTCCATTGAAATAAGTGTTGACGCAAGCCTTTCGCACACCATGTACACGCTTACGCCTAGCATAAAAGCGGATACATTCAATATTCATGACACTATCTATTTTATAGCATCGATTACCCCCAATAAAAATTTTCGTGTACAAGATTACCATTGGCTCATGGATGGAGAATTTTGTTCTTCGGAATACAATTTTAAAAAGCAAATCACAGAACCAGGCTATCATAAATTCAAGTTTGTTTTAAAAGACAACTTTGGCGATATGCACTATGACTCGTTAGACGTATGGATAGCAGATAATCCTATTCTAAACGATAGTGCATTCATCCCAGCCCAAGGGACACAGGCCATTGATCCTTACGAAACAATTTACTTCACATGGAGTGCTAAGACCGAAGGGATTCGACTCGCCCATCATTTTCATTTCACGTTGAGCGAAGACGATTTCGCCTATTCAGGATTTCACTCAGAATCAAAATTCACTCCCATTGATACAATTCTAAACGAGCCACACTTTGAATATCATAATGAACTAAATCCGTTAAAAAAATACAACTGGACCGTTCAAGCATTCAATGAATACAACTTGGCATCTGTAGAAAAAATTGAAAGCTTCTTTTACACCAAGGGATTAACAGGAGAAGGTTCTCTACAAGCAACCATCAACACAAACCTACAATTCTCCATACCTATACAGCTATCGCTTCAAAAGAAGAACAGCGCAAGCAACATTTTCAAATATGATATATCACTTTCGCCATCTAAAAACAAAATATCGCTCGGAGCAATATCAGCGGGTGCATACGAGCTAACAATTCAGTCTAATTATCCAGACTTTGAAACCATAAAAAAAGATGTCAACATTCGCGACGGATTCGTTACAGTCCTAGACAACATCAAATTAATTGATTCTATTCCTCCCTCCATAATATCCGTTTCAAATCTCGATACTCTTGATTTCTCAGATACATTAAAATTTATCATAAAAGATGGAAGCGGAGAAATCAACACAAAGAATACAATGGTTCATCTAGAATCCGACCTAATCACAAACCTATTCTACAAAGACAGCATTTTAAACGTAATTCTCAAAGATACGGACAAGAGCTGGACATACCGTATTCTGACCATTTCAGCGATCGACGGAAGCAACAACACTACCAAAAAATCGTTCTATATTCAACCTTCTCCGCTCTGGTTTGCAACAAACAGTGATACGACCATTACAAGTGACGAAAAAATTCTTTTGTTCATCAAAGACTTCAACCCATTCGAGTTTAGCGTAGAAACATTACAATTTTACAATGTCACCAAAAACGAAAGCATCATCTCTGTTTCAAATATTGAAAAGGCGTCATTTTCCGCAGAACTTGAAGCAAGTCTATTCGACAAAGAACAAACTATAGAATCTATAATCATTTATACAAACGGAATGAAGCAAAGCAAGAGATGGAAACTTTTCGTCAAGGAATCTAAAACGAAGGAGGAAGATTAATGAGATTTCAATTTTATTCTCTTTCGGTATTTTTTTCGATAGTTATCTTTTTGCTGATGATTTCATGTTCAGATGCCGAAATACATTCTTCTGATACACCGGAATTATCACAGTCCATTTTCATTGTTCCAGAGAACTACTTCGGAGAACCATACAATCAATATTCATCCTCCGAAAACTTCTACGTTGATCTTAACGAGAAAATCAGGGTCTGCGGAATTTACGCCATTGACAATAAGTATATCCCTACAGATCAGTCAGCTTCATTCTACAATTCTAACAAATGGCATCTCGACAATGAAGAAATCAACACGAACTCGTTTTACTACACATTTAGCAAACCGGGAATCCATAAAATTTCACTTGAAACCATAGGCATTCTTGAAGACACGTTGGTTTCCCACGCAAATGTTTATGTCAACACGCCTGTCACCGTTGCACTCCAGTCGCCAGCAAACCACTACAATCAAGTTAATGGAGAAAACGCGGCTGGGCTTGAACTTTCATGGAAAGTTTTTGGAATCGACCCTTGGGAATCTTCTGTTTGCATCGTTTACGCCAGTTATTACAAAGAAACCATTTGGGAACGAGCCTTAGGCGAAACGGATTGTTCCGAAAGCGTCGAACTAATAGGAAGGCTCAATTTGGACATAGACGAAAATGGAAAAGAAGTCAACCATACTACTGACAATTCGACAATTTATTGGGGAGTTCGGGCCATCACGAAAAACGAACGGGGCAATATTGAACAGAATTTCAGCGATGTTTTCAGTTTTTCTACAATACTGGAAAATAACGATAAAGCCATTATCGAAGTTCCTGTCGCTTGCATGCACAGCCAATATCCCGAAAAATCGCAATTGAAAGGTGCATTCATTTCAAGCACCGGTGACACACTCGCCAAATTTTCAAAAATTAACGCAAATTCAGTCATTCGGAAAACATTACCTCCGCAATCTAACGTTAAAATCGTTGTCTGCGACAGCGTTCTTACAGAATATGGCTGTAATTCCATGACCATAAATTTGCCATCAAGTACCAAAACAACAACGGACACGCTATTCCTGCAAGATAAAATCAAGCCCAACATGGTTCCCTCAGCAACAGAACTTCCGACATCTTCTCTAATAAATTTTTTCATTCTCGACAACGGCTCCGGTGTCAACGCATCAAAAATTACAGCCATCATGAATGACGATACACTTACAACCTACTTTGACGAATACACTTTATCCATACCCAATACATGCAAAAAAGAATGCAATCTTTCAATCTACGCCGAAGACTACGCAAAGAACAAGGCTCCCGAAGTCTATTGGAAAATCAAGGTCAACAAAACCATAACGACAATTGATGGACCTTATGCAAAAACGGAGGATAAATGATGTATTTCAAAAAAGCCTCCTTTGTAATTGTATTTATATTAATGGCAATCTATGGAAACTTGTTTGCACAACAGCAAGCCCAGCCAAAGACGCGCTACCTGCACATTTCGACAAACCCTTCTACCGTTGACCTCTATACCGACGCCCAACTTGTCGATTTTGCAAACCAGCCCAATTACACGTCGCCAGCGTTCATTCCCGTTCCCGACGGAAAAGACAACATCACCATTTCTTTTTTCCATACGGATTACGCCGATACGACCATCAATATAAAGTTATCCTCTAACGATACCTCTTACATTATAGTCGCACTCCGCCAAACTTATGACGAAGAAATTCTACTTTCGCAACAAGAAACGCTTAAGCATCGAAGCAGGCGCAATCTAGGGCGCCATCTCCAATGGTTTTCAATTCTCCCTTTTAGCATCGGCAGTATTTCAACAATCGTCACGCTGTACAATATCAGTAAGGCAAACGATCACAAAAAAGCTATGGAAAACACGCGTTTCAAAAATGAAAATTACGACTCGCACATGCGAGAATTTGAGGACCACAGAAACAGTGCTAGAACAGGGAAAACAGTTTCCAAGATTTTTTTCGGAACAGGTTTATTGCTCCTTTCCGCAGGGTTTATTCTTTCATTCTAGGTAGAATATGAAAAAGATTTTCTTACTCATCACAATCGCTTTAGCCGCCGCCTTCGCCGAGCCCGAAGGAAAATACGTCGATGTGGAACTCTTGTCGGGAACGCATCAGCGTGCTAAATTTTTAGGCATCGAAAACGATACCGTAAGTCTTGGCGGGTACATTCAAAACAAGTTCACTGTCGTTAAAATTGCAAAGAAGCAATTCAAAAAAATTGTAGATGAACAAGGAAACGACTTGCTGAACAAAGCAGACGATTCCAAGCCGGCTACAAAAACAGAAAACAAGGTCGAGCCAGAACAAGCAAAACCTGTAGCCACACAGACAGAAGCGGCCCCCGTAGAAAGAAAAAATGCAGAACAAGCGAAAAATGCCGCCGATTCTTCAAAAGCGGAAACATCAAGGAATGAAGCGAAGAATAATGATGCAAAAAAAGCTGAAACAGCAAAAATAGAATCGAAAAAAACAGAACCATCGAAAGAAAAAGCAGAACCAAAGGATTCCACAATAAGCAAGCAAGCATCAAACGAATCTCCTGAAGTTAAAGAAGCTAAAGCAAAGCCGATCATTAAAACAGCACTCGTCGCTTACAATGGTGACAATGTTGAAAAATCCTTTGCAGACCAGTTCACCGCACTTACGGCACGCCTTTTATACGAATCTGGAGAAAAGCCGCAAATCATCCGTAAAACGGACATCAACAACTGCAATGACAATGTTTGCGTTCAAAGCGAACTTGCATCAATGGGCTTCAACTCCATCTATTTCGGTGAAATCACGCCAGTCATCAGAACCGATAGCCTCCGCTTAAACCTGACGCACGTTCTTTACGAGGATTCTCTCCCGACATTGCACCGCGCCACGCTGACTATTTCTGAAAGTTCCGCTCTCAGCGAAGCCATCACGAACAACAAATTAAAAAATCAGCTTCTGGATGCCCAAGGCAAAAAGATTGTCAAGACGAAAAAAGACAGAAGCTACATTCACGTCGAAACGGATCCTGACGGTGCAACAATTTCACGAGCAGACAAAGATGCCATCTGCAAGTCACCCTGCACATTCGTCACTACCGACACATCGAAATTCACGCTTTACGCTTACTGGAACGTCGATAGGCACCTTTGGGGCACAAGCACAAGCATCCATCCTCTCCCGGGCGACACCACCCATGTTTCGCTCAAACTCAAACGCGTTTCTCCCGAAATTCGCATTCAGACATTCCCCGAAGGAGCCAACATCTATAAGGCTGGCTCCCCCATCACCAAGCGATCCAAGGTCATCGCACAAACGCCCGAAAAAATTCCCGCCTACGAAATGGGCACGGACAGCATCATCATTCGCAAAGCCGGTTACCGCGACACGCTCATAAGTTTCTTCGTCGCCCCCGTTCCGCAAATCGACTTGAGCATCGACCTGCAAAAGCTCACGGATTTCGACGAAATCGAAAAGCAGAACAAGTGGATTCGCGACAAGAAAATGCAGACTATCGGCGAAGCGTTCATCGGCGGAGCCGCAGGAACAGCGCTCATCGGAGCCTTGTTCATGTACCTCGCCCATCTGGATTACAACGATGCCGACGAAATCAAGAAAGAACTCAAGATTCCGGGATCTGTCAAAGGTGAAAATTACAGGAACAAAGTTTCAAAGAACCATAAGCTTGTAAACCAAGGCGACAACAAGGCCATCGCTGGAGGCATCTTGCTAGGAACTGCAGCCGCCCTTCTCGGCGTCGGCATCTACTTTGTATTCTAACATTCTCAGCAAAACAAGTTTTTGTCACCTCGGCCATTGCGCCGAGGTCTGTTTTTTATGAGATCTTCTGGCGACACGCCAAATATTTTTCTAAATTGCGTCCAATGAAAAATTCAGTTCTCAAAACAACAGTTACTTTAGCTCTTCTCCTTACCGCTTTTACATTTGCCGCAGATTCGCTCTCTGTCGATGCCGCCAACGCAGCAGGCGCTGTCGCCGACACCACGAAATCGACAGGCATTTACAACCGCATTATTGACTGGTACAATGACAACCTGAATTACGGCACAATCACGCTCTTGATGGCGATTGAAAGTTCATTCATCCCGTTCCCGTCAGAACTTGTCGTGCCGCCCGCCGCTTATAAAGCACTCCAGCCGGGTTCTGGCCTCAACATCGCGCTCATCGTATTCTTCGCAACCGTAGGCGCACTCATCGGCGCCTACGTCAACTACTTCCTCGCCAAGATTCTCGGTCGCCCGATCATCTACAAATTCGCAGACAGCCGCCTCGGACACTTTTTGCTGCTCGATGTCCAGAAAGTCGAAAAAGCCGAAAACTACTTCCGCGAACACGGCGCCATTTCAACATTCGTCGGTCGCCTCATCACGGTCATCCGCCAGCTGATTTCAATTCCGGCAGGCCTTGCAAAAATGAAGCTAGCTCCGTTCACGCTTTACACGTTCCTCGGTGCTGCCATTTGGAACTGCGTCCTCGCACTGCTCGGTTATTTTGCGCACGGTCAAAAGGACATCATCGAAAAGTACAATTCTGAACTCGCCATTGCGTTGCTTGGCTTTGGTGTACTCTTCATCGGTTACATGGTGTGGAACGCCGTGAAGCCGAAGAAAAAGTAGCTATGGGCGGGGCTTTACGCCCCTTGGGGTATGGGGTATGGGCACGGTCGCCTACGGCTCCCTCCGAGGTATGAGCAATTGCCCAAAGCGTAGCGACCTCAAAAGCGTGCAAAACGAGTGTCGCAGAAATATGGTTGACGCTTCGCGTCCATTTCTTCGGCTCACAAATAGAAAACATAAATGTTTTCTGCTTGCTTCGCCTTGTGAACTATTGCATTTTCTATGACCGAGTGCAGCCGCGGACGCCAAAGGCGTCAAAGGCACAACGTGCCGACCTCACAGCCTACTAATAATCCTTCACGCAGCGGACTGGAAACACTTGCAACTTCGAAACAGCCACAGAGATTTGGTAGTCCTCAGTAAAACAAGACTCAAACGCCTTCGTATATCCCTGTTCCTTTGAAGTCCACACATGTTCTACTTCATTATTAGTTACAACACTCAAAGAATCAATTCCGGTTTCACTATTTCGATAAATTTGCCATGATTGGGATTTTATAAAATGAATACCGACAATATCTTCATCTTCAAATAATTTCGAATTATTACGAAAATTTCTCGTAATAGCTTTATCTAATTCACTGACTTCATCTTGATTTGGCAAATGCCATCCATCCATACAAATACCCTGAACCATAGCCTTATCTTTAAAAAGATCCCCTGCATAAGTTGAATCATATTTCCTATCAAGTCCCATGGCAACAGCCCAAGGATAAAATACAACTTGACCACGATTTACGGATTCAACAGGATATTTTTTCCCTATCACAAAAATTTGCTGTCCTTCAGGAACATAGGCTAAAGGTTCAGCCATCCACGTTTTTCCAGCAATAGTAATCGCCGCATATTCATTGCCATCGCGGCTATCCGTTACATGGAACGTATCTGCAGGCACCCATTTAGAATTACGGCACACACTCCTCGTAAGACCGTTAGTTTCGATAGCCCCCTCTTTATCTTTGTTACAGTTCGACATGCGCTCAGACATATATTGTTGTTTCCATTCATATCCAAAAACTGTATGGGTACAAGTAAAATACGTAGTGTCATTCAATTTCACTTCTTTATCATTTATCGATTCAGTGCAGTGCGAACCCGCTAAGGTGTCAAGTATGCCATATTGAATCCATTCATCAGAAGCAACGATATCACAAACAAATCTCTGACCGTAATAGACCGTATCAATGCCATGAGTAGAGCTTTGGCATTTTCCAAAAACATCGTTACGATCACTTTTTGTCGTAGTGTACTTTGTTATATCCCCATTTTTGCATGTATAAGTGTATCTATTATCGAATATTATATAATTTACCCCTTGCCTGCAAATTTCATAATTGATTTCTACAGATTCCAGGACTCTTTGTTTCCATGCACCGCTTTCACAAAAACATCCCGTTTTATCCTTTAGCTTGACGTAATTTGAATCCTTAGTGCATTTGCCAAACTTAGATTCACACTCAGACAATTTCTGTTCGCTCCACGTTCCATTTTTGCAAGTATAGACATACATATTTTCCAAAACTTCATAAGTCGTATCTCTAGGACAAATGCCAAGTTTATATTCAAGAGCGCTCAATTTACGACTCGACCAGGATCCGTTTCTACATGTGTAAACAAGCGTATCTTCGACTATAAAATACGTTGTATCCCTAGGACAGATGCCAAATTTGATTTCGTTCTTATCCAACACTCGTTTACTCCAGCTTCCGCTTTGGCAAACATAAGTGATGCTATCGCTTTCAGAAACATGAAATGCAGTATCTCGACCACATATACCATATTTCAATTCCGTTTCAGATGGAGTCAAAAATTGATATTGCGATTTACTGTTTAACTTGCAAATATACTTGTCACCACCAGACTTTCGAGTGTATATCTTGCCATAAACCTTCGGAGTACAATCGATTTCTTTTTCCAATTCCTCAAACGACATATGCGGAACCGTTTGCCACTTTTTTAAATACCTGTTACACAAATATTCCAAACTACCGACAAAGCCAACAGAATCCCACAAAGCTGTATCGCATTTATCAAAGTAATCAAAGTTATCTTTTCGAATCCAACGATTGTCGCTTCCACACAAATAATATTGGTCATGGGTAACCTGTTTTTCATTGTAACGTTCATCTGTACAGAATCCATGTTCCTTCGTCACAGCATCATCATCTCGACGATTCCAACGACCATCATACTTCATTGTACAGAAATATTCCATGGTATCAAGGGTAACAATGGAACCATCACGGTCTTTATTGCATTTACCGAACACATCAACAGGCCCGGCACTTGTCCAAAGTCCTGTATTTCTACAGACAAACGTATTCATGCTATCAGCTTTCGCAATAACACCGAAATGTTCCAAATAGCATTCGCCAAGTACAGAAGCCGGGTACGGCAACTTTGCCCAACCCGTGTCAGTACATGCATAACGGTTGCCGCTGAGTGTCACGTCCTTATGGCGGTTTTCATCCAAGCAGGGTCTGTTAATGTCAGAAAGGTCTGCGATATGCCACATTCCGTTTTTGCAGGAATACAGCGAATCGCTTTTGCCTTTGTAAAGGTACTTTTCTCCGTCTTTACATACAGAATAAGTCTTTGCGTACTTCCATTCAGAAGATTGGCATTTGTAAGCGGAATCATTTTCTATCACATAAACCGTTCGCTGGCTGTAATCGTTATTGCACTTGGGCAAATCCTTCTTTTTTTCGATGATACTCAAATGCTTTATGCAGCGGACGCTAGTAAATATTTTACTGCTATTCTTGACGACTTTCCAGGTTCCCTTTTTGGGGAGCACGACAATGCTATCATCTTGAGTAAGGTAATAAGATGTATCCTTGATGGCAATGCATTCCAAAGGTTTGCCACTCGTTTGATTGCACTTTCCGGCAAATTGCGGTTTGTGATCGACCTTAGATTCCAGCAAGAGTCTCCATTCGCTTGCTTTGGGCAATTGATAATCTTCCGGGCAAGAAATGTCCTCCCTTTGCTTCGAGAAATAAAGCCTTCCGTAATCGCGACACAAAGAATCGGCGTAATCGTAGCATGTGCTTATCGGATGATTCGGTTTGTAATCGAGATTTTCGACCATCCATGAGTTAATTCCCGAAACTAAAAGTTCATAACCCCTTTCACTTTGCTTATCCTTAATAATATCGTTATCATCATATTCGCTGACATCAATGGTATCCGTATTGCTTACGGGACCATCTTTGATATCAACGTTAGATTCCAAGCTGCTACTAGAAACTTTTTTGCCACTAATTTTTCCACTACTGCTACTTTCCGCCGTCGAAATTTCATTTTCGACATCTTGCGAAGAACTTGAATCATCGCCACAAGCACTAAATGTACCAGCAATCAAGGCAACAAAAACAAAAGCAAACAACTTCATTTTCAACATACTCATCGGATTCATTATTTGCCCCCTTTAGCTTTGCCTTTTACTCGATAGGAGTCTTTTTCCTTGTACAGCTCCCAACGTCCATCGACACACATAACTTTAGAACCATTATATGTTTTGATTTGCAAATTTGATTTTCTATCGCAAAGTCCTATTTCGTATTCTGTTTTTGAGATGCTTTTCCAGCCACTTGAATCACACACAACGTAGCCAAACTTAGTTGTTTTGCCCATTTTTCCGTAATTATCAGAAAGACATTTATCCACGCCATCATAGAAGCTTCGCCAGCTACCCTTATCAGCATTACAGTAATAACTCACTCCCGTTGTATCATTCGTGTAGGTTTCACCATGATTTTCTTTTGAACATTTTGGGAAAACAAGAGTCTTTACATTGTAATAATCACCATAGTCCGTGCATACTTCAGTATAATAATAATTGCCATTAGAGCTCATTATTAAATTTACGGTCGATGAATTACAATGATTTAAAGTCTGTACACTTCTATAAGAAGATCCGATTCTACGATAGCTCCACAAGTACCCATTATAGCCCTCATCGCATTCGTAATATGCATCACGAAATTCTGTTATCGCAGGAGCATCGCATGGTCCCAAAATATCATTAATGGTGTAATTTTTCCATGCGTACGTTATCTGTTTTTCGCCATTTGTCGAATCGCAAACAGTCGATTTTGCGCTAGAATCTTTGCATACAAAAGTCATCGTAGTATCGCACATGTATTCCGTTTTTTCGTCCGTGATATCGTAAGTGCCAGTTTCAAACATAAACTGTTTTTTGGGAATGCAAACGCCAAAACGTTCTTCAAGTTTTGTAACTCGCTCCCAGCCATTGCCACGGCAGATATAATGCGTATTTTTGAAATCGAGCGTATCGTACAAATGCTTAGTCTGTTTATCGTTGCAATCACCGACGAAATCGTTCATCGTCGCCACGCGCCATTTGTAGCCATCGCAATAATACAATTCAATTACATTACCTTGGAATAAAGTATCAATTTTTTCGTTTTTGCGGCTATTGCAAACGCCCAAGGAATCTTCAAGACCCGTCGGCTTACGCCATTTAAGTTGGTCACAAACGTATTTTTCGCCGTTGAATTTAAAGACCTTCCCCTGCTTGCTGGTGTCACAAACTACAGGCGATTCGCTGATAGTTGCAAGCTGCCAAATTTCATCTTGGCAAATCATCATCGAATCGTTGACAACGAACGTTTTTCGGTTATTGCTACAGTTCTCAGTGAAATCAGGTAACCAAGATTTCAAGTCCGGGTAGCAACGGTAGTTCTGCTTTTCTTCAAAAACATACGCCAACGTGGGCGGATTCTTTTTTACTTCGTCGCAAGTAGGCAAATCCTTTTTCGCTTTGACATACGACGGATAACCGACGCAAAGGATATTATAAAATCCGTTTTCTTTAGCAGACTTAAAGGAGGCCTTTGCAGCACCATTCTTAAGAGAATAAACTTTCCCGTCAGAAGTAAGGTAATTCGCCGATGAATTTAAATCCGAGCATTTAAACTTGCCATTCGTCTTTTCGCAATAACCGCCATACGAGAACGACAACAGCTTACCGATTTCGCGGTATTCGGAACGATATGATTCTAAAAGTTCCCAGTCTTTTGACGAAGGTAAATTCATACCATCAGGGCAAACCGCGTTTATATTTCCATTCAACGAATACAGACGACCGAAATCATCACAGTTGCCTTTTTGCTCGTCATAGCAAACGCTTTCCACACCGCTAGATGTCGCCGTATTTTTCTGACTGTTCCATACGGCATTTCCAACACGAATGTAATAAACGTTCGTGCTACGATAGTTATCGCGAACCGAATCAATAGAAAAAACAATGTTCGAAGGTAAACTCGTCTTGATGTAGTCCTCTTTTTCATCAGGATCTACATTACCTTTAAGTTCCGTTTTTTCGGAATTGCTTTCTTTATTTTCTTCCGTATCCAGAGAAAGAATTTCATCATTTGGCTTTTGAGATTCATCCGAACCGCACGCCCCAAAGACAAGGCAGGCCACCACACCAATCCAATAAAGTTTCATCTTCACTCCAGCTTCAAATTTATTTATACAACTAAAATATAAAAATTTATCTTCAAAAAGGAGTGGTATGAGGTATGGGCACGGGGCTTACGCCCCTCTGAGGTATGGGGTATGAGCACGGTCGCCTTCGGCTCCCTCTGAGGTATGGGCATTTGTAATTAGAACAGCCCAAAGCCTTGCAAAGCAAGGCGACCCCAAAGCGAAGCGTGCTCAAAGGCACAATGTGCCGACCCCATAGCCCAAAAGCGAGTTTACGAGCGAGCTGAGAGCGAAGCGACCTCAAAAGCGTGCAAAACGAGTGTCGCAGAAAATGGTTGACGCTTCGCGTCCATTCCTTCGGCTCACAAATAGAAAACATAAATGTTTTCTGCTTGCTTCGCCTTGTGAACTATTGCATTTTCTATGACCGAGTGCAGCCGCAGACGCCGAAGGCGTCAAAGTCCCACTAGTCTTTTACGCAACGGACAGAGCGTCCAAATTTAACACCGCAGCTTATCACATTTACATAAGTGTTTTCGCCTATAGTCGCGCAATACGAAAAATTAGAATCTGTCTCTGTAGAACTCCAGAAATCGGCTTGTTCGCCCTGAAGCACAAAGTCCAAGTCTTCCGCGTTCCAACAGCCAGCAGGGAGAGCAGTAAAGGAGTAAGCATCAGAGCCATTAATGCTTTTGCCATCTTCATTCACCCACCCCTTTTGGGACTTAAGAGCATATCCGACATCTTCCATAATGAAATATGCAGCGTTACTCGTGTCCACTTCGGAATTGTTCATGTCAACAGCAGCAAACATTGCAATAAATTCACTTTTGCTCGGCAAATGCCATCCGGCAGGGCAAGCAATCAAGGCTTCATCCCAAGAGTAGTGGCGACCGTACTTGCATTTGTCCGCTTTTTCATCAAAGCACTTGCTATTTTCAGTCTTGTAGCTGAGGTTCTCGGCCATCCAAATTACCGAATCAATGGCAATTGCTTTGTAGCTTTGACCATCGCGAGAATCGGTAAAAGTACCTTTATCTCCATTCCATTGCACTTCATCAACCGAAGTGCCGTTCGAATCGCCGCATCCGGCAAGCATTGCAAACGCGGCAAACAATACCACCATCGGTTTGCATGTCAAAGTCCATAAATTACTTTTTAGCATAAATCCTTCTCCTTTTTTAGAACAAATTTAACAATAGTTATTAGTAATTAGTTATTGGTCACTAGCTTTAAGATTGGCAATTCGACGCGATTGTATAACTAACGACTCACGACCATTGACAAACGACTAAAAATCGCAATTCTTGACACAGCGGTTGTCCTTAAATTCCGCTTCCTGGACGAGTTTGCCAAAGCTGTAGCGGTGGTAAGCTCCGTTGCGGATACCACGTTCAAATTTCATGTCTTCGAACAGCAATCCCATCTCATCGTATATTTTCACGATGCCGTGAATTTGTCCGTTCTCGTACGGAATCTGGCGGCGGATTTTTCCATTTTCGTACCAGTCTTCCGACATGCCGTTTAACGTTCCGCGGTTATACTTCTCGCTCGATTTCTTTTTGCCGTTTTCATAATAGATGGTGCTCAGACCTTCTTCTTCGCCGTCCTTGTAGCCGACCGTTTCGTGCAACTTCCCGTTTTCATCGTACGAGCGTAAAACGCCGTCCAACTTGCCGTTCTTGTAGGGGGCTTCGACCGCCAAATTCCCGTTCGGATGGTATGTCAACGACATGCCTTCGCGCACGTCCGTTCCCTTCAAGACAGTGTAAATTCTCGACACGCGACCGTCGTCATACGTCGTTTTTACCGTATCTACGGGGGGAGAAACCGCCGTAGAATCCGCCAAAGAGCCCGTTTGAGCTGTGCAGCCCGTCACGATACACAAAAAAATCATTAAAAAAAGCTTTTTCATTACATTATAATGTAGCATAATCATTTAAGATTATGTATTTTGTGTCCGTCATGCATGTTACTTTTTTAAATCCTCCTTTTCACCCGATGTTCAGTCGGGAATCTCGCTCCCCTTGTGTTACTAAATCCAGTACGCTTTACTGGCCGATGTTTTTGAGCTATGCAGCCGGCGTTTGCGAAGCCGACGGCAACGAAATCCAGCTGATTGACAGCCCCGCCATGGAACTAGACCTCGCGCAGACGCTTGAAGGCATCAAGAAGTTCGGCCCAGAACTTGTCATTTGCAGCACTAGCACCCCGAGTATTTTGAACGACCTCAAGGTGGTCCACGCCATCAAGCAAGAATTGCCGAACGTGAAGGTTGCCATCATGGGCACGCACGCGACCGCCGAGCCGCTTGAATCCATGGAAATGGAACCGTCGCTGGACTTTGTGGTGATTGGCGAAGCCGATTACACTTGCCGGAACCTCGTCCGTGCACTCCGCGGAGACGGCGCTCCCGTCGGTCAGTTCGCGGGACTTGCCTACCGCACCGCCGAAGGCAAGGTGGACTTCCAGCCCGAAGGCCCGAAAATCGAGAACTTGAACGAAATCCCGTGGGTTTCCAAGGTCTATCGCAAGCACCTCTACAGCTGCTACAAGAAGTATTTCTACGGCGCGAACCTGAACCCGCTTATCGTGATTCTCAGTGGCCGCGGTTGCCCGAACCACTGCAGCTACTGCGTGATCCCGCAGACGCTCAACGGTCACAAGTTCCGCCGCCGCGATCCGAAGGACGTTGTTGACGAACTGCAGTACATCAAGGAAAACTTCGAAGATTTAGGCGAAGTGTTCTTCGAAGACGATACGTTTACGGCGAGCCACGAACACGTGCGCCAGATTTGCAACTTGATTCTGGAACGCGGTCTCAAGATTACGTGGAGCTGCAACGCCCGCGCCGATGTGCCGCTCGATTTGCTCAAGCTCATGAAGAAGGCCGGTGGCCGCGAGATGTGCGTGGGCTTCGAAAGTGCAAGCCCCGAGGTTCTCGAAAAGATCCACAAGGGCGTGAAGAACACGGACAAGGCGATTGAATTTACGAAGAACGCCCGCAAGGCAGGACTCCTCGTTCACGGTTGCTTCATGGTCGGTAACCCGGGCGACACGCCGGAAACGCTCCGCATGACGCTCGACTACGCCAAGAAGCTGAACCCGAACACGGCGCAGTTCTACCCCATCATGGCGTACCCCGGCACCGAAGCGTACAAGGAAGCTCTCGAAAGCGGTGCGCTCAAGTCCAAGGACTACAGCCAGTGGCTCGACAAGGACGGCTTCCACCGCACCACGATCCAGCGCGGCGAACTCACAAGCCAGGCGCTCGTCGATTTCTGCGACAAGGCCCGCCGTGAATTCTACCTGCGCCCGAGCTACATCATCCGCCAGGGCATCATGGCCATCAAGAACCCGCGTGAACGTTACCGCGTCTTCCGCGGATTTGGCACGCTCGTGAAGCACCTGTTTAGGAAGCACGGCGAGCTCGCCCCGGTCGCAAGACAGGCCCCGACAATTAAAGAATAGAGTGCTTCGCTCGCAAAAATTGAAATTTGGCGGTGAAATTGCGAATTTTTCGTTCATTTCACCGCCACTTTTGTAGTTTGTCTGTAAGATTTTGGACCAAAACGCCGTAATGTCGCATTTTGTGGCGGTGATTTTCAGCATTTTCGTCCATTTTCACCGCCAGAAAACGCTTCAGCAGTCCTGCAAAAGCTGAATTCGCCTCATTTCAGCACGTACAAACTAAATTTTGGCGGTGAAATCGCGAATTTTTTGTTCATTTCACCGCCACTTTTGCATTTTCAGACCTTCGCTCGCATTTTCAGACCTTCGCTCGCGCTTTCAGCCCCAAAACGTCACACCAGCTGTTCAAGTATTTTTTCCACCATCATGGAATTGAGCGGGCGGTCATGCGTCTCCGTGGTCATCACGAAGTTCTTGCCCAGGCAAAAGCCGTTCATCAAGTACATTTCCATCTTGGAGGCCATGTTCTGGCAATACTCCGGCACATCGATCATCCCGAAATGTTCCCAGACAAACTCCTTACGCGTCCGCACGTTCAAGCACGTAAAATCCGGATACACAACAACGCTCTTACGGCCTCGCGCACGCAATCCACCGCGACATTCACCAACTCCGCGACTTCCGCCAGCATCGCGACGACCCGCGCGAACCTCACCAACACCGCGCGCCACGTCCACATCACACGCCCCCGCATGCAGCAACTCATGCGGAAACTCGTAGCGGTAAGGAATCCCCCTGCGGAACAGCGCATCCGCAATGATAATTTCAGACTTCGAACGCACGCGCTCGCCCCGCGCCGTCATCAGCACCGGCGCGTCCGCGTCGAATTCACGACCGGCGTACTTCACCGCACTCCAGCGCGCCACAAAATCTTCATCGGGATACACAAGCGGGGTCACCAGCGAACGTCGCGCCGGATGCAGCAGTGCATACAAGTTTTCCGCAACGGACGCATCGTACTTCGCCACGCATTTTTCCAAGACCCCGCGCAGTTTCTGAAGTTCGGCCCGCATTTTCGCGTCGTAATCGCGCTGGGCAATGGCCGACGCAAACGACATTTTCTCTTCCGGAATATACTCGCCCTTGCGCCCCGTCTTCGCCGTCACGCGAAAATACTGGAACCCGCCACGGTGCGGCGACACATTCAGCACGCCAGCCGGCGCACGCGAAAGCCTTTTCGAAAGCACCGCCTCGACATTAGACAATTCAGCGATCCGCTCACGAAGCAGCGGCAAAAGACAATCTTTGGACAAATTTTCTACAACTCGTTCCATCAAATCCCCTCAAATTTTATAATGAGCAGAAGTAATCTACATTTTAATTTCTAACTTGACCAGTAGAGTTTGTTGTGACGGGAAAACCATGATTTGCAAGAGGCTGAAACGGCTCCCCTACACACCCGATAACCCGTTCAAACCATTGTCTTGGCGGACCTGTTCATTTTCGTGATAGGAATTATAACGCTCGGCTCGGATTCTAATTTTTCGACATATTTGCAATAATCGTCCTACTCATATGCATGAACTTGGTCCAACAGCCACTATCAAACGAAAAAGCGATCGCCCAATTGAATATAGGCGCCCCGTCTTCGCCGTCACACGAAAATACTGGAACGTCCCCCGATGAGGCAGCACAATATTCCCTAATAATTTATGATCAATTCTAATGTGAATAAACGTAAAATACAAATTCATTTTTATATTGTATTGAGGAAGCCTTTTGGAATGAAATATGAAACAATTCAACACCTACAGAACCCTTGCGAGCCTCGCCAAAGGCGCGGCCATTGCGCTCCTGTTTAACCTTGTCGCCTGCGGTGACAGTGCCACCCGCGCAAATTCTTCGTCAAATGCGCTCAACGCGGCCTTAGGAACAATGACAGACAATCGCGACGGACGGACCTACAGAACGGTCACCATAGGCAAGCAGACATGGATGGCGGAAAATTTGAACTTTGAATCGGATAACAGCTTATGCATGAGCGATATCACTGATTATTGTAACAAATATGGGCGACTTTACACCTGGGCCGCCGCGATGGATAGCGCAGCCATATGGGGCGAGTATGGTAAGGGCTGCGGTTATGGCAAAAAATGCTATCCTTCTACGCCTTTTGGACAGCATGTGCGAGGAGTGTGTCCAGAAGGCTGGCACCTGCCTACCAATAGTGAATGGAGTAGCTTGATGTTTACTGTTGGTAACAATTATGAAGCAGCAGAGAACCTAAAGTCCACCAGTGGCTGGCTTGATTATAAAGGAACTAGTGGCAATGGAACAGATGACTATGGATTCTCGGCGTTACCTGCGGGCTATAGGGACAAGCGGGGATATGGAGGCCAGGTGGGTTCAGAAGCACACTTCTGGACTTCTACAGAGGATGATGAAAACAAAGCAGACTTTATGTATTTTACGTATTCTACCCATGTTTGGTACATGTATGGAACCGACAAGCAATATGGTCGCAGTGTCCGTTGCGTTATGGACGAGTAATAGCAAATGTCATGCGAAAATTGCTTTTGAAATGTTTTTGAGGCCAATATGATTTGCAAGAAGTGCGGAAGGAAATACGACAACGACATGCCGAAATGCTTGTGGTGTGACGCACCGAACGAAAGCTTGTCTTCACAAGACGGGGATGACACCTCAACCGCAGATTCCGAGACACAAAGCGAAGCCCACAAAGAATCGCTCAAAAAAATTGTTGATCCAGAACTTGAACAAGCTTTCAACGACAATGTGCAACGCGGAAAAAGCGCCATCTCGTGGACAAAGCTCCAAATAGCCCTAAACATCCTTTTCTTCTTCGTAGCAACAAAAACTTTCGGTGTAATCGCAAATTATTATAGAAACTATAAAGTTGACACCCCTGTACCTAAAGATGTCAATCTTGCTGTATGGACCTTAATCGTATTTTTCTTCTTCGTAGCCATTCCCTTTAGCGTTTTCATCGGCAAAAACTTGCTCTGGTTTTATCACGCCCATAAAGCACAAAATAAATTCACGGAAACATATTTCACCCCGTGGGGAGCAACCATCTGCTACTACATCCCCGTCGTCAATTACTTCGTCTTTAAATCATTATTAGAAAATCAACATGAAACATTAAAATTACTGGGTATAAAAGTTAAAGCTGAGTCAAACAAGTTGCTTACATGGTTCTTTATTTTCAACATTGCAACACCCATTTTCAATTATTTCAGTTTTAAAAGCTTTAATACTGCCGTACTATTTACCAGCACGCTTTTGTGGATTATCCTAACCGTTCTCTACATCAAGCTCATCAGAGTCGCGACCACAAACGAACAAGCTGTGCACGACCTGCTGGAAAACAATCGCATCAACAAAAAAGTTGAAGAGATCATTGCCCAGCGGGAAACAAACCAAGTTCTATAAAATGCGCCGAAGGCGCTATCTCAGCCGGTCAAACTTTTTCATTTCCTTGTCCAAAAAGGTATCGACGTACTTGGCGTAAATAAGCGTTGTGTCGAGATTGCGATGGCCGAGAAGCTTGCTCGTCGCCGGGAGCGGAATACCGATAGTAATACACGTCGTAGCAAACGTGTGCCGCGCTAGATGACAATGGATATACTTGTAATGCCCTAGTTTTTTAGCCGCTTTGCGAAGCGTGCGATTGAACGTCGCATTTTCCACCACATGGAACACGAGCCCAGGTTTAAGAGGTTCCGGAAGCAAAAGCCGAGCTTGCACAGGAATAGGGATATAGACAGCCTCACCTGTCTTGTGCATTTGCTTTCGGATTTTCCAATCGAAAATTTCTGAAGAGTCGAGCGTGCGCAAGTCCCCGTAACGGAGCCCCGTAAAACAACTAAACAAAAACACTTGCATCACCTCATCCTCGGCACGAGTCAAGACCGTTCGCCGATCTATAAAATTCAAATAAAGTTGTTTCAATTCTCGCAATGTCAAAAAGCCGCGATGCGAATACGCCCTCCTGATTTTCACATTTTCAAACGGGTCTGTTTTAATAACGTCATCTGCTTTCATCTTATTGCAGAATACACGGAGCACAGAAAGAGCCTTGACGACAGTAGCCTCCTTATTTCGCAAGCTTTCCAAATGATGTTTGAAATCACGTACAAAATTCGAAGTTACCTCATCACAACTCAATTCGGGACTAAACAATTCAACTTTTTTCAAGTTCCAATAATATGTACGCACTGTTAGTGGCGACAATTCATCAGAGCATTTATTCAAATATTCCAATGCACAATCTATAAAACGCATAAAGCCTCCATTCGTTAAAATTGGAGGCTCAAAATAATTACTTTAGACGTTATTTTGTTTTTTTCTTTTTCCGTGCGCGACGAGCAGCAACCGCAGGTCGAACCATCGTCGCAATATTCATTGCCGTTCCAATCAAGATAAGGAAACTCGCGCAATAAAGCCCGATTCCGGCTTCAACTTTTAAAAGCGGAATTCCAAGCGATTCTCCCACGTGAGCAAGCCGCATCAAAAGCGACCAAAGAGAAACCATCGACAATAGCCCCATCACAGTCGAAGCCAGCGGTACAAGCCATGCAAATATTGCCGCTAAAAGAATCGCACCCAGAATGCCATACAAATGATGAATCGGTTCCATCTTGGGGAAATTCGGAATATGCATTTTAAAGCGGTCTAGCGTTTTCGGGTTTTCTTTGACCATGCGGTGCATTTGCCCAAGTGCCGGTTCCGCCAAAGCTTTATCTAAATCGACGCCAGAAGCAATCTGATAAAACGTTGTCTCCGCGATGGGTTTGCTATTGTCCTTGACAGAACAAGAAACATTGGCAAGCGGCATCAACAGTGCAAGAAAAACCAACAGATACGGCAACGCCGTAATCTTTTTAAAAATGCTTTTTTCCCTATCGGAATTTTTACTCATTTCTTTTTTCCCTGATTGATTCTCTCGAGAGAGAACACGCAACGGAAGCCAATATGATCAGACCAATAACGCGGATCTTCATCATCCCTATCCGTCATGTACAGTTTTTTAACACCGTCCTTCCAAGATCCACCTTTCAAAACTTTATTCGTACCCCAGTAAGAACCGGTCGGGTTCGAATCTTCAATTTTGAACGTAATGGCAAAGTAATTATCGCGAGTCCATTCGGCCATGTTCCCCGACATATCGTACATGCCCCAAGCGTTCGGTTCCTTGGTAGCAACATCATGCGGACCATAAGCCACAGTATCCGTCTTGCCCATCTTGTAAGAATTTTCAGCAAAGACAGCATATTTGTTCACACTGAAATGGTCATCCACCTCCCAAAGAGCGCCGTTATTACTGCCTGCACGCCCAGCAAATTCCCATTGCGCTTCGGTCGGCAAATCACCACCAAGAGCTTTGCAGAAGTATTGTGCTTTTTCCCAAGAAATTCCTTGAACCGGTTTATTCGGACCTTTAAACGTAGAACGGTCCGGAATTCGTTTTGCAGAATCAAGATTGTCCATCGTCTTCTTATAAAATTCCTGAGTCACTTCCGTCGTGTGGATTGCAAACGGCGACATAGAGACAACCTTGCCACGATAACGGAACGAGCCAGAATCAATGACTGCAACTGTTCCACGAGTGGCATGTTCAATGATCGGCACAGCAAACTTATGCGTCGTATCCTCCACTACAGAAGGACTCGATGTCGGCACTTCGACCCTGTGAATCCAATCTCGGACTTCTGGTTCCTGTTCTATGTACGTCGGCAAAATAAATTTGCCTTCACCTTCATAAAGCTTTACTCCAATGCGGAACGCAATCTTTTCGTAGCGATAGTGATAACGCCCCACTAGAGTTCCTTCCTTGGAAATCCATACAGGTTTGTTGTTTGCAAGGAACAAAGTCACAATGACACTCGGATCGACAGACTTCAGCTTTGCATAAATCGAATCCATGGAATACCCCTTGATGACACCTTTCCAAATGACATCAACCCTTTCCTGGCTAGAGCCAAAAGCAAGCTGGAGTGTATCAGGTTTCGCTGGTTTTGCATCGACAGGTGCAGGCACCGAAGCCACTGGAGCAACTGTACTATCGGCAACCTTCGCAGTGGAGTCAGCAACCTTCGCAGTCGAATCAGCTGGGACTGCAACAGAAGCAGCGACCTTCACCGTAGAATCCACAACAACCGCAGTCTTTTCAACAGGCTTAATTGTAGAACCTTTTTCAATCGCTTCTACAGACCTGGGCCAAACATTCAACTGGAGCGGGAACTGCTGCAAGCTGTCAAGTTTTTCACGAATAGACTTGAAAACTTGATTGACTTCGCCCAGCTTTCTGGTACGCCATATCTTTTGTGCTTCGGAACGTTTGTGGTTGTAACGATTGACGTAACCACGGTAATCCTTGCTAGAATCAATCAACCCAAGTGAATCAGCGGGTTTGATTGCTGGGTATATATTGGAGAATTCAGTCGTATCGACTCGCCCAACATTCTGATTCACTTCGGCAGAGAACGCATCATAGAGTATTTCCGTATCTTCAAGCGTTTTAGGAGCTTGCACATCAGGTATCGATACCGAGAAATTGGAAGTCGTAGAAGCAGTGGTATCCAAAACAGGGAAATCCACCTTGAACACAAGACTTTTCCCTGCACGGAGTTGCCCGGCTTCCACATAAGGAAGTTTGTCCGGAGCAGAGAACGCGAACATGTAAAATCCTTCCTTCGCCGGATAAAAAACCTTTGCGTTACTCTTCATGGACGTATTATAAGAAACTATTTCCAGATCCTTTTCACTAGACTGGATTTCCACGATGCCAGGATGAGCGCTCTCGTTTAGCGTTTGCCACTTGCCGTTTTTCATAAACAAGAGCTTTGAAACCCGCGATGAATAAATGTACTCGGAATCAAAATAGATATCGGCCTCATCTTGGAAAGCCTTTTGCTGGCGTGATGCGTACAACCGCATTCCAACCACTTCACGCAGACTCATGTGGTTTTCCTTCAGGCTAAAAGCATGAAGTTTCAAATATTCTTCAGTTTTGGCGACACCGGAGAACCACAAATATTCCTTTACCGATTTTTTCTGACGCAAGTAAAGCTGGTTCGGCTGCAATGGAAAAACAGGTTGCGAGGAGATAGCCACAGAACTATCCAATACAATAGCAATATTGGCAGCATGCTCTAAAACGCTACCGACTTTAAAATTTTCCGGCATTATTTTAAAGTTGCGGTCATCGTCTGCCATGGTCAATGCCGGAACCAGCAACAAAAGCGGAAGCAATCGGGAAAATGTCATAAGCTCTCCTGTCTTTAGAACCTTCTTCTAAGAAAAAAATAATTTCTTGTAAGCAATTATGTTCTAAAATTTTATGGAATTTGCCCCCATTTCGAGCAAATAACCGCCCTTTGCACCGCCCACAGGCCCTAATTCAACTTTCCAGTCTGCCAAACGGATAATATCGGGGTGGTGTTCAATGACAATGACCGTATCACCACGGGCCGAAAGCCTGCGCAAGAGGTTCCAGAGAATCTGGATATCCTTCAAGTGGAGACCCGTCGTCGGTTCGTCGAGCAGATAGACCATCTCGTTCGCCGGACGGCGGCAGAGTTCTGCAGCAAGCTTTAAGCGTTGCGATTCGCCGCCACTAAGCGTAGTGACCGGCTGCCCCAGTTTCACGTACGGAAGTCCCACATCGCGGAGACATTCGAGTTTCGGTAAAATCTTCGGCTGGTCCTTGAAAAATTCGCAGGCATCCACGATGCGCATGTCAAGCACGTCGGCAATGTTCTTGCCCTTGAAGGTGACTGTTAAGGTTTCTTGATTGTAACGCTTGCCACCGCAGACTTCGCACGTTTCCCAGATGTCCGAGAGGAAGTGCATTTCGACCGCGACTGCACCACGGCCTTCGCAAGCAGGGCAACGCCCACGTGCGAGGTTGTAACTGAAACGGCCATAGTCAAAGCCTTTGACCTTGGACTGTTCGAGCTTGGAGAACAACTTGCGGATATCGTCAAACACGCCCGTGAAGCTCGCCGGCGTACTGCGCGGCGTTCCCGAAATCGGGCTTTGATCGACAAGCAGCACTTCGCCACTCTGCTTTTTGCGGCCACGCGCCTGGAACTGCTTTTTAAGCGCCGGGAAAATTTCATCCACGACAAGCGAACTCTTGCCCGAACCCGAAACGCCACAGACAACGCTCACCGCCTTCTTCGGGAATTTCACAGACAAATTCTTCAAGTTGTTTGCCTTGAGGTTCTTGAATTCGTAAAACTCCGTATCATCCGTAATGCGTACCGGTTCCAGCTGGTTTGCCACCGGCGTAGAATACGTGAGGAACTTAACCGTTTCGCTACGCGGGAACTGTTGCAACGCATACGGCTTTGCAAGTTCTGCCGGAGATCCTTCGGCAACGACTTCGCCACCGAAATCGCCAGCGCCTGGCCCCATATCGATAATGTGGTCTGCCGCCTGCATCATCTTGATGTCGTGTTCCACGACCACGAGCGTATTGCCGAGGTCTCGCAAGCGGTAAAGCGTATCCAGGAGTTTTGCGGTGTCGCTTTCGTGGAGGCCGACGGTCGGTTCGTCAAGTACATACAAGACGCCTTCGAGGCCGCTACCGATTTGGCTTGCCAAGCGGATGCGCTGCGACTCGCCACCGCTCAAAGTATCGCCCGCACGGTCAAGTCCAATGTAACCAAGCCCCACGCTAATCAAGAAGTCCAAGCGGCCAATGATTTCGCGGAGGAGCGGAGAAGCAATTGTCGTTTTGCTCTGGATGGATGCAGAAGTTGCATTTTCTTCGTTTGCAAAATCGACTTTTGCAAACCAGTCGCGGGCTTCGGCAATGCTCATGTGATGCACATCCATGATGTTCTTGCCCAAGATACGCACCGCAAGATATTCGGGCTTTAAGCGTTCGCCGTGGCAGTCGGGGCATTCCTCGCCATCCTTGAAGTGGCCAAGGCCGAGGCACGTTTCGCAGGCGCCCCAGTGCGTGTTGAAGCTGAAATGTTTCGGATTGAGTGCAGAATCCATGTACCAGCCGCATTCCGGGCAGCCGGGCTTTTCGCTTGCCGAGAGGCGTTCTTCGCCATCGCAATCCACGTACAAAATGCCGTTACCGTCGCGGTAGCCGCGTTCAAACGCTTCGACCAAGCGGGCGCGATTTTCTTCCTTGACAACAACAGAATCGACTACAGCCAGCAACAGCTTTTCGCGTGTCGGGACTTTAGGCAGCGGAAGTTCTACAAGCTTTTTGCCTAGATACGCCTTGCGGTAACCCTTTTCCGTCAGAATTTTAGATAACTTAATTTCATCCTTGATTTCGAACGGGGCAAGCACCGTCACCATCTTATTGAGGTCACGCTCAAATGCAAATTGCATCAAGTCGCCAGCGGCATAAGAGCTGACCGGCTTTCCGCATTTTAAGCAGTGTGCCGTACCCACGCGGGCCCACAAAATGCGGAAGTAGTCGTAAATTTCAGTGAGCGTCGCCACCGTACTGCGAGGGCTCTTGCTTGCGCTCTTCTGGTCAATGGCAATCGCAGGGGCGAGGCCCGAAATGGAATCAATGCTACCACGGTCAGGGCGGCCCAAGAAGCGGCGGGCATATGTGCTGAGTGTTTCCACAAAACGGCGCTGTCCTTCGCTAAAGAGCGTATGGAACGCGAGGCTCGACTTGCCCGAGCCCGAAACACCTGTAATCACAGTGAGCTTGTGGCGCGGGATCGTCACGTCGATGTTCTTGAGGTTGTGCTTGCGCGCACCGTGAACTTCGATGTCCAGCGAGTAATTTTCGCCCTTTTCGTCCGTGCGTTCAAAATGCTTGTTTTCGCCATGCTTTTTCGCCAAGACCGGAGCGAGGTAACGCCCCGTCTCCGACTTTTTGCATTTGGCAATTTGTTCGGGAGTCCCCGTCGCGATAATGCGACCGCCGTTTACGCCCGCATCCGGGCCAAGGTCAATAATCCAGTCCGCGCACTTAATCACATCGAGGTTGTGTTCAATCACCACGACGCTGTTGCCGAGACTACGCAAGCGGTTCAAACATTCCAGCAACCGGCGGATATCTTCAAAATGCAAACCGGTCGTCGGTTCATCGAGCAAGTAAAGCGTCTTGCCCGTGCCCGGGCGGCGCAGTTCCGAAGCTATCTTCACGCGTTGCGCTTCGCCACCAGAAAGCGTTGTCGAGGGTTGCCCAAGCGTAAGGTAGCCAAGGCCCACTTCGCAAAGGAGCTTGAGCGGTTCTGCAATTTTCGGAATATCCTTGAAAAATTCAGCAGCATCGCTGATACTCATGTCGAGCACTTCAGAAATGTTCTTGCCCTTGAAATAAACTTCACGGGTCGCTTCGTTAAAGCGCTTGCCGTCGCACACGTCGCACGTGACTTGCACGCTCGGCAAAATGTGCATGTCGATGACCTTCACGCCAGCGCCTTCGCAAGCATCGCAACGGCCGCCCTTCACATTAAAGCTAAAGCGGCTCTTGGTGTAGCCACGCACCTTGCTCTCTTCCATGCCAGCAAACAAGTCGCGGATATCGTCCCAAATTTTCGTGTAAGTGGCAGGGTTACTGCGCGGAGTGCGTCCAATCGGCGTCTGGTCAATTTCAATAACCTTGTCGATGTTTTCGAGACCTTCCAGATGGTCAAACTTGCCGACCGGTTCTTCGGAATTGTAGAACACTCGCGCAAGTTCACGGCGCAAAATCTGGTTCACAAGCGTGCTCTTGCCCGAGCCCGAAACACCCGTCACTACAGTAAACGCACCGCCAAGCGGAATTTCCACGTCGATGTTCTTGAGATTGTTTTCGCAGGCACCGCAAACCTTGAGCTTCGGCGTATTCTTGTCTATCTTCAAGCGCTGCTTCGGAATTTCAATCGCCTTGCGACCGCTCAAATATGCGCCCGTAAGCGAAGACTTGTTCTTCTCCAGTTCTTCGACCGTGCCCGCCGCCAAAATGCGACCGCCTTCGACACCCGCGCCAGGGCCCACATCAATCACGCAGTCCGCATGACGCATCGTATCCTCATCGTGTTCCACGATGAGAAGGCTGTTGCCTTGGGCACGTAAACGTTCAAGCATTTCGAGCAACTTGTCGTTGTCGCGTGGGTGCAAGCCAATGCTCGGTTCATCAAGCACATAAAGCACTCCCTGCAAACCCGCACCCACGGCACTTGCGAGCCTGATACGCTGTGCCTCGCCACCGCTCAAAGTCGAAGCCTTGCGGCTGATATCCAAATAGCCAAGGCCCACCGCCTTCAAGAACCCTAGGCGCCCGCGAATTTCCTTGAGCACTTCGCGGCCAATGCGCTGTTCCTTCGGGGAAAGCTTTAACTTGTCAAAAAACTCGACGGACTTTTCGACAGACCATTCCGTCATTTCGCAAATGTTATGGCCGTGAAAATCGACCGCCGCCGCAATACGGTTGATTCGCGTGCCATGGCATTCCGGGCAAACGCCAATCTGCATGTACTTTCGGAAGTGGTAAATATGCCACATGTCCCAAAGTTCCTGCATTACAGTCACCACGCCGCGTTCGCTCCCGCTCGGAGTCCCGTACAGCACGGCATCCTGTTGTGCCTTCTTGAGTTTGCACCACGGCGTATCCAGCGAAAAGTGCATTTCGTTTGCAATCGTGCGCAAATTACGCCAGCCAAAATCGCTAAAGATAATGCAGCCGTCATCCTTCTTTTGCGGGGCAAGGCAGCCCTCTTTCAAAGACAAATCCGGATTCGGCACAATCAAATTAACGTCAAATTCACAACTTTCACCAAGGCCCTTGCAAGCGGGGCACTGCCCCTTCGGGTCGTTAAAGCTAAAGAATCGCGGTTCGAGTTCCGGGATAGAAATTCCGCACTTCGGGCAAGCAAGTTGCGTACCCTGCAAGCGGTATTCTTCCTTTGCGGCGTCCCCACCCCGCGACGCATTCGCCGTACCGCCCGCAGCATCGGAACCGCCCGCAACATCCGGCGACGAAAGCAAGAACGACACGAGCTTTCCGTCCGTGAGCTTCAAGGCGCCTTCAATCGCCTCGCGCAAACGGCTCATGTTCTTGCGTTCCAGCGTCAAGCGGTCAATCACCACTTCAATCGTGTGCTTCTCGTAGCGCACCAACAACGGCACATCTTCGAGCCTGTAAATCGTCCCATCGACACGCACGCGGACAAAGCCATTTTCCTTGAGTTCGGCAAGTTCCTTGCGGTATTCGCCCTTGCGCTCCTGCACAATCGGCGCCATCACCAAAATCTTTTTGTTTTCGTCACTCGCATACAAGTTATCGACAATCTGATCGACCGACTGCGCCTGAATCACCTTGCCGCACTTAGGGCAATGCGGAACACCGAGGCGCGCAAACATCAAACGGTAATGGTCCAAAATCTCGACCACCGTACCCACCGTACTGCGCGGGTTACGGTTCACCGTCTTCTGGTCAATCGAAATAGTCGGCGAAATACCGCGAACGCTCTCCACATCCGGATGCTTCATGCGGCCAATGAACTGGCGCGCATACGCCGAAAGCGACTCCACAAAGCGGCGCTGCCCTTCCTGGAACACCGTATCAAACGCCAAACTCGACTTGCCCGAGCCCGAAACGCCAGTCACCACGACAATCGAGTCGCGGGGAATCGTCAAATCGACATGGCGGAGGTTGTGTTCATGAGCATCGCGGATTTCAATAGATTTCGTCATGACCGCAAATATAGGAAAAGACCGCCAAATTGTCTAAAAAATAGTGAACATTTGGATAGAAAACTGTATTTACCGCCAGCAAAGCATACTAATCATCGTCTTTTACACAACGGACAGACATTTCTCTAGGGTAGTATGTATCAACGGAGAAGGATATTCCGTATCTAGCATCTAATAAAACGGAATAAACAGAATCTACCGCCACATCCGAAGTAAAGAATTTCGCCAGTTCACAAGTTTTGTAAGCGACACCATAAATACTCATATAACCACTTGCAATTGCCGAAAAGCCCAAAGAATCCGTTCCAACGGTTTCAGCACGCCAACAGCTATTCACAGATTTTAAAGCATTTCCAGCATACCACCCGCCGCCAGCGTTTTTAATCAGTTTATTCCATTCCGTAGTGTCTGGCAAGTGCCACCCTTTCGGACAAACACCACGAACTCGTTCAGATTTTTCGCAAGCATGCATGCTACAGCCTTTCGCATCGTCAGAAAACAATCCAATAGAATCCATTGCTGTTCCCAAACTATAATAACGACCTTTATCTTCACACTTGCCATAATAATCTACACAATGACTTTTGGCCCAACCCCAATTATAATTGAAAGTTAAGTTTTCCGCCATCCAAATCTGATCCCCTATTGTTGTCGTCCTATAGACTTTATTATCACGAAGATCAGTCAATGTATGAGCTTCTGGATCATACAAACTCTCATCCCTTATATATAAGCTCGTAGAATCAAAATCGGCCTTAGAATATTTAAGGCAGCGAATTGGAAGCTTGTCAAATATATATTCTTCGAAAAAACCTGACCTAGGTGATAAAGCAGACAATCCATAAGCAATCGCATGATAACTAATCTCTGAATGAGAAACATCCGATGTCCAAAAACTAGTTTTTCCCAAACTGTCATAGGGCAAAGCATTAAATCCATATAAATCATAGCCCCGTCCTTCATAATTCCAGCCAACACGCCCCTTCAAAACCTGCCCCGCAACATCGCTACCCCCAACAGTTTCCGCAAGTTTCAAAAAATCCGCTACTCTAGGAATACGCCAACCTTCTGGGCATATCCCCGAAACAACGTGCTTCAATATGCAAGTATTATTTGATCTACATTCTTTTGCATCTTCAGAAAAAACCATAGCAGAATCCACAGCAGCACGCCATTCATACAAACGACCTAAAGAATCACAATTTGCGGGATCATCCCGAAAGCAAGATGTTTTTTCCGAAGGCACCTGTGGATACTCATATTTCAAATTTTCGGCCATCCATGTTTGATCCCCTATATCTACAGTTTTGTAAACACGGCCATCTCTAGAATCCTTAAGAGTCCCGAAAACGATTTTACGATCCGATTTAGGGGAAACATCTTTTTCGTCATAGTTCATCACACAACGAACAGGATAAGAACCTTCTAAATAAAGCGTTCTAAAAAAAGAAATATCTCCATTTTCATATAAAGCAATTACATTTCCTTCATAATTTCTAGACGTCCAAAAAACCGAACCAAGATTAGCATTCTCAAGGTCGGCGATTTCTGTAGAACGATTCCATGCATAAAAATCAACATCTAGGCCTTCTGCTTTCATAGCATAAGACAATTCATTCCACTCTTCAAAGTTAGGCAAGTGCCAACCTTCCGGGCAAACCCCACGAATCGTCCCTGTAATATTTCGGCACCTAGAAACACCACACCCTTTACCTCCAATCGAAAAGATACCCATGGAATCCATAGCGGCGCTCCATGTATAACTTCGCCCATTTTTTAAACAATTCGCAGTATCATTATGTAGGCAAGTACTTTTTGCTGAATATATATTATAATTGTAATTCAGATTTTCGGCCATCCACACACGGTCATCAAAAGAAAAGGTCTTATAAACATGACCATCGCGACCATCCGTCAAAGTTTGCTTTTTCGCATCATAAATTGACTTCGCGGAATTACCACCTGGCAAAGGCGTACTCCCCGATGACGACTCAATTTTCTCATCGGCAGAAGACGCCGGCGAGTCAGAAGATGTTGGCGAGTCGGAACAAGCCAAAAGCAGAATTGCCGAAAAAGCGGCAAAAACAAAATGCATTTTAAAAGGGGTTTTCATTTATGGCTCTCCCAAACTATTCTTTACAACAAAGAAAAATCTATCGGACAAAATACAAAAAATTGTAAAAAAAAGCAATTCCTCAGGAGTTTTTGACAAGACAGGCCCGTTTTCAAAGTGAACATTTTGAAAAAAAACACGAAATAGATTAGCCAAAACGAGGAAAAAGGCTATTTTTCTAAAAAAAATCACTTTTTTTGCAAAAATGACTTGACTGAATCCAAACAAATTTTTAAATATGGCACACTGATTGAGAAATCAATCAGACCACTTGGGGTGGTAGCTCAATTTTGGTTAGAGCACCGGCCTGTCACGCCGGAGGTTGCGAGTTCAAGCCTCGTCTATCCCGCGAAAAAGCCCTCTCGAAAGAGAGGGCTTTTCGTTTGTTGAGCGAATGCGAAACAAACAAAATTCACCCCTCTCGAAAGAGAGGGCTTTTCGTTTGTTGAGCGAATGCGAAACAAACAAAATTCACCCCTCTCGAAAGAGAGGGCTTTTCGTTTTTGCCGTCCGCAAACAACTTTATCCCATAGTCGCAATTGGAAGACATCATTTCAACTCCTTTCTTCAAAAATGTTTATATTAAAAATTAAGAAGGAGTTTTTTATGAAGAATATTCATAAGTACATACTCATCGCGATTATTTGTGGGCTTATTTTCTTTATCCTCGGATTCCCCTGCCGAGAGCTTTTCAAGATTTCCGACACGACCGAAGTCCGCATTGTGGCGGCTCTCCCCTTGCTGTTTGGCATTTCGTTTGGATTTGCAGGCGTCCTCGGCTGCGCGATTGCAAACCTCATCGCCGATATATTATCGGGCTATGACGCCATCATCTTTATCCCGGGATTTTTCATCCAGATTATTTATGGTTACGTGCCCGCAGTTATTTGGAACAAGCTCCGCAAAAACGACAAGAACAAGTTCAAGCTCGACAAGATTTACAAGAACGTGCAGTACATGCTCATCGTCATCCTAGATTCGCTTGCGGCAGCGTTCATGGTCGTAAGCGTCATCAAGCTCAAATACGACGAGCAGTATTTTTCGATGCTATCGGCAAACATTTTCTTCAACCAATTCATCACGATGGTGGTCATCGGCTTCCCGTACCTCATTTGTGCTTCGCTGATTTGCCAACGCAACATCCGCAAGCAAAAGAACAAGCCCGCCAATTTCATCTTTTCATTTTCGCTCAACGAAAAATTTATTCTGTTTTTCCTTGCCACAAGCATCATCATCTCAGTTGCGTTTGGAATTACAAGCTACCCAAGCATTGCGCTTAAATACGGCGAGAACAATCTTTACCTCTGGAACTACGTTTACTTTTACATTGGCACATTGCTCAACATCGGCATCTGGGTTTCACTCGGATTCCTCTACTACATGGAACGCACCGTCACAAAGCCCATCGAAAGCATGAGCGAAATCGCAAAAACTTTCGGACAAAATACAGACATTTACGTGCGCATCCATAGCACACTGCAAAAATGCCACAAGTACATCTACTTCACATCCGAAGTCGGGAAACTCGCCCGTTCGTACGAAGAAATGGCAACGGAACTCGACGATTACGTGAAGAATTTGACCGAAGCTACGGCACAGCAAGAGAAAGTGCACACGGAGCTTTCCATCGCGACGGCCATCCAACGGGCATCGCTTTCAAAGCCCGTCAATGTTGAAGGTTTTGACAACTACGCCATGACGCGGCCCGCGCTTGAAGTCGGCGGCGATTTTTACGACAACTTCATGATTGATGACGACCACCTAGCTCTCGTTATCGCAGACGTTTCGGGCAAGGGAGTCCCTGCAGCACTCTTCATGATGGTCTCCAAAATCGTCCTGAGGCACAACTTGCAAAACGGGCATTCTCCAGCCGAAGCCTTGAATCGCGCCAACGACGAACTCGCCGAGCACAACGTCCACGACATGTTCGTCACCTGCCTTTGCGGCGTACTGAACATCAAGACGGGCCACTTAGTTTATGCAAACGCCGGCCACGAGAAGCCCTTCATCAAACACGCAGACGGCAACTTCGAAATCGTAAAAATCAAAAGCGGATTCGTGCTCGCCGGAATGGCAGGCTACAGGTACCAGAATTTCGAAACGCAGCTACAACCGGGCGACACGATTTTCACCTACACCGACGGCATTCCCGAAGCCACAAACGAAAGAAACGAAGAATTCGGCATGGAACGGCTTTTGAACGTCCTAAACGAATCCAAAAATTATTCCGTCCGTCTCACATGCAGAAAAGTCCGCATGGCCGTCAAGGAATTCGCCGGGAACGCCCCGCAATTCGATGATATCACGATGCTCGCGTTCAAGATGAAGTAAATTTGTTTGTGCTGCTGATAATCACGCAATCGGCAGTCGCAAATTCTCGATCATTACGAAGAGGGAAATGAGGAAGCCTTACAGAAGCCCATGCTCCTTAAGAATCTTTTCATACCTTTCAGCACGGGATTCCGCTTCATCGGCACGAGATTTTTCTTCATCGGCACGGGACTCGGCTTTATCGGCACGGGATTCTGCTTCGTCAGCACGGCGTTCTGCCGCTTTGGTGCGTTCGCGTTCCTCATATACCATGTCATCCAATTCCTGTTGCCAAGTCATATAGCGTTTCCTTGTTTCATTGTCCGACAGATACCATTGCCGCAGACGTTCAATGTCCTGAGTTACCTGAGAAGTCGCCTTGTTGGTCGCGAAGTATTCGAGGTACTCCTTGACTGATTTCTCGGCGACATCCTTGTACTTATTGAATATATAATAAATTCCGCAAGGCGAGCAAGCGACGACATTTATGTCGGCATTTGCGAGTCGCAGCGAATTTGGAGCAAAGCTCAATCTTTGAAACACTGGTCACCTAATTCGTGTTCGGGAAGGGCAGCTGTTCAAACGGGATGTGGTTTGCTTGCATTTTACTCCTTTACACAGATTGTTCTGTGTAGGTTAAATTCAAAAAAAGAGCCGTTCCTATGTCGATAAATAAATAACGATATAGAAAACGACTCTTAAATGAGGTTAGCACGAGAGTCGCGAAAACAAGTTTACTTGTTTTCATGACCGAGTCATAGGTTGTTCTGTAAATAACCGTTAGCAAAATTGGTTCGCGATCTTATTGTGCAAGTGGCACTTGCAAAAATTACGCTACGTACAACGTCTTCTGGAAATCGGTGAAGAGTTTATTCAGATCCTTGATAGTCACTCCCATTTTTTTGCAGGCATCTTTGATGGTGCCGTACTTGAGTTTGACGAGTTCGGGCAACTGGTTCAGCGATAGTTCATCGACTCCGTTTTCCACATACTGCTGCAAGACGAATTCCATGAAGGGGACTTGCTTTTCGGAGATTTCGTTCAAGATTTCTTCGTGCATCAGGCGGACTCTTTCGGCGCGCTCCATGGGGCTCTTGTTGTATGCGATGAGTTCCAGCACGTCGAGCAGGTCGCACTTTTCGTTCTGCGTCAAGGCCTGCACTTGGCGGAGCCTTTCTTTACTGAATCCGTTGTCGCTCAAGTTCTGCAGCAACGCTTCGCGGGTCGTGGGGTCAGACCAGCGGGCTCGCAAATCCTGGCTATCCTTGAAGAACTCCGGAATCTTGCCGAAGAGGATTTTAATAAACTGTTCGAGCGTTATGAGTTCGCCATCGAACATGAATTTTTCTTGCCACTGGGCACGCAAGCGCAAAACATGCCCGTCGGAAAGTTTAATTTCAACGCATTTTTTCTCTTTCATTTTAGGGTCGCATGTGCACGGAAGATTACCGCAGATTTTGCAAGGTTTCGGTTTGCGTGGCCCGCCGCTAGAGCCGCCATCTCCATCAGGTTTTCCACCGTCGGGCGGTTCCGGCGTATCTACAATCGGTTCGCCATCCCACTCGGGATCACTAAAGTTCTTGCTCGCGCCCACGAAGTCGTAAATCGTGAAGAAATACTTTCCGTCGAAAAGTCTCGTGCCGCGACCGATAATCTGCTTAAATTCAATGATGTTGTTTACGGGCCGCATCAGCACGATGTTGCGGACATTCTTGGCATCTACACCTGTCGAGAGTTTTTGCGATGTCGTAAGGATTGTTGGCAACAGTTTTTCATTATCCTGGAAAGTCTTCAAATCGGCTTCGCCCTTGTCGCCATCGTCACTGGTGACTCGCTTGCAATAATTCACGTTGGGCTTGCGAGAATGCTGATTGATGAGGTCTCGCAGAATGGCCGCGTGGGCCTGCGTCGCACCGAACACAATCGTCTTTTCGTCGGGGTCTATCTGCTTTAGGAATTCTTCTACCCTAAACTCGTCACGTTCACGAATCTTGATGTTACCATGATAAAAATCATCTTCGTTATAAATTTTATTCGGATCTACTTCACCGCTTTCTACATCGTCTTCGGGATCGTAGATGTAGTTGTCAATATTGCTAGAAGAAATCCGCACGCGGTAGGGCGTCAAGAAACCGTCTTCGATTCCCTGCTTCAGAGAATACACATAGACAGGCTTTCCGAAATACTCGTAGGTATTGGCATTTTCATTTTTCTTGGGTGTCGCGGTCAGGCCCAAGTGATACGCCCGTTGGAAATAATCGAGGATATCACGCCAGCGGCTTTCGTCATTGGCGGCACCGCGATGGCATTCATCGATGATGACAAGGTCAAAGAAATCTTCGGGATAATTTTCATAAACGAATTTTCCATTCAACGAGGTCATCATCGTCTGGAAAATGCTGAAATAGATGCTCGGGCCCTTAGGCACGCCTTTTGATTTGGCAATAGATTCCGGCGTAATGCGGCACATGGCATTTTCGTCAAATTGTCCGAAATCATTGAGAGCCTGATTCGAGAGAATATTGCGGTCGGCAAGGAACAAGATGCGCGGCAAGCGTTCCGTTCCATCCACATTCCAATGTGCCTTGAAAATTTTCCAGCAGATTTGGAAAGCGATGTATGTTTTGCCGGTTCCCGTAGCAAGCGTGAGCAAGACGCGGTCCTGCTTTCGGGAAATGGCATCCATGACGTTATTGACGGCGATTTCCTGATAGTAGCGCGGAGACTTGCCGCCATCCCTGTTGAACGGAACGGCATTCAGTTTGTCACGGAGCGGATTTTTTTCAGGATAAAGCCGATTCCAAAGTTCCTGCGGTGTCGGAAAAGCATTGACAAAGCCCTCCTCACCCGTCTGCATGTCGATTGCCCAGATTTTATTGCCGTTGCAGGAATACGTGAAGCGGATGTTCATGCGTTCCGCATATTCCTTAGCTTGCGGCACACCCTCGCTTACATCAAGTTCGTCCTTTTTCGCTTCGACAATAGCTATCTTGATGCCCTTGTAAACCAGAAGGTAGTCGATTTTCTTGGGGTTGCGTTCGGCATGGCCGATTCGCCCCGGCGCGATTTCGTAAGCGGACTGTTCCGTATAAATGGCGCTGTCCGGCGTCACTTCCCACAAGGCTTCTTTCAGCTTGGGGTCAATCTTCTTTCTTCTGGTATCGGACTCGTTCATGATCTAGTGGGCAGTGGTTAGTGATTAGTGGTTAGAAAAAGTAACGTGTCATCCTGAGCGAAGTCGAAGGATCTCAATTCTCGTTTTGAAATGTCTTTTTGAGGATGGATTTTTTAAGTTCGTCGCAGTTGGCGATGATTTGCTTGTAGTTTGCTTCGAGGCGTTTGACGTCCTCGGAGAGTTTGTCTAAGCGAGCGACGATTTCTTTCTGGACGGAAAGAGGCGGAAGGGGGATTTGAAGATGTTCCAAAACATCTGCATGAAGTTCCTTCATATTTGTCGTTCCAAGACTTTTATCAGAAAGATATGATTCTTTAGGTTTTAGGAAGTAATACAAATATTTTGGAAATGTATTCGCTAAACCACGAATGGTTGTTATGTGGGTGTCAGGAACAACAGGTTTTTTATTATTTAATAATTTATTGTTAAAAAAGCCAACTCTACCAACAGTTCCATTTCCCGTTGAATTTACAAGGACGTCACCCTCTTTTACATAATCTTCCGCTTTATATTTACCCAAAATTGATGGATCTAAGCACAAAGCTTTTTCTAAAGACATTGTGCCATCAGGCTGATTACATTTTTGTGCAAATACAAGGACATCACTTTGTTCAACATACTTTGGTGCCTTGCCACGTTTTATTCTATAGCACACATCTCCCAATGCTTTCAATTCCCAGCCGGAGGGTAAATCTGCACTGGATTCTTCGCTACGCTCAGAATGACGTGATAGTGGGTTCAGTTCTTTTTCAAGGGTGGTTTCGAAAAGTTCCTTGGCGTTTTTGAGGTTGGTTTCGGCGTTTGTTTTGAGCGTGTCTATTTTTGAGAATTCTTCGTCAAGAAATTTGACTATGCGTTTCTGCTCCGAAAGAGGGGGAATGGGAATATCAATATTTTTTAATTTTTCTTTGTTTAATGTTTTTCCTTTTACTTTTGTATCACCTTCGCTCGCCTTATCCCAATTGTAATAGAGAAAATACTTATGTAAATAATGTAAATCAATATCTTTTATAGGAGGAAAATTAACAATCGCTTCATTTGTATATAACGGAACACCAGCAAAAGCCATTTTCCCAATTGACAACTTAAAACTCAGCAAAAGAGATTTCGGCGAAACCAAAGAAATATTTTTCGTCGCCTTATCAGAAATATATTCCTTACTTTCCGTTATTACCTGATTTTCATTAGATGAAATATCAGCTATAGTAACCCATACATTATTTGTACGTTTACTTTTATCCCAACACGAGGGATCTCCACGTGGAGGAGTTTTTCCCATTACAATTGGATACAAATCACCAAGTTTCTTCCATTCCCATTTGCTCATAACATTCTCCAAATACAGTTCTTTGTAATCACTGGATTGTTTCGCATAGCTCGCAATGACGTTACCGTTTTTCCTCTGCGGTTCGGGGTTTTAGGGGCAGAGCCCCTAGGCGAGGGGGTAGCGGCCCTTCGGCAGTACTTCGACTGGCTCAGCATACCAGCTCAGGGACCTTTCTCTGCCTTACTGCCGAAGGATAGCGAGGGGGAGACTTCCCCCATCATATTGACAAAGCCTCCAAGATCTTTTCGTTTTCCTTGTTGAGATTCTGCATTTCCTTGATGATGGTTTTGGCGTCGCGGAATTCGACTTCGGTTTTCTTGTTGGGATTTTTCACCGAGAGGTCGTATGTTTCGGGGTTCAAATCCTTGACGTTCACGGTCCACGATTTTTCACTGTCGGTCTTTTTCTTCTGCAACTTCACGAATTCCGCAAGGTCGTCTTCGGTGAGCGGGTTTGTCTTGCCTAGATTGCGGCCAAAGTCCGGCTGGTAGTACCAGATTTTTTCGGTGGGGCGACCCTTTTCGAAGAAGAGTACCACGGTCTTTACGCCTGCGCCTGTAAACACGCCGCTCGGCAAATCGAGAATCGTGTGCAGGTCACAGTTTTCCAAGAGTTCCTTGCGCAACATGACCGATGCGTTGTCGGTGTTCGAAAGGAAGGTGTTCTTGATGACGATGCCCGCACGGCCGCCCGCCTTGAGCAGCTTGACAAAATACTGCATAAAGAGGTAGGCGGTTTCGCTTGTCTTGATGGGAAAATTCTGCTGGACCTCGGCGCGTTCCTTGCCACCGAAGGGCGGATTCGCGATGATGACGTCCTTACGCATTTTCTGTTCCACGTTCGCCATGTTTTCGGACAAGGTATTCGTGTGCAGAATGTTCGGTGCGTTCACGCCGTGCAAAATCATGTTCATGATGCCGATGATGTAGGCAAGGCCCTTTTTCTCTTGTCCGTAGAAGGTTTTCTTCTGCAAAGTTTCCCTGTCGGCAACGCTCTTGACTTTCTGCTTCATGTAGGCGAAGGCTTCGCAAAGGAACCCAGCACTTCCGCAAGCCGGGTCTAGCACGGTCTCGCCGATTTTCGGGTCGATGATGCGGACGATGGTGCGGATAAGCGGACGCGGCGTGTAGTATTCGCCGCCGTTACGGCCTGCGTTGCCCATCCTGCGGATTTTGTCTTCGTACAGGTGGCTCATCTCGTGCTTGTCTTCGCTGCTCTGGAAACTCAGCGCGTCGGCATACCACAGGATTTCGCGGAGGTTGTAGCCGCTCGTTATTTTGTTGCGGAGTTCACCGAAGATTTCGCCAATCTTGTACTCCAGCGATTGCGGCGTGGTGGCGGTTTCCTTAAACTTTTTGAGGTAAGGGAACAGCTTGTTGTTCACGAAATCCGTGAGGTCATCGCCGGTGAGAGCCTTGGCGTGGTCGGGTTCGCCGTTCTTGGTCTTCGGGGCGGCCCAGGTGTTCCAACGGAACTTCTTTTCGATAATCCGCTCGTAGGTTTCGCCCTTGAGTTCGGCTTCTTCTTCGCGCTCGGCTTCGAGGTTGTCCAGGTACTTGAGGAACAGGACCCACGAGGTCTGCTCCACGTAATCCAGTTCGTTGCTGCAACCACCCTCTTTCCAGAGGATGTCATCGATATTGTTAAAAGTCTGCTCAAACATAAGGGCCTCATTTGCTAGCCCTTATACTGGTGCATTCAACTGCAAGCAAAATTCCGCGGTCATTTCGGCAAGCTCAATGACCTTTATCTCGCCCGGCAACCACGCGTTCGCAAAAAAAAGAAAAAGCGTGGCGTCGAATGAACTTACCGTAATGGAGGCTCTGGTAAACCTATAATCCCAATAAGCACAAACGACCCACGCCCATTGCTGGACGTGAGTGTTTCGCCTTACTCTCGGGATTTTTTGAAAATTTACCAGATTTCCATTACGAGAATAAGAGCTAACTCAACGTTAAACTCGCGCCTATGGCTATTTAAGCCACAGGCTATGTCGTTTGCAATATAATAAAAAATTATAAAATAGTTTCCCCAACATAAAAAAATTCACGATTCGAAAAATACCATACCACGTTCGACAGAACACTCAAAAAACAAGCCCCCATAACACCTATCGCCACCACGCATTGCGATTCTTTATCCGTTTCGTACCTTTTTATACCACTTTCGGATATAAAATCATAGATTCTTTATCCGTTTTAACAGCACCAAATTACGCTAGACGGGTTGTTTTAAAACGATTTATTCCAGTCTCGTTGTACAAGCAAAAACATAATTGAGCCTTTTGGCATGAATCACCCCTATTGACAAACGTATTTTGATTATATACATTAAATTGCGTTAATAGGGGGCAAATATGCTTTTGGAATTTCTAAAAACAAAATTCGGACCGGGAAAACCCATTTTTACAGAAGATGCCGAACCTCTCGGACTTTCAGCCGGGAATCTGCGTCAACAATTTAAGAAACTAGTTGATTCCGGCGAACTTTTTCGCTATGAGCCTGGCGTCTATTTTCTGCCCGACCCCAATCACGAATACTACTCGATTTCGTCCAATATGGTTGCAGAGTACAAGTACATTACCGATGGCGATGAAATTTACGGCTATTATTCAGGTTATACCTTCGCAAATCAGCTTGGATTATGCTTACAAGTACCTTATAAAGAAGAAATCGTAACAAATAATACAACAGCCATCGCACGCGAAGTAAAAGTGGGAAATATTCCATTTTACATACGTCGAGCCAAAGTTGCCGTCACCAAGGAAAACCGCAACGTCCTTCAACTTCTGGATTTGCTAAAGGATGTGGAAGAATACACCGACTACTGCTGCGAAGAAGAAGCTCCCGACATCATCCGCAGGCACATACTACGCAACAAAATTCTCCGTTCCGATGTGGATAAATATATTGGGAACTTCCCTTTAAAAACATACAAGTACATCTATGACTTGAGGCTTTATGATGTATTTGCATAACAACAAAGAACAGTTTTTTAATGTATTGGAATCCGTAAGCAAGGTTTCCAAGATACAAGCTGATCTAGTCGAAAAAGACTACTATGTTTCGCTCATTTTGAAAGAGATCGCGACATCTTCAAACAAAGTTGTTTTTAAGGGAGGTACATCTCTTTCAAAAGCTCTCAAGGCCATTAACCGATTTTCAGAAGATATCGACATTTCTTTTTCGGAGCATATCGGAGCATCGCGACGAAAGAAGCTCAAATACAATATAATTGCACCAATCGCCGAGAAACTTGGACTTGTTATCACAAATTTAGATAAGACGCAAAGCGACCGAGACATCAATAATTACATATTCGAATACAAGCCACTATGCAACTCCAATGCACATATCATCCCTGCGGTTAAAGTAGAAACAAGCTTAATTACAGCGGTCTTTCCGTTCCAAGCGATGCCTATCGGAAACTACATCGCTGACTATGCAAAAGATATTTCTCTGAAAGATTACGGACTGGAACCGTTCATGATGAATGTTCAAGTTTTGGAACGTACACTTATCGACAAAGTGTTCGCCATCTGCGACTACTATCTTGCGGAGAAGTCACGCCGTCTATCACGACACATTTACGATATTCATAAGATACTTCCGCGTATCAACTTTAACGAACAATTCAGAAAACTTTTGCAAAAAGTTCGTGAAATACGGAGTTCATTGGATATTTGCCCTTCGGCAAAACCCGGAATCAACATAAATCAGCTTTTAAAAGAAATTTGCGACAAGGATTTCTTCAAGTCAGATTACGAAGGAGTAACGCAATTCTTTATTTTCGACAATATAAAATACAAAGAAACAAAAGAATCTTTGAAAAAAATCATTGACTCAAATGTATTTGCATAAAAATACAAGTGCGTAATATCTAAATCACTCATTTCCCCTCATATGCAACATTATGTAGCATATAGAAAATAAAAATGAAAAATATTATAAAAATTAATGTTTTTAAATAAATATTAGACTTTTTGTTGCATAAAATATTAAATTATCCACGTAAAAATTAGACAGCAAAAAGGTTGGATATGAAAAAATTTTCGTTTTTACTCGGTTCTGCATTCTTGTCGTTTGCCGCCTCTGCATTCGCCAACCCATTCGACCCTTCGGAACTTCACACCGTCTATAACGGCGGCGACTCGCTTTCGCTTAGGTTCATCGGCGACGAATACTACAACAGAACGCTCACCGAAGACGGTTTTCTCGTCGTATGCGACAGCTCCGAGACTTTCTACTACGCCGACGAAAACGGAGAGGCGTCAAAATTCGTGGCGAAAAATGCAGACAAACGCTCCGCCGCAGAGCAAACTTTTTTGAACAACATCGACCAAGAAAAAGCTCTCGAGTCACACCGCCAAAAAAGCGAAAATTCAAATCCGCTTTTGACAAACCGCGAAAACGATCCCGAAGAACGTTCCTCATGGGTACCGACGGCGACCGAAACAGGTACAGAGCTTTTCGGCGATGCTTCGGGTGCACCTCCGAAAAGCCTCGTTTCTCTCCCTGCCCCTGAATTTTCTAAAGGGAACTTGCGTTTCCCGATTATCCTCGTAGAAGGAAACGGCAACAAGACAATGGACTCCGCATACGTTTATGCGTTGCTCAACGAAGAGGGGTTCTCTCAGGATTCCCACACAGGCTCGGTCCGGGACTATTTTATCGACCAGTCCTTTGGCGTATTCGCCCCTTCGTTCGATGTATTTCTCGTAAGCGAAAGCAGACCCTACAAGGATTTTATCAAAAACGAAGGTGAGATGATCCAAAGGGCTATCGCTGCTATGCGAGAAAAATATCCGACATTCGACGCAAGCCTCTACGATTCCGACAACGACGGCGAAATCGACGCCTTCGGCGTACTTTTTTCTGGCCAAAATTTCTATTCTAACGGAAAGCATTTAGGCGGATTCCACGCTTGGTTCGCTCGAAGAGATTCCACGCTCGTCTTCGACGCAGGTCAAGGCAAATTGTTCAACAACGGCTTTATCCTCCCTCAAAAAGACAAGTTGCTTGCAAATTTCATTCATGAATTCAGCCATGCAATGGGGCTCAAGGATCATTACTGCACCACCAAGAGTAGCGAATGTGACCTCAACTACAGATACAAGGAATACCAAGCTCCCGGAGTTTTCCTTTGGGATGTCATGGCGAGTGGAACATTTCTCAACGATGGAAGAACGCCGCCGGGGTACAGCGCGTTCGAGCGTGGCTTTATGAAATGGATTACTTTTACAGACCTCAAATCAAGCTCCGAAATAAAAGTCCTGCCACCGCTACATTCCAGCAACGTCGCCTATTACCACAAAGCCAACAGCCACGAATTTTTTGTTTTCGAAAACCGCCAAAAGGGAAAATGGGATTCTCGCCTTCCGAACCACGGCATGCTTATATGGCACATAGATTTCGACATAAGAGCATGGTCGGGAGGGCGGTTAAATGACAGTGCAGCCCACCAGCGAGTCGATATCGTCGAAGCGGGAACTCTAAAAGTCCCTACTACAAACAATGGCAATTTTACAACAAAAGAATTGATAGACGACACCTTCCCCGGTAGCCAGAACGTGACAGAATACGGAACCATCTATACTTGGGACAACAAAAAGGCCGTTAACGCCATATATTCCATCATCGAAAAAGATTCCCTCGTATGTTTCACTTTAAATCCGCTCGCCACTATAGAAGACGGGGACTGCGTGTATGTTGAAAGTTCAAGTTCGTCGCAAGCCGAATCGTCGAGCAGCGCAGAACGCAAGTCGAGTTCGTCGCAGGCGGAATCGTCGAGCAGCGCAGAACGCAAATCGAGTTCGTCGCAAGCGGAATCGTCGAGCAGCGCAGAACGCAAATCGAGTTCGTCGCAGGCGGTCTCGTCGAGCAGCGAAAGGAGAACATTCACGCATCAAGGTGTTCAAATGCCTGCGGGAATCCGCATCGCAACAGAAGGCAGCACGCTCCTCATCAGTTCCGCTGACGCTGGATTAAAGACGGTTCACGTTTTCGACGTGCAAGGACAAACGCTTGCAACAGCAACGTTTACAGGGAGCGAATACAGACTGCACCTCAATTCGAACGCAAGCAAGGGGCCGCATGTCGTACAAGTCAAAACACCGCAAGGCAACACGTTGCTTCTGACAAATTACAGTAAACGACATTAAAACATTCCTATTAACGCCTGTCATGCCGGACTCTGTTCACTTTGACCACTTGCAGCTCTGCTGCTTAGTAGTCATGGTCCGCGAATGGGGACGGCATCAGTTGCACCAATTGATATAAAACTTATTTAGTTTGCTGTAAATACTTTGAACGTCTGCCGCAACGCGAGCTATTGCATCCAATTTCCGCATGAAATATATTCTCCATGTAAAGCGGTCGTAGCACAAACAGCTCACAAGCGTTTTTTCTGTATCACTCGCTACAGTGCCCAGTCACCGTTTGCGAGAATACGCTTTTTACCCCTTTAGGGAAAAGTCAATTATAACAGGAATAGCGTCAAAATGATAGAGAATACTTGCAAACACTTGCAAACGCTTGCAAATCAATGTATATTTGATGATATGAGTACCGTTGCAAAAAATTTCCGTATCGATTCCGAACTTAACGCCCAAGCTACAACCTTGCTGGAGGGGCTCGGCCTTTCCATGTCACAGGCTGTTTCGATATTTTTGCGTCAAGTCGTGTTGCATCGCGGACTTCCCTTCAAGATTGAATATCCGGAATACCCCAAGGAACTGATGGAAGCAATCGAAGAAGCGAAACGATTGGAAGCAGATCCAAAGACAAAGCGTTATACGGACATGAAAAAAATGTGGGCGGATCTCGATAAATGATATACGAAGTAATTTGGACCAGCCAATTCAAGAAGTCCTACAAGCTCTGCAAAAAGAGAGGACTTCCCATACAAGAACTTAAAGACATTGTCGAAAAGCTTCGCAAAGACGAGCCACTTGAAGAAAAGCACCATGACCACGAATTGTCAGGGAATTTCAGCGGCACTCGGGAACTGCATATCAGGCCTAATTGGTTATTGTGCTATCGAAAAAATCATGGCATACTCACCTTAACTTTAGTCGATACCGGTTCCCACGCTGACATTTTCGGATTATAGCCATTCGACACGCGTACCCCGAAAAAGCGATGCGACCTGAAAAAAGTTTCAAAAGTTGGTGACATTTTTTAAGGTCTCAGGTGTTACAGAGTTATAGATAAAAAGATTTTAGCAAGGTTAAAATGACTATAGTAATAAACACATTGGAAGCAGGCGTTTACACAGAACAGATAAACGCACTGCTCGCGAATAACGATTTCGATATAGAAATCATCGACGCCGCAAACATGAAAATCGCCCACTGCATGGGCTGCAACCAATGCTGGCTCAAGACTCCGGGCGTATGCGCCATCAAAGACGATTACGAGACAATCATCAAAAAACTGGTAAGTGCAGACAACGTGTGGCTTGTCTCAGATACAAAATTTGGGTTTATAGACTATCGCGGCAAGCGGATTTTAGACCGCATCATGCCGATGCTGAACATGTACATTGTTTTCCGCGACGGATGGATGCGACACCAGTTGCGTTACCATTCGCTGAACGTCGGTGTCATTTACAAAGGCGACGGCGACCAGCAAATGCTCGAAGAATGGTGCAACCGGACGGCGGCAAACCTCGGAGGGCGTTCGCTTGGAGTGCTCGCCCTTAACGAAGCTTCGAGCCAAGCGACAACAGCGACCGACACAACTGCGACTGATGCTACTGCGACCGCACCTGAAAAAGTTGAACACGTCATCATCATCAACGGAAGCCCTCGCGTCAAAAAATTCAGCAACACGGACAAAATCATTCAGTCGTTCGCCTTAGGGCTTGAAGAAGCCGGGGCAACGCACAAACTTTATTCGCTTTCGAACCGTTCAGAATGGGACGAAGCACGCGAAGCGTTCATGAACAGCGACCACATCATTATCGCATTGCCGCTTTACGTAGAATGCGTTCCGGGCCTTATGCTTGAATTCTTGACGACAATCCCCACAGAACGCGTGCGGCCTGCAAAAATTTCGTTTATCCTTCACGGCGGATTCGACGAAGGCCACCAGCTGCGTCTCGGCGAACAATTCTTGAAATCGTTGCCTGCAAAACTCGGCTGCACCTACGGCGGAACACTCGTCAAAGGCGGCAGTTTCATGCTCCGCATGCGCGATGACGAGTACATCAAGAAGAATACAGACAAAGTTCTAGACGCTTATATTCCCATGGGCAAGCTCTTTGCCGAAAACGGGAACTTCATGTTCGCCGAAGCAAAAGAGTTCACTGGGCCAGAACAAATTCCATGGGCAGCTCGTCAAATTATAGCACTAGTCCTCAAACGCATCGTCAAACGGAAATTCGACAACTTCGCCAAAACATGGGGCTGCACCCGACCGCTAGACGACAAAGTTTACGGGGAATAAGTGAAAAATCGCGGCTTTGCCGCCAAACTGTCACCTCAGCCTTGACATTGTCATCCTGAGACAAAGCCGATAGGATCCAGTGCAGTCATCTTTAATCAAAAAAGTCCAGCGAAAACGCCGGACTCAAATAATCAAAGAACTTCGTCAATTTACGATTTGCCGAGAGCCGCCTTGATGGCGAGAACGTCTGCTTCGGAAAGTTCAGTGAAATCGACAATTTTATCAACAGGTTCGTTTTTCATCACCATTTTTTTCGCCATTTCACGAGCTTTTTGATTGCGACCATAGCGCATCCCCGTATCAATAGCGGCTTTATGGATGGCGTATTCGTCCCATTTGGCTTTCTGTGCTTCGTCGATCATTTGCTGTTCCTCTTTCGATAATTTAGCCAATTTCGCAGTCGAAAACAAGCGTG
>NZ_JAFWOM010000149.1 GCF_017545445.1 Fibrobacter sp.
GCGAGTGTTTTACATTTTCGACCCAAATTTAGCAAAAAACGTGCCAATCATCAAACCATTAATTACGTTTAATAATGAAACGATTCGGTTAAACCCCTCACCCCTTTTTTTATATTTTAATTGCCGATAATGCGGATTATGCCGCATCTTTTCCTGTCTCACGAGCAGGATTTGCTACGTACTTTCCGATTCGTTCCCGCACCAGTCTATAAAATTGCAAGTGGGGAATAGTCTATGTCTTTCGGAAAGGCTTGTCTGCTTACATTGCTTGTCGCTATTCCCTTGGCTCTTGCAGTCGCGTTCGTTCTGCATTATTTGAGGTTGATGTTTTGAGTTTTTGGGATATCTGGACAAAAAAGTATAACGATTGCGGGGATTGCTGGGACTGCCCCGAACTGCCAATCTGTGTAAAAAACAAGTCCCGCGAAATCACAAATAACAGGAGAAATCAAAATGAAAGCTCTCATTCTTAACTTCCGCTCCTTCGAAGGTAAAAAGGAAACTTCGAAGGGCAAGCTCTTTTTGACGTTCGATATGTTCGACGTTGAAAAGAAGGTTCTTTACAATATCTTCCAGGATGCGGGAGATACTCTTCTTCCCGATGGTGTTATCCCTTCCAAGGAAGATGTTGAAAAGTCTTTCCCGCGCATTGCGGACCTTGAAACACGTATTGAACAGTTTGCTGGGCAGAACGGTCGTCCGTCATTCCGCTTTTACGTGGATGCCATTAAGAATTGGAAGTACGTTGATTTGAAAAAACTTTAACAAGGTTTAAAAAGCATGGTATGTAGGCTTGCGATAACTGCACTCGTATTGGCATGTTTCGGGTATGCCGAGGAAGTATCTTCATCTAGCGGATTCCTTGATTTGCCGGATACGCTGTCGCAAGAACTACAAAATGTCGCTGAAAGCGGTTTTTGGACGGGGTTCAAATTAGCTACTGCGGTTATGTTGGCTACAGGTGGCTTTAGTGTTGTGCTTCATCTCATTAATCGTGCTGCAGGGCGATAAAAACACAATCTCTAAAGAGGTAGAAATATGTTGAAAAAACTCATGGCAATTCCTGGCGTTATGGCTGTCGCATCCTTTGCAAACACTCCTACTCCTCCGGGTTGGTGGCCGGCGTCCGATCCGTCTTTTGACGGTGTTCTCTCCAAGGCCGCTCCTGTTGCTCTCGCAGTTGTCGTTGGTGTCGCTGGCGTCCGCGTGGTGATCAAGCTCATCAATCGTGGCGCAGGCAAGTAGTCTTGCATACCATGCAGTGGGTGGGCGGATCGCTTTGCTTTTCGCCCATCCTTATATCTTATGATTACTTTGGCGTTTGCAGTTAGCATTTTTTGGTCCGGAATTTGGACTTTGTTTGGCTTTACGGCTGGATGTTTCTTTTGGTATTTCATAATTAAAGAATTTTTATATTGATTTTGTTCACATCAAAAAGGCAGGTAAGTATGAACAAAACTCAAATTTTTCTTTTGGTTTCTATTTTTAGCGCTCTATCTTTTCTTGTGGGTCACAAGATCGGTGATGCTCGTGGCTATGAGGATGGTTATAATGAGGGCTATCGTTATGACTGCAAGGAAGAGATTGCTGCTATCTATAAGCAGGTCAAGGCTCAATCCAAAGCTCTTGAATATACCGATTCTACGATAAAGAAAGTTATGCACGTCAATGACTCCTTGATGCATAAGGAGTATTTTCAGAAACGTTATAATGACAGTTTGCGTCAGGCAAAAATAGATTCTCAAAATGTTGTCCGTTATGGTTCGTTTGCGAAGCGATATAATGACTCCATAGCCCGTTTTTTGGGCGAAAAGTACCCGACAAACTTTATTCTCGAAGATGGCCGTGTGAACGTGCTTATGTGCATGTCTCCTAGTAGTCCTTATGCAAATCTTAAGGAGTGTGATTGCTGGAGAAAGAATTCCAAAAAATCGGATGTCATGAAGTTTGGCCAGGCCATTGGTGAATGTGATGGTTATGCCCGTAACCGTTTTGATTCGATGAAGAAAAATCGCAAGAAAGGACGTAAGTAGAAAATGCGACAAGGAATAGGCATATATAACTGTATTAATCCCGGGCAGAATACAGCTCCGTCGATGGGGGTGCTTTTATTCCTTGTCGCCTTTTTCGTGTTTGTTGTCGATTCTTATGCCGTTTGTAATACATTGAATGTGGAAGTCGGATGTAGTGGTGGAAATTCGTCTTGTACTCGTGGGTGTCCGTCGCGTTTGTTGGAATCTTATAATGTTAGTGGGTCGGCAAGTGGTGTAGGTACAGGGTGTAACAATGGTGGTACAGTGACTTTTAGATGTGATGGTGATGCTGAGGGGGCTTTTGTTACTTCGTCACAATTTATTCAATCTTGTGTTGGTATGGACTTCTCAGCACGTGCGAACTTTGAGGTAACGTACTGTTCGGATCCTTGCGAAGCCCAGCAGTTGTTTTGCCAGCAACAGGGATTGGATTATGATCCGGATTCTTGCAAGTGCAAGATGCCGTGTCCTGCTAGTGTCTGTGATGCTCAGAAGTCGCTTTGTGAGGGTACATTGGAGGGGTCTTTTACTGGATCTTGTATTCGTGCTGGTGAGGGAGGTGAACCTTGTTGCATGGGATATTGTGATATTTGTAACGGTCCGGCAATGAAAAAAAATCAGGAAGAAATGACAGCCGCATGTTGTGCTCTTACGAAGGCTCCGCCTAAAATTGGTGATGTATGTATTCAACCTCTTGTGCCTTCTGCTCGGTGTGGCATGACGCAATCGAGATTTATAACGAATGGTGAAAACTATACGTGTCATGATCCAAATGGATCTGAAGAAATGATGAACCGTTATGTGGAGGAATGCTATGGTGGTTCGTCGTCATCTACAGGCTCTTCCGGTAGTGCTGGCGGTTCTTCGGGCGGTGGCGGTTCGTCCGGTGATGGTGGCGGTGGCTCGTCGGGGAACGGTACAAATTATCCGGAAGGATGTTCTGAGTGTCCTTGGCTTGACTCTGTACTTGATACGTTGACAGCGCAAAAGCATGTAGTCGAAGGAATTGCGACTTGTGTTAAATTTCCGTCGTTGTGTAGCCCAGATGCGTCCAATGAGACTATTGTCGAGATTGACTCGAGTATCTTGAATGGTGTCAAGGACTTGATGGATTCTAGTCTGGAATTGTCTAATGAGCAGATAGCCGAGCTTTTGAAGCTAGATACAAATGTCCTCAAGCTGTTGAAACTTGATTCGGCATCATTGAAATTTGATACTTTGATGCGTCTTGCTATTCTGTCTGTCGGTACGGATGTCCAGGGCTCTATTTCGGATCTTCAAACGTCTGTGGTTCACTTGAACGATTCTACGAGAAAGTGGCTACGCCGTCTTGCGGATTCTTTGTCTGCTCAGAATGACTCCAATCAAAAGTATTTGCAGGCTGTGGCCGATTCTGTCGGTATTACTGCGGAGTCCTTGAAGGTTCATTTGGATTCGATAAGGAATGCGATTCCTAAAGATATTCTCGATTCGATATTGAAATATCAGAAGGAAGGTATTAGGGATTCTATTGCTGTAAGTAATTTGTTCATATTTGATTCGATTATAGATACGACGGTTCATTATTGGAAAGAATTGATGTATAATGATTCTGTCCGTCATGATGAAAATAACGATTCTGTACGTTCGATCCATCAGGCTATAGATGCTCTTGGTTTTAATGTCGGGAATGCTTTGGGGTATGATGATACTGCGACAACGACTTTGCACCAGGATGTAATGAACTTGATTGTGATCGCGGATTCCAACAAAAAATATTTGCAGGCTGTGGCCGATTCTGTTGGTGTTTCTGCGGAGTCCTTGAAGGTGTATTTGGATTCTATAAAGAAAAAGATTCCTGTTGATGTTCTTGATTCGATCTTGAAATATCAGAAAGAGAATAATAGGGATTCGGTATATATAAGTAATATGTTCAGTTTTGATTCTATTATAGATACGACGGTTCATTATCTGAAAGAAATGATGCATAATGATTCTGTCCGTCATGAACAGAATCAGGATTCTTTAAAGGCTGTTCATAAGGCAATTGAGGCCGTGGGTTTAGATGTCGGTCAAGTCTTGGGATATGGTGGATCGCAAAATCTTCATAATGATTTGGTTGTCTTACGTGATTCTGTTGTCAAGTCTTTGAAGGCTTTGCGCGACAAGGATTCGTCTTATAGGGAAACTATGGCGGATACAGCTAGGGCGATTCATGATGCCATTAATGATATATCAAGGCGTATGGGTGATATACTCGGCTATGGAGATACTGCGACTTCCGATTTGCGTAGGGATATTGACGCTATGCGTGGTGATGTTAATACGTTCCGTGATTCTGTTTTGAAGTACTTCGGTGCTTTTGTTTCCGCGGATTCCGAGTATCGTGTAACGTTCAAGGATTCTGTTGGTTCTGTTCATGGAGCCGTTGATGGAGTAAAAGGTGCCGTTGACGGTGTAAAGGGTTCTGTTGATGGGATTTATTCAGAATTGCAGAAGGGGTCTTATGATACTAGTTCTGTCTATGATGGTTATTTGAGCGGTATAGATACGTCGGCTGTTGGTTTTGCTAATCAGTTGGGTACGATGTTGGGCGGTGCGTTGGCAAGTAGTGCTTATGAAGGAATTTTTGCTCCAGGTTCGGCAACTTCGTCCGGCAATTATACAATGATGAATTTGGATTCTGCTGCTACAGTTATGCAGCGACAGAATGACAGTGCTAAATCCGCTCTTGCGGATACAATGGAACAATGGTTCGATGAACTGCGTCATGATTTTGTCTTGGTGAATTTCGATTCGGCTATAATTGCTCCTTTGGGGGCTAAAGTCCCTAATACAAATACTTGCCCGGAAAATTGTTTTGTAATTAGGTTGTCTGAGATTGGTGGAATATTTGCTTCTATGCCGGATATGAATTGGGGGCTTTGCAAACCGGTTATCGGTCCTCTTAATGTGTTTGAGTTTATTCGTTTGATACTTCGTATTGTTACTGCTATGACTTGCGTTTATATTGGTTTGTGGTTTATATCGGGGAAGAAATAAAATGATTACTGCAATAAGTTGGCTTATTTTGCTTGGTCCTATCATAAAGGCTCTTGTAACAAGGGTTATTCCTAAGCTGCTGTCTAGGTTGCGTGGCGTTGGCGGTAAATTGACGGGGAATGCTGAAGGTCTAGGCGGGGGTGTGACTGTTTTGGGCGATTTGGCTTTGGGTGAAGCTGTCACTCGAACAGGTGCGATTGGTGCGGTCTTGCTTGTATTGACTAGGATTTGGGGATGGCTTTCTCGTTTTCCAGCCTTCTTGAAAGGGCTTTTTGACGTTGGTGGTGTATTTGGATTCTTGCGTCCTTTGTTAGAGTTTATTGTCGGCATGTTTAAAACTCCTGTGCTTGTTTTTTTTAGTTTGTTGATTTCTTCTTATTTTCCGACGATATTGGAAAAGTTCTTTTTGTTGGTTGGTGCTACAGGAATGCGTCTTTTCCTTTTCTTTTTCAAGATTGGAAAAAACGTTTTTACGTCTATGTCTTCTTCGATTGGCCAGAACGGGGGTCCATTAGATGAATATAGGGATGCTGTATTAGGTTCGTTTGATGAGTTGCCGCCATGTTTTGTTTCTGTTATGGGTTATTTGCATTTGTTGGAAAATTTAGGCATGTTGGTGACTACTGCGACTTTGCTTCTTCTTGTGTCTGTGTTTCGTGTTGTGTATGGATCCTTTGGTCCGAAACCTTTGGGGTGGTTCGCATGATCTTCGCCATTTGTGGAACTCCTGGCAGTTTTAAAAGCTGCTATGCGGTCGAAAAATTTGTTTTGCCAGCTCTTCGTGAAGGGAAAAATGTCTTTACGAACATTGAGGGCCTTTCTGTTACCCATATTGCGACTTATTACGATATGGATCCTATATCTGTTGAAGAGAATCTTCATGTTCTTGGCCGTGTCTATGATGATGATGGAACTTGGCATGAGGATCGCGACAAAATTCGCAAGTTCTACGAAGATTTGCCGATTAATTCTCTTGTTGTTATTGACGAAGCTCAGAACTATTTTTCGTCTCGCGACTTCAAGGAACAGTTTTCGAGCGACCTTATACCGTGGCTCACAAAGCATCGTCATATTGGTGTAGATGTTGTTTGGATTACGCAGAATATTGAATCTGTCGATATTACTTTTAGGCGGAATACGCATCTTACTTATGCTCTGAGGCGAGCTGAAAACATTGGTTTTAAGAATGCTGCGTTTATTACATCTTTGATCGTGCGGATTTGGATAGACGGCATTTGGCAAGAAAAATATATCGTCCGGATCCGACTGTTTTTAAGCTTTATTCAAGTTATCAAGAGAAAGATGTAAAGGAAAATCGTACAAGTTATAATGTTTTTCTTCGTTCTCCATTTGTTTGGCTCGCAATAATAGTATTTGGGTATGCTGGGTATATCATTTTGGATGGCAGTTTTATGTCGTCTATAACGAATTCCCATCCTCCTAAGAAATTGAAGAAAGTTGAGCAGGTGGAACAGAAAAATAATTTTAAACAAGAAGAGTCCAGGCAGGAGGCTGTAGTAAATGAAAGTGGAAAAATCTGTATCGAAAAGAGCCTTACGGTCCATGGTGAGCGAAGGTATTATCTATCTAACAATACTTTTGTTTTCGATCCAGCCGGCTTTGGCTTCTGTCCGTGAGGATGTTCGTTATTCATACGAGTATTCGGGCGTATTTACTTGGGGTGAGGTGATTACGTCTCTTTGTCGTGATGGTTGGTGCCGTACTCAACTACCGCGGGAATTCTTTGAAATGTCTGTGCCTATGAATGTGTATGAACAGACTTTTGATGATGCGTTCAAGGCTTTTGCTATGCAGGCAAAAGCTGACGGGTATCGCTTGTTAAAAAAAGGCAGGGATAAGCCTTATACGATTATTGCTGAAAAGGGCGTGACGGATCAGGTTGGTTATATATCGTGTGTTGATACAGCAGTTCATAAAGTTGATGTTATGGACTTGTCAAAGCATATTCATGCAGATTCAGTCAAGTGTGCCGCAAAACGTGCCATGTTGGATTCTGTTCGTCATTATGAAACTTCTGTGCATTATCCTGCCACTCGTTATCGTGTAAGTTTTTATGTTGTATCTTCTTCTTTTCTGAATCAGTTAGGGGTAGATTGGACCGAGGTTTTTTTGCAGGGTGATTTGAAGTCGGCTCCTAAATTAATTGCAGCGTGGTCGCTAAAGGCAGTATCTGTCAATGACACTACAGCTGAATTTAGGTCTATAGAGGTCGATTTGGATTCGTCAACTACACTGCATTGGGGAAGCCAGAGGAAAGAGGAAAAGGGGGTAGTAACGTATTCTACGGGCGTATCGCAGACGGATTACGAATGGCGGGATTATGGATTGACTCTTACCTTGCAACGTGATACGGTCGCTGGAGTTCGTGCTGAATATACTCTTGCCCAACGTGACGAAAATAATTCGGTTCTTCGCGGTGCTTTTGGTGGTGGTGGCCTTGATTCTGTAAGTGCTTGGGGTGTCTATGACTCTTATCAGTATTATGAACGGTACGTTCCTTTTCTTTCTTCAATTCCGTTATTGGGTTTGCTGTTTAAATCGGAGTCAAGGGATAAAGTCAAGAGTTTTTTTGTAATAGATGTATATCCGATTCCTCGTCATGTGCCTAATTCATTTAGCATACAAGATTCTCTTCGTCAACAAGATATAAGGGCTTACGAATATGTACAAGATTCTGCGAATAATTAATCTTTTTCTTTCGATTGTGAAAAAATTGAAATAATAAACCTACATACCTGCCCCCCGCCCCTCCGCCTTCCGGGAGGCTTTAGCCCCCAGGCGGTGGGGGCGGGGTTTTATGAGGTGATATAATGGATAGATTATCATATTCAACTTTTTCTGTGGCACGTGTTTTGATGGCATTGTGCGTTTTCTTTTGCCATGTTTTTGAACGTTTTAATGATTTCGGTTTTTTGTTTGTTGGTGTATTTTTCTTTATGTCGGGTTATGGTATGGAAATTACCCAAAAGCGTTATTTATCTTTAAAACGTTTGATTCCTTTTATATTTTATTTTATTTGGTTTTCTTTAATATACTTAATTTTGTTTCGTGTATTTGAGTATCCTTCTTCGTGGTTTTTGGTCATATATTTTTGTGTTATGGTTATTTATCGTTTTATACAAAATATTTATTTGCTTTTAGTTGTTTTTTTATTTTTTGCTTTAGTTTTGATGGGTTTAGGATTTAATTGGGGTTGGATGGCTTCTTATGGTGGATTTTTGTTTGGTGTTTTTTTTGCTCGTAATCGTTCTGCTTTTACTTTTAAAAATTGTATTTGTTTGGTTCCATTGTGTTTGATGGCTCCTTGGACTGGTTCTGTTGCTTGCTGGGTTCTTCTTCCAATTTTTTCATGGATTGTGTTGTCTGTATCATCTATTTCTTTTTTGAAGTTTTTATCTTATGCCGGTGATTATACTTTTTATTTTTATTGTGTTCATTGTGCTATTTTAGGTCTGTTTGGAGCGACTTGGACTTTGGGTGGTTCTCCTTCGTTGTTGCCTTGTGTTGGTGCTTTTTTTGTGTCTGTTTTTGTTTCTTTTTATTTGAAGGAATCTTTGTTTAATTATCCAAAAATTCAAAAGGCAGGTTGAATTATGCAGCTTTTAACAAATCTTGAATATAATCACAAACAGTACTGCATTTGTAAATTGCGTGCTGACTATGCCAATGTTTATATGATGTTGGTGGACCGTACTGAATATGGATCTACTTCTTTTTGGATCCGTGTTCATGAGTATTGGCTTCGTAAAGCGGCTTATTGGAAATCTTTAGGCATTCGAGGTTATCTTCAACGTGAGTATGAGGAGGCTTGATTATGCTCTGCTATGTCTTTAACGTTCGAGAATCTAAGTATCGTTCCAAACGTGACGATAAACAGCGCGATGGCTGGAATGTCTCTTTGATTTGTCTTGAAGGTTCAAAGTTCCATTTGGAAACTTTTATCGACAAGAAGGATGATGTTTTTTATAAGAAGGATGGAGCTGACCTTTCTAAAGTTTTTTCTCCGGGCTTTTGGGATGTCGATATTTACGAATTTGAGGTCCGTGGTGATAACGGGATATCCATGTATCAGAAGAAAATAATTAAGGTGTGCGCTCATCGTACTCTTGAGGATGCTAAATCCTATCTTGAATCTAAGAAAGTCGAGGTGAAAAAATGATTATTCGTAAAGTTTCAGCACCTTTTAAGGGTATTTGCCAACAATGTAAAAAGTGTACTTTGGTGTGTCTTTATCCTTATAATTCTAATCATTGGTTTGGAGTTTTGTGTAATTTTTGTTTTGAAGATTTTGATAATGCCATGGCTTTGTATCGAGACTATTATGAGGAAGATTATGACTGAGGAACAATATAGGGATCTTGATTATTGCATATGCCGTTATAATTGCTATTTTCCGTATAGGAAAAGAATTTCTCGTGGTGATGTTCTTGAAAAGTTTTTGAGCTCCATTTATCGTGATGATGGAAAAATTGACATGAATAAGTTTATCGCTTTAGTTCAAACGAAATAAAATCCTCTTCCAATAAAAAAAGACCGGGTTTCCCCGGTCTTTCTGTTTTGTTGTTTGTTTTTATTTTATTTTTCCATCTTGTATGTGATAAAATGCTTCTCCGTAGCATTCGTTTTCTTCGTCGTAATCTTCGTCATCTTCAACCCATACGTCAAAATCGAAGTTTGGGTATTTGGGTTTTATTCTTTTTTCGTATATATCTTTGATTGTTTCAAGATCATCTTGTTCACTGTCAAATATGAATTCGTTGTCCCATATTCTTATTGTGAAAATAGCTGTTTTCATGTTTATACTCCTATTTTGTTTTTGTTTAGCCATTTTTCCATTTTATCGTAATCTTCAATATAAAAATATTTAAAAGATAGTGAAAAAATTTCAAAAATTGGTCGATATACTTCGACTCGGCATGTTGTCCAAAAAGCTATATCGAGAACAAATTTATTGAAGTTTTCCCATGATATTTTGAAGTGCCTTTCGAGTTTTGTTTTTCCTTCGTAGTAAATGTGGATTGTATGTGTTGTGTCATTCATTTTTTTTCCTTTGTTAAAATTCCTCCGGGAGTATGCCTTGTTCGTTTAGTGCCATGTCTATGCAGCAGTTGCACAGGAGCATTTTGAGGTTCGGGTCGTTTGACGATTCGATCAGGTATGGAATGCGGATTCCTTTGCATTTGCATTTGCAATGTTCGCAGAATTCGTTTTTTGTTCTGAGAGGGGTGATTGATTTGATCATATTTTTTCTCCTTTATAGAAAATTTCCATGTCACTGAATTGTTTGTCAGTAATTTGAATGAATTTGATTGAACAGTTTTTTGGTGCGTTTTGTTTTATCCATTCAATTCTTTCTTTATTAAATATCCACATTGTGTAGGTATTCTTTATAATTTTACCTTGCCTGTAATTGAATTCTTTTTCGTATTTTCTTTTGAAAATTTTCCATTCTTTTGGGTCTTTGTGGTCAAAGAAAGCGATGGTCCATGAAAGTTTGTATTGGTTGAACATTTTTTATTTTTCCTTGTTTTTCATTTCTGTAAGTGTTTTTTGTACTTCGATTATTTTGCATTGTTCTCCAACGTATTCTACGTATTTTATTTTGTTAAGGCCATGAAAATGAGTTTGTTTACACCAGTTCTTTTCACCTTCGATTTTATCATAGTAATTTGAAAGAAGTTCTAGTGTTTTTGAAAGTATTTCTTTTTTGTTCATGGTTCTTTCTCCTTGTATTCAGGGTTTTTGAGTAAATTGAGAAGAAGTTGAAGTGTTTCAACTTCTCCGCTGTTTAGAACGTCTTTCATGACGTTTTCTGTTGTTAGGATTTTTGTAAGAGCGTTCTTGATTTCGTCGGCTCTCCATTGTCCTATTAATAGTTTGATACCGTATTGTGTGTCGATTGAATTCATTTGTTACCTCTTTTGTTGAAAAGAAAAATTCCTTCCTCACTTAGGATGGGGAAGGAATTTTCTCTTTTATCCGAAGGTTTGTTCGAATAATTCCGGGTATTTTCTGCATAGGCTGTTGAATCCTGTCTTGCTTATTATTACGTGGTCCAGTACGGGTATTTGTAGGATTTTCCCGGCTGCACATAATACTCTTGTTATTGATACATCTTCATCGGATTCGTGCGTGTTACCGCTTGGGTGGTTGTGTGCGAAAATTACGCTCACTGCACTGTTTAAAATCGCATTTTTGAATGCTTCTCTTGGATGTATTGGAACTTGATTTACTAACCCTTTGCAAATTTTATGGCAGTCGATTATATTGTTTGCACTGTTTAGTGTTATGCAGACAAAATTTTCTTGTTCTTCGTATTTCATCCAGGAAATTTTTGGAATGATGTCTTCTGGGTCTATTACTTTTATTTTCTCTTTTAATAGGAATCTGTTTGAAAGTTCGTAGCATGCCATTACTTTTTGTGCTGTTTGGAATCCTATTCCTTGGATGTTCAAAAGTTTATCCATGCTTGGAGTTTCTTCTTTGAAACAAAATTCGATTTTTCGGGCTAGTTCCTGGTTTCCTAGGATGCAACCGAGAATTTCAGTGTTTGTCCAGCTGCTTGCGTACATAGTTTGTCTTCCTTGTTTTGGTGGATGGGATTATCCGCCCCTCGTCTTTTTTGGGGCGGATAATTCCAATAAAAAAAGCACCACAGATTGCTCTGTGATGCTCTAGGAAGGTAAGATTTATTTAGCGTCTTCAAAGAAGTAATCTGTTTTATTGGTGAGCCGGCTTTTCAGTTCTTTGTCTTTGCACAGCTTTTTGAATTGCGTTTTAGTTGCGTGGATCCATAATTTTGGTTTGTAACCTATTGATCCGTCTTCGAAAATGTCGTGCAGCGTGAAACATGTGATTGTATCTTGTTTGTAGTTCCATTTGTCCCAGATGCTGACAAGTTCCTTGAGTCGTTCGTAGGTCATTGGCTGTTTCTCCAGTGGTTTCGTCCGGTAGGCCGATTGGCTTTTGACGATGAGTGTTGCGAGTTTGAAGATTGCATAGGCGATTGCAACCGTGATGAATGTTGAGAAGAATGTGCTTAACATAGTAATCTCCTAAAGGTGAGAAAAAAAGTTGCTCCAGATTTTGCCTTTGGATTGTCTGTTGTAGAGCCTGAAAACGGTAGTGAGTAGGAAGCAAATTTCGTCGTCGATTTTTTCATGGACGAGTTCTTTTGTATCTGCGGAGTGTTCGTAGTTGTCGTACCATTCAATCAGCGTATTCATCTTTTTTAGTGATTGAATTGTTGCATCGAATTGCATCTTTTCGAAGGTGTCAATCACGATTTCATCATCGTTGAGAAGGAATTTGATGATTTTTTTGCGAATTTTGTTGAACATGGTTAAACCTCCGATCCATCTTCGTTTGTTACTTCGTATGTTATTTCTTCCGGAAACATACTGCATTGTTCTTTACCCCAGCACTCGGCTTCGTCGTAGGAATCAAAGCTTTGTCTAGAGGTTCTGACAATTTCTTCCGTGTGATAGTCGAGCAGATTGACTCTGTATTTCATTTTTAACCTTCCTTTGATTTAGAGAGAGAAAACATTTTCGCCCTCACTTGTTAGGGGCGAAAATTTTTCTCAATGCTAGCAGAAAAGCCCGCACGGTAATTCCGCACGGGCCTTGATGTTTTGTAGGGGAAATTTTATGCGATGGCTGCTTGGTATTTTTCAAGCACGCAGTTTTCAATGTGTTCCCGGAGCTGTCTTGTTATTGGTGATACGAAGGTACGGAAATCATCGCCTTTATAGAATGGGTCATTAGGGTAGCTTACGAACAATCCATTTTCGCCGTCCATCACGCGGAGACCGCGAATCTGAATTTGGTCGTTGATGATTATTGTCGCGAGGGCTTTCATGTGGCCGAGTGCTGCCCCTTCTTTGAAGGGAAAGACTTGTACGTTCGTGATTGCCAGGCAGTCAAAGGCGGGGGAATTGTCGCGGGTTATGTTATTGCACATAGTATGTTCCTTTGTTTGATGTTGATTGGTTAAATTTCATCCTCGTTGTCGAGGTTTTCGGGCAGAAATTCTAGAAGGTCGTCGGGAATTTCTTCCACGTTTCTCCAGTCGAAACCGAACCTGCCCAATTCGTTGATTAAGTAATCTTTTTGACTCATGTTGAACCTTCCTTGTTAGGTTTTAAATTCAAGAAGGAAAAATCCTTCCCTCACCTTTAGAGGGGAAGGATTTTTTCTTTTAGGCGCATTTGCGGATGAATTTGTCCGTGAACATATCCAGGGCGATCCTTGCGGATTTGGGCGGCTTGATGTTCCTTTTTTCTTCGTTGCCGTAGAATTGCGTGAGTTTCATTTCTTTGCCGACGAATTCCGCTGTGGCGATCGGTTTGTCTTTCTTTTTGATGAACACGACAAGGCTTTTTTTGTCTATGACTTTTTGGATGTAGTCGTTTTTTACCAGGCACTGTTTGAGCGCGTCCGCTTGGTTTTTCCAGTCTTCGATATCGGTCGGTACATATACGCATAGACCGTTGAAGATGCCGGACCATCCTTTCACCTTTTTGATGGCGTTGATGTAAGCTTCGGCTTTCGCTTTTGCTTTCTCGATGTCGCGCAATTCCTCAATGGCCTTGATTTCCTTGAGCACCTTCTTTTCTCTGCGAAGGAAAGTGCTTTGATTCTTTGGCTGTGTCCAGTACGGGTCTTTGAGTCTTTCTGGAAAGTATCTCTTGAGCCTGTCTTTGTAAAGGGAGAAGTCGTAGAGGTTGACTTCATTTGCTTTCAGTGCCAGGTATTCGGGGTAGGTTATGCTTTTTTTTGTATGTAATCTGTACTCACGGTAGTCACTTGGATTGCAATTGTATTTCATCGCTCCCAGGATGTCGGGAAGCATGAAGTAGCATCTTTTTTCCCCGTGTTGGAGTGTGAACTTCACGATTTCTTTTTGGCGATCCTTTTTCATCTTGAAGAAGGTCTTGTTCATTGCGAGGTTCGGTAGGTTGAAGTTCAGCAGCAGTTCCATTTCGGGATGCTGTTTCCAGTGTTCAAGGATCTTGAAGGTGTCTTTCCGGAAGAAGTTTTCCATCTTCTTGCGTATGTACTTGAAATCGGGATAGAGCTTGAATATTGGTTCGAGTTCATCCGGTTTGGCAACTTCAAAGACGATGTTTGGCGTTTCTTTGCAGGCGTATTTGTAGAAATGTTCGGGCGTGCCAAACGTTTCGTAATGGTTGTAGATGGATCTGTACAGGTTCCTGCAAGACTTGTACCCGGTCATGTATTCACGGTACACGACGAATGGATCTTTGTGTTCTTTCGTGCATCCCAGTATTTCGTAGGCGGGAATTCCGCGTACTGTTGTTAGTCTGTCTGTGAATTTGTGCATGGTAGATCTCCGTTTGTAGGTAAAATTTTGTTCAAGGCGTCTACAAAATTTTTGTGATCTTGCAGTGCTTTGTTGTTGAAAAATCTTTCTTTGCTGTCGTTATGTTCTTTTCTTGCGACGCCTTCAAAAAAACGGTGTGCACCGTAATCTTGTAGGATATTTAAAAGGAGAAATCTTTTTGTGTTATTTGTGACCATTATTAGCCTCCCAGGATGTCGAAGATTGTTGTCTGTCCGTCCTTGTGTTCCCGCTTGTCGCGTTCTTCCTTTTCCTTTTGGATGCGGTATTCTTCCGCTTTGCGTCGGCTTTCTTCGATGCGGGCGTTGATGTCGGTTTCGAGTTCGGACGTGTCTTCGTCCTCTTCTTCGTCATGTTCAGGAACGATCTTGTTCGAGGCTTCTTCACGTGCTTTCTGTGCGGCCCTTTCTTGTTCTTCTTGGATGTTAATTCTTTCGTCGAAGTATTCGTGTGCCCAGTGAAATACGGTATCGTCCTTTATTGCGATCATGCTCTTTTGTTTTGTCTGTTCGGCTATGAATTTCGCTTGTCGGTAAAGGTACTTGATGCACCATTCCAGGTGTTCGGGATTGTACTTTTCCTTGAAAAGCTGGTCTTTTTCTGCCAGTTCGTCAAGGTATTGTTTGATAATTTGTTCCATGATGGACCTTCCTTTGTACGGGAGAGAGAAATTTCCCTCCTCACTTTTCATGGGAGGGAAATTTCGTCCAATAAAAAAAGCCACGCTTTCGCATGGCTTGGAATTATTTTCTTTTCTTGCCGTTCTTGTGACGTGGCTTTAGGCAATTTGCGAAGTCTGTAATTTTGATGAATTGGAGTGTGCGAAGAAAATGTATTACTTCTGTGAATGAATTATATGTCATTCTTCGGGTTCTCCAAATATTTTGATGTATTCATCTGTTGAACCGTAATCTTCGACAAACTTTTTGGCTTCTTCGATAGTTAGGGGAATGATTTTTGATCCTCCACATCTTGTATTGTTGCCGCAGTTGTGTGCATAAACGGTCATTGGTCCGCCTTCGCCGGCTTTGAAGAATTCGCCATTTTTCTTTTTATAAAGTGATTCGATGATATAATTAAAATCCGAGAAGTCGAGTCCGTTATTGTGGACGCAAACTTCTTTTGCTGTTTCTGTGTTGTACATTTTTCCGTTGATGATTTTACGCATGTTTTGTTTCCTTTTGGTTGAGTTTTTAATTGAAAAAGTATTTTATACATCCAACTTTGATATATTTGGCTTTTTCACCTTTATAATTGACATCTGAAATGTGTACTTTTCGTTTGACGAGTTTGTTATTGTCGGGATTTCGAACTACATATTCTTCGCCGGGAATGATGACGTAACAATCTTCATCCCATATTTCTTTTATTGTGTGTAAGAAAAATTTGTGTTTCATTTTTTTTCCTTTTGGTTGATTGTTAAATGAGTCCGTCCTTGAATTTTTTGATGGATGTTTCAAGGTTTTCAAGCCAGCACCACATTGAATGTCTGTATCGTTCGAATTCATTTGGATTTTCAAATTCGAATTCTTCTTCCGATTTGATGAAGTCCTTTGTCAAGTTGGTAAGTTCTTCCTGTGCGGTGAGAAGTGTGAGAATTTGGGAGTTTGTACTTTTCATGGTTGCGTTCCTTTTTTTTCTTCTTCAAAATGATTGATGAGGGCTTGACAAACTTCTATGTCATTTTTGATATATTGAAAGTGGAGTTCTTTCGTTGCTTTACTGTCTGCGTAGAATGCGATAATTGCATTTTCGTGGAGCATACGGAATCTTGAAATAAGATGTGTTGTAAGACATTGAAAGTCCATAGTTTTTTCCTTTGTTTAGAACCAGTCGTTTTTGTGGCATAGTGTCATGAATTTTTTCCAGGCTTTCGCCTTTTGGGCATCGGTTGCATGCGGAAAATATTCTTCTGCGGATGCTTTGCCGCCCATGCCAAACTGGGCTTCATGGTTAGAATATTCATCGACAAGACCGTTTATGATGTAGTCTTCTTTTTCGCGGAACTTCTTTTCGTAGCGATCCCAGTTATCCCAGAACGCATGGAAAGAGTCGATTCCTTTGGGCGACATGTAACCGCCACCGGCGACCTTGCACAGCATCCATTTGCCTTTTTTGGTCTTCTTCGCTTCGACTTTCATCAAGCCTTCTTCGAGCTGCTTTTCATTGAATGCCCAGAAGATAAAACGATTCCAGCATGCGTTGTTCATTGCGCGGTCGCGGATGATTTTGAAATGTGCGTAGTCCATTTTGAACCTTCCTTTTGGTTTAGGGGAGAAAACATTTTCGCCCTCACCCTTTGAGGGGCGAAAATTTTTCTCAAAAGAAAAAGCCACCACGGATTGCTCCGTGATGGCTCCAAGGAAGGTACGTGAGTACCGGAAGGAAAGATAGTTAATCAATTAGTCCATGGATGCTTCTGCCTTCGAGCTGGTAAGCGTATCTGTGGATGACTGGTATGTTGTCGGTCGAGTTTATGTATTGTCTTAGTGCGTTTGCCATCTTGCACAGGTCGTCGAAATGTTTTTGAAGATTGGCAAGTGTGTTTTCGTAACGTTCTTTTTCCTTCTTCAAGAAGTCGAGGTGTGGACCTTTTGCAAGTTCGAATATTTCTTTTGCCGAGATGTTGTTTGCATCCTTATTCTCGGGGTAGTTGATGTAATGATTGGTGGAAGCATGTAACCATTTGCAATTGCAAGGATCGTTCTTTTCCGGGATGGGGTAGAAGTCAAGATGTATGTGGTAACTTTGCAGTTCTACTTTGACGTACCGTCTTTTTTCTTCCTGTCCGCAGCGCTTGACCATGAAGTATTCGCCTTCGACAGTCCCGAAGTTGAGCGGGATGTTTACTTTTTCCGTTCCGTCCTTTTTCGGGAAGAGCTTGAGCCTTCCGATGTTGGTAATCATTTCGTTGAGAGTGAAGATTTCATTTTCAAGCTCTATTTTAATGTTGTTGAATGTGTTTTGCTTTGAGGAATTCATGTTTTACCTACCTTGTTTAGAGTTTTTGTTGCCCTCACCCTATGAGGGGCAACAGAAACTCCTACCGCATGCCTGTAAAAAGGATTATATTTGTCCTTGTAGTCGTTATTGACGTTGTAGTCGTTGTAGAGACCTTAAAACCTTCCTCTCTCGCACAGTTTTATGTGCATCGTGCGGTGTATATAAATCTGTGTGAGTACGGTTAACCCTAACAAAGGAAGGTCCAGCATGAAAAAAAGCAGGAAAAACCTAGCAGATATGGGAGAGTTATTCGGTAACACGAATATCGAGCCTGTATCGGGGCTGACGTCTAACGGAAGTGAAGTCTGTTCGGATGATAAATTTGAATGGAAAGAACTTCCTCAAAGACGTGTACTGCCTGTCATGACTGACTGGAGTCGGTTCTTGGAAGATCCGAGAGCTGTCTATCAGTTAGAAAAGACGGTCTAGCCAGCCTTGTGCGTGTGTTTTATAACACTCGCACAGCCTTACGGATAACAAAATGTAATGTTGTTCGTGAGCCTGTGCGGGTGCCAGGAAAGAAACTACAAAACAAGGAAGGTAAAACATGAAAATCAAAACTATCCGTTGTCCGTATTGCTGGAAACTTGTTCTTAATCCTTTCAATGTGTTTCCGATGCATTGTGAAGTTTTGGCAACAGGTGAACAGTATATAGAACTTTGGCATAAGGATTGCGCAAAACTTTATGCAGAAGAAATGGAAAGCGAAGATTAAACGGGTCTAACAACCTTGTGCGGGATAGAATTTCTCTACTCGCACAGCCTTACGGATAACAAAATGGAATGTTGTTCGTGAGCCTGTGCGAGTGCCAGGAACAAATCTTTAACAAGGAAGGTAAATCATGATTATTAACCATAAAAATCCGACAGCATCTCAAAAAGCTGCATTCTATTTCGAAAAGTATTCGTTCTGTAAGCGGGAGGTTGAAGAATGTAAATTTGGAAAGCCTGTAACGGAAGAAGAAGTTTTGGAATGTTTGAAGTTCAGATGGGAACAGACTGTAAAGTGGTATAGGGAAAAATACGAACAGGCTTATCGTTCGGAATTGACTCTTGAACAACTTTATATTCTTGATCATTAGGATTGAATAAGGTCTGACTTTTGTGCGAGTGAACTCTATATCTCACTCGCACAGCCTTACGGATAACAAAATGGAATGTTGTTCGTGAGCCTGTGCGAGTGCCAGGAAATTGGTTTTCACTTTAACAAAGGAAGGTAAATCATGAGAACCACAAACAAAACCCCCAACAAAATCAAGGAATACAAGGTAGTATTCTTTGCGGATGGATCCGAAATCGGAACGCGTGTCATCCAAGCAACCAAACAGCAGCTTTGGAAAAAGCTTAAGAATTGGATTGCCGTTGAACGTGATAACGGTCGCGAACATCCTCATTTCGAAATTACTGAAGTGGTACATTACAAGCCCTTGACAAGTCTTTTCTTGGACAAGGACAAGATTACTGCCGTTGGCAATCTTCTCAAGGATGTCAAGGCGTTGGTCAAGTCTTACGACAAGGAAGATTGCAAGTTTGGCCGTGCGCGTCGTATGGCTGTCGATATGTGGAATTCGTTGCAGAATGAATTTTACATGTCCGCCAACATCTGCGATAATACTGTCTGGAAATGGCAGGATGTTATCAAGGATTTCGACAAGACGGGTTACTTGTTTGACCGGGAACCTTGCGAACTCACCGAATGGACTAAGTACCTTACTGGGCTTTACATTCGTGATTGGGCTTTCGAGATTCTCAAGTTGATTAAGGACTTCAACCTTGATAATCAGGAACCTGCGTATGTGTCTAATTTCCAGCATGATTTTATGTCTGTGAAGAACAAGGAACAGTTTTATTCCACCGTCCTCAAGTGGACCGATCTTATTTATTGGTCTCCTTGGAAGTTGGAATTTCTGAAAAACTCCGTTCCGCAGCCGCTTAACATGCACTGGGAAGATGATTTCAACGAAGATGTTTTTGATACCTTTAACCAGGAGGAGGTATAGTTATGTTGACCGAACAGAATAAGCAGCTCTTTACTAAATTGGGTCTTCCTCTTTATGATGAAGATGAAGAAACGGAACTTCCTTTTGAAGAAGATGAACTTTCGAAAGAAGAATGTTTCGCCATGTGTCGGACTACTTATAATGTGCTTAAAGATGCAGGATGCGGACCATATACTTTGTTTAAGTTCAAGGAAGAATGTAATTCCCTTGCTCGACAACATAAGGACTGGAAAGCATATTATGCTCATTGTGCTAAGTACATTGAATATGAAGTAAGAAAAGGTCAAAGTAGAAGTAATTACAAGCGTTTGAATTATTAAAATGTGTAACAAGTGAGAGCCAAAAACTCTCACTTTATTTTTTTTTATTTTTTCTCTTGACAATTATATAATTTCTATATATATTCTATATAACTCAAAAGGAGAAAAACGATGATAGATAAAAATCGAAATCATTGGTATGTTTATAAGTGTCTCGGGTGTGGAGTTATGAGTTATGCCAATTTCTTTAAGCGGCATAGGTTGGGTTATGAGTATGTTGAAAAGTGCCGTTTTAAGTGCTCGTTGATGATGCCGGATGGCCAGTGTGCTTATACGAAACATCAGATTGTCGGTATTTTAAGGAGTTGTATTCATGAATAGGAAATATATTTTGTCGATTGATTCAGAAAAGATGAAGAAATGTCATGATTTGTATTATGATGAAGCTGGCGTAATGCTGTCGGATTCCATAATGATTGATCATTTGATGACTTTCTATATTATTTCTAAAAGTTCGCCGGAAGAAGGAAAAGAAGTTATGTTGCATGAGATTGAGGAAATGATTGAAAAGTTGAAGGTAAAAAAATGAAGAAAATTCTTGTGAATGTCAATGAGGAAAATCTTGAGCTTGTTCGTGAACAGTGGAGAGGAGTTCGTGGCTACCGTTTGTCAAATAGTGACATTGTGAATGAGCTTTTGGCAAAAGAAGTCATGTTGAAGGTTTTGAAACAGGCTCGGTTTACAAGTACCCCGTCAAAAGAAAAGCGTACTTCGTTAAGGACTCTTATGGATGCATATAAGGAGCAAGCGAAATGACGAAAATTGTTTGGGTTGCGGAGTATCAGGCGAATGACGGTTGTTATCATAGGGAGATAACGAATGAATATCCCAACCATCCATATTGTTTAGATTTGAATGGCAAAAGATATTTTTTCTTTCGTTTTTTACCGAGAAGAGAAAATGAAAATGGCGAATTGGAACCTTTTTATCCGTGGAGGGGTTAATTGAATGATTACTAAGCATGGTATAGAAATAACTTTTATGGACCGTGTAAGATGGTGGTGGGATGGCGACCATGATGTATTGATGTTCTTCGGTCTGTTATTGTGTTCTGTTGTGTTGTGTATTGCTATTGCCATTGCGATTGCTTATCCGCTCGGTAAGTGTGAGTGTCGTGCGAAAGCGGAAAAACAGGGTTTCGAGTGGTCTTATGGCTTGTTCGAGGGTTGCATGATTAAGGTTGACGATGGTTGGCTTGATTATAATAAATGGATAGGGGTTACAAAAGAGCATAAGACTCGTCATGTTCCTATGAGGATGATTAAATGAAAATAAAATTTTACAAACTTGGCAAAATTTCGGTGTCCAAAGGGGGGTGCCAGTAGCACCCCCTTTGGTAGAATTTTTTTCTATTTTTTTTAGTGAAAGTATTGCTTTTTTCTTTTTTGGTAAGTATATTTTAAGCGATGGTTGAGAATAATAACACAAAGACCCGGTTTCGTAAGTTTACAGGCTATGAGCTTGTGGATTTGCCGAATGACGATGTATTGTCGTTTACGTCCTTGGATGGTGATCCTACGGATTATGATGGCGATGTGGACTTGTGTACTCCGCTTGATTCCGAAAAAGTCCAAAAGAGAAGGGAAAAATCGAAGTCAAGGGAAATTTTCTATGCCATTGTTGATGTTCGCGATGGATCTTCCATTGAAAAGGTTTCTGCGGCTGACAAGGAATTATTTTTCGATGCCTGCAAGGATAGTGAACGGCAGAATTTTATTGTTATTGAACGCGACTTAGGCCGTAAATCTACGGATAAGCGTTTTACGTTAAAGAACAAGCGTACTGGCAAGCGTGTAGAGGATATATCGCGTAAAGAGTTGCAGCAGTTCGTGGATCATGTTTCGTCATCGCAGATGGCGGAATATGATGTAGTCAAGCTGAAACAGGAAGAAGTGTACGAAGGGGAGAATCGTCCAAAGAAAAAATCGAGGGTAACGGGCGAATTCAAGTCGCATCGAAACGACAAAAAATTCAAGCTTTCAGATTGTGTCGAAGTAGATAGCGAGAACTCAACCAGAGATGTCGCCGTGTTACCCTCGTACTCTTCCGAGCTTGATACCGTGCGCGTATATTTTGACTGCGGTGATTTGATTGATATTGATACCTTTTTGCCCATGTCTGCGACGAAAACGGTCTATCTGTGCGATCGTAATGTGGGCGGTGAAATCAACAAGGAAAAGACGTTCTATCGTAGTGAATTTGCATGCTCCTGGTATGGCAAGATGCAGATTACGCGTGAGCAACGTAGATGGGGCAAGAATGGCATGTACTCGCAAGATGTGCTTTCGTTTGAGTATTCCGTTGCCAAGTGGTACAATTTCACAAACGGCATCAATAGCGGGATAGAGCCTTCTGCAGAAAATCTGCTTTATCCTTGTGTCCAGGCCATGTGTGCTTACGATCTTGATTGCTTTGCCTGGTCTAGTTCTTGTACTATGGACACTATCATCGACCAGTTCTACAAGAAAGCTGAAATTAGACGATTTGACTTGAGCATGAACTTTAAGACTTGCAGCGGTCTCTGCAAACCTCGCGATTACGTGAATATGCTATCCCGTTGCCGTGTGAATCGCCAGGGGTCTATTTGTGAAGATAAAGAAAATCCGATTAAAGGCTCTATTTCTTGGGGAACACCGAAAAGCCCTTATCGCGTGATTGTCTATGACAAGGAAGCCGAACAGAAACGTTATTATTCGATGAAGGATGGCCGTAAACCATTGATTTGGTTCGAGGACGAAAAAGGAAACAAGTTTAAAACACAAAACTCCGAAGGAACACTGAAAGAGAAAGTGTACGATTTCGACGAAAAACGTAAAAATTTCTATAATGCTAACAAGGAAAAGTTTGAAGGTGTTTTTCGTTACGAAGTGCAGTTCAATACTAAATTTATGCAGGAGAATAAGCTCATGACTCAAGGAAAAGACAATATAGACAACGTGCTCCGCATCGGTCAGATCTATTGGCGGGATATCCTTAACCGATTTGATGAACAGATTGGACGCACTAACTTTGAAAATACGAAAGAGCGTGAAGGTCTTGCTATCGTCCTGGACAAGCTTTCAAGCATGAAGGAAAACGGTACGATATCCCGGACCGTCTATTCCAACATGTTTACGTTTGTTACTGAGTGCATGTATCGCCGATGGGATGTGGTACGTGATGAAATGGGTAAAGACCTTTTCTCACGTAAATACCAGTGGTGCAAGAAAAATTTGAATTATGACGTTAAGATTGAATGTCCGAAGACTGCGGACGGATTGCCGATAATGCGGATTATGTAAACTAAAGTCACTTTTGAGATTTTTCTTTTGTTAAATAAATATTTATCATAAGTTGTACATTTTCATCAAGGTGTTTTAGTGTTTTTTCGGTATTTCTAAATGTAGAAGCCAAAGAC
>NZ_JAFWOM010000003.1 GCF_017545445.1 Fibrobacter sp.
TATGCTAAAGCGGAAGAAATGAGACAAGATTAAAAAGAGGAAATCAAGCCGGAAGCCTTGATTATATTGGGTTTGCTTGTCTCATTTTACCCGATAAATGTGTGTTTTTTGATTTTGCCGTTTTTTCGTAAATTTCGCCATGTGTTCTTTCGATGCGAAAATGTCTCACGAGTGGTGAGACATTTTTATTTTATTGAATTGGCGTTTTTGAGCCGTTTAAGGCGTTTTGAATTTTTATTGAAAAATGGGGTGCGGACATTTCGTGCGGACATGTTTTTTGAGTTTGTCGCATTTTGTGAGACAAAAAAAAGCCTCGGTTTTGTCCGAGACCCTAGAATTTTGGCGGTTGGTGTTATTTGCTTGGGTTGCTGCTTTTCGTCTTTTTCTTTTGCAGTATCTGCGAGAACTCTTCGATTGTTGGCACGCAGAGCGTGTCTTTACCGTAATTGCTGGGTGAATCCATGTCTCCAATGCCTGTTCCCATGCGTTTTGATGTGGCGTAATGCTTGACCATTTCATGGACTTCAAAGGCGTTGAACGGGTATTCCATGCGGTCAAAACCATAGAAGTTGAGCACTGTGCCAATGTGTGGATCGTTGAAAGTGAGCTTTTTGTATTTCTTGGCGAGCTCTGCGGTTTTCTTGAGGAGCAGCGGGAGCAGGAGTTCAAGCTGGCTATCTGTTTCGGCTTGTTCGGGGGTCTTTTGGTTGGCTTGGTAGTCCTTCCAGTTCCTGAGTGCGGCATGCCAGTCGGAGAGCGGAAGGCCGGATTTCATCTTCCAGCCGGTCATTGCGTAGTAGTTGTAGAAGCGTTTTGCACAGTCTGCGGACTTGCCGATTGTGGCGGCGTATTCTATGGCTTCGGCTTCGCTTTGCGGGTGGTTGCCTGCGTTTGTTCTGGAGTTCTTTGCGGAGCGTTTGACGCTGAAAACGCAGTAATCGTCCTTAATTCCTTCGGAGTCCTCGGAGTGCATTATGAACTTGATGATGACGATAAGCGAGCGGCCTGTTTCTTGTGCACCATCCATTTCGAAGAGCACGAGACGGTCACCGACGGAATACAGGCGGTCAGCCCTGCGGATGACGAATGTCAAGTCGCCATTCAACAGCGGTTCAAATTTCTTTTTAGTGACTTTCAAGATGTGTTCCATAAGTTACCTCTTGATGTATTGCCAGGACTGTGGCGGGCGTGTCGCTCCGAGGTCTTCCAGCTGGAGCCAGTTCGGTTCAAATTCGTCGGCTCCTTCAATTACCCATCCGTAAAGTTTGCCGTTGCCTTTGTACTTGATGATTTCTTCGCGGGAAACGCAGGATTTAGCACAGATTTCATCAGTAATTTCTTTGATTTCGAATGCTTCCGTTACAACCATACGCCCATCGATGCTGCGGACATCCGTATTGTAGATGTAAACGGTAGCGTCAAGATAGCCGCCTGTTTTCGGGGCTGTCTTGCGGAGTTCCAGTGTTTTCTTGCCCTGATAAATGAGGTCTGCCCATTTACCGTGCATGCTCATGAGTATGTCTTTCATTATGCTATCCTCGATAATGTTGAAAGAAGCTTGAAGATTATGGCGATCATGAGGCCGAACGCGAACAGATTGCCAAGGAAGATGATTATATGGAGGCTGTAGGCCTTGAAACCGTGCCTAATTCGGTGCTTTAGCGTGTCGAAATTGCCCATTTCGGTGCGCTTTTTTGAGGTCTTTTGCATGTTTGGCTCCTTTAAAAAAGACCCCTTACGGGGCCTTGATTTTGAGTTTTTTGCCGTTGAAGCTCTTGAGAACTTGCCCTTTGTCTAGCCATCGCATCCGCACAAGCGTTTTGTTGTGGTTGTAGATGGGGCCTTGGTCTTCGTCGAGGGTGTTGTAGTGCGAACCGGCACAGATCTTGACTGCATAGTAAACCGCGTTGCGCTTGAATGGTCCGATGCCTGCGTGTTCCAGCATTTCGCGAAGGAGCTGGTCGGAGAATTTCTTGCTGAGAAATCCGTGATAGTTCACATCGTGGATCATCCACGCGATTGCGAGCTTGATATCGCCAATCTTCGGGATGAACGGATTCACGACAGATGGGCCGCTGCGAAAATCAGTGATATAGCCGGGGTGGATTTCATAGACGAGGACTCCGGGGATGAGCGAAGACTGGATTTCGATGTGCATCTTGTACTGGATTTCCCAGAGGTCGGTGCGGTCCATGTATTCTTTCCATGTCGGGATGTCGGGGCGAATGGCTAAGTTCATTTTATCTCTTGTTGATGATGGTGAGGGTCGCTTCGTTGTAGTCCTCGGTCATGTACTCGATGACCTTGGACGTGGCGTTTTGATAGATGATGTTCGACTTTTCGTCGTGTTTGAAGGCCGCAAGGATGCAACCTTGTGTGTCCTCCGGGCGGTTTCCACCGTGGATGCGAACCCCAGCAAATCCGGGCACGTTCAAAATGAGCGGGAGCGGTCGCTGGAAGCGTTTGGAGTGCGTAATGATGCACTGGTATGTGCCTGCGGGGATTGCCGTCTTTCCGGGAACTTTCGGGCCCGTGCGGACTGTGGGTTCCATGGTGTAGCAGACGAAATGGCCCTGCGGGTCGTATTCTCGTGACCGCCATGTCTTGAGGTCGGTGTCGAGGTATTCGCGTGATATTTTCATCCAGCCGATGGTGCGGTCCGGGAGGAAGATTTTGCGTTCGATGTTGATGTGGATGCGTTTGAATTTCATGGCTAGAAATGGTTGAGTAGGTTGATGACGATAGCGAAGCCTAAGATTTCGGCTGCCGTGAGTGCCGTGAAGGCGATAATGAGCTTGTTGGTGCGCTGCATGGTTCCTTGTTGATTGGTTAGTACCCGTGCGGGGGCTTACACCCCGCGCCATCCACTCCATGGCTGTCTTTGCAACGGGCTGTGGTCACGAAAATGGCTAGAACGTGACCGTGATGGTAAGGACTGCCGCCGCTACCCAGTAGATGACCTTGCGGATGTCCATATCTACGATGCCGTAAACGATGGCCGCCGCAATGTCAAGGATGATGAGGACCAGCGGAAAGATTTGTTGTTTGCTCATCCCTTCTCCCACTTTGCAAGCAGGTCGTTCATTGCCGCGTGGGGGCTTGTGCCTACGCCGCGCATGAGTTCCTTGCCTGCCGATTGCCTGATGACGACTGCATAACCGTGCGTGTAGTCCGCTTCGAGGGAGAGCTGGTCGCGGAAGAAGTCGAGCGTCTCTTTACTGTTCGGCATTCTTGACTTCCTCTGCGTCAACTTGGATGTCGTTGAAGTTCAAGCTGATTTCGTTCCAGCCACCTTCGGGAACATCGGTGTTCTTGGAGCGGAAGCGGAGTGCCATCTTGGAGGACTTCACGAAGATGGAGTCGTCAAGGAGCTGCATGGCCTTTTTCCATTCGTGGTCCTGGATGTCGATGCGCTTGAGCTTGAGGAGCATCGCCGTATTGATGCGGCCCTGCTTGTCAACGGAGAACGCCTGAGCGATGACCTTGGAAAGCGTCGGGTCGGTGTCCTTGAGCTTGTCGTTAATCCACTTGTCGATGGTAGTCTTGACCATCTGTAGGCGTTCGTCGAAACTGATGGTCTCGTCAATGCGGCGTTCGATGCAGAGGTTCTGCGAGAAGTTGTAGAGGAGGATGTTGCCTTTCCAGCCTTCGCGGACCTTGTTGTCCTTCGCAAGTTCCTTGAGGTACTTTTCGATAGAACCCACGATGTCGGCCTTTTCGCTCGCGAGCTTGTCGGAGAGCTTCTGCACCTTCTTGATGATGGATTCGACGAGCTTGTCCTTTTTCTTGTCTTCGGGACGGATGTATTCTTCCGGGACGGGGCGGCCCTTGGAATCGAGCCAGTTGCCTTGTTTGTCTTTTTGTGCCATAAGTTACCTACTTGGTTTGAGTTGTGTGTTGTTTAAATTCGTCGGGAGTCATCGCCCCCATGGTCTTGATTGCCCTGATGAGCGTCTGTGCGTCATGCATCGTTATCCATCTTACGTGGTCGATGCCTGTGAGACGCTTGACGAACGCGTCGAGGGCCTTCTTTCGGTCTGCGGCGGTCGTCGCCCTGCTCACCTTTGCCCACATCGCCTCGATTGCCCTCAGCTGCCTGGGTGTCGCCAAGTGTTTCTTGCGTTCCACGAGGTCGTTGAACTTCTGCACGTTGCCGTGGACCTTTTCGCGGAGTTCCTTGATGAGCTGGAAGCGCTGTTGCGGGTTCAGTTCCTTGGAACTTTGGACATGGTAGCGGTCGTTAAGCATGTCGCGGTACGCTTCGTCGTTCAGCCCGAGGAGCCTTGCAAGGCCGTGGATGACCTTGAAATCCTGTGCGCGGCGGTCTGCGGGTGTCATTGGGCTACCACCAGCATCTGTGACGCACTTTCAATGATTTCATTGTCGAGCGTGTCCCGTTGGTTGTTGCGCATGAGTTCGCGACTCCACATCACGAGGTGTGAAAGCAGACGGAAGTTGCGGCGGCAAGTCTTTGCGCACTGTTCAATGACGTTCGGCTCGTAGTTCTCGAATCGGCTATCGATGTAGGCCTTGATATCCGCATCCTTGAGGAGCTTTGCCCTGCACGGTGCACTGATGCGGCTGTTCAACTGAGCGTAGTGGTTGCGGTCACCCTGTACGTTCTTTTCGAGGCGGGGCATGCCGCAAAGTGCGATGCCCACACCCGCCTTGTCGTGCACCCTACGGATAAGTTCGAGTGCGCGGTAGGGCAGGTGCTCTGCCTCGTCGATGATGATGAGACGGCCCGAATCCTTGAGCTTTGCAACGATGCGAGCTCTCTTCTGGTAGAGGTTTCCACGGTCATCGAGTCCGAGTGCTGCACAGAGTTCGTCGAAGAGAGCCTTCGCGGTGTAGCCGAAGTCTGCTTCGACGAGAATTACAGACGGGTGCGTCTTGGCAAATTCCTTGAGGGCGGTGGTCTTGCCGCAGCCTGCGTCGCCCGTGAGCATCCCGCAAATCTGGTGAGCGAGAACAAGGCTGCAGAACTTTTGGATGGTCTTGAAAGCGCTTGTCTGCACGATGCCGTCGTTCGTCTTGAACTTGGCGCGTTCGGCTTCGGTATCAAGAAAGTCCTTTGCTTTGTCGCAGATGGAGTCAATGTCGCCCGTGTAGCTGCCCTTGAGGAAGTAGCTGAGGGTGGCGGGGCTTATGCCGAGGGCCTTTGCGACTTTCGTCTGCGAGGCTCCCGTGCGTGACATGTAGTCGTTGAGCTGTTCGATAATCTGTTCCATATCTATCCTTATGGGTTGTTGTTGAAAGTGGGAGCCTCCGGGGGCGGCATACAAGGAGGTGTGTGAAGTGTTGCGGCTTGTGCCGCTGCCCCCATCGGCAAATTCATTAGAGGAGTCCGTGTTTCTTGAGCCTTACCTTGATGCGGAAGTAGGTGCGGATTTCGTCAGCCGGGAAACATCCGGCCACCCTGCCGCCGTTCCTGATGATGTACAACGCCTTCTCGACGTTCCTTTTCGCTACAGGCCCTGCGACGGCACGGAAAATCCTGAGTAGCTGTGTTGTGTCCAAGTCCATTATGCGTGCCTCGCGAGTTCTTCCCAGAGCGATTCGGGTTCGGTGGTTTCGCCGTCGTCATCGTCTCCGAGCAGGTTGATGATTTCGCCGTTGCCGACAAGTTTGTCGTTCTTGAGCTGGGCGGTGTCCTTGTCATGGCGTGTGATGTGCGTCGGGCCTTCCGGGATGAATACGCCCTGCGGGCCTACTGCGGTGCGCATTGCACCGATGTATTCTGCCGCCTGTTCCTTCGTCATTTCCGGGCAGATTTCCTTGAGGAGCTTTTCTTCGTGCCGCTTGCGTGCAACGCCTTCGGCGATTTGCGCCTTGGAAACCGCATCGTCATCCTTGACCATCGCTCCCACGGAGCTTTGCAGGTAGCATTCGCCGATAAGCTTCTTGTCGGAGTCGTAGCACCAGGCTGTGCGCATGTCTTCGGGGTCGTATCTGAAAGTAACCTCGCGGCCCTTGTAAACCGGCATCCATTCTGCCCAGTACCAAGTATCCATCTGTGCGTAATGGAAGCCCATGTGCATGATGCGACCCGTTACCGTGCGGCTTACGAGCATGGAGAGCGTGTCCTTCGAGACGCGGCGCATCGGTTCACGCTTCACGATTTCTGCGTTCCATAGCTGTGCGCGGGTCATACCGTTGTGGTGTTTGCCCTGGCACGGAAGGCCGGGAAATACGTTCGTCATGTAGTCCTGTGCGAGGTCGTAGAACTCATCCCAAGTGAGGAAGTCGCCACGCTTGAGCACTCCCTTCAGGGGCTCGGGCTTTTCGACGACGGTGCCGCCCTTGAAACTGTTGAACATCCTGTCAAAGCCGTTTTTAATGACCAGGAAGTTGCGTTCAATGATCTTTGCACGGGCGTTGCGCACAATGGCGAAGTGCATCTTGATGCCGAGGCGGCTTGCCAGGGATTCCGCATACTGTTCGTCCTCGACAATCTTGTTGCCTCTGCTTTGGCCGGAGAAGTCACGGTTGCGGTATTCGCGGCCATTATCGACATAGAGTTCTTCAGGGAGTCCGTAACGCTCGATGCCGTTGCGGATGGCCCTGAGCGTGTTTTCCGTGCCCGGTGCGTCGTGGTGCAGGCACCAGCCCATGGGCATGTATGTCTTGAAGTCCATGAAGAGCGTGATGTAGCAGGTGGCGGGCTTCTCTTGACCCGGAACTTTCACGAACACGTCCCACGTGCGGGTATCGCCCACCCACACTTGCCCAGCCTTGAGGTCGGAGTAGTCACGGTCGAGGTGGTAGCCCTTATTGTCGTAGAACTTCTTCTTGCCTTCGCGTGCAAAGTAGATGACATCGGGCGCGAACTCGGTCTTGAGCCTGCGGGTAAAAGCGGATGCGCTTGGGAACTCGCTTTCGTCTGCGACTTCGCCGCGTTCCAACGCCTTGCCAAGCGCTATCATTCGGCAAGAGAAAACGCTTATCTTGTTCGCTGTCAAGTACGCGGTCTTGAAGTCCTCGAACATCGCGTCGCTCACGGTGGATTTCATCGTCTCGCGGTGGTTGATGAGGGCAATCTTGCCGCAATCATCGACAGCAGCACGCTGACGGTAGATGCTCTTGATGCTCGTCTTCATTTCGGGATGGGCCTTGTTCCATTCATCCACGAAACGCCCGAGCTCCTTCGTGCCCGTGATGCCTTCGCACTTGAGCAAGATGAGCGTCCACTTGTCATAGTTTTTCTTGGACCTGCCACAAGAACGGTCGTAGGCTCGGCTCAGAAGGTCAAGGTCTTCCTTGGGTCTTGTCACGCTCGAAAGTTCCGGCAGGCATCCTGCGATATAGCGGTCGCATGCCTCTTTCGGAAGCGAGCGGACGTTTATCTTCACGACCTTGCGTCCGTTTTCCTCTTGCCATTCGTACTCCCAAAGAGGGAGCTGGCGGCGGACGTGTCGCTCGGAAATGCCCAGAAGCTCTGCGGCCTTTTCTGTGGATATCCAAATAGGTTTCATCGGTGGCCTAGCGGTTGAGTGCCCTTGCG
>NZ_JAFWOM010000150.1 GCF_017545445.1 Fibrobacter sp.
GCTGGTAAATATACGCTGGAATATGTTCATCCGGAAGAAATACAGGATACGTACGAGATTGTAGTCGTGTTCGCTAAAGTAGCGATATCCACAGGTTGGGACTGTCCCCGTGCAGAAACCATGATGTCTGTCCGCCGTGCAAAAGATTCTACGCATATCGCGCAGTTGCTTGGCCGTATGGTCCGTACACCCACCCAACAGCGGATTCAGGTGGATGATTCGTTGATTGATGTCCATTTGTATTTGCCGTATTTTGATTCTGAAACGGTCAAGGCGATTGTAAAGGATTTGCAGGACCGTGAAGGCGGTGAACTCCCTACCGAAATTGAATCTGAAAGGTTCGATGACGGCCCTGCACAAATACTGCAAATCAAGCCCAAACGTATTGTGCAGAAACCTGTGGTAATACCTGTTGTAATTGAAGAAAAATCTTCTCCGAAACAGCCTGCTGCTCCGGAAGTAAAAATGCCTGTACAGGAAACATCTGTAAAGGAGTCAACCGCTGAATATAATGCTGCAAAAGATGCCGCTGCAAAGAATGCTCCTAAAGAGGCAACTAGTAAAAAAGAAGAATCAGTCTTTGTCCCGGTTGAAGAGGAGGTTGTTTTAGAAGATGGCATAGATCGCGAGTCTATAGTCAAGTTTATTAACGATTCAGAGTTTGATACTTTCGACGTACGTTCCGTCCGCATCAGTAAAAATCATGTTTCGTCACTGTTTGCCTTGGTTCAGGTTCTGGTAATGACGGATATATGGCGTGATGGGTTGCGGACAGTCAAAACGGAAATTGTGGACTTGATTCGTGATTATGCCGATGGACTCCGCAAGTCCGGGAAATATGAACAACTTTCCAAGGACATCACCGAATTCAAGTTGTCGTCTGAAATATTCGACGTGTATGGAATTTCCATTCAAGACGAAGTTCAAGGCTCAATTGCGACAGCGCAGTCTGATATAGATCGAATCTTTAAACTTGCTGATAAAAAACTAGGTGAAACAGGAATCGGAAACTTCTATATCACCAGTTCGTCCAAGACAGATGCCGATTGGGAAAATCCGGAATTCAAGGTGGATGTCATCTTGTTTGCAGCCGACAGCGAATGCTTGCGAAAGTTGGATGGCTACGCGTCCAAGCGATTCAATGAAATTGATGATGCTTATCGCCGTAAGGTGAACTTGCTCAAGGGCGCCGATGAAAAATTCAAGAAGGAATACAACGATATCGTTAGTAATTCTGCCGAGGTTACCAAGCATGTATTCGGTTTGCCGGAAACGATTATGGGCACGGACCGTGATGGCGAAAAGTTTGAAAAGCATCTTTTCGTCGATGATCATGGTTTTGCAAAATTTAAACTGAATAATTGGGAAAAGAAAACTCTTGCTGAGGAATTTGCTCGCGAAGATTTTGTTACATGGTATAGAAATCCTCCTCGGAAATCGTTCTCGCTCGCATTCCGTATGAAAAGGATAATCAGATAAAGGCGATGTATCCGGACTTTATCATAGTGCGCAAGGATGGTGATTCTTACGTGGCGGATATGTTAGAACCGCACAACCCTGAATTGGGCGATAATCTAGGCAAGGCGAAGGCGTTTGCAAAGTACGCCGAAGAATGCGCCTTGTTCGGGAGAATCCAGCTCATTCGTGTGAACGGAGAACATGTAAAACGACTGGAATTTACCAAGCGCGATATTCGCGAAAGGGTTATGCTTTGCAATAATCTTGAAGACCTAAACCGAGTCTTTGGTGATTGCGCCGTAGAAGAGTGAGTCTAGAAAAAAAATTAAAACCTCTTGACAATCGCCATCTAGTAATTTATATTTAGTGCACAAGTGTGTAGAAAACTATTTTTTGCGCATGGTGTAAAACAATCAAAGCCCCGCCTTTTTATGCATGTAGGCGGAGGGAGGAAAGATGAATACTAGCCAAACAAGGCCTGAAAATGTTATATTGCCATCAAGCAATATGATGTACCCCTTCATGACACTTGACGACAACGCTGAAATTGTCCATTCCGAAATGGGCAAGGACGGCCGCGTTAAGGTGTACATCGAAAAGCCCGACGCAAAAGACGGCTTCCATCGGGCGACATGCTATTTACCCTCCTATACATGGGAAGATATATTCGGTTTTTCAGATGAGGAAATCAATCGCTATAAGAAGGTGATTGAATCTACGGCTCATTTGATAATGGAATTCTCTCAGAAAGGTGGGTTCAGCAATGCCGCAAATCTTTAAGATAGGATCTTTCTGGGTTTATTTCTGGTCCAACGAAGGTGTTCCTCTGGAACCGGTACATGTTCATGTATCGGAAGGTGTACCTGCCGCTAATGCCACTAAAATCTGGATAACTCGAGCTAGAAAATGTCTCTTGGCGAATAACAATTCGCGTATTAATCCGCATGTCTTGCAAAATATTCTTCGGATTATTGAAGCTCGTCATGAGGACGTTGTTGCGAAATGGATTGCTCATTTCAACGAAATATCGTATTTCTGCTAGACTTACTGCAAATTATGGCAAGGGATTTTCGCAGAGAAACCTGGAGCAAATGCGTCAGTTTTTCTTGATTTACTCCAAGGAGATTTCGCAGACAGTGTCTGCGGAATTCACCCTCAGCTACTCCCATTACTTGTTCCTGATGCGTATTGATAATCCCGACGAACGGAAATTCTACGAAATTGAGGCGAAAAACTCGAATTGGAGCCTGCGGGAACTCAAAAGGCAGTTCGATTCCACGCTTTATGAGCGGCTCGCCGTAAGCAAGGATAAGGAATCGGTGAGGGAACTGTCTAAAAAAGGGTGGATCGTTCTTTGCAAGAAAAAGTCGGACTCCCTTGTAGAAATCACTTTGCCCGAAGGCAATTCGCAGATTTTTGCCAGCAAGTATCAAACTGTGTTACCCAACAAGGAACAGTTGATAGAGTTGATCGAAGAGAAGTAGATGCTAAAAAATGCCCCGCCTTTTTATGCTGTTTAAATCTATGCCTTACAGGCATATCTAGTTATAAAAACAAAGTATTTGCAATATCTGAAAAAAGAGGTATATTTGAACATGTAA
>NZ_JAFWOM010000020.1 GCF_017545445.1 Fibrobacter sp.
CCTTAGCGTTTCCATAAGAGGAAAAGACATATAACCACCTCCTCCTATTTCATCGTAAAAAATAGGCATCGGCATCGGGATTCCAAATCCAATCGCATCTCCATATGTATAATCCTCACGACCATTTCTAGACCAATGCTGAGTCAAACCTATACGAATTTTTTTGCCAATGGGCAATTGTTCAATAATGGACACTCCTCCACCCCATTGAAAATACTTGTGTTCCACTTTTTCTTGTTGCCACACCCAAAGATTACTCCAACCCATTATGCCGAAATAATCACACACAAATCCAGCTTGTATATAAGGCGTTATAAAATCTAAACCCAAACCATATTTAAAATAGCCAACACTTCGTTGCATCGATACTGAAAATTCAATCGGCCATTCAGTCGCTTTATAAAACCAATCTTCATGTTCAATTCGACCCACTTTTTCTTTTGCAATATAACGCTCATCATTTTCCCCATAAGCAATATCGCCCACAGTTACAGTAAGAGAAGCATTCCTTACAAAAAATTCTTCGCTCTTTTCCATAAACGCCGCAGCAGATGGCGGATGAATAATGGCAACGCTGCACCCCGCCAGCATCGCCGCCACATACAAAGCAATAAAATAAGCCAACCGATTCATACTAAAAAATCACCTGCTAATAAAACTGACTATTAAAGAATACCTATTAATATCGCGTACAACATCTCCATCGCCAGACTTCGATTCTACATATTTATACGTCAAATCTCTCCCGTATCGAAATTCTATTCCCACCCTTGTCTTCTCAAAAGGGATAAAAGATACATACGCCCCACCTCCGATTTCGTCATAAAAAACTGGTGCTGCCCTATCAAAATCACGTGGCAATGCACCTCCATGTTGAGCCATAATACTTTCTCGGGCATTTCGCGATAAATGTTGAGTCAAGCCGATTCGAAAATTATCCCCAATCGGCAACTGTTCTATCAGCGAAATTCCTCCACCCCACTGAAAATATGCGTGCTCCACTTTTTCTAATTGCCACAGACACAAATTACTCCAACCCATCACGCCCAAATAATCCGAAACAAAGCCTGCCTGCACATAAGGCGTTGCGAAATCAATCCCAAAACCATACTTGAAATGTCCAATATTTTTTTGAAGGGAACCTTGATATTGGACAAGCCATTCCATATCTACGTAATACCAATCCTCTTTCCATCTTTCTGAACGCTCGACTTCTTTCACTCCTTCAGCAACATATAGCCCATTCTCCTTATTTAAATTTTCTCCCCAATATGCAGAAAACGAAACATCCGTAAGAAAAGCATCTTCACTTTTCTCCATAAAAGCCGAAGCAGACGGCGGATGAATAACAGAAACGCTACACCCCGTGAGCATCGCCACCACAATCAAAACAAGTAAACAAGCCAACCGATTCATCACTTATAAAATAGCTTTCATTTCAAAAATTCCAATGTCGTCCATCGGCTAGATTCAACGGTTCATCAGACGTTTCATACAAGAGGGTGATCCCCAAACAAGTCGGGGATGACTACATTGGGAAAATGGCACATACCATCATTTTCCCGATATCGAGAAAATGATATTATCCCTTCTTTTTAGAAGGGATCAAAAGCATCGCATCCGCCCTTTTCAGACGACGCGCCACCTTCTTGACATCCTCACTCGCAGGCAATTTCTCGGGAACGATTCCACGATCAAGGAGCATCTTGCGGACTGCATGATTGTTGTCCACATGTTCCTTCTCAATTTTCTTTTGTCCAAAAAGATTTTTCATTTGCGTCTTGACCGAAGTCATCTCAGCGGCAAGATCCTTCGCCTTGATGCTTACCGTAGGCAAAAAATCCGCAAGAGGGCGGCTCGCAGGAACATTATACTTACGCTTCAAGAGATTCGTATCAATGTTGAATAACGCTTGATCACCCTTGGAACGGATAACAGCAAAACCCTTGCTATCCACGCCACGTTCAAAAAGTACCCCTGAAAGAACCTTTTCGGTATGTGCAAGTTTTTCCCTCGCCTGCACACGTTCCAATTCGTGAATACGGTCTTCGACAATTTCTGCCACGCGAGTCTGCACAGCAAAGTAATTCTGCGCAAAAGAAATTTCAGCCTTATGAGAATCTCCATTTTGTGCAATCAAGTAACAGGCGTAACGCGTAAGCATATAATCATCAACTTGGCGATTGGAACCACTTCCAAGGGAGACCATTTTCCCCACTCGGGGAAAATGGTCATCGGCATCTTCACCCGCATTGCTACAGGCTTCTCGAGCCTTACAAATAACATTCTGGAACTTATCCCACTTGTTATACCCAAGCAAAGCGCTCAGATCTCGGGCACTCCAACATTCCACCCCTTGGTATTCGCAAGCAATCGCCTCAAACTTTTCGAACAGAGTCTTGATTTCTTCGGACTTCATAGCAGCCTCCTTTTGGCCACGTTCTGCAGCCAGTTGATGTTTAGAGACGCCCTTGTAAAATCGAAACCCGATTAAAGCAAGAACGCACCTCGCCTTTATATAGTGAGATGCGTTCAACTGTAATGTACCTAATAATCAAAAAGTTGGCAAGGGGTACATAAAAATTTTACATAACACAATACGTGTATCGATTAGTATCTCGCTCCACCACCAAATTCATCATAGAATAGTGGCATAGGAGTAGGAATACTAAAGCACCTATTTAGATCCACCCTTCGTTCTAAATGCGTAATTTAACATAAAATAAAAGCGATTCCGAGGTTCGCCAATTTCACGACCATAACGAAATTCAATCGAAAAGCCTTCAAAAGTCAAATAAGTTCCTATACCGAACTCACCATATCCATACGTAGAAGGGATACCCAAACCGCCACAATTTTCATCAACCAAATAAGCGTTTCTCGAAATATGCTCGCTAATTCCAACTTTTAAGTTACCAAGAATTGGATATTCTTCAATCAGCATCAAACCTCCAGAAAATGGCATACCATTTTCATCACCACTTTTTACCCCCATTCCCATGCCAAACCATCCCTGCACTCCAACATATCGACTCCGACCACCCCAAATAGCCTTCAAAGAAGCATTTTCAAACGCAAAACCAAATACACTATTGTCAAAACGAAACAAAAGAGACAAATCTAAGTTTCCGCGACTCTCATCATCTGTATAATCTACGTCAATTCGAGAATCTCCTTTATAAATATCCCCAACTCTAGCGGACCCACCAGCAATAACGCCCACTCCAAATTTTTTTTCATTAAGTTCCACATTCATAAACTGTGCCGCAGAAGGCGGATGGCTAGAGCACCCCGTGAACACAAAGGCAATCAACAAGAACATCCCTAGCATAAAATCTCTATTTTGAATGTTACTCATTTTCTCTCTCCTCGTATTCTTCTAAGGATTGCAGCGCTCTCGCCTTCCGTCTTTCTTCCGATTCTTCCCTTTCTTTTTTCATTTTTATCAGTTGCTCTTTTTCTTGCATTTTCTCTTGTGCACTCATTTTCCCCTTCACACCGAAAACACCCAAAGTAACAGCAAACCGATTCTGCTTATTATCTAAATCCCTACCGTAACGAAATTCCAAAGCAATTGTAGCCTTTTCTAAATGATACGAGACAAAAAATCCCCCGCCCACCTCATAGTAAAAAAGTGGATGCGGCTCAGGAAAAGAAAACGCCATGAAGCCTTCCACATTATCAGACAAAGACCGTTCTACCCCATTTCTAGAAAAATGCTCCGTTAAACCAATTTTCAGTTCATTTCCAATAGGAATTTGCTGCATCAGCATAGCCCCATAAGAAACATCTTTCCAAAAATCATCACTCAAATAATTTCCAATATTCACAGGAGAATAAATAGAACTCCATGCAGAAAGGCCCACATACGGAGAGACAAAACCTAACTGAACGAACGGAGTTACTGTTTGGCCACCAAGTCCAATCGAAAAAAATCCTTTATTCCAAAAAATAGTTTCTGTTAAATCAAACACCCACTCTGAATGTTCATCAAACTGATCTGTATGATTGTCATAATACACGGAGTCATTATCCAAATCGCCACCATACAAAGAAAGGCTCATATTCACAACAGTGTAATCTTTTTCGTAACTGCTCATGAACGCTGTAGCCGATGGCGGACGCATCACAGAACTGCACCCCGACAAAACGAGTGATGCCCCAAAAGTGAGCGTATAGAATAACCATTTCATTAATTATAAAATAGCTTATTCTACAAAAATGCAAGAGCATTTCGTCGCCGCAATTTTACCAGTCATCAGAAATATTACTTTACATTCCAGATATTTCTAATGAAACCCGCTTCTGATTCACATAAAATTTTATCATTCAAATTCAGTTTTAAGAAATCAAGGCGAGCTCTCTCTTCCCCTTTTTTAAACTCAAATGGATGCACGCCTTCAACGCTTTTCCATGCACTGTCAAGAACGGTACATTTCACCGGCTCATTCAATTTAGACCATGCATAAACCTCATTATTATCTTGTAACAATTGCAGTTTAAAATAATCTTCCCTAGTCCAATTTTTCAATTCTGCATACAAAGCACTCAGTCCCGGAGAATCTCTTAAATAGCCTTGATTACTGACGTTTCCATACATGCATCGATCATTCTTTTTATAAGCAAGTCCTTGAATATTTGAATCAAACATAATATACGATGCCACCGTCGTTGTTTCCGGCACAAAACTTTCCAAAGCCGTTTCCATTTTCAAGTACATCGTCGTATCGGCAGTAGAATCCATCAAAGACCTTTCCCACATCAATTTTGAATTGTCACCAGCATTTCCATTCCATTGAGAATAATCTCTCATATAATAAATTTTACGCAAAACAAACCAAGACGAGTCTTGCCGCACTTTTTCTATCCGAATAGAATATTCTGTGCTTGGACTGCCGCTACCTACAGCATCAAATTCAATAAAATCGTTTCCATCGCATCTCAAATCTATCAACGCATTGAATGAGCTATCTGTCGAATATTTCGGTATATCTTGTTTAACATTTATAAAGCGAGCTACAATCTGAACAGAATCAGATTTCTGAACCCGAGTTGACGACGCAGAAACGGAGTCTTTTTGAATTTCAACGTTCATGCAGCACTGCAAAAAACAGGCGAGCGCCATCAAAGAAATGAATTGCACAAACGACTTCATTTTTCGTCTTACTTCTTTTTTGCAGCGGGCAATTCCGGGAGCATCGCATCGAGCAAACGTGCGAGAAAGCCTTTATCTGCAATTTGTTCGTCGGTGACACGCAACATCGGCTTTGCGCCATCGTACGGCAATTGCAATTTTGCATCCGGGAGCATAGCTTTCGCAGCGGCCACAGGTTTCACAAGCAAGCGGTCATCATAAATACCACCGAATATTTTTCCGTCGGCGTACAAAATGTACTCGCCCATCATCTTGCGAGTCGTCACGCGGAATCCACCATCAAACAGTTCACCCTTGAACTGCGACAAAACATAATCACGAAATTTTTCAGAACTTGGCATAAAAACTACGAAGGATTTTCTTCCAATTCACAAAATTATTGTTATTCAGATTCTTTTGCATAAAGAAGCTTTCCCTCCCTAGCAATAGATTCTCTTAACTTATCTGAAACAATTTCATCTAAATTAATAACATCAAAGGTCAAAAGAGTATCAGCTTGTTCTTCAAGAAGTTCTTCAAAGCGATAAATGTCAAAACCCGAAACAGCGAGATCAATATCACTACGTTCGCGATTCGTACCACGCGCACGAGAACCAAATAGAATAACCTTATCCAGAAAGCAATCTTTTGCAAACTTTCGAATCTGATTCTGTATGTCTATAGATAGGTTCATATTCACCTTGCCATTTCTTTTTAATATACATTAAATACAAAGATTTCGCAACTCCAGCAAGCGACCATCCTCGCAAAAACGGTCATCCAATAGGCCACATTTTACAATTTCTTTTTCAGCATTTTCGCACACGGTTTTTCGACAAGTTCATGTAACGCAACAGCCATAAGCGTACAAAGCGTCACCGACACCGCAATTTGCAGCACATTGTTCTGGATACCGCACGCAGCAAAAAGCCAGTTTTCAATTTCAGTATTAAAAGTCTGCGCCAAGAAAAATGCATAACTCGCCGCGCTCGCATACCGCAGCACAGCGGACTCTTGCAGCCGTGGCGACTTGAGCCTACCTAGCGTTAAAATCATGCAAGCAAACAGCGGAATCACAATCCAATCGTAAAGCATGTAGTTGCCTACAAAAATATTCAGCCGAACCGCAACTGAAATTCCAGCCACCAAAAGAAGCGTTTCCACAATCAAGGCTTTCCACGTCGCAAGGATTTTCGCGATTCCAGCCCGGATTGGCAGCGAGCACAAAAGCACGCCAATGAAAAATTCCAGACCACGGAAAAACGGATTGGAATAAATCGAATCCGTCTTGAACGTATGCACCACAAGCGGCGACCAGAACAAAACCACAACACAAACAGCAAGAGCAACCCACTTCGAGCGAGTCGTCATCACCTTCACCACTTCTTGCATCAGCGGAAATGCCAAATACGCAAACAGCAGGCAAGAAATAAACCAAGTCCCGCCATTATGGCTCACCGGGAACAGCGTCGAAAAAACGCTTTGCAGCCCAAGCACTTCAATCGGCAACAGCACCAGATTCTGGAACACCGATTCTTCCCCCAGCGTCACGACGTACAACAGAGCCACGACCAAGTACAAAGGGAAAATTCCAAAGACGCGTTTCAAGTAAAAGTTCTTGAGTGCGCCCCCCTGCACAAGCGGCTTGTCCTTGTAAGTCAAGAACAGCACATAGCCCGATAGCATAAAGAACGCCGTCATAAACACAGCGCTCATCGAAACAAATTCCGTCAACAGTCCAAAACTGTTATCATGATGGATATTGCAATGGAACAGCAACACCATCACGGCTGCCACCACCCGAAACAAGTCGAGTCCTGCCGCACGCTGTTTAGCCTTTTCCTTATCGATAATCATACGTCTAAATTATAGTTCAAATTAATTAAAAAATGCATAGTGCGTCATAAAATAAAAGCGATTTCGCGGTTCACCAATTTCACGACCATAACGGAATTCAAAAGAAAAATTTCCAAGCACAGCATAAGCCCCAAAACCAAATTCAGCATAATGACTCGAAGAATAAAAACCTATTCCTTCTTCATGAGAATCCACCTTATACACATTGCGAGAAAAATGTTCACTGACTCCCACTCTAAAAGCGTCACTTATAGGGTATTCTTCAATCAGCATCAAACCACCGAAAAGAGGAATAGTATTATGCCCATGAGAATGAACTGAAGTCGCTTCAACACTTCCCCATCCCTGCAACCCAATATACTGACTTCGAAATCCCATAATGCATCTGAAAGACATATTTTCAAAAGAACCACCAGCAATAAAATGGCTATATCTAAACAAAAGAGATAAGTCCAAATTTCCAAAATCTTCCATATCGCCATAATCTTCATCAATATGAGATGTACCTCTATAAGCATCTCCTCTCAAAAGAAAAACGCCCGCATTAAAAGAATTATTAAACTTATCCTCTTCCTTTTTCACATTCATAAACTGTGCCGCAGAAGGCGGATGGCTAGAACACCCAACAAAAAGCAGAGCAAACGCACACAAAATAGCAGAATAGAACTTCCGAGCCATTTTAAAAACTTCCGTAATTTAGCATAAAATAAAAGCGATTTCGCGGTTCACCAATTTCACGACCATAACGAAATTCAAAAGAAAAACCTTTATAGGCTAAATAAGCACCTACACCAAATTCATTATACTGTTCAGCATAAATTTCATTCATAGAACAGCATTCTGTGTGATTGATAACCTTATATGAATTCCGCGAAATATGTTCACTAAACCCTACTTTGAATTTTTCCGATATTGGGATTTGCTCGATTAACATAACCCCGCCCACAACATTAGAAATTTTCTTATCGTCTCTGCTTTCACTAGGAGAAAGCCCTGCCCAACCCTGCAGACCCAAATACTGAAAGCGTGGTCCAAAAAACATTCTATACGTATAATCTTCAAAACCAAGCCCCAATACCACATAAGACGTTGCAGCAAGCCATGCAATTTCTAAATTCCAATTTCCCTCTTCATACGAATAATATTGATCATGGGCCGCATTATTTTTAGGGCCATAAGAGACTTCGCGATTGTCAACATTTCCTGTTCTAACAGCCCCACCTACAACAAAACTCATTCCATTCTTTTTCACATTCATGAACTGCGCCGCAGAAGGCGGATGGTTTGAACACCCTGCAAAAAGCAAAACAAACATAACAACAGCAATTTCAAAACATTTACACAACATAACAGACCTATAAATCTAATCAGCCAATCTATCTCCAAATCCATTCTTCTTGTTTCTCTTTTTTAGAAATAGAAAACATCCAATTCATATAAAACGTAAACCGATTTCTATTTTCGCTGATATCACGACCATAACGGAATTCAATTGCAAAACTTTTATACGAGAGATAAGCACCTATCCCAACTTCCGTATAAAAAATAGGATCAGGGTCTCCTAAGCAAGCTCCCGTAGGGCCAAATCCGCCTCCACAATCACTTTCTTTCAGCCTTGATTCACGACCGTTTTGAGCAATATGTTCGACAAGACCTATTTTCCAATCTTGATCCAAAGGCAACTGTTCCATGACCGCTATTCCAGCAAGGCCTCCAACCCACCCCATAACACCAATGTATTTAGATACGAAACCAAGCTGAAAAAAAGGCACTATAGTTTGTAGGCCAAGACTCGCTGAAAAATTCTTGTAATTGAAAAAATGAGTATATGTAAAATCAGCAGGCCACTCATCAGAATCTCTCTCATCATTATAGCCCGGTAAATTTTTATCGTGAATTACTTCTTGGACTAAATCACCAGAATAATATGCAAAACCAATAACATCTCCGCTAAGATTTTTCTCATTCGAATTCATGAAAGCCGCCGCAGAAGGCGGACGCGTAACAACGCAACATCCGCACAAAGTAAGCAAAAGCCACAAGAATCCTATCGAGCAAATCTTCCGAGCCATTCTTCAAAATTAGATTATTTTGGACAAATGCAAGAGCATTTCGTCAGCTGATTATATCCGCTCATCAGAATTTTCAAGACAAAAAAAGGAGATGCCCGCTCAAGGCGGGCATGACACAATCACTAGACCCATTCGACTTCGAGGCTTCAGCCTCTTCGCTCAGGGTGACACATCCTTCCTTCTGTCTACTTCCTACTGTCTACTGTCTACTTCCTACTGCCTACTAATCTTCTTCTTTCACGCCCATAAGGGTCATGGCAAGCTTCCAGGTTTCCTTGTTTTCGAAGCTGTCACGTTTGCCGCCGCCGTAACGAGCATGGGCAAATTCTTCGAGCAAAGGTTTCCAGCCATCGAGTTTTCCGTCAGCGACAAGAGCATCGAGATTCACCGCAGAGGCGGCGGACTTTTTAGCGGAGGACATTCCCGAAGCACCAGCACTTTCAGCAGTAGTCCCTTCGGCAAGCTCAGGGAACTTATGTACTGCATATTCCTTGCAGACGCCTTCAAGTTCCAAGAGCCATTCACGGCTATCGGCCACCATCACGCGCTGCTTCAAGACCATCATCTTTTCGCGGAGAGCGTTCTCGGCAGCACTCCGTTTTGCAGCCGTCGCCTGAGCCGCAGCACGACGACGCACACGCCACACGCCCGCAGCAAGCAAGCATAGCGCCACTACAACGCCCACGACAATCGGCAACATGCTAACCGGAGCTTCAGCACGCAACGGCACGCTATCGCTCCGCAAGTCCAGCGATTGCCCCGTCGGCGTCGGGATTTCAAAGCGCATCGCGGGGATGTTCAAGTTACCCGTATCTTGCACAACGAGCTTGTAGTTAAAAGTTATCTGCGCCATTTCCTTGCCATTTTTCACCGAACGGCTAGATTCCTGCGACATGCCGACCTGCAAAATGCCCTTGGCATTCGCCGTACTCATCGGCACCACCAAAATAGCACTGCCATTGATGCTCCACGAAACCGTCACCGGGAAAACAAGCGTATCGCCGACAGTCGCCGTAAGCGTGCCACCGGGATTCCCCGCAGAAATCGAAATGCCAAGCTGTTCCGGAGTCGGGAGAGGCGGCGCAGTAACGTTATCATCATCCGCAGTCGAATCTGCGTCGATCCCGTTAACATTCTCAATAGCACTAGTATCAACACCACTTGCGACATTCCCAGAGCCGTTTGACTCCACCGCAAGAACAGACGAATCTTTTGCAGGCACAACAAGGGCGGAATCCGAAGAAGATTCCTTAACAGGCGTGGCCTTAGCCGCCTTCACCTTTTTAGACTTTGTTGACTTTGCAGTCTTTGAATTTTCTTTCTTGTTCATACCCTAATAATATACAAAAAAACGGATTTTAACGATATTTACGTGAAAAGAGTAAAAAAAATCGTATTATAACCGGCCCCGGAACACTTCGGCGTTGCTCAGTGCATCGCAGAGTCCGGGGTGACAATGCAATACCCGCTATCATCCCGGCGTTGTGCCGGGATCGGCTGTTTGTCACATGAAAATAAGCCCCGGTTCACAAGAGCCGGGGCGTCAAATTACAAGAGTTTATTCAAGCTATTTAGAACGGACGAGCGAACAAGCCGTTCAGCAAGCCCGAATACATCGTTGTCAAGATATCGATGAAATAGCTAGAAGGTCCATTCGAAAGAGTCTTCTGCTTCGTATTCAAGCCGGTCGTGCACTTGTTGAGCCACGTCGAGTTCCCAGCGATACCCGTAGCGCACCACGCTCCATACCAGTGGTTAGAACCAGTCGTACCACTAGTGTTATCTTTACCTACGGACAAATTCCATGAATAACTTACAGCCAAAGCCTTGTCATCCGGATTGCCAGAGGCTTTCTTCGAGATAAATTCGTTCAACGTGGTAAGAATTGCGCCAGCACGCGGGTCCTGATACCAGTAATAATCCCATGCGATACGCCACGGAATACGCACAGATTCCTTATTGAACAACCAGTAAGTGTTCTTCGCAGAGCCGTTATCCGGGTCAATAGCATTGCCATTAGCATCGCTCCAGTCCGGGAACACGCCCGTACCCGCATCCTGAACCTTCTTCATATAAGCATAGTTTGCATCCAGCACGCCTTGCCAGTTGTGAGAAGGATCGACTGCCGCAAAGAGGCGAATCGCCACCGGAGAGAAGTAACTCAAGTTATAAGCAGCATTAGCAGTTTTCCATCTTGCGTCATCACCCGAATAGATAAGCAAGGTTGACGGATTCACTTCCTTTTCCCAAATGGCATTCACGAACGTAAGTGCATCGGCCAAATAAGCATCAGCACTTGCATTGCCCTGAGCCTTCAATTTGTAATACATGAGAATCAAAGAAGTCGCAATATCCAAATCAGCATCTGTCGCGCTTGTATTGTCAACCGATATCCAATAGAACGACATGGTAATCCAAGGCATCAACTTCGCCCTGTTATATTCCCTATATGCGCGAGTATAGTTCCACAGACGGTTATACGTATCAATATCATTATTGAAATATGCCAAAAGCATGCCATAACCTATACCTTCGGACACGGAACAGCCACGCAACTTCATTGTAGCCACCGTAGCATCCGATACGCTACATGAAGCCTTATAGTAACTTGACTGGGCAGACCAAACCACGCGGCCAGCCGGTTCATACGCAGCAGTGAACACTTCGCTAAAGTCGTCAGCAATAGAGGCGTAATAAGTAGCTTCAGTTTCTTTGGTCACAAAGTGATAGCTCTTCCACTGAGTGTAAATGGTTGACGCTATAGTCTTGTTTGCACTCGTCGCCAGCGGAGCGTAATTCACCGGAGTCGGAGCCGAAGCGGAACTTGCCGGAAGCGGGGCAACTGCAGAACTTGCAGGAGGCGCAACAGCAGAAGAACTCTCTGGAAACGGGGCAACCGCAGAACTTGCAGGAGGCACAACAGCAGAAGAACTCTCCGGAAGCGGAGCAACCGCAGAACTTGCTGGAACTGGGGCAGAAGCGGAACTCGTAATCACCGGGAAAACCGGTGCGGATTCATCATCACCGCAAGCTCCAAGAAAAAAAGCCGAGCCGACTAAAACCGGCAACAAAATTTGTTTGCGAATCATAAAGCCTCTCTAAAAATAGCCCCAAAAAAATCAGGGTCAGTAAATGCCAATGTAATATATATAAATATAGTTCTTATCGCTTCTAATGAAAGTAAAAAATGAACATTTCTGTGATGCAACGCAATTAAGAAACTATAGTAAAAGAAAAAAGTAAATGCTCATAAAAAAGCCGACCCCGGCAACAATGGCCGGGGTGACAAAAGTAAAGGTAAAAATATTAATGTCGTTTACTATAATTTTATTTCAACACAATCATGTCGGTGAAATTGGCGGACTTGCCTGCAATGCGGACCATATAGACACCGGCCTCGAGGTCAGCAAGGCTGAAAGCGGATGAAACGTCACCTTTCGCAACAACTTGACCCTGGAGATTGAGAACTTCGGCGGTACCGGCGGATACACCCGTGAAAGAGAGAGTACGGCCATTCAGGATAGCCTTGGCAACAACAGCCTTAATTGCCGGAGGTGTCGAACAACATGACGGCTCATCCAGATCGCAATAAGACAAACTACCACAAGCCCCCTTAGGACCGACACCACAAATGCGGAACTTATAAGAATCCGGCAAAGCCTGAATCTTGAACTTCACAGCGACAAGCTGCTTAGCGGCATCAGGACCCGGTATCTTCACGTCGCCCTTGTACCAAGTCGGCTGCTTGAAATCTTCCCATGCAAGGTCCGCAACGTTACCAGCAGTAGCCTTCTTGAGATGTGCAGACGGATTTGCGTACAAAATGTCAGCATCAACAGAACCGAGACCAAGTTCGAGATCCGGAGCAGCTTCAGAAGCATAGCTAATGCAAATGCCACCCCATTCAGTAGCGTCACCGGCTTCCGGATCGCCACCGCCAACAGCTTCACCGAGAACGTTAAAGCCGATACCGATGAACGGGTTATAAGTCAAATCACCCTTATCGAGGACAGCCGTACCGCAGACGCCGCTGCACCAAACAATAACGTCAGAAAGGTCACCACCATCGAGC
>NZ_JAFWOM010000151.1 GCF_017545445.1 Fibrobacter sp.
ACCTGATGCAGCTTATCGACAAGTACAAGATTGACCTCATCGCTATCGGCAACGGTACCGCTAGCCGCGAGACCGACGCCTTCTGTGGCGAGATGGCTCTCAAGTTCAAGGGCAAGGTGCCGCCGCGCGTTATCGTTTCCGAAGCCGGTGCATCTGTCTATAGCGCAAGCATGATCGCTATCGCCGAATTCCCGAAGGAAGACGTTACTACACGTGGTGCCATTTCCATTGGCCGCCGCTTGCAGGACCCGCTTGCCGAACTTGTGAAGGTCGATCCGCAGTCTATTGGCGTGGGCCAGTACCAGCACGACGTGAACCAGCGCGAACTCAAGAAGCGTTTGGACGAAGTGGTGGAAAGCTGCGTGAACATGGTCGGTGTTGATGTGAACAGTGCTTCTGCTCCGCTCCTTTCTCATGTGGCAGGCCTCAGCAACACGCTTTCTGAAGCGATTGTGAAGTACCGCGAAGAAAACGGTGCATACGCAAGCCGCGAAGACTTGAAGAAGGTCAAGGGCTTTGGCCCGAAGGCTTTTGAACAGGCCGCAGGCTTTATGCGCATTCCGGGTGCCGAAAACCCGCTGGACGATTCTGCCGTGCATCCTGAAAACTACGCTCTCGTCGAAAAGATGGCTGAAAAGGTCGGCGTTCCGGTCAAGGAAATGGTCGGCAATGCTGAAGCTGTGAAGGGCATCAAGCTCGACGAATTCCTTTCCGATGAAGTCGGTCGTGCTACTTTGGAAGATATCGTGAAGGAACTCCAGAAGCCGAGCCGCGACCCGCGTAAGGAATTCCGTTATGCGAAATTCGATGACCGCATCAAGACCATCAACGACCTCGTGACGGGCAGCTGGATGGAAGGTGTCGTGACCAACGTCGCTAACTTCGGTGCGTTTGTCGATATCGGCGTGCATCAGGACGGCCTTGTTCACATTTCTGAAATTAGCGACAAGTATGTGACGGACGCCAAGGACGTGCTTACTGTCGGTGACGTGGTGAAGGTCCGCGTGGTTGCAGTCGATGCCAACCAGAAGCGCATCAGCCTTTCCATGAAGCAGGAACAGACCGACGGTGTCGCCGGTGCTGGCGCAAATGGTCCTCGCGGTCAGCGCGTGGGTGGTCCGCGTGGTGTTGGTCATCGCGACGGCGGTGCTCGTCCGCAGGGCGGCATCCAGGGCCATGCAACGATTGCCGACCTCAAGAACAAGATTGCCGGTAAGGAACGCCCGGGCATGCAGCCGCAGAAGAAGCCGAATCCGGCTCAGCCTGCCAAGATGAATGCCCTCCTCAAGTCCATGGCTAAAAAATTCAAATAGCCGAGCGTCGCAGGGAAATGCTCGCATTTCCCTATGACCGAGGCTTAGAATTCGCACTCCGCAGGGGTGCCAAATTCAAATAGCCGAGTATCGTGGCAACCGAGCTTGCTCGAGTTGACATGAAATTCGCACTCCGCAGGGGTGCCAAATTCAAATAGCCGAGACGCCATCCGTCATCCTCGACCGTCAGGGAGGGGATCTAGTGAGGTTCTTATCTCATTGTCACCCCGTGCCGGGGCCGGTGTTCTTCTTTAAAAATAAAACAGCACTCGATAGAATCGAGTGTTGTTTTGTATTCTAAAACGGATTTCGGACGGAACCCCGCTATTCCTTGCTGAAGAATGTTTTTAGCATGTCGCGGATGGGCTTTTTCAGCAGTGAATTTGGCTGTCTGCTTACCCATACAACGTAGGCGCTTCTACCTGTGATGAGGTAAGAGTTGACCAATTCCCTTTGGTTGTTGTAGATGTCGAAGCGAACCTGGATGCGGTCCGGGCGGAAAGACCATCCCGTGAGGCGGTCTTCCCAGTGCAGAATTTGCGGGATGAACACGTAATCGGTGTTTTGCAAATCTTCGTCCCTGATATTTTCGATTGTGACCGGGGACATAATTGTAGTGATACTTTGGCTGTAATTTTTCAGTTCATTCTTCAATGCCGTGACGACTTCGACGCCGGATGTGGGATAATCAATATCTCCGTATCGTCCTATTTCAGGTGTGACGATTAAAAAACGGGTTTGGGTTTGCATGGTTGCTTGTGGGTGCAAAAATTCGCTTTGGTACGATGCCGTACAACCGCTCATTAGGATTGCTGCTGAAAATGCTAGTAGTACTGCAATGATTTTTTTCATAAAGGTTGTCCTTATTATGGAAGTTGTTTGAATTTCAATATACAAAAAAGAACCCCGTCGGGAGGACGGGGCTTTAAAGGTTCTGTCTTGCGAACTAAGCAAAGCTTCGTTACATCGCGGTGTCCGCGACAACCTTGCCTAAAAGCTCGAATTACGAGAACTTGATGACGCCAGCCGGGCAGCTTTCAGCAGCATCCTTGATTTCGCTTTCGTAAGCAGAGAAATCAACGCCTTCCTTCACCTGCATCTTTTCCGGAACGGAGAAGACTGCATCGCAAGTTGCTTCGCAAGCGCCGCAGGAGACGCATTCGTCGCTGGATTCATCGAGCCAAACTTTTGTAATTGCCATAAAATACCTCTTATAATGGTTGGGTTTTGTCAAAAGATATAAAAAAATTACGCTTGCAGGTGAAAAAAGTGAAAGAAATTGGAAAAAAAGTTGATGGTCAATAACAAACAACCAATGACTAACAACCAATGACTAACAACTAATAACTAACATCAACTTTGAGAACTTTTTGTATTTTCTTATTCAAATGCGTAAACTAGTTTGCCTTATATTATTTTTTATGGTGTTTTCGTTTGCTGAAACTGAAGGCGGTTTCGCAGAAGCTGAGAAAAGTCTCGCTGATGTGGAGGGTGCACGCGTTGAAATGGATGGCGGACTGGCCGAACTTGAGGATGATTCGCTTGAATATATTGACGATTCGTCTCGTTCGGTTGGACTTTTTGAACGTTACAGCCATAAAATGAAGACGGCAAAACACACGTTTTCTTTTGGATGGGATGTTACAGCTTGGACAAACCATATTGATTACAATATGGGCGTGGAATTGGGCAAGCAAATGGCAAATGGACTGTATTTGAATGCGTTGGGATTTAATTTACACATTCTTTCGGATGTTGGGGATTCGTGTACGAATTCGAAGGGCTGTGCAAGAATTGGAGCTGGTATCGCTATAAATGGCGTTCTTGCGATGGCATCTTTTGTAGATGCTTGGATTTTTGGCTCGGAGACGATTGCTCGTATTTGGTTCGGCTTGGCAACTTTGCTGAATCCCACATTGGAATTTTTTGTGGTGCGAAAATACGTTCCTGTGTCCGTGGGGCTTGGCTACAATACGGATTGGTTCGCTTTCAGTCCGGGGCATAAATTTTATTTTAGGGCTCACGGCGATGTGAATGTGAATATTCTTTTTGTGAGAATTGCCGCCTCTTATTCCTATTCGTTCTTGGATACTTACGATTTGAAAAAAGGCTCCAAGAAGTTTTATGTGAAGCTCATTTGGGGACCCATATTTTAGTGCTTTCTAATTCCTACGCCCTAAATCCTAAACCCTAATCCCTAACTCCTAATTCCTTTTTCTAAATTTGCGTTAAATTTTTCAAGCATATCCGGGCAATGGTGCTTGCATTTTGCTTGAAAATTATGAGGACATCGTTAACGATGAAAAAAGTGGTTGTAAAAATTGGTGGCAGCTTGGCAATCGACGAAGCCAAGTTGGCCGATTTTGTGGCGGCAGTCAGCAAGCTTCCGGCTATGGGCTGCCAAGTGGCCGTGGTGCACGGCGGTGGCAAGGACATCAACGAAAACATCTCCTTGCTCCGAGAACAACCCACCTTTATCGACGGTCTCCGAGTCACGACGCCTTCTATCATGAAGATGGTCGAAATGACGCTCTCGGGTCACGTCAACAAGAAGCTCGTGCGAATGCTCCTCGAAAACAATTGCAACGCCGTCGGTCTGAGCGGCGTAGATGCCAAGTTGTTCGAAGTTGTCAAGAAACAGGGCAAGGTGGATCTTGGCCTCGTGGGCGAAGTCAAGAAGGTCAATCCGCAGATTGTGGAAGCCCTTTGGTCCGCTGGCTTTGTGCCCGTGGTAAGCCCGATTTCTATCGGTCCTGACGAAAACGGCAAGGCTGTGAGCTGGAACGTGAACGCCGATACCGCCGCATGCGAACTGGCTGTGGCGCTCCATGCTGACCAGTTCGTGCTGGTGAGCGACGTCCCGGGCGTGATGGACGACACCAAGACCGTCATTCCTGAATTGAGCGAAGCAGCTGCCGAAAAACTCATCGAGTCTGGCGTTATTAACGGCGGCATGATTCCGAAGGTCCGCGAAAGCTTCAAGAGCATTGAACGCGGTCTCAAGAGCATTCACATTGTCGGCTGGAAGGATGCCGACCACTTTGTAAAACAAATTAATGGAGAACTGAACTATGGCACAATCCTTGGCTAATTCCATTTTTGAAGAAGACAAGCAGTTTATCGCCCCGCTTTATGGCAAGGCCAATATTGAATTTGTCCGTGGCGAAGGTTCTTACTTGTTCGACAAGAACGGCAAGAAGTATCTTGACTTTGTCGCTGGCATTGCCGTGAACGCTCTCGGCCACCAGAATGAAGCTATCAAGAAGGCTGTTACAGAACAGATGGACAGCTTCTTCCACATTTCGAACCTTTATCCGAACTACCCGCAGGTGAACCTCGCCAAGGCTTTGCTTGCTGCAACGGGTTTCGACAAGGCTTTCTTCTGCAACTCCGGTACCGAAGCGAACGAAGGCTGCATCAAGTTTGCCCGTAAGTATTTCGATCGCAAGGGTGAAAAGAACCGCCAGAAGATCGTGACGTTCATCAACAGTTTCCACGGTCGTACGTTTGCTGCCCTTTCTGCAACGGGTCAGCCGGCTATCCGCGAAGGCTTTGGCTCCATGCCGGGTGACTTTGTTCACGTTCCTTGGAACGATGTGGCTGCCCTCAAGGCCGAAGTCAACAACGACACTTGCGCCATCATGCTCGAATCTCTCGCTGCCGAAGGTGGCGTGATGACCATTTCCGATGAAATGGTTGCTGCAATCAACAGCTTGAAGAAAGAATTCGGCTGCCTCGTGATTGTCGATGAAGTGCAGGCAGGCATGGGACGTCTCGGAACGTTCCTTGGCCTCCAGAAGCACGGCATTGACGCTGACCTCGTGTCGCTTGCCAAGGCTCTTGGTGGCGGTCTTCCGCTCGGTGCTGTGCTCCTCCGCCAGAAGGTTGCTGACCAGCTCAAGGCGGGCGATCATGGCACGACGTTTGGTGGCAACCCGGTTGCTTGCGCAGTGGGTCTCGCTGTCGTGAACCAGATTGCAAAGCCGGAATTCCTCGCCAATGTCGAAGCTCGCTCCGCTCAGCTCAAGGCTGGCCTCGAAGCTATCGCCGCAAAGTTCCCGGCAGTGAAGGGCGTGCGTGGTGAAGGCCTTATTCTTGGCCTCGCTCTCGACGAATCGCTCCCGGTCGGTAACGTGATTGCTGCCGCCCGCGACGAAGGTATGATGGTCTTGAGCGCTAAGGGCAACGTGCTTCGTTTGCTCCCGCCGCTGAATGTATCCGCAGCTGAATGCGACGAAGCATTGACGAAGCTTGAAAAGGCTTTCGCAACAGCTACAAAGTAAACCGCGGCGCACTTGTCATGCCGCACTAGTTGCGGCATCGCCTTTTAAAAACAGCCTATGGATAAACTCCATAGGCTAAATTTTTGCCATCAGCACGTGAATTTATATGGTTTATACTACGATGAAGTTGTCCCCGAAGTTAATAAGCGCTTTTGTCGCAATTCTTTTTGTCTTGTTTTGCGTTTCTTGTTCAAGGTCGAACGAGGAACCTGTTTTAAGTTCAAAGGAGTCGGCTGCTGTTTATACAAAGGATTATTTTGTTCTGCGGTCATTTCATATAGCTTTGCCCAAGGGATATTTAGTGGAGAATGTTCCTCATTTTGAGGTGGGTATTTACGAGATTAAAGACTCCGTAGGGAGTAAGCTCATGACTTTCATTCAAATGAAGGACTATCATGGTGCATATCCGATTACGTTTTCGATTCCAAAAAATTCTGTTGAATTTAGTGAGGCTGGAAGATACGATACGGTTAGGGTTATTAATGGTGTAGAAACTAAAGTACGCTCTGTTTATATTTGGTCTGATCGAACTCCTTCAAAGCGAAAAGATTGGCAACCTCCTGAAATTGTTAAGTTTATTTATTATCCTGATCAGGTTGATTCTTCTATTTGCGAAAACATAATCCGTTCTGCAAAAATCCATAGTTATAATAAAGAGTATTTTTGCAATATTTATGTACCTGAAAATAATTCTTTAGAAGGAACAAGAATGTCTAAAATGCGTAATTCGCAGATAAAAGATGCTCAAACATTGGAAAAAAATATTGAGCTATTGCCTGCTGCGACCGCGAATCAAGACTATTTTGAAAAGAGCGGAAAGTACCTCTTCCTCGCCGATTGCTTTATGAATGATGAATACAAGGGATCTTTCCACATCGATGATTCCTGTGAAATCGGATGGAACGGAAAATACGCCGAAAAAGAAGACATCCTTGATTTGCTGGATGATATGGAAGATAAACAGTTTAAAGAAAAAATCGTGAAAAAATGCGATTTTTCGCGATGAATTGTTGAATCTTTTGAAGTGGTTCATGTCGCATATCACGTAGCTGCACGGAAGCGAACGCTTGAAATCATCGGAATGCATGACTTTAAAAAAAATGATGCCAAGCACTTTGTGAAATTAGTCACGTAATCTTTTCTTTTTGCTTTATTTTGTGGTTTAATTCGTTATTTTTGCTTGTATTTTCTGCTTATTTTTTATTAGTTATTTTGTGGTAATTTTTGTAGCAAAAAAGTCATGAAAATGAAAAAATAAGGTATGCTTGAAAATCCTTTAATTAAATGAATGCTTAACTTATATTTGCTCTTACATTTGCAAATAACCCAAAGGTACTATGTCAGAGCAAGAAAAAGCAGTAGTTTCGGGATCCGTCGCGAATCCGGCGACGAAAGTGGATAACGCCATTACTCTGCAAGAGGCGCTTGTAATTCTTTGGAAAAAGAAATGGACGCTTGCTCTTTTTGTTGTTGCTGCCGCTATCATCGGTGGTGCATACGCCATGTGGGTTCGCCCCCAGTATTCTAGCGATGTTCTGCTTCAAGTGAATGTGAAGGGCGCTAGCAGCAAATCGACCAAGGCCATGGGCGAAATGGGCGAAGTCCTTGAATTGGCAAGCCCTGCGGATGCAGAAATTGAACTTATCAAAAGTCGCATGGTGCTTAGCAGCGTGGCTGCCGAGGAACATCTCCATTTAAAGGCAATTCCGACGGGCTTTTGGAACCGTTTGACGCATCAAGAGGGCCGCATGGATTTGGATTCTTTGTGGATTCCGGAAAAGTTCCGTATTGAAAAATGGACTGCTGTTGTAGAAGGCGAAGACGGTGATGCTTATTCCGTGATTGAACCTGAAGGGAAAACGATTCTCAAGAATGCGAAGCCGGGAGAACTTTATAACGTCAAATATGCAGACGATTCTCTTGTTATCCGCGTCAACTTTATGCTTGCAAAGGAGGGACAAAAGTTTGTTCTTGTTCAAGGGTCTCCGCTAAAAGCCGGAAGAGTTTTGATGGGTGCTTTGAATGTTATGGAACGTGGCAAAAAAACGGGTATCATTGCGGTGCGTTACAGCCACCGTTACCCGGATCGTGCGGCATCTATCTTGAATACTATTGCTAAGACTTATTTGCGCCAGAACATCGAAATGCGTACGTCTGAAGCCGAGAAAACTCTTGGATTTTTGGAAAGCCAGTTGCCCAGCGTCAAGGCGAAACTCGATAGTGCCGAGAGGGTTTTGGCGGATTACCGCTATAAAATCGGTTCTATTGATATGAACGGCGAAACGCGTGCTCATATCTCGAAAGAAAATGATTTGCAACGTCAAATTCTGGATTTAGAACAAAAGAAACAAGAGGCGATGCGTCTCTTTAAGGCGGAACATCCGAGCGTCGTGACTCTTGTCAAACGCCAGAATAAGTTACGTAGCGAGTTGGCCCAGCTCAAGAAGAGTGCCGAAAAGATGCCGCTTACACAGCAGGAAGTACAACGCTTGCAAGAAGAAGTCGCTGTGAACAGCGAAATTTATACGACCATGCTCAACAATATCCAGCAGTTGCGCGTGGTGCGCGTGGGCGAAGTCGGAAACGTGCGTATTGTGGATATTGCTCAAGTCGAATCGACACCCTCCAAGCCGAAGCGTTTGAATATATTGATCTGTTCCATTGCGGCAGGCTTTATGTTGGGCGTGTTCTTTGTGTTCATGATGTATATGATGAAAAATGGAGTCCGTAGCGCGTCTGAAATCGAACGTGAAACGGGCATGAATGTTCTGGTAAAAGTTCCTTATTCTAAAGACAAACTATTGCGAAGAAAAAAACTTTTATCTCATGGAAAGCCTTTTGTGTTGCAAAGGACTGACGACGAAGTTACGGAATCTTTTGAATCTATGATGACTGCCGTCAAGTTCTCGTTGACACAACCGATGGAACATCTTGTGATTCTTGTGATGGGGCTTGTTTCGGGCGTGGGCAAGAGTTTTGTTTCGCAGAATTTGGCGGCAACCATGGCGGCTAACGGCAAAAAAGTGCTGTTGATTGATGCGGATATGCGCCGCGGCGTTCATCACGAAAATTCAAAGTTTGGCCTTGCGGATATTCTTATAGGCAAGGCGACACTGGATGATGTTGCCCAAAGTAAATTTGATGACAATTTGTACGTTGTTGGTTCTGGACGGACAAACATGAATACTTGCGGTTTGCTCCGCAGCGAAGCTATGGACAAGTTGCTTAAAGAAGCTCGTCAAAAATTTGATATGGTCATTGTCGATACGCCTCCGCTGAACTTGGTAACCGATGCCGAATTGATTTGCCCTTTGGTGGATTTCTCGCTGTTTGTATTGCGTTACGGATGCCACCGTATGGATGATATCAAGGAAACGTTGTCTAAAGTTGCCCGCTATTCTAAAAAGCCGGGAGCTGTCGTGATGAACCAATGCGAGTATGAACCGGGCCATTACGGTTACTACGAAAAAGAATACTATTACAAACAACCGCAAGACTACAGGCGTTTTTCGTTTGCTTCGTTATTCTTTTTGCTGGGTTCCAAATTTGGAGGTAAACAATGAATAAATTAAAAATCCTCTCTGCTTTTGCATTTGCCCTTGCTTTTGCGGGAACTTCTTTTGCCGCCGATGAAAAAATTATCGGTCAGTACGGTGCGATTACGATTAAGAAGGTGATGGTAGAAAGGCAGGTGAATGGCCAGAATACGCAAGTCGAATGGAAGGTGGCTTATATTGACGATAGTTCTGACGAAACCCCGGTGATTACAGAAGATATCAAGGTTGATTCCGTTTATTACAGCCGTGTATTCAAAGACACAGTGTCTTCGACATTGATGCTCCCTTTTGATGCTCCGACATGGAAATTGGGCGAAGGTTTTGGAGTTTTTGATTATATCGATGTCGTTAAGGATTGCGAGAATTGTGATTATCGCATCAATGTTAGAAGACATACTTCGGAAATGGTTTTGGCAAATACGCCTTATGTTGTTATTTCACAAGGTAAGGATCAAAATATATCGTTTAACATGGTCTATCAATCTCCAGATCATATTACGCTCAACACAACAACGAATACTAGAAAGGCTTCATTTTCCAGTGGCGACTACAACTGGGATATCATCGGAACCTACGAACGCATTGAATTCAAGAATCCTAAGGGGATTTATGGCTTTGCTGCCAAGGATAAAAATAAAACAAAAATAGGTCAGTTTACAAAGGCTGCTTGTAGCGAAAAGAGTTGTGCTTATATCAGGCCTTTCAGAGCATATCTCAAGTGCACTTTGCCCAAGGCATCTGCAATAAAGGGTTTGGCAAAATCCGCAGATGATGTTGCCAGTTTGGATGATTTGCCGAAAACCATTGATGTTCACGTCATTGAAGAAGATAGCAGCAGAACGTATCTCGGCACGCTCAACACTTACACGGGTGAAATTACTGTAGAAGATCGTTGGTTCGATATGAAAGGTCGTAGGCTCCAGCACAAACCGACCGCCAAGGGCACCTATTATAACAATAGAAAAAAAGTAGTTATCAAGTAAAGAGGCTGTATGAACATCAAAATTGAAAAGAAAAAATATACGCCTCCATTTATGGAAATTGTGATGATGGCTGAAAATACCGGCCTTCTGAGAGGGTCGTGTGATGATGACGAGTGTGAAGATCTTGAAGATATCGAAGAACTCGATGACGGATACGATGACGAATTTGGCTAATTTCTATCTTCCCTGAAAACGTAAAGGCCGCGATAAACTCGCGACCTTTTTTCTTTCGTTAAGAGATCCTGCTCCTTCGAACCTAAACGACACTCGCCACTTCAGTGGCCTAGTGGAGTTATGCTCTTTGAGTATAATTCAACTAAGGCACTGATAGCATGCGAAGCGAGTGCCGCAAAAAATGCTTGCATTTTTTATGGTCGAGCTGATGTTGCGGACGCAAAGCGTCAAAGTGCCAAGTTTCATATATCGACTTCGTCCTTCGACGCACTTCGTTTGCTCCATAGAACCTAACTCAACTACAGAACTAAAGTTCTAAGTTTCGTATAGCTCAGGGACCTTAATAAGGTTGGTGAGCTTGTCGAACCACGCTCAGGATGACATATAGCAGTCCTACCAACAGTTTACTGTTTACTAGCCACTAACCACTAGCCACTAACCACTGCGGCGAAGCCGCTAAACGTTGAACAAGAAGTACATGATGTCGCCGTCTTGCACGAGGTATTCCTTGCCTTCCGTGCGGACAAGCCCAGCTTCCTTCGCGGCGTTCCAGCTGCCGTGCTTGAGGAAATCTCTGTAGCTGAGCGTTTCTGCACGGATGAAGCCGCGTTCGAAGTCCGTGTGGATGACTCCAGCGCATTGCGGAGCCTTGAAGCCTGCGTGGAATGTCCAGGCGCGGCATTCCTTTTCGCCTGCGGTAAAGAACGTGCGGAGGCCGAGAATTTCATAGCCTTTACGAACAACAGAATCAAGTCCCGATTCGGTCATGCCGAGTTCTTTGAGGAAATCTGCTTTGTCCGCAGGTTCCATCGCGGAGAGTTCTTCTTCAATCTTGCCGCTGATGACGATGACATCGTGACCATGCTTGGATGCGTATTCCTTGAGCTGATCGACGTAGGCGTTACCGGTGAGGATATCATCTTCTTTGACGTTTGCGCAGTAGAAGAGCGGCTTTGCAGTGAGGAGTCCGAGGTCTTTTACGATGAGTTCCATTTCGTCGCTGTCGTGCATCACGGTGCGTGCGGCGCGGCCTTCTTCCATGGTCTTCTTCAAAAGTTCGCAGGCGGCGAGGCGTGCCTTTGCTTCGGCGTTGCCTGTGCGTGCGGATTTCGCTTCGGTCGTAAGGCGCTTTTCGACAGTGTCCAAATCCTTGAGGATAAGTTCTGTTTCGATGACTTCCACGTCGCGAATCGGATCGACGGAGCCGTTCACGTGGATGATGTTTTCGTCGTCAAAGCAACGCACCACTTCCATGATGGCTTCGCATTCGCGGATGTGGGTGAGGAACTGGTTGCCGAGGCCTTCGCCCTTGGAGGCACCCTTTACAAGACCTGCGATATCGACAAATTCTGTAACGGCGGGGACGATGGATTTCGGGTTATAGACCTTCACAAGTTCATCGAGGCGTGCATCCGGGACGCTGACCATGCCGACGTTCGGGTCGATGGTGCAGAACGGATAGTTTGCGGATTCTGCTCCTGCGTTGGTGATTGCGTTGAAGATGGTGCTTTTGCCTACGTTGGGGAGGCCTACGATGCCACATTTAAAACCCATGATAATCTCCGATTTGTGGCGGGATGCTCCGCCGACTCATTTTGAGGTGCTTGTAATCGCTTCATTCTATAGCGACTAGATTCACCTGTTTTTTCAACGTAAAGGTAGAAAAATGTGGCTCATCTGCAATTATCGGTGGGTCAATAAAATAAAAAAAACGCTTCATAGGCATATTAAAGCATGATGATAAGCGAGTTGAAAGGTTGTATAATTTGATGATGATAAATCGTCGCGAGAATGGAGGCGTCGGCCAAGGTATTTTCTTCGCAGTAGCGTGCAAAACGAGTGTTGCGACGGGCTGCTCGCAGACCGGCATAACCGAGTGAAGCCGCTGACGCCGTAGGCGTCAACTCTGAGCTGGGGCCCCGCCCGCATGACGTTCTTTTTGCAATTAAAAGCGGATTTTATTCGTTGCCTCAAAAAAGCCCTTGTAGTGGACCACGTTATAATCTAAATTTACGCCCGTTTTTAGGTGTTGTATGGCGACGAATGCGTTAAAGACGAACATGGATATGCTAAACGGACCTCTCGGTCGAAAAATTCTGAGGTTCGCGATTCCGCTTGCGGCGACGAGTATTTTGCAACAGCTCTTCAATGCCGCAGACATTGCCGTGGTAGGACAGTTCGCAGGCGACAAGGCGCTTGCTGCCGTCGGTGCGAACACGTTCGTCATCAATTTGCTGATAAACTTATTCGTGGGCATTTCTGTCGGCGTGAATGTCGTCGTTGCCAATTCTATCGGGACTCAAAGCTATCGTGCCGTTACCCGCAGCGTCCATACCTCGGTGATTGTTTCGTTCTTTAGCGGAATTTTGCTTTCGTTTGTCGGCATCTTTTTTGCAAGGCCTATTCTTTCGGCGGTTTCAACGCCTTCGGACATCTTGGACATGGCGGTGCGCTACCTGCAAATTTATTTTGCCGGGATGCCGTTTGTGATGTTGTTCAACTTTATTGCCGCTATTTTGCGCGGCAAGGGCGATACAAAGCGTCCGCTTTACGTGCTGATTGTCGCGGGTGCCGTAAATGTCGTCTTGAACTTGATTCTCGTGGCGGGTTTTGGCCTTGGCGTGTCAGGTGTCGCGATTGCGACTGTCATTGCTAACGTCATCAGCGGACTTACGTTATTGTATTTTTTGCGCCATGAGGTAGGCCCGTTCAAGCTTGAATTCTGGAAACTCCGCGTGACTCCGCTTTTCCTCAGTCGTATCATGCGCGTGGGGCTACCTTCGGGGCTTCGTGGAGTCGTGTTCTCGTTTAGCAATGTGTGTTTGCAATCAGCCATCAACAGCCTCGGTTCTTCGACGGTGGCTGCTTCTGCCGCGGCCCTCAATTACGAATTTATCGTCTATTACTGGCTCAATTCGTTCTCGCAAGCTTGCGTGACTTTTGTGGGGCAGAACTACGGTGCGAAAAACATGAACCGTTGCCGCAGTGCCGTTCGTTGGACACTTTTGCTGGGCTGTGTCTCTACGATTGTGCTGAGCGGGCTTTGTTGTATTTTTGCAAACCCCTTGCTGTCCGTGTTTACATCCGATCCAGAGATTATCGAAATTGCTTCTATCCGCATGTACGTGGTGGTCGGGCTTCTGTTTATCAACGTATTCCTAGACGTGTTTTCGAGCGCTCTTTCTGGAATGGGGCGTTCACTTGCTCCTGCGCTTACGTGCGTCGCTGGCGTGTGCGGGCTGCGTATCCTTTGGGTGATTTTCGTGTTCCCGCAGTACCGTTCTTTCGCCTCGTTGATGGTGGTTTATCCGGTCAGCTGGATAGTAACTATCTCCGTTATTGTGGGAATTTACTTTTACCGGGTGAAAAAAACGCAATTTTAGGAATGTAAATATTTGTTATCCTAACAGTCCGTTTGTACCGCGTTGCGGATTTTTTGACATTTTGTCAATGGTCGAATTTTGCGTTTTTGAGAAAAATTGGCCAAATAAACGTAATTTTATGAATGACCAAGTTGGTCCATACTGCCGATTTGGGATTAGATTCACAGGTATCAATTAGTGTTGGAGAATTGATGCTTCTGCAATCGGATGGAGACTCGGATCACTACTCTTCATGATAAACGACAGTGACCTTGGCCGAACAGAGATTCTAATCCCAAACGGCTTTTTTGTATCTATCGCAAATCGTCGAGGTTGATTCCGTACATCTTAACGTTGTCAATCCACAAATCGGTACCATTATAGACGAATATGGTGAAACGCGTTATTTTGTTGCGGGTCACGTCCCAACCGTGGTAGCTTTTGCCATCGGCGTTTGTAAAGTCTTTGGGCGTGACTGCAACGCGTGTCCATTTTTCGCCTGCACTTCCTTTATACGAAGTCTTGTAGTTCGTGTCGGATTCGACAATCGTTTCGAGAATGATTTCGTAATCGCCGTTACCCTTGAGCCAAACTTCAACGGAATCGAGCCTGCTCAAGTCGTGCGTGTGTTCAGCAATACGTGTTCCGATGACGACATAGCGTCCAAGCTTGTTTGCCTGGTATTGCACGTGAAGGACATTTTTCCCGAAGATGGAACTATCCGCTTTTTCGATGCCGTTCGTTGGTTTAGCTTCAAGGTTGTTTTTGACAGTCGCACTGTCGTGCGGCTGGATGTACCAATCGAACTTGTTGTTTAGTGGTGCCGGGAGAGCATTGAACTTGGTGCCGCTTTCGAAGTTCAATATTTCGACGCTGTTGATGGCTGCCACAAGCGAATCGCTCAAGCCTTTCCAGACGTTCACGTCCTTGAGTTTAGCGGCCTTCTTGTCGCCCCAGGTGAGCAGCCACGGCCTTACAGTGTCCGCAGCGCTTTCGACGCGGATGTTGAGTACCGCACTGTTGAGCGTCGTGTCCCAACCGTCAATTTCGAACGGGATGAGTTCGCCACTGCCGTCGTAGAGTCGGATGTCGCTTCCGTCTTTTGCCGCTTTATCGAAGTCGAAATTCGTCGTGTCCAATCGCATGATGAAAACTGTCGGGAAGCTGAGCGGACGCATCCAATCAGAAACCAATTCCGAAGGCATAAAGCGGATGGAATTTTTCGGGAATACTTTGTTCGGATTTTCGATCAGCCCAAGGTCGATGGTGTCGTTTGCGGACACGTTGAAAGATGTCTGCCCGATAGAGGATTGTTCTTCTGCATCCCAAGCGCTTACGGTCAATCTTCCGCACGGAGCTTTCCGGATGACGAACTGTCCCAGCGAGTCCGTCTTGACGATTTCGTTGGTGCCCTGGACGGCGACCCACGCGTAATCGGCACTGTCCGGCAAATCGACGAGTCCCTTGACCATGCCCATCGCTTCGAGCGATGTACTGTCAAGAGTGTATTCGTGATTGAGGTTGTTGAGCGTGTATTGCAGGACGATGGAGGACTTGCCTTTTGTAAAGTTGATGGTGTAAGAGCCGTCTTGATGGTTGTCGATGTGGACCCAGCCGTTTGTGTCCGTGGTGCCTTCGTAAGTGTATTTTACGTTGCTTGTTTCAGCGGTGTCGGCGACGTACCAAGAGGGGAGCACTTCGTAACGCACGTTGGCTGCGGGCGCCCCGTCATCAAAAACTCGAATGGCGATGGCGTTTTCGATTTCCGTTGTATTCCCTGCCGAATCGTTGCCTGTTCCGCAAGCAGCGATAAGTCCAAAAGTGGTCAGATAAAGAAACTTGTTAAAATTCTTCATTTATTTATCCTTCTTCTTATTGAGGGCGACGGGGAATAAAGCTAGGTTCAGCTGCATCACTCGATCGGGTACGAAACATTTATCGACTCGAATCTGGATTTCTTTGCGGAATTCCTTGAGCATGTTCTTGATGTCTTCGAACCCCTTTGCGTCAACGGCCATCGTGACTGTTGAAATATCGCGGTTCTCCGGCGGAATCTCGCTTAGCGAGCGGATGCCGAACTGCATGACTTTTGAATGGAAACTGCGAATCGCTTCTGCTTTCTCTGCACCTTGGACCGTGATGTGCGGGTCGGCGAGGCGTACCTTGGTATTGTTGTTGATGGGCTGGATAAAACCGAGCGATTTTAAAATTTCGATGCTCTCTTGGGCTTGTTCTTCGGTAATGGGAGGAATCACGCTGTTTGCAATTTCCGGGATATCGACATTGCCGTGCTTGACTTCGATGAGCGCACGGACGACGATGGTCCACCACGCGCTGAGGTACTTGAGTTCGTTGTCCTTGAGCAAATGGCGTTTGACATCGCGGAGCTGGAATGCCTTTTGCAAAATTTCCGCTTTTGTCTTTTCGGACTTCGTTCGCGATGCGACTATCAGCAAATCGAAATAAGCGGCGCCACGTCCGTCGAGCCCGAGCATTTTTTTCGCGGCGGGAACGGCGTGAACCGGAAGGTTGCGCTTTTTCTGGACAATATAATACGCATGGCTTGAATCCAAGCCAAGTGTTTTGCCGAGAGTGCTAAAGGAATACAAGGAGTTGTGTTTTTTGTGCTCCAAGTAATAGTCCTTGATCATGTCTCGATAGTCGTCGTAATCAAAGATTTCTGCCATAACCAAACCTTCCATAATAAATATACTTTATTATTTTAAAGAGGATGTACTGAGTTTGCAAAACTTAGTCTTAGAACTCAGAAACGTGAGGTTTAGAGGTTGGTTGTGAACTTTGAATTCGTTACGCAAAGAGTCGAAAACCGTAAATCATGAGGATTTGTCACCCCGCACATGTTGCGGGGACGGCTTTTTGATTAATATATTTGTATAGAAAATATTTAATGGATTTATCTTGTGAAAAAATTAATTCTATTGCTCGCTATTGTTTCTGTGAACATCTTTTTTATCGCAGAAAAGAAACAACGTGCTGCACTCGAACGTCATGAAAACATGATTGCCGAGACCAACGCGTGCCTCAATGCGGGGGATTGGAAGTGTGTTGAGAAAAATGTCCGCGAACTTTTGAAAGAAAGCCCGAATGATACGAATTTGCAGTTGCACCTTGCAGGTGTTCTTTTTGAACAAGAACGTTATATGGAATGTGTGCAGTATATTGAATCGCTAAATTTCAGAAACAGCGATTTGAATTATCTTGTCGAAAAGTCCATTTTACTTGAACGGGAAATGGAAAATTTGGGTGTAGAAAAATCCATGCATTTTCGTCTGGAATTTGATGGAACTCCGACAAAGAAAGATGTGATGGAGGCTCTTGCTGTTTTGGAAGTCGCTTATGATTCGTTAAGTATTTTGTTTGGTTTCATGCCTGAAAATAAGATATGTGTTGTTCTTTATGAGGAAAAAGAATATCAAGGCGTAGGGCCGCGTCCTGATTGGGTGGGGGCGATTTTTGATGGAAAACTTCGCATCCCGGTGAATCTGATGGAATATCGTGAAGTTTACCGTCCAGTGCTTTTCCATGAATTGACGCATGCGTTTGTACGTTCTATGACTCGTGCAGAGTTGCCGTTTTGGCTGAACGAGGGTATTGCTCAAGTGATTGACGGATTGCGTAAAGGCAGGGAACGCCCTGAAGGGGCTGCTCCGAACCTTAAAACGCTGACGGAACAGTTTGTACAACATTCCAGTACGGAATTGGCGATAAAACTTTATTGGTATTCAATGAAAATGGTCGAGGAGCTTTTAAGGATTGGCGGTGGCGGTACTGATTTTTTCCGCAAGTTTACCCAGTGTATGCAAGATGTTCATCGGCTTGGATTTGATAAAGCGTTGCAGACTCATTTTGGGGTGACTGCTGAAGAACTGCTGGAGTCGGTGAAATGAGTGATGGCGTGATGAAAAAAATTGTGATTTTGGCAACGGGCGGGACTATCGCCGGTGCTGGAGTACAAGGTAAAGATATTGGCTACAAGTCGGGATCTATCGAGGCTCAAACGCTGATTGACGCGATTCCTGAATTGAAGGATGTCGCGAATATTTTCGTGGAGCAAGTCTGCAATATCAATTCGGATGATATTACTTCTGAAATTTGGATTTCGCTTGCGCGGAGAATTAGGGAATTGGCTCTAGATGGGCTTGGATCGTCGCATGAGCGCGTTGACGGCTTTGTGGTGATGCACGGAACAGATACGATGGAAGAAACGGCGTTTTTCTTGAGTCTTACGCTTGGTGCTGTGGAAAATGTCGAGGGGCAAACCATCGTGAAGCCGGTGGTGCTGACGGGCTCGATGCGGCCAGCAACGGCGGCAGAACCGGATGGTCCTGCGAATTTGCTTTTTGCCGTGAAAAGTGCTGTTAGTTTGTGTAATCGTAGAATACAAGAGTCGCCGAATTCAACGCTGTCGAGCTTGTCTGAATGTCACCCTGAAATGTCATCCCGGACTCCGTTCCGGGAGCGGTTGGCTCAATTTGCAAAAGGCATGCCCGTGTTTGTCGCATTTGCAGGTAAACTTATGGATGCACGCACGGTGCAAAAAATTCATGCAAACGAACTAGATGCCTTCGCCGAAGTGGACGCTGCATCCCCGGCGTTGCCAAACCCGCTTGAAAGTCACTCCGCATTGTCATCCCTGTTGCAAAGTCAGCTTGCGTTGTCATCCCGGACTCCGTTCCGGGATCTGCTTCTTGAACCAACATTCGACATTTCATCCCTGCGTTCCCTCCCGAAAGTTTCGGTGCTTTACTTCAATGCCGATGCCGATGCGGAAATGGTCCGCTTTGCCGCAGAACGTTCGGCAGGGCTTGTCATTGCGGGTGCCGGTGCCGGTGAGTTTTCGCAGTCATGGGCGGCTGCGATTGCAGGAGTTATTGCCGAAGCGAAAGTCCCCGTGGTCGTCTCCACCCGAATCAATCGCGGTTGCATTGTTCCTGAACAACTGCTTGTGCCGGGTACGATTGCGGCCTACAGCTTGCCGCCCGCGAAAGCGGCGGTTCTTTTGCGGCTGTCTTTGACCGTTACGAATGACCCTGTGGCCATCCAAAAAATGTTTGAAACTTTGCATACGTCGTCATCCTCGAAATCTGTCCCCCTGGAGAGCGAAGCTCGATAGGGTCCATTATTTTTTTAACGAGTGAAAAATGAAATTTCTCATCCAGCGAGTCGTAAAGGCTCAAGTCGATATTGAAGGTCAAACCGTCGGAAAAATTGACGGCAAGGGATTCCTTGTGCTGATAGGCGTAGGCGAGGGCGATACCCGTGAAATCGCGGACCGCTTTATCAAGAAAATGCTTGCACTTCGCATTTTTGCCGACGAAAACGGAAAGACAAACCTCTCCATCAAAGATGTGGGGGGCTCGCTTTTGCTTGTTTCGCAGTTTACGCTTTACGCCAATTGCAATAAGGGAAACCGTCCGACGTTCAACGGTGCCGGCAATCCGACGCTTGCTAATGAACTTTACGAGTATATCATCGAACAGTGCAAAAAAGAAGTCGCTGTTGTCGAAACCGGAAAATTTGGCGCGGACATGCAGGTGAGCCTTGTCAACGACGGCCCATTTACTATAATGCTTGATTGAGGCCTTGTACGTCATTCTGACGCCGAAGGCGGAAGACTACTCAGAAGGCGAGTATTGCAAAAATGAGTGAACTCATTTGATTTGGAGGATTTTATGAAAGTTTTGCAATTTATGTTGTTGTGCGTTTCGACGCTATTCATTGCATGTGCCGGTTCGCGAGATGCCTCTTCGGAAAGCGGATCCGACATGAAGGACGCTCCTTGCACGGAATGCGGCACTCAGGGCGAAATCGAACTGAAAATTACCAATGAAAAGTTCTACCGCGAATGGAATCCGGCTGCGTTTAGCCGCATTGATTCTAATGCGGTTGTGGGCGTTTTTCCGGCAATCCAAGTGACCGCGAACCGCCCCGAAGATTGCAAAATGTGTCACAGCTTTAGTGCGGATGCCCTAGATTTTGACCTCGCACGCGTCGAAGATTCCCTGTTCGTTCAAGCGTTCCCGAAAATGACGCGGGAACTCATGCTTCCTGGAATGCGTGTCCCGGAAACGGATTCTGCGTTTATAGATACTTTGTCCTCGGCACTTCTCAAAATGAAGTTCGTCGAAGGCAAAAAACTGGATGACGTGACCCCGTGGGAAGAACGCGATGGAGTCGAACAAACTCTTGTACGTGAATTGCCTTTTGAACTCAAGGACTTGCTGAACCAAATTGCAAGCCGCTATGGCCTCCGCTATTTGACCATCCCACTCCTCATGAACGTGACGATGAATCCGGACTTGGGCAAAAAAGGCGGTTTCGATTGGCAAATCCTCTGGAGCATGTGGGATGCCCGCTATGGTGAACTCGTCTGCCTTGCGTATTCAAAATTCACCGCAGCCACAACAACGCGTGTCGCTCCCGAAAAAGAATGGGCGACTCCGTTTGCATCAAGGCTTTGGCGAATGTTCTCCGTCGATGTAGCGCATTTCGAGAATCATTGATTTAGTTATTGGTTTCTAGTCATTAGTTATTAGATTAAATTTAGGCGCCTTCGGTGCGATTATAAAGAACTAATGACTATTGACCATTGACTAATTACTAACTTTAAAAACATGAACACTCCTTTCTACGTTTTTATGAAGCTTTTGCCGAAGAACGCCGCGAGCCGCCTCTTCGGTGCGTTTACGCGTTTGCGTATCCCGTTTTTGAGCAAAATTGCTCGTAACGCTTTTGCTAGCTATTACAAGCTGGACATGGCCGAGGCGGAGTATCCGCTAAGCCATTACAAGAATATAGGTGAACTTTTTATCCGCAGGCTCAAGCCGGGCATGCGTCCTGTGGCTGATGCCGAAATCGTGAGTCCTGTCGATGGCGTGCTTTCGCAGACGGGTACGTTCGATGGCGACGAGCAGAATTTGATCCAGGCGAAGGGCAAAACCTATACGCTCAAGAGCCTTTTGCGCAGTGAAGAACTTGCCGAACGTTTCAAGGGAGGTGCTTTTGCGACAATTTATTTGGCTCCGTTCAATTATCACCGCATCCACAGCCCTGTCAAGGGCGACCTTGTGCTTTCGAGCTATTGCCCGGGAACGCTTTGGCCTGTGAATGTCGGTAGCGTCGAACGCGTCGAAGGTCTCTTCTGCATCAACGAGCGCTTGACGAGCCAAATCCGTTTGGCCGATGGTTCCGAAGTGCTTGTTGTAAAGGTTGGCGCGACAAACGTCGGACGCATTGGTGTTGTTTATAGCGATACGCTTTTGACGAATGCGGGAAAGCTTCCGCGTGATAACAAGCGCATGGATTGGATTCCGAATCAGCAGTTCTCGTTTGAAAAAGGCGGTGAACTGGGGCGATTCGAAATGGGCAGCACGGTGATTCTCGTGGTCGATAAAAAGATTCGCGAACGTCATCCGGACTTGTTCAAGTCTCGCGTTGGACAGGCGGTGAAGGTGGGCGAGGCTCTTTAACGGGCTTCGTGCTTTGCTTGTTTGCGGTTAGTCGCGATGGTTTCTGTAAAACGGTTCATTCACGACGAGCCTTTGCTTTTCAAGGCTTCGAAAGCCTTTGTGGCTTTGCTATTCCGGTGTGCAGATCCGGTTGTTTATGTTGCAGGCAAACTGCCGGAAAAAAATGAACAAATTGCATGGACTTTGTTAGGAAGTGCACTTTTCCAGGACCGTACATATCCTGATATTTTGCGGTTGCTTTGGGCTTTGCATGAAACGTTCCCAGGCGATAAACTTTGGTCTTTGCCTGTGCCTAAGGCTGCTGAAATAGAAGACGTTGTTGAACAGACTTTCAACAGTCGTAACTGGACAGCCTTTGAACATGTTGCTGGAATTTTTTGGAGTGTAGGGCTTTTTGTCCGGCGTCATCCTGATTTGGTGGCGTGGGTACGCGAGCGGACTCCCGAAGAATTGTGGAATGATTTGGGCGAGATTTATTTCATGGGGCGTTCGAATCCGCGTCCGAAGGCCTGTGCTGCGATTTACCGTTTGATTGCCCCCTCTCCGCTGGGCTTGGGCCTAGAGTGCTGTGGCAATTCAAAAAACGGTTTTAAAATGCCGCCTCTACCGCTTACGATGGGGGCTCGTCGTTTCTTGGCGATGCTTGGGCCTGCGAACGATGGCTCTTTTTCGCAACTGGAACCGCAAAAAAAACAGAAACTGGCAAACGAATATTTTAAGGCTCTAGCTCCAGAAAATCCGTATTTTGCAGCCCATTCATTGCAGTTTTTTCTTGAAAATGGAACGAATGGCTTTATTTGTCGTGAACTGACTGCGAATTGTGCCCACTGTCCCCTCTATGAGCATTGCAAATATGCTGTAGCTCACAATTGAAACTCGGATGTATGCTAAATTTTATTCGTATGAATCGATTTTCTACCAAGATGCACATGACCGGAGTTGCTGCACTGTTTGGTGCTTTTTTCGGTGCCGTTCTTTGTGCGTCATTGGTGGCTTGCGAAAAGAAGGTTGAGGAACCTGTCGATTACACACTGATGTGCTACAACGATGTCTGGCCGATGGACGATATTGTTATTGATGAAAGTCCGAACGATGACATCAAGGCTTTGGTCAAACGAATTGATTTACGTTATCCGATGATGCTTGGCGATACGTTGGATGTGACCATCCTTGAATTCAAGAGCGACGTTTATGCATTGGACTATTACATCAATAGCGGACGCTTTCAGGGAATTGTGCCTATTTTGCGTGGTTCGTTCTTGGAACAAAGTATTCGCTCTGCCGCACGCATTTTCATTTTCAAGCACGACAGCTTCCGTCGGTACGAACGAAGCGATTTGGAAAATTATGTCCATCAGTTCTCGCACTCGCGCCATGGTGGATTCCCGCAGGAATTCTTGAGCCTCCCGTTTGAGTACCGTGAACCGGGGCACACGTCCATCCAGACAAAATACTTTATTGGAGTCAAGGCGTATTTCCCTGTATTGGCGCAGAGCTATCGGGATTCGCATTTGCAGTGGAATGTTGCCCGCAGTTGGGACCTTGTCGATGAAAATGATTTTATTGCATGGGGCCGGCAGTTGAACATCGTTCAGCCGAAGGGCATCCATCGTGAAACTTCGACGCTTTATTTTACAGCGGGCGAAGGCGTGAACGGCATGGCGACGCGGCTTCCGGGCGGGCGAGTCGTCGCTGCGTGGGGCTACCTCGACTGGTCGGATCTCGAGCGCAAGTTCTTTACCGCAAGCGACCGTGTCTATAGCGCCAGGTATTAGCGGCTTCGCAGTAGACAGTAGGAAGTAGGCGGTAGACAGGATAGTTTGGCGGCTTCGCCGCGATTATAAAAACTAACCACTGTTTACTAACCACTTCCTACTTCCTACTTCCTACTAATTACTATATTCAAAATATGGCTATTGAAAAACTTGCTGAAACTCTTTTAGAAAAACTCCGCTACATTACGAAAGCGGAAACCGTTATCGGTGAACCTATACAGGCTGGCGAATCAACCGTTATTCCTGTGAGTCGTGTATCTGTCGGCTTTGGCTTTGGCGGACACCAGAACAAGGGTGATACATCTGCGTCTGGCGGTGGAGCTTCGGTCGAACCGGTGGCATTCCTTGTCATCAGAGGCGACGACGTTCGCATTATGCCCATCACAAAAGACAGTTCGCTTGTGTCTAAAATCATGGACATCGTGCCGGACGTTATGAACAAATTTTCAGGAAAGAACTCCCAGGATGCTGGTTGATTAAGTTAACCACGCTTCTTCGGTTGCTTTGGCCGTTCCTTTGATTGGAATGTTCTTAAATTCAAAATACTCCAAACATGTGGTTTGGGGTGTTTTTTATCTATAGATTGGTTGAAAAGTGGTAAATATAGGTCTTTTTGTCTGGTAGAAAAAAACTTGCGTTATGAGATGTTTTTTGAGAACATTTTATCAAGTGTCAAAGTGTGATGAAAATCATATTTTTTTGAAAAAAGTTGCATTTTCTATTGACATTCGCTAATTAAATGTGTATCTTTATTTATGTAAAAGCGAGAAAGAAGAAGCCTTTGGGTGTATATGGGTTAGTAAATTTGAGAACAAAAGGCTTTAAACTATTCTCGGTGGTTTTACAAGTTTTGTTTGGTCTCGTAAACTTGTAGAACGCCCGGCACGGGGACATACGTGCCACAAGATCCTCCTCCAAGGCGCCGTAATGGCGTACTCCTAACACAAAAAAATAGGACCTCCTCGTGAATAATGAGGAGGTTCTTCTTTTATATGTCTTTGGATCCCGTCGTGTGGCTCCAGGATGACGATTGTAAACGAAAAAGCCCCGGCACTATGGCCGGGACTTTCTCAAATGCGTTCCCTTCGACGCGCTTCGCTTGCTCAGGGACCTTAATAAGGTTGGTGAGCTTGTCGAACCACGCTCAGGATGACCCTGCACGCGGCATCTCGTTAGCCTTAGACGTTGGACTTTCGCTGTCGCTCAAGTCCAAGTTTTGGGCTTTACCTTTGAACGTTGGACTTTCGCTGTCGCTCAAGTCCAAGTTCTTGGCTTTACCTTTGAACGTTGGACTTTCGCTGTCGCTCAAGTCCAAGTTTTGGGCTAATTACCCAAGAACTTTCTTTTCGAAGTCGCCGAGGCAATCGACGAGGGCTTGCACGCCTTCGACTGGCATTGCGTTGTAGATGGATGCGCGGAAGCCACCCACGGAGCGGTGACCCTTGAGCTGCTGGAGGCCGCGTTCCTTAGCGAATTCAAGGAATTCCTTGGCGAGATCGTCAGCCTTGTCAGCTGCAACCACGTCCTTGTTGAACACGAACGGAACGTTCATGATGGAACGGTCTTCCTTAGCAGCCGTACCGACGAACACCTTGGAGTTGTCGAGGGCGCTGTAGAGGAGAGCAGCCTTGGAACGGTTCACCTTTTCGATAGCTTCGACACCGCCGAATTCCTTGAGCCACTTGAGGGTGCGGTTCATCACATAGACTGCGAAAACAGGAGGCGTGTTGAACATGTTCTTTGCGTCGATGTGGGTCTGGAAGTTCAGCATGGTAGGAATCGTGCGGTTCACCTTGCCGAGCAAGTCCTTGCGGATGATGGTCACGGTCACGCCAGCGCAGCTGATGTTTTTCTGGGCGCCGCCATAGACAACGCCGAAGTCGGAAACGTTGATCTTACGGGCGAGGAAGTCGGAGCTCACGTCGGCCATGAGGAAGCCGGACTTCGGCTTCGGGAAGTTGTGCCATTCCGTACCGTAAATCGTGTTGTTCGCGGTAACGTGGAGGTAGGTCGCGTTGTCGCTGAGCTTCAAGTTCTTATCGATGCGGCTGTAAGTTTCGGACTTGGTGTCGCAAGCGGCGAGAGCGTTACCGAACTGCTTAGCTTCTTTGTAAGCCTTGTTGGCCCAAACGCCGGTGAGGGCGTAGTCGGCTGTAGCGTTCTGGTCGAGGAAGTTCATCGGGAGCATGCAGAACAAAAGTGAGCAACCACCACCGAGGAACACGATATCGTAGTTTTCAGGAATGCCCATCAAGTCGCGGAGGAACTGTTCGGTTTCCGCAAACATATTCTCAATCGGCTTTGAACGGTGACTCATGGAGAGAATACTGATGCCGCTATTTGCGTAGTCGATGCATGCAGCAGATGCTTCCTTGAGTGCCTGTTCCGGCAGGACAGACGGTCCTGCGCTAAAGTTATAGACTTTGTTTGCCATTGTAGTGTTCCTTTTTAGGGGTTTGTGCCCTTTGTGGGGGCTAAAAAAATTACGGTGTAAAATTAGTAAATAGGCGGTGAAGTGGCAATAAAAAAAGCCCGCTCGCGGCGGGCATTTTTTTAAACTCCAAGTGCTTGAATCGCGGCCTTGTACTTCTTGAGACGGAACTTCGTCTTGAGTTCACGGCGTTCTTGGCGATGGATATACTTGTCGTCCATGAGCACGTTTAAAATTGCGCTCTTGGCCTTGGCTGCGGTCGGATTGTCTTTGAGCGTTTCGACGAAACGGACAAAGTCTTTTTCGCGAGCGTCGTAAGTCGCGTCTTCGGCGGGCACGCCCTTCTCCATGAGGTGGCAGCTATATTCGTCAATCCACGCTTGGTTTTTATGATAAGTCATCTTTTGGATGAGGTCAACCAAGTCTGCCGGAACGCCCATCTTGATCATGTCGTCCGGAGTTTTTTGGGTAGCAGACGTAATGGAATCCTGCAAAATAGCGAGCACCTGGACGTCTTCTGATTCGCCCTTGTTTTTGAGGTAATCAGCGACATTCTGGAGAAAATCTATGTAGGGGCCGCCAGCCTTGTCTTGCTGGCCTTTGTGAACGGAATCCGCAATTTTGTAGGCGTCTTGATAAGAAAGCATTATGAACCTTTTTTTAAAAATTCGAGCATCGACGATGCCCATACCACAATATATATAAAGCTTGAGCCAAAAAGTGTTTGTTTTTTTAAATGAGGTGAAAAAAAAGCAGTTTTTGTAAAAGATGCGTTTTTTACGCGTTTTTTTGTTGAAAAACTGCTTTTTTCACGTGAACGTCGTCGAAATTCGGAATTTCACCTCGAAAAAGCGCTTTTTTATGCTTGAAAGTTCTTTCCGAGAATGGCGGAAACGTTTTTCAAGATGCCTTCGGCGACGTCTGGCTTGTTCATGGAATAAACGTGCACGTTCGTGATGCCGTTCGCGTACAGGTCGATAATCTGGTCGCTTGCGTAGATGATGCCGGCCTGCTTCATGGCGTCCGGATCGCTACCGAACTTATCGACGAGCGACTTGAAACGTTGCGGCATGAACGAACCCGAAAGCTTGATGGCGCGATCGACCTGGTTTGCGTTCGTGATGGGCATGATGCCGGGGAGAACTGGACAGTTCACGCCTGCGTCGCGGAGTTTGTACAAGAAACTGAAAAACAGGTTGTTGTCAAAGACCATTTGCGTGGTAAGGAAATCTGCACCGGCTTCGACCTTTTCCTTGAGGTGCTTGATGTCTTCGGCCTGGTTCGGGCTTTCCGGGTGTTTTTCGGGGTAGCAGGCGGCGCCAATGCAGAAGTCGGGGTCCGCTGCCTTGATTTCGCGGATGAGTTCCACGGCATGGTGGTAGTCGCAGTCGCCACGGCCATTGGCGATAAGTTCCGGAGTGAGGTCTCCACGGAGAGCCATGATGTTCTTGATGCCGGCATTCTTCATGTCTTCGATGCGCTGGTGGATTGTTTCCTTGGTGCTCGAAATGCAAGTCAGATGGGCGAGCATCGGAATGCCGAAGTTGTACTTGAGGTTCTTGGCAATCTCGAGTGTATATTGGCTCACGCCGCCGCCTGCGCCGTAGGTGACGCTCATGAATGCGGGCTTGAGTTTTGCGATGTTTTCAGTCGCGGCTTTGACGTTTTCGAAGCTCGTCTCTTTTTTGGGCGGGAATACTTCGAACGAAAGGCTCATCTTGTCTTGCTTCAGGATGTCGATAATCTTCATTAAAACTCCGTACGGCTTTGTGCCGTCGATTTATATTTATGCAAATATTTAAATTCATGCATAAATGTAAATAAAATTCCCGTTAATGGCAATAGGGTATAAGTAATTTTTTAGAGAGATATATTATGTAGAAAAAAATTTCCAATTTAAAGAAATGATGGAGTTTTTTCGAGTCTATTGCTTCTCGTCTCCCATCTATTTTCTATCTTTACGCGCACTATGAGTGAAGCTATTAACAATGTCAAGCAGGCCTTTGATGCAGAACTTGCACAAACGGACCTCACCAATCAAGAAGCGGTCAACAATCTCCGCGTAAAGTACCTCGGCAAGAAGGGTGCTGTCACCGACCTCATGAAGCAGATGGGTTCGCTCAGCGCCGAAGAACGCCCCGCTTACGGCAAACTCGTGAACGAACTGAAAGTTGCCGTTTCCGAAGCTATCGACAAGGCTATCGAAACCGCAAACGAAGCCGCTCTCCAGAAGAAGCTTGCGAGCGGTGCAGTCGATATCACGCTCCCGGGTGCAGGCATCGCCGCCGGTTCTACGCACCCGCTGTACGACGTCCGCGAAGAAATCATCGATTTCTTTGCACAAATGGGTTTTGATGTAGATTTCGGTCGCGACATCGAAACGGATTGGTACAACTTTGAAGCTCTTAACACTCCGCCTGACCATCCGAGCCGCGACATGCAGGACACGTTCTATGTCGATAACAAGGTCATGCTCCGCACGCACACGTCGGGCACCCAGATTCACTACATGGAAACGCACAAGCCGCCTTTCCGCATGATTGCCCCGGGCCACGTGTTCCGCGTCGATAACGATGCCACCCACGCTCCGATGTTCCAGCAGTGCGAAGGTCTTGTCGTTGACGAAAACATCAGCTTTGCCGACCTCAAGGGTGTGCTCCAGGTGTTCATGAATAAACTCTTTGGCGCAGGCGTCAAGACTCGCTTCCGTCCGAGCTTCTTCCCGTTCACGGAACCGTCTGCTGAAATGGACGTGAGCTGCGTGTTCTGCGGTGGCAAGGGCTGCCGTCGTTGCAAGGGCACGGGCTGGATGGAAATCGGTGGTTGCGGTTCTGTCGATCCGAACGTGTTTAAGAACTGCGGTATCGACGCTGAAAAGTTCACTGGCTTTGCATTCGGTTTCGGTCTTGACCGTATCGCTATGCTCCGTCACGAAATTCCGGAAATCGGTCTTTTGACGGCAAATGACCAGAGATTCTTGAGCCAGTTCTAAGTTAGACGAAAGAACGCCGCTTTGCGGCTTCAGACGACAAATGCATAAGGCGAGAGAAGCGTCAATGCTTGCATTGGCATTTCCGAGCCAAGCATTTGGGGATTGCCCCAAAGACGAAAGATTAAAAAAGCGGACCGTTGAGGTTCGCTTTTTTTACATCTGTCCTTTGCTGCCGTTGATAATCCATTGGCAGAGGGCGGTAATGCCGTCGTAGTCGGGGAGGGTCTGGATAAAGTTTTTGGACTTGCTGCGTTCGATGAAGTTTCGCCAGACCATCTCGTTTTTGCCGTCCAGCCCCAGGTGTTCTTCGATTGCGCCGCGAGTCCACACCCAAATTCCTTGCTTGCAGAGCTTATCGTGGATGTTCTTGATGGGCTCTTTGGCTTCGGGCATGGCGGCCATCATGGCGTATGCTTTTGATGCGGGAATGTTGCTGTGCTTGTTCACTGGAATGCCGTTGACTAAACGCAAGTGCTTTTGGAAGGCGAGTTCGCGGAAAAGATTGCGGCAAATTGTAACGTCCGGGTCGTCTTCGCTTATGAATCCATCGCGGGTGGCGGTGGTGAAGGCGTAATCCAAATCGACGATGGCGCGCACGGGAATGTCCATGGCGGCAAGCACTTGCATGCTCTTGCGGGTATTGCTCACGCCGCCTTGACGCACGAGGGCACATTTGATGAGCGAAAAAGACTGCCCCGTAATGCGTTCGAAAAGGGCGGGGAGCACTCGCCATTCCGTTTTGCCTTCGGTGAGGAGCACGTAGTCTGCAAACAAAAGTTCATTGCTGTTCGAAAGGCTAAAGAGCATTTGCAGCTGGCTTGGCGCGTCTTGAACCACTTGGCGCACGGCGTCTTCCATTCGCTTGCGCATAAACGTTCCGCGTTTTCTGTTCTTGCGGATCAAAAGCGATGTGCTTACGTCTTCGCTGGTAACCATTTGTGCGGAATGTGTTGCGAAAACGACTTGGTAGCCTTCGTTCGAAAGTTTCTTGAGGGCAACGCGTACAAGTTCAACGGCCTGCGGGTGCAAGAAAAGCTCCGGCGAATCAATCAGCATGAGCGTGCGGCTCAAGTGATGGTTGTTGTGGTGCTTCTTGATGTCGGCGAGGTAACGGATAAGCGCCATTTGGATGGCTCGTTGCGAACCTGCGCCCATGCGCGAAATGTCGCGTTCGAATCCGTCATCTTCATCGACGACTTTGATGGAGGCGCTCTTGAGGAATGTTTCAAGCGTCGGGACGGGAATGTCGAGCTCAACGCGGACGCTTGGGAATAGCGGGCGGAGTGCCGTATTGACTTCTCGGTCGAACGACTTGATTTCTTCGGCTTGCCGGTCGCTTCCAGAACAAGTTAATTCCGTAAAACGCTCGATGACTTCACTCAGTTCGCCGCCAAACCGGCGTTCCAGAGGCTTGAAAATTTCGTGCAAAAGCTTTGTATAAGCTTGGTTCCCTTCAAAGTCCCAGATGGCAATGGATTCCGGGAACATGCGGTTGAACGCGGCGATGAATTTGTCGTTGACGCGGACCCAGTCCTTGCCGCCTTTGCGTTTGCCGTTCATCGGGCAGAATGCCCAGAACTCGATATTGCCGGGGAGTTCGCCCGGAATGCGCTGGATTTTTTTGACGCGCAACATGGTGTTGCTCAAAAAAGGCGTGATTTCCACCGCTTTTTCTTCGCCGAGGCGGTTCAGCACTTGTTCGGTGATGCCTTCGAAAATTCCTTCGGCTTCGACGGGGTGGTTCGGGTCGTCAAAATATGAGATGTCCAGAGAAAAATTCGCAAGCAGCCAGCGGATTCCCATCAAAATATTCGTCTTTCCGGCGTTGTTGTAACCAATTAAAGCTGTAAAATCGCTCAGCGGAAAAGTCTCGCGCTGTATGGAGCGGAGATTCGAAATCGTAATCTTTGACAGTTTAAGTGCTTGCTGTTGCATAGCTTGAAACTATAAAAACTTTTTGCAAAAAGTCTTGTTTTAAGCGAATGGAAGTGAAAAAGTGCAAATAAAGACAGTTTAAATTGGAATGAATGGTGCGGCTTGCCGCCAAAAGTCTGTTTTTGATGATTAAAAACGAAAAAACATCACAGCTGTTGGGGCTATGATGTTTTTTTTGGGGTTAGGAGGAGAACAAAGAGTTCTTGTACTTAAAGTTATTTAAAGTTGAGGGATGTTAGTCGTTTTTGATGTGTTTCGCGTTGAAAAGTGTTGAGAACTTCTCAATGGGCCGTTGTGAATTTTCTACAATTAATAATAGGTACGAAAAAAAGAGGTTTTGTTTCGTGTTGAACAATGAAAATGTATCAAGAATAATTTCTAAATTTTCGGGCATGAAGAAATATGCTGCTCCAGTTATTCTTTTTGTTTTGGCCTGTGCCTTAATTGTTTACCTCAAAGTTGATTTCTCCGGTTCTTCTACGTCGTTTGACGTGGGCCGGTACATGAAAACTCGAGCCAAGGTTGATTCTTTGGAAGTTGCCTTGTGGAACGCTCAAGGTAATGTCGATGCACAAGTGGCTATTCGCGACGAGCTTTCAAATGCTTGGGAAGAACTTTCGGCCATGCGAACGAATACAGCTCCAGCCGATGCGGAAAACCCTGAAGAAAATGCGGGGGGGCTTTCAAGCGGTGTTTGGCTTTGGATTATCGGCGGAACGCTTGCCGTGCTTCTCTGCGCTGTTGTTTTAGTGCTGGTGCTCATCCATCGCAAGAAAGTTGTTGAAACCCGGATGATGGAAGCTTTGGCGAAATCTAGGGAAACCGCGGGAATGGCTGCTGTAAATCGTGCAGTCACTAACAACGAAACGATGACTTCAACGCGAGTCCATACTCCGAAAAAGTCCATCATCGACGAAGCGGAAGAATTTGCTGCCAAACGCCGTGAAACGCAGGCGATGCAGGCGAGCGCTGCTTCGGAGCCGAAGGCTGCGTTCGAAGACGAAAACGGTGTTCCCGAAAACAAAATTTTAACGTCGCCGTTTAACGGCAAGACGATTCTTCGCCCGACGGCAAGAGAACGTATTACGTCTGCGATGCAGTCGCTTTCCGACGTGCTGCACCATGACCGTACGAAGGTTTCGCTCCCTAAGGAACAAACTCCACCGAAACCCGAAGTGGCGGCCCCTGCTGCAAGTCCTCTTGAGATGAACCGCTTTGATCGCGAATCGTCGGTGAACAGCAAGATTTTGCAGATGTCCCGTAGAGGGTTCCCGGCTTCGGCAATCGCATCGAAGTTAAGGATTCCTCAGGCGAAGGTCGAGGCTGTTATCAAGGAAGCCGTCGAAGCGGGTAACTGATGCGTTACCGTTTTCGTTGCGAATACCTGGGCAGCGCTTTTTACGGTTGGCAAGAACAGAACTGCGGGGGCAAACTCCGTTTTGTAACAGTGCAATCGACGCTTGAAGAGGCGTTGTCAGTTGCATTGCGTTCGCCAATCCGCATAGTGGGGTCGGGCCGGACGGACACCGGCGTGCATGCCCGCGGGCAGTGCGTCCATTTTGATTTTGATGGTGAACTCGACCCGCAGAAGGTCGTCCGCTCTGTGAACGGTCTTACAAAACGCTTGATCCGCATCCGCGACTTGGAACCGTGCGCTGCGGACTTCAATGCCCGTTACGATGCCGTCTTGCGTTATTACCAATACACGATTTTTACGCGCCCGGTGGCGTTGATGCGTGACTTTGGGTGGGAGTGCGGCTCGCTGAATTTGGATATTGATGCGATGGGTCGCGAGGCGGCGTCATTCTTGGGCGAGCATGACTTTATTGATTTTTGCATTCCGCGCAACGATGGAAAATCGACACTTTGTACGTTAAGTGAATTTCGCCTGGAACGACTGAACGACTGGAGCTGCATGTTCCACATCAAAGGAAACCGCTTTTTGCACCGCCAAGTGCGTGCGATGGTCGGCACGCTTTTTGATGTAGGGCGAGGCCGCTATCCTGAGGGCACGGTCCAGCAAATTTTCGCCAAGCAATTCAAGGGCGAACGCACATGGGCACCACCGCAAGGCCTAGTGCTAGAAAACGTGGAATATAGGGATTATTAGGGAGTGGTTAGTAAACAGTGATTAGTAAACAGGAATGAATTTAGTGGTTAGTATGCAGTGGTTAGTGAGCGGGAACGTAAAGGAAACGTTCTTATTGCAATCCTAACCACTAATCACTAACCACTAATCACTGCGATACAGCCGCTATTGCCTAATCGCTTCAATCATTTCTTTCACGGCGCGTTCCATGCCGACGAGCGCTGCGCGGCTTACGATGCTGTGGCCGACGATGATTTCGTCGATGCCGTCAATTTGAGCAACGGCTTCTACGTTTCTGTAGTTGAGGCCGCGACCGGCGAGAACTTTCAAGCCGTACTTGTGTGCAAGGACCGTCATGTCCTGCAATGCGGAAATTTCGCGATCGACTTCTTCGCGGCTGCCGAGTTCAAATGCGGTGGCGTACTTGCCGGTGTTGAATTCCACAAAGCTTGCGCCGACTTTCTTTGCCGCTTTAACTTGTTCTGTCTCGGCGTCAATGAAAATGCTCACCATGATATCGTTGTTTTTGAGAGTCATGATGTACTTTGCGAGTTCATCAATTTGAGCGGAAACGTTCAGTCCGTCTTCCGTCGAAAGTTCCGTGTGAACTTCGGGAACGAGAGTCACCATGTCCGGTTGGCGGTTGATGGCGAATTGCACCATCTCCTGTTTCGGAGCCATTTCAAGATTCAACTTTGTCGTAACTGTTCCGCGGAGGAGCCTGATGTCGCGGTCTTGAATGTGACGCTTGTCTTCGCGGAGGTGCGCTGTGATACCATTGCAACCGGCGAGTTCTGCAATCATGGCCGCTGCGACCGGATCGGGTTCCTTGCCTTTACGTGCTTCACGGATTGTTGCAATATGATCTACGTTTACACCGAGTTTGATAGACATAGGCTCTCCTATTTTGAATTGAATAAAGTAGATAAATCTACAAGTGTTGTGCCTTGCTTGGCGGCCTTCTTGGCGATATTCTCAAGTTTAGACAAATTTTGCTCTGTCAGTGGAATAACCATCACGGATGTGCCGCTTTTGGGGGCTTCCCTAAGCTTTTGATGAATATAGTCCTCTATAGAACTATTGTCGGGATTGTATGGAAACGCGACTTTGCAGTTGATTTCGAAGTCCTTGCAAGTTTGCGGGACGACCGTGCGTTCTTCCATGGACAAATCCAAAAACCACATGTACTTTTTTTCGACGGGCTTCAAGATGGCCTGCAAAAGTTGTCTATGCTTGACAGCTTGTTCTCCGTATCGCGTGGCGACTCCCGCTGCATTGGGGAGGACTTCTTTTGCATCGCTGATTGTTTCTTCAATCTGCTCTGCGGTGTGGTGGATGCGGAGCGGACGCAATTTGTTGTGAACCTTGTTCAGCTTGGTGGATTCCATGGCAAGCCAAAGTACGATTTCTTTGTTTCTTATTTTGTTCAAGTCTTTGTAGAAATCGTCGTTAAGCCCAAATGGTGGAACTAGCAAGTCGAACGGAAAATCCAAATTGTTCAACTTGGCAATGATTTCAGATGAGAGGCTTGTCGTCTGGAACGCAATCGACATGAGCGATGCGTTTTTCATGAAGACATTTTCTGAAACCTGGAGTGTCAGATGGAGCGTATCTCTTTTGGGTGTCAGGACATCGACTCTTGCGGACTGGTAGGAGTTGGGGTTGTCGCTGAGTTCTTCCATCCAAAGTATGGATCCGCCCCGTTTTTGGATAAATTTCTGAGCTTGCATGAGATAGACGACAATCGTTTTTCCGCGTGCGAGCGTCCAAATATTCCGCTTGGAACGTTTGGAATAACTGGACGAAATAATCTTCAACTCGTCCTGCAATTTTTTTTCAAAGGGTATAGAGTCTTGCTCGTCCGTAATTTCTTCTGTTGCAATGGAACCTGAAGACACCTCGGTATTCTTGCGGTTTAGGAACATCTTGTCTTGTGCGTTCAAGAAAAAAGCTAATCCGGCTAAAATCCCCGATGCTAAAAAAAGTGCGACAATGTGTTTTAGCTTAATCATTACATGTATAAATATAACTACATTGGACGCATGCCTATTCTGTTTGCACTTGTTGGAGCTACTGGTGTTGGCAAGTCTCGCCTTTCACTGGAACTGGCGGAACGTTTTAATGCTGAAATCATCGGTGTAGATTCTCGTCAGATTTACAAAGGGTTCGCGATTGGAACCGCACAGCCTCCGCTCAAGGATTTGGCTCGTGTAAAGCACCACCAGGTGGATTTCCTCGATCCTCGCATGGCGTATTCTGCTGGCGACTTTTGTGCGAACGTGAAAAAGCTTTTGTCTGAAAATCCGAACCAAAATTACATCTTGGTCGGTGGTACAGGCCTATATCTCCAGTCGCTAATGCTTGGGCTTCCACAACTTCCAAAAGCTGACGAATTTATTCGTAAATCGTTGGAGGAAGATGCAGCTCGCGTGGGTAATAGTAATTTGTACGAAAAAGCGAAATTGGTGGATCCCAAAGCGACGGAGAAAGTCGAAGTCAATAACATCCAGCGTATTATCCGCATTTTGGAGGTTTATCAGCTGACGGGCCGCAAACTTTCGGACTGGCAAAAGGAGCGTGTAGGCGGAATTGGCGTTTTGCCGGTGTTCTGGCTAAACCGCAGCCGTGAAAATCTCTATGCAAGAATTGATGCACGTGTCGATCAGATGATGGCGGATGGCTGGCTCGATGAAATTCATGAGCTCGCAAAGACTGTGCCGCTCGATGCTCCGGCATGGCAAAGTCTTGGTTATAAGGAACTTTTGGGTGCAAAAGACGATGCGCAGGTAAAAACCGTTTTGGAAGATGTCAAGCGCAAAACGCGGAATTACGCCAAGCGGCAGTTGACATGGTTCCGCTGGCAAGTGAAATCGACCGAAGTCGATTTAGATAATTGCAAAAATCCCCTTGAATACGTTCTAGAAGGCCTTTCTCGACCTCGGACTCGTCATCCTGCTGAACGCGAAGCGTGAAGACAACCTCGAAAGGCGAGTGTTGCAGCCGTGCTTGCATGGACCGAGCCAAAGAGGTTGGGGCTTGCCCCATTCAGTTATTTTTCGTCTTGTGTCACCCCGGCCTAAGGTTGGTGAGCCTGTCGAACCATGCCGGGGTCGGCATTTTGAATAACCCCTTGAAAGATTTCTGTTAATAGACTGTTGACATTGTGTAGTGCCGACGGCATACATCCCGTTTTATCGAAAAAAATGAAAAAAAGTGAATTTTTTTTGCTTTTACCCCTTGCAAAGATATCTGAAAATTCTATAATTGGCGCCGTTCCTGAGAGACGAGGCCGAAACGAAGAAACGGAAGCCGAGAACGAAGGAAAAATCGAAAGCCCGCGAGACTTTCGGGAATATTGAAGGAATCGGAGATGTGCTTAGTGACGGCCCAAGAAAATTTCTTGGAAGTCTTTTACGGAAAACAGGACAGACTATTTGAAAAATCAATGAAGAGTTTGATCCTGGCTCAGAACGAACGCTGGTGGCGTGTCTTATACATGCAAGTCGAGCGAGGCAGCAATGCCGAGCGGCGAACGGGTGAGTAACGCGTAAGCAATCTGCCCCGTATCAGGAAATACCCGTGCCAACGCGCGGTTAATGTCCAGGAGAGTGGCTCCCCGCATGGGGAGTTGACTAGAGATTTATCGGTACGGGATGAGCTTGCGTCCGATTAGCTAGTTGGCGGGGCAACGGCCCACCAAGGCGACGATCGGTAGG
>NZ_JAFWOM010000152.1 GCF_017545445.1 Fibrobacter sp.
GTATTGTATTGCCGAGATTCGCCCGTTAAAATGAATCGGATTTCGTCATCCTTACTGCGAATAATGTCATCAATTTTTCTAGGTGCGACACCATAGCCGATTTTTGTCGATGATTCTTCGTTTGGAGTCCATCCGGCAGCAGAATCAATAAGCATCGCTTTGGCGACTTCGCGACGCAAGCCCATGACATAAATCAAGTAGGCCATTTTTCGGGCAATCCATGGCGCTGCATACGATGTTCCAGAAACTAGCGTTGTGCCTTTAGGACCATATGCAACCATTTTTTTCTTATAGTCACCACCATAATAGCAGAGGTCGGGCTTGTTGTAGAACGAAAGAACGGGGCCAGTACGCGTGTAGGACGCTGGTTTCTTTTCAAAATCTACCGAATTTACAACAATGGAATTGATGGAATCTGCCGGTGCTCCAATTCGCTTTTCTCCATTCTCGCCGACATCCTTGTTTGTTCCTGCGATGATGAATGTTACATCATTTTCATACTGGATTTTGTCAAGGATGGCTGCTTCTGGAGAAATGTAGTTTTCAGGAATTTCTTGCTTTGAACCGAGCGAGAGATTCCAAACTTTGATGTTCTTATTTTCCGAGACAATTTGCCTGATGGTCTTTAATATGGTAAACGTGCTACCGACATTTCCTGCGAGAACGCCGAAATGCTTTACGCGAAAGCGTCCGCATCCATCATCAAGTTCTGGATTGAGTGCCGGGCCATCTACAATGATTGAAGAAACCGTGGTTCCGTGTTCGGAATCTTCCTTTTTGATTTCGATTTCATCGGGGACAGTGTTGACGTAATCAACCCATTTTGAAAAATAGGCGTTTGTATCGAAAACGGTATCAATGACGCCGATAATCGGTTCATTTGTTGGCTCGGCAATGCGAGGCTTTACACCTTCGGCGGTTTCAAAATCGTCTTTAGTGTATTTGGAAATATCTGAAACGGCCATTGCAATAAGGTAAGGCGCCTTGTTGTTCAAGATGCTTACTTCATGAGGATTTAATTGCAATGTGGTTCCATTGATGATTCTGTCGTTAGTTATGACGATGCCGAAACTTCTCAGCAAATCGACAGCATCTTCACCGATGTCATAAATGGAAATAAGGGAGGTTTCGTCTAAATTTTTCGGAGCGCGGTCTTTTGCAAAATGACTTATATAAAAACAATCTTTTACGCACTGCATAAATGGCGTTTTGTGCATAACTTTGATTGACCATGTGTCCGTAGATAATTGCTCTAGATCTTCGGCGGTGACTTCTCCGCCGAAATTGTTTTCAATAATTTTTTGGCAGTCATCTAGGCGCTCTATCGCCTTGGTGAATTCGCCTTTGTCAAAGCAGTAGGTGATGATGTGTTTCGTTTTTGTCTTGTCAAATTTTGCACCTACAATATGCTCGTCGCAATCGAATGCAAAGATGCTATGCATACGGTTGCTTTTGGCGATAATGCGGTTATAATGCACGTCCAATAGCGCTTTAGGCAGCGTTGGATCGTGCAACCATTTTGATTGCTCGATTTTAAGTTCCTGAATCAGCTGGCCGACATGCTCTGCCGTTACATGGCTTTTGCTGGGGAGCTTGGGTGCACCCGGCATCGTCGGGTTGGGGGCGTGTTCAAACCGCCCTTTTAAAAGGAGAACGTCATTCATTATTTATCTCCTTGTAAAGCTCTGGCTACTTGGCTTTTTGAAACGCCAGAAAGTATTTCGATTTCGCGGACGGTGAAACCTTGTTCCTGTAATTGCTGCAAATCGCTTGGAATGTGGCCGATGAATTTTTCGTACAGGCGTCTAAGGTAATCGCCTTCAACGCTTGTGTCGCTGAAGGCGACTGCGGTCTTGATGATGTTCTTGAGTTCGCCTGGATTGGGGAGGCTTCCGTTCTTGCTGATAATCTTGAAGAACAGCCTCGTGTTTCGCCCTGCAATTTTGAACTTGGTCAAGAAACTGTTCAAAATAGATTCTGCGATTTCTTGCAGGTCTTCTTGCGTGTATCTGTTGAAATCGACAATTAAATCGAATCGGCGGGAAAGCGCTTTGTCAAAGTGCTTGAAAAGGTTTGTGGTGGCGATGATGGTAATCTGCTCGTTGAGGTTGTCAAAGCCTTTGAGGATAGCCGACGTAGCACGGCCCATTTCGCGAAGGTCGTGAGAGTTGGTTCTGTCGAGAGCGATAGCATCGATCTCGTCGAACAGGACGAGAATTTTTTCGGGGTGTGCAAAATGGTTCAGTTCATCGAACAATGCGGCGATGTTCTTTTGTGTTTGACCGAGTTTGCTGTCGATGATGGTGTCGAAATCGACGCAGAATAGGTCGCGCTCCAGAATGCGGGCGATTTGCCGTACGGATTCGGTCTTGCCTGTTCCGGGTGCGCCCTGGAACAGGAACTTGTTGATTCCCATGTTCCGCTGGATGGCGTTGATGATTCCGAGAACATCCTTTTCAATGGGCGTGGGGAGCGGCAGCGAATCGTGCGAAGGGGCGACCTTGCGGAAAAAGGTCATCTGGTCTTCGTGCATTTGCGGCACAAAGGCGTTCGCGCTGGACATAAGGGCCATGATGTATTCCGAAAGCTGAAAATCGCCGCTAGCGTCAAAATCCCGGGCAATTTCGTACGCCTCCTCGCGGAATGCGGGGTCGTTTTTCTCGGCGTAATAGCGAATCAGATTGATGACATTTTTCTTTTTCATGGACTTGACCTACCTTGTTCCTTAATATAAACAATATTGGGACAAAAGTCAAGTATTTTGGGACAAAATGTTTGATTTTTGCGTTTTTCACTATTTTTCATGACACTGGTGGACTATAAGATGTCAAACCAGGTTGCTTGGTGTTCAAGGTTATATCACTTAACAGCAAAAAAAGGATATATTATAATAAAAAAAAATGTGAATTCTAAAATGGAATCCTGCTAAACGGAAAAACTTACCAAGCAATGCCGAAAAGGTAGAATATGAGTGAAGAATCGAAAGAAATATTATTCCATTCTCTTGAAGAAGTTGATGCATTTTTTGAACGGTTCTTAATCGAAGAAAAAGGCGTTGTAACATACAGGCAATACCCTAATTTTACCCA
>NZ_JAFWOM010000153.1 GCF_017545445.1 Fibrobacter sp.
ACTATCTCGTCTGCAAATGTAGAAGGAGTTCCTGAAGACGTTCCATCCTGTGGAGCGTCTTCTGCATTTTGAAGATGAATACACACAGTGACAATTTCTTCGCAACTTGTGGAAGAATTACACAACAGATTTTTCATCTAAATCTTTGCTTTCAGTAGTTCAGAAATTCTGAACAGCAAATCATGTTGAGGTATAGAAAAAATTCATGATTCAAAAGTCTTTGACTTTCTTGCTGAACCTGTCGGAAATTCCGACAAGTTGAACATCCATCCAGTTTACCCTTTTCATAAATGTCCTTTATATGCTCAACAACATAGGTTTTAGACATTAGTACCAATAGTCGTCCTCATCATAATTCTCAATCCAAGTTTTGATTTGATTCGGTGAGACCTTGATAGGTTTCTTCAGTTCCCGATCCAATTCATCTGTCATAAACTTGAGATTTTCCTTGAAACTATCTTCACCATAATCTCCAGCTTCCAAATAATCTATGCATTTGGCGTAGATATATGCAGTACGCAGGACCTTGTACGCCTTTTTAAAAATGGCCAAAGATTCTTTCGAATAAGGTTTAAACCACTCGCTCTTTTGAGTCTGAACAAATTCAACCCATTCCTTACTTTTATGTTTCAAGTAAGTCCGCCGTACATAATCGGCCATACCCTCAATACGCGATTCATGATAGCGAAAAGTTCCACCAGACATTGCATTCTCCTTGATTGTATTTTACAAAGTGTTTTTTCATTCACCTTTAAAATACGTTCATCGCTATGCAAACACAAGAGGTCTCGTTGTTGCCGCGAAATGGGTAATATTTGAACTGTTCGGAAATACCGAACAGTTGATACATCAAACTACCGAGGATTCCTCGGCAACTGAATCAAGAACACACTTACACACTATCGTCGTTTTTTATTTCCCAATATCCCTTTGTATCACTACCTATTCGCTTAATGAATTTATCTCGCAAAAGCGCTATGTGGTTTTTCACTGTACGGGGAGAGATTTCCAACTTTTCGCTCAGTTCATCAATAGTCGCATATCGATTCTCCACAATCGCTAAATACGTTCTCTGGGCAATCTCTGGGCAATTTGGAGGCAATCTTACAACATTCTCTGGGCAATTTTCATCATTTCTCTGGGCAATTTCGCCATTCTCTGGGCAATTTTCACTTGTTCTCTGGGCAATTTCTTCCAATTTCAACACAGTCACTGTCCTTTCAAGCGATATTTTCTGCGTGTATTCTGGTTTAAGGCCAAACTCCTTTTCCCATACAGAAAAGACTCCTGGAATTCCGCTTCCAGCTCGTTCGCCGACATCTATCATAGAAAACATTTTGAGAATAGAGGCATTGCGCGGATCAGATGTTCCACCATTTATGGCGTCCCTTATGCTAATTCTGAATATTCCTGGATTTTCAAAAGAGAAGTGGTCTTTGTATTTTTTTACGACAACTCCAGCTCGACCATAATAATCCGCATTTGCCAGCGTGTTTAGAAGAATCTCTCGTATTGCCTTGTGAACGGGGGTGTCATCAACCCTATAAATTCCCTCAAGTTTGAAAGGCCTTTTTATATCTTCTGATAATTTGTTTATAGTCTTAAAGAAGAAATCAAACACATTTCCACTCCACTCACCCGAACTTGAAATGAACCGATCCGACCACCTAGTTGTTTCATCAAAATGTTCCTGGTAATCTAAAAAATAAAGCGGATATTCATAGACAATTTCCGACTCATACCCAAACATCAACAAACCGGCAGCTGTAGGATAAACCTTTCCATCATCTTGATTTATTTTTGCGGCTCCTATCTTTTTCAGAAATTCCATATCGGAAAGATTATTCCAAACGTGTCCATCATGAGACAAACGAAATCTTTGCCTATAATGGGCGATATATTCTGTCGGCTCTAGGAACTGTGATTGAAAGAATATGTTTTCCGTTTATTTCTTTTATTTCGACATTGCTGTTGCTCAGAATGTTAATATTCACAACATTTTTATTATTCACATTGTCCCAGAACAGTTTTTCCATGTGTTCTGGATTTTCGATACCTTCTATGGAAAATGTATGATCCCGGTTTTCCTTAACTCCAAGAAGAATAAGTCCTCCATCGGTATTTGCAAACGAGGAATAGGTTTCCCAAAGGCTATTCGGGAATCCGCCCTTCGCAAGCTTCGCTTCGAAGCAGTTTCCCTCCCTAAAGGAGTCTATGTTGAAGTCTTTTAATAAATCTCCCATTTTGTTCTTCATTATGAGAATACACCACAAACGCACAAACACACCGTAAAACGATGCATCATGTACACTTGTATTATGTATGGGATGATCTTGCGGTGTTGTTGGCGAGGGTTTTCCTCGGCATTACTTGGCGTCCACTTTCGCAAACGCACCCGAGCAGGTCGTGTTCCTGTCAGCTATCCAACAACATCAACAAGAAGGTTGATGGGCCCCATCGCGGATGCACGTACGGACCAATTGATCTATGCCGCAGTCACAGGGATTTTCGAAATACGGTTGTAATATAAATAAACAGGTTGGCAGCGTCAAGAGGAATGCTTTTTTGGGGACATCTCACTATTATTTTCCGAGGCTTTTCAATTCCTTCCGGTCCTTATTCTTCCAGAAGGTGAGGCCGTTTCGGGCGCCTCCGGCAACGAACGCAGCCGCCATCGACGGGGAATCGCATTCGATATCCTCGCGGAGCGTTCCATCAGCGCCAACAGAAGCGTTCTTCCGGACATTCAGCCAACCCGAACCACGGAAGTCATATTTCAGCGAAAGTTTGCTGCCGGCAAGAAGGACGAACTGCGAGCCAACACGCCGGGCTTTTGCGATAATCGCCCCGCCTTTCGCGAAGTGATACAACATATCATTATCGCCATTTTCAGGATGCGTCACCGCCGATGTCTTGCGAGATTTCTTTTTATGCTTTTTGGGTCTCGATGGTTGTTCCGCGTCGTCACTCTTTTTAAGCAGGGCGTTCCACTTTTCTTCGAGGAATTTTCCGTCGGCGGTTTTCCAGGTGACCCAGCCGTTTGTCGTTGTGCGCGACGGGCTGATTTGCTGAATGCAACGCAAGGCAGAAACGCTGGCCGAAGAAACAATTCCGTCCACCTCGATCCCGTCGGAACAGATTTTTCCTTCGAAATGCGTCTTGGGCTTGCCCTTCGGGCCATAATCGAAATGCACGACATCGCCCACGTTCAAAAGCCCCGCCTTCACAATCTCGTACAAAGCGTTGCTCTTGTCCGTCGTCTTCAAGGACTCCTTTTCCTGCGTCAATTCCAAATCCGGGAAATCGTAAAGCACCTCGCCCTTGCCGTTCATATATTTCTCGATATGCTGAATCTGCACTTCGACCTTCTGCATCGAAGCCCATTCCTCAAGGTCGCTCGGGGAATAGTCTATCGGCAAAGAGACAATCGGGTCCTTTTCCAAAATCTTCTGGACAAAACCGTGTACATGGATTAACTGGATTTTCAGGTCGGATTCAAGAAGCTTCGAGAACTCCTTCTGTTTTCCGATTTCTGCGATGCAAAGTTCCGCAATCTTGTTCTTCGTTTCGCGATTCATCACCGCGACAAGCTGCTTGCTGATTTGCGGAGCGATGTGTCCCCACGTTTCGTGGTCGCCGCGTTCCACCTCCAAGATGAACCACCGGTTTCCCTTGAAATCCACGATGATGCCATCGGGAACAGTCCCCTTGCCGCCAGAAGTGCGAATCAAACTTTTCGGTAGCAAGATGGAATAATCGCCGAAGAGAAGCATGAAGTTGTCAACGACAACCTTCTCGACCTCTTCTTCGGTCTTGAATTGAACCTTGGAATAGAAAGTGCCAGAGGGAGTGAAGAGCATGGGAAGTCCTTTGGTATGAAAATTAAAATGATTTAAACTCATACATTAATAAGGTAAATCATTCATTTTTTCCGTTAGTCTTTTCATTTTAAATTCACCAGAATTATTGTCAACAAACAAGCTAAAAAGCTTCCTACACAGCACATTTAAATCCTGCCTTTTTTCAACACCAGTGTAATTACACCTATCGCAAATATCACCCCATAAAGAATCTATAAATTCAGTTGTGGCAACAGGATCTTCAAAAATATTAGGCATAGGAGTTATACAAAAACAATTCTTTACATACAACTCTTTATTATTTTCATAATAAATTCTCTTTGACTTTATATGCTTTAACACTTTTTTTTGATAATAGCTAAATCTATTTTCTGACAAACCCGCCTGTGTAAAAGCTGTTCTTAAATTACTATTCGCCTCCTCAGACAAGCTCTTTTCATTGAGCTTTAGAGCCTCATAAATTTGGTTATACTTCTTTTCACGAGCCGTTTCATCTTCATCTTTCGAAAAAATTAAACTCGTAACAGCCTCATACCGTTCTTCAGGAACCCAATATCCAAAACATGTTTCTACAGAATTGGATCTAATTGAAATTCTTTTTGACTCGTTATTTATTAGTTCTTGTGATTCATCATCTTCTTCTGCCGATAATCCTAAAATTGCAGAAACATCCAATGACTTGCTGTTTTTTACAAAATTCTGTCCATTTGTGGTATTTTCAACTTGTTTATCTTTTGTTTCCTCTCTAAATTCATTGTCAGAAAATCCAAGAGAAAAATTTCGCCTACTCTGAAAAAATAAATAACCCGAAGAAATAAATTTTATTATGGATTTTGTATCTTCTGGACACCCAATCTCTTTTGATAAATCAAAATTTTTACCCCATTTCTTTTTTTTACTTATCAAATCCCTCAAGCTATACAAACTATCAGTATCATTTAAAATAGCATCTATATATTTCTCAATTGAATTTTTTGTTTCATCATCTAAGATTTCGGCTAGAATTTCCTCATTACAATTAAAGGCATTTGAACTTAAATTGGCACTTCCTACTAAACATTTTGCACCCCTCGCACTTTCTTTAAAACGTGAGCTTTTAGAAAAATAGATTTTTGAATGCAGTAATGAAAATTTTGTGTACAGATAAACATTTTGATGATTTCCTAGACACAATCCATTTTTCTCATCAAGAAGCATGTTTATTTGAGCTATCCAGTTTTCTTTTGATAGGCCCACCGCACTAATAACAATATCCGTTTGTCGGCTATTGCCCCTCAACGCCCTTAACATTTTATTCAAAGATTCTATTCCATAGTAGCAACTAACGATTTTAACAATCTCTTTCTCTTTCATTAAGGAAATGAGTTTTTCAAGAGAAAGCTGTTCTACATTTTCCAAATAATACGGAGAATCATCTTCGGCCTCATCACCCAATTGCTCTTTATTAAAATTTACACTATATAGCACAGCAAATTTCCTTAAACACCATTAAATAAAGAACCCTTTTTTTACAATCATTTTAAAAGAATTGCCCAATCCATAAGGATTCTTTTTGTCCTCGATGAAATCACCTATTTGATTATTACCACCCAATTGTACAATAATATTTGCAAAAGGAACTATTTCTATCCACCTTAATCGAATATACGGTTCAAACTTTTCAACTGTTATTGGATTAAGTAAAATATGTATTTCGTGATTTGCATCAAGTGATGTTGGCATCGGCAATCCCGTAACCTCTTCAAATAACATGATAAACTGTGCTTTCGAGGGACGAGTGTCAAAAATAGCATCCCATAGTTTTGTGATTGCATCATCATGGGTTTCTAATACAGAATAAACAGCCTCATTGAGTTTTGTTTGACCAGCTTCAGTGTGTTTCGCAACAAGAGCACTAGCAAGAGAACCAACAAGAGGAACACAAGGGGCAACACTATTAAATATTAAATGAGCCGTTTCTATGCTCTTAGCCCCCTCCAAGCTATTTACAATTTGTTGCAATTTTTCTTTTGTTTCGTCCATATTCTATTTTTCTCCTTTTTGATTCACGAGATAATTCGTAAGATCATTTATTTGCATTTTATCAATTTTCGTAGCGATAATAACATTTGAATGCTTATCATCCCACAAACACGCGATGCCAGCAACGACAGCATGCTTTTCAGGATTCCATTTAATGCCATTTTTACGACAATTCACATAATTTGTTTTCCATACCAATGAGCCACTTACTCCCGGAGGTGGGGGTAAAGCACTCCACGGAGCATCTGATGTACATATAGCATCTTTGGGATCATTTCTCAATGCAAAATGGTATTCAGGATTCACATTAGACAATCCTGTTGGCACATTTGTTTCTTGAGTCGAAAAATTTAATACTTTATTACAAAGATATCCAAAATGCATTTCAACGCCTTCTCCCGGAAACCCTGCAATGAAATATAATTCTTCAGGTTCACAATTGTAAACACCCTGCATTTTTCCAAAAGGAATGCATTTAGCCGCTGTTTTCACAGCTCTGCTATTCCAAATAGCAGTAATATCAGCAATCGAGACATCAACGGGATTTTCTATTGATGCAAACTCAGCATTTGTTGCATATATATCGCTACTTCCATAAAACTGATATCCATGACTTTTAGATTCTGAACCACTTAATTCACTAGACACATGTTCGTTAGTTATAATATACTTTCTATCATCTTTTTCAAAATACGAAGCACTGCCACAAGCTTCCCCTTCAGTCGCATTAATACTTTCTTGTCTTGTTACAGGAGTAATAAATGGTAGAACATACGCAGCCATCGTTCTTGTACATTTTTCAACTTCTTCATTTGATATCCCTAACGTCATTAGTATTCTTCCTTTTTATTAATAAGCGTTCACCTCTTCTCCACGGCTTCGATTTCTTCTGCATCGGTGATGCCGTAGAGTTGATAGACGAGAGTGTTGACTTGAGTTTCGAGGGTGGCGATTTGCTTTTGGGTTGCTTCGGTCGGCCCTTCGGCAGGCTCAGGGACCTGAGTTTTGTTGCTGTTCACCAATTCCTTTTTCAGGCGAATGATTTCATCGGCGAGGGTGGCGAGTTGTTGCAGGAGTTCCGTGTTGTTTAGGGGGATGCGGAGGTTTTCGAAGTAGGCTTTGCGGATTTCGCGACGGTCATCGCCCAATTCGGGGCAGTTGTGCCATATCCAGAGTTTGACAAGGTTCGAGTTAAAGATTGCAAGAAGGGCTTTCAGTAGGTTATAGCCACTGGGAGAGGAGATTCCCGCCTTCGCGGGAATGACATCGCTGATTGTTTCTGCATTGGATTGCTTCGCTTCGCTCGCAATGACGTTTTCCGTTCCCTTTGGCAAATTCTGGGTATTTTCCTTTTCAGTGATGATAAAAGCTTTGTTGTTACAATACATTCCTGAATCATCATAGATGAACGGCTGAAACTTGGTGATTTCAGGATACATGATTTTGGGTTTATCAAAGTCTTTATAATATGCTATTGCATCTTGTGTTTCAAACCATTTATTATTGGTCTTTTTTCGTGATTTGATTTTTTCTCCATTAACAATATATTCTCTTCCAGTTTGTTCTAAACGTTCAATTCCAAAACTCAATAAATGTTTTTTAATTGCAGGATAATTTTCAATATCTATTTTCATTGCAGGAATAGTGGTAATCATGTATTGATTGTCATTACATGTAAACCATGGTTCCAAATCCTTTCCACGCAAGAACGGTTTTATGAGTTCTGCACTTTTGGCATCTTCTGCAACTAATTGATTTCTAACATTTTCATCAATGAAGAAAGCATCATTAAACCCGGTTAAAACACCTCGATAAATTGAAACGGGCATATTTTTCAATGCAGTGCCTGATTCCATTTTCTGCAAAATAGATGTTTCCCATGCTTCCATCCATTTCCAAGGTTCCTTGCTAAATTTTTGCAGAGAAAGTTTATTTTTTACTTCTGTTTCAAATGCAGAACCTTTTTTTGAGGCAGTACACGTCAAAGTTTCTTTATTATATTTTGCTTTTTGTGCTATTAAAATTTGCGGGTCAACATTTGCATCGTCAAAAACTCGAACACCAGGAAAATCAATCAATAAAATCGGATTCGCAGATGTTGTAAGAAATTCTCGCAGTTGTTCACCATAATTGATTTTTAACCATTTGTCAGAAGCAATGAATCCCAAATAACCATTCGGCTTCATCAACTGAATTGCTCTTTCATAAAAAAGGCAATAAAGATCTGCGGACTTATTGTAGCAACTGTAATCGCGCTTGCTATAAACGTCGCTCATCTCGCCCATGCTCTGGAGCTGCACATACGGCGGGTTTCCAATAATTGCATCGAAGCCAACAAAGCGACCTTTTTCGTCCAAAACTTCTGGAAATTCGAACATCCATTCGAGCGAGTTGGAAAAATCGATGGTATTACCCGCAGAACCCTTGTATTCGTCAAACATTTCAATCTGCCCGTCTTCTACGATACGGCTTTTTAGACCCGCAATTTTCTGACGAAGTAATACCTTGGAATTTTGCGAGCCTCCAGTTTTATAATCATTTACACATTTACGATATTCAATAAGGGCGGTATTGAGGCTATCTTTTTTGCGGTCGTTCTTTTCTTCTGCACTTAAAAAGTCTGCGACTTTATGACCTGCATTTACAGGATACTGGCTCAGCAGCGAGTCGCCGACTTTGATATTGATGTCGATGTTAGGGAGCGTCTGAAGTTGCTTGTAGCCGCTTTCCTTGGTGTAGTAGGCGTTCTTCAGGAGTTCGATCCAAAGGCGTAAACGGCAGATGTTCACGCTGTTGGGGTTCAGGTCAACGCCGAAAAGGCAATTCTCAATGATGCGGCGTTTTTCGTTGAACAAAGCTTCTTGATACCGCTGGCTTTCTTCGTTGCCCGGCTTGTATTCAAACGGTTCGCCCTCGTCATCAACAACAGAAAGTTCGTCGTTATCAACTTTCAAAATCAGGTCGCGACGTTTGATGCGTTTGCCGTCTGCATCGCACAAAATGTTCAATTCCGATTTGATTGCAAGCAGGCGATTAAGGGCCGACACCAAGAAATGCCCAGAGCCCACGGCGACATCGGCAACGCGGATGTCATCAACAATTTCATTCGCTTCTGAAATATCTTCAATCTTATCCGAGACATCTTCCAAATCTTCGCATTTCCAGGACTTTTTCTCGTTGAACTTCTGCACTACCGTCCGTTCCAGCACATCGCGGGCCATGTAGTCGGTGATGAACCCAGGCGTAAAGAAACTGCCGTCTTTGTAGCCGTTGATTTTTTCGAAGATGAGTCCGAGAACCGACGCGTTGATGAGCGTCTTGCTCGTAGAGGTCACGCCGCCTTGGGCATCGCTTGCAAAGTTGTACGCATCGAGGAACTTGAAGATGTAATCCAGATTCGGGAGCGAGCCTTTTGCGCGTTTGCCGCGTTCGTCCTTCAAAACGGTCTTGTTGAAAATTTCCATCTGGGCATCGGGAATGCCGCGGATTTTCAGGTGCTTTTCGTCTTCGGTCGGTTCGAACAGCGAACTATTCAGGTAAGGGACATTCGGGTAACGCTTGAGCACGTCTTCGTCGCGGTCCTCGATTTTCTTGCCGAGCACCTTGAAAAAGAAAATATTCAGTTCGTCGAAGTTCGCTATTTTATCTGTACTCATAAACCGGTACGATGCATCGCCCTTTTGATACATGAGGATTTGCGATTCGACAAGTTTCAGGAACAGCAGACGGTTCACCCACGTAATGCAGAGACGGAGCGCCATCGCCTCGCATTCTTCCTTGTTCGGGAAATCATCTTCGAGCTGATAGATGGCACTTTCAAGGAGGCTCGCCTTGTCGCGATTTGCGGGCTTCTTGCGTTGAATGACTTTCTTGCCGCCCTTTTCTTCTTTCACTTCTTCGAGGCCGATGATGTGCAAGAGTTCCGCATAAAAGTTGCGGTCGAGACTGTTGCTGTCGTTTGCAAAAGGCTTCGCGAGGAGGGTTTCCGGGGAGAGGAATTTGTAAAGAGGGAGGAGCGGTGTGGAATGTGAAATGTGGGATGTGGAATGAGAATACGCATTGTCATTCTGGAAGCCCGTAGGGCTGATAGAATCCATGGACCCTATCGCCTTCGGCTCCAGGGTGACAGATGCTTTTTTTGATTCCTGAGAAGCAGAACGAACAACATCCGCAAGATTAAAACGCACAACATTTATATCACATGATTCCAAGAAGTCATCGATGGCAGGTTTTGCGATGTCATTGTAGAAGTCAGATGTCTTGTTGCCGCTCATCTGATTCGCCTTGAATTTTAGGAACTGATCGTATATCGGTTTTGACTTGTTCCCAAAATAGCGGATAAAGTCCTTAACGTCGAAGAAATACCATTCGTCAAAATTTGTGATGGCGAGCCACTTGATTTCGTGATTGCCCGAGTGCACGTATTCCAGCATAAAGTAATAGACGAGTTCCTGCAACGATTTTACGTTCGGATGCTCCGCCGAAAACATTTCTGCCGCATTCGTCGGCGACTTCGCTTCGATAATCACTGCCGGCTTTGCACTTGCCGTATTGCCGTTAAAAATCGCAAGGTCTATCGGGCGGTTGACCTGCACCGAATAATCGGGTTCAAAAATCTTGCGTAAAAAGTTCCAGATTTCGCCCTTGTGGTACTCTTCGTCCTGCGCAGTGTTCCGCTTGGTGTAAAGATTCTTGAGCGAAAGCTTGAAATTCTCCATCTTTTCGACGGGAACAGGCAACTTGAGAAACGCGGAATTGACGGACTTTTTAGGCGAAATTAATTTAATTGACATACAAGGGAAATATACCCTTTTTTGAAGACAAAAGATGGCAAAATCGGGGTTTATAGCGTATTTTCAGAGAAAATCGTGCGGGCCTATTGACAAACTGGATTTTTAAGTCTATATTTAGTGCACAAGTGTATAGTCTTTGGTATTTTTTTTTCGCTTGTATGCCAGAGGAGTTGATGATGAAGAACGATGTTGCGGCCAGTGCGGTCGAGGCCGTCGCGCCGAAAAAGCCCGAATTTTCCCTGATAGACGAGAACCTGCTCAAGTCGCGGATATATACCATCCGCGGAGTAAAGGTCATGCTTGATGCCGACTTGGCGGAAATATACGGGTATGAAACTCGAAAATTTAATGAACAGGTAAAAAATAATATCGGAAAATTTGATGAAGATTTTCGCTTTCAGCTGACTTCAGAAGAATTTGAAAACTTGAAGTCCAAAATTTGGACTTCAAACTGCGGAAATTCGTTGAATTTCGACAATTTTTATAAAAAAGGAAACTTGATGTCCAAAAATCGGATATCAAGTTGGGGTGGAACAAGAAAAATGCCCTACGCCTTTACGGAACAGGGCATCTACATGCTCATGACGGTTCTCAAGGGCGAACAGGCCATAGCCCAGAGCAAAGCCCTTATCCGTCTTTTCAAGCAGATGAAGGACTACATTGCGGCGGAGAATGCACCGGATGTTTCTGCGGGGATAGTCGCCTTGGCGACGCAAACGAGCCAAAACACAAGGGATATCGCCCACTGTTCGAGAATTTGTTGCAGGATGAAAAATGAGAGTGAAAGCCTAATTTTATAAATCTATATATTGACAAATAAACAAATATATTGTAATTTAAACAATGAAGTTTAAAGAAATCTGTGACTACGCAAAAAAAAGAGGCTGGGAACTAGGGCGAATCAACGGCGACCACCACATATTCGTAAAGCAAGGCAAACGCCCCGTTCCAATACAACGAAATAAACACGAGATAGAAGGAGTCTATCTCAAGCGCATCCTGAAACAGTTTGACCAGTAGAGGCAACCATGAATTACGCAGCGAAAATTGAGAAAGACAAAGACATGGGTTTCGTGGTTTCGTTCCCCGACCTGCCCAACGTGAACGCATTCGGCGACACGCAGGAGGAGGCTCTCAGGCAGGCGAAGGATGCACTCGACGGCGCAATGGAATGCGACCTAGATCTCGGCAACACGATGATCCTCCCCAAGACGATGCCCGATTCCGACAAGGAGCTTTACCCCGTCGAACTTTCCCCGCGAATCGAAATTGCGTACAAACTTTTCGAAGCGCGCAGGGGTCAAAAGAAAAGCGATGTGGCGCGGCGTGCAAACATCACCCCGCAGGCATACCAACGCTTCGAAACTCCGAAAGGTTCACCTTCCATCGAGACGCTCTACAAGCTGGCGCACGCCCTCGGCAAACAGCTCATAGTCGAGTTCGTGTAGGTATTTACGCGGTCATTTTTATGGGATTCTTTCGGGGACATCTCCCACTGTTCGAGAAGTTGTTGCAAGATGAAAAATAAGAGCGCGTAGCTCAATTTTCAACATGCCAATGCGAATTTCGGTCAATTGCCGTTTTTAGCGAAATTTCGGCAAATTCGCTAAAAACATCGTCAAATTCGTGGCATTTTTTAGAAAAAGATTGTCAAATTCGTGGCAAAATGAGACCGAAACATGATTATAGTTCATCAAGGAGGACTCGCACATTCCCCTCCCAAAACGCCTCCCCTACTTGCAATGACGCTTGAGCGCTGCGATGTACGCCTCGGCATATCGCGATTTCGTGACGCCTTTGCGCATCACGTAACCGACGGTCATTTTGTCATGGACATCGAGACGTTTTGCGATAATGTTCTTGCCGTTTAACTTGTGGCTGATGACACCGGAGCAAATCGTGTAGCCGTCAAGGCCAATGAGCAAGTTGAAAAGTGTAGCACGGTCACGCACTTTGATATTCCGCGGACAATCGAAGTCAATGGCGGTGAGCGGTTCTTCGGCAAAGTAAAACGAGTTGAAATCGCCCTGTTCGTATGTCAAGTACGGGAATGGCTTGAGGTCTGTGAGCGTGATTTTTTCCTTTTTCGCAAGTGGATTGCGCGACGACATGAACACGTGAAGCGGTGTTGCAAAAAGCGGTTCAAACACGAGATTGTTCTTTTGTATAAGCTTGCGGATGACCTTTTCGTTTTTGTCGCTGAGGTAGAGCACACCCATTTCGCTTTTCATTTTGGCGACATCGTCAATGATTTCATTGGTTTGCGTCTCGCGGAGCGTAAAATCGTAGCTTGGGCCACCGAATTTGCGGATGACATCGACAAAAGCATTCACGGCAAAAGAATAGTGCTGGCAACTGACGGAAAAAATTGTATTGCCGCCCTTGCCGCCTTTGTAACGGTCTTCTAAAAGCGTCGCCTGTTCCAGAACTTGTCTTGCATACGAAAGGAACTCGTCGCCTTCGTTTGTTATGGTCACGCCCTTATTGGAGCGGTTGAAAATCGTCACGCCCATTTCTTCTTCAAGTTCGTGGATGGCAGCAGTGAGGCTCGGCTGCGATATAAAGACTCGCTTGGACGCTTCGGTGATGTTTCGCGTGTCTGCAACGGCAATGGCGTATTTAAGTTGTTGTAGAGTCATTTACAGGTTTTAGGTGTTAGGTTATAGGTATTAGGAGATTTCTGCGTTGGTTCGGCTAATTCGACAGGCTCATCAACCGGCTCACCAACCTTACAAGGTCCCTGAGCTTGTCGAATGGCATCATAGAAAAAATCTATGGTGAACATACAAAAAATAGTATTTTACCGATGATAAAAATGGAAATATATTTGGGAGCGTTCAAGAAAAGCAAATAAAAAAGGTAGGTTAAACATAATGAGCATTAAGCAAACATCTGTAATTGGTTTCCCACGTATTGGCAAGAACCGCGAACTCAAATTTGCAAGCGAAAAGTTCTTCAAAGGCGAAATTTCCGAGGCAGAACTCAAAAAAATTGCCGCAGAAATTCGCCTGTACGGCTGGAAAAAGCAGCGCGAAGCCAATATTTCCTTCATTCCGTCCAATGACTTTTCTTTTTACGACAACGTTCTCGATACCGCATTTTTGTTCAACGTCGTGCCGGAACGCTACAGCAGTCTCGAATTGAGCACGCTTGAAAAGTATTTCGCAGCCGCCCACGGCTATCAGGGCGAAAAGGGCGACGTGAAGGCCCTCCCGATGAAGAAGTGGTTCAACACGAACTACCATTACATTGTTCCTGAAATTGACGACAACACCGAACTCAAACTCGTCGGCAAGAAGCCTGTCGAAGAATTTATCGAAACCAAATTGGCCGGAATTGAATCCATTCCGACGGTTATCGGCCCTTACACGTTCCTCCGTCTTGCTCGTTACAACGGCAAAAAACGTGCCAAAGATTTCGCAGCGGCTGCCGTAAACGCTTATGCGGAACTCGCCGACCAGCTTGCTACCGCAGGAGCCAAGTGGATTTCGTTTGCAGAACCGGCACTCGTTTTCGACATAACCGACGCAGAAAAGCAACTTTTCAAGTCCATCTATGAATTTCTTATCGAGCAAATCCGCGCAAAAACAAGCATCAAAATTGCATTGCAGACTTACTTTGGCGACATCCGCGACGTTTATCAAGACGTTGTTGCACTTGGCTTCGACGGTATCGGCCTTGACTTTGTTGAAGGTCTCCAGTCGCTCGAACTTTTGAAGAAGGGCTTTCCGAATGATACACTCCTTTTCGCTGGTGTCGTGAACGGCAAGAACATCTGGCGTGCCGATTACGCACAGAAGAACGCACTCCTCGCCGAAATCGAAAAGTTCGTGGCCGCAGAAAACGTTGTCGTAAGCACATCTTGTTCGCTGTTGCATGTGCCTTACACGGTTGCTGCAGAACAGAAACTTTCTGCCGACATTCTCAAGCACTTCGCATTCGCCGAAGAAAAGCTCACTGAACTTGCGGAATTCGCAAGCGGCGACGCGGACGCACTCGAAAAGAACAAGGCTTTGTTTGCATCCGCACGCGTGCAGGCAAACGCAAAGGTTCAGGCAGAACTCGCAGCCCTCTCTGCTGCTGATTTCGAACGCAAGCCGAGCCGTCTCGAACGCCGCTCCGTGCAGAAAGAAGAATTCAAGTTGCCATCATTCCCGACAACGACAATCGGCTCATTCCCGCAGACGGCAGAAGTCCGTGCCAACCGCGCCGTATTCCGCAAGGGCGAAATCACTCGCGAACAGTACGTTGCATTCAACCAGAAGAAAATCGCAGAATGCATCAAGCTGCAAGAAGAAATCGGCCTTGACGTAATTGTGCATGGTGAATTTGAACGCAATGACATGGTGGAATATTTCGGTTCCAAAATCGACGGATTCGTGTTCACGCAGAACGCTTGGGTACAAAGTTACGGCACCCGTTGCGTGAAGCCGCCTGTCGTATGGGGCGACGTGAGCCGCAGTGCTCCGATTACGGTCGAATGGTCCGTTTTCGCACAAAGTTGCACCAAGAAGCCGGTGAAGGGCATGCTTACGGGTCCTGTAACGATTTTGAACTGGTCTTTCCCGCGCGAAGATATTTCGCTCAAGACGCAAGCTCAGCAGATCGGCCTTGCCATCCGCGACGAAGTTTTGGATCTCGAAAAGAACGGCATCAGAATCATCCAGATTGACGAAGCTGCCCTCCGCGAAAAGTTGCCGCTCCGCAAGAGCGATTGGCACAAGGAATACCTCGACTGGGCAATTCCGGCATTCCGTCTCGTACACGCAAAGGTCAAGCCCGAAACGCAGATCCACACGCACATGTGCTATAGCGAATTCAACGACATCGTCCGCGACATCGACAACATGGACGCCGACGTGATCACGTTCGAAGCAAGCCGTTCTGACCTCAAGCTGCTCGACGCATTAAACGAAGCCAAGTTCGAGACGCAGGTGGGCCCGGGTGTTTACGACATCCACTCTCCGCGCGGTCCGTCCGAACAGGAAATCGTCGATGCTCTCCACAAGATCATCGCAAAGGTTCCGCAGCAAAATGTGTGGGTGAACCCGGATTGCGGCCTCAAGACTCGTGGCGAAACCGAAACGACAGCAAGCCTCAAGAACCTCGTCGCCGCCGCCAAGAAACTGCGCGAAGAAAAGTAAAAGCAGATCCCGGCACTTCGACGGAGCTCAGTGACCTGATCTAGGACGACAGTTGCAAAAGAGTGTCGTATCCGCAGCTGAAACCGTGTAAACAGATCCCGGAAAAACATACGAGGCGAGTGCCGCGCCAAAATGCTTGCATTTTGGCATGGCTGAGCCGAAGGGTGTTGCGCTTGCGCAACAAGTCCAGGATGACAGTTGAAAAGCGAACCTGCTCAGAATGACGTAACGTATCGTCATCCTGAACGCGAAGCGTGAAGGATCCAGTAAATTTAAACAATTGCAAAAAAAGTTACACCTCAACAGTCGTTGCAAGGTAGCGCCTCTCTTACGGATAGACAGATTCTAAGTTCGCTCTAGTCTATCCAAGCCTTGCAATGACAGCATACAAAACAATCCCCGTGAGCAAAACGCCCATGGGGATTTTCTTTTTACAGCAATAGTCAACATTTTAATTATTTTTGCCCCATAGTACTTGTTTTACGATAAAAATTGACATGACCGTCCCGACAAGCAAAAAAATCTTGATTGTAGATGATGACCAGATGTCTAGAAAACTGGCCGAATTCGTTTTGAAAAAAGACGGTTATCAAACCACATCTGTAGAGTCCGGCGAAGCCTGCATCGAACATCTAAAAAATAATAACGATATCGATCTCGTTCTTTTGGATATAGAGATGCCACAGATGAACGGGATAGAAACACTTGAAAACATCAGGGCTGACAAATCCATCGCTGATACAAAAGTGATTTTTTTGACCGCAAATGAATTTAGCAAGTACAAAGAACAATCTAATCGGCTAGGCGTTTTAGACTTTATATCGAAACCGGTATATGGCCCAGAAATACTCGAACGCATCAAAGCTGTTTTCGCCAAAGAAACAACCGCCAAAGACACAATTCTTGTCATCGACGATGACCGCATGAACTTAAAATTAGCGGAACACGTGCTGGCTCCGTTTTACAATGTGGAGACATCGCTTTCGTACAAAGAAGCACTCGACTACCTTTCAAAAGAATTGCCAGCTCTAGCGCTTTTGGACGTGCACATGCCGGTCATGAACGGTTTTGAGCTATTGGCCGAAATCCGCAAGATAAAGGATTGCGACGACTTGCCGGTTGTATTCTTGACCGCTGACAGCGACCGCGAGACTGAGATTCGCGTATTTAGGGAAGGCGGGCTTGATTACATCCAAAAGCCATTCGTCCCTGAAGTTGTCTTGGAACGCATTAAGCGAATTCTCTCGTTGCATAAACTGCAAACTTCACTCGAAAGCGAAGTGCGGCGCAGAACTGCAGAACTCGAAGAAAGCAGGCGTAAGCACGAGATTCTTTCGCTACAAGTCGTAAAGTCTCTCGCTTCGGCAATCGACGCCAAAGACCGCTACACCAACGGACATTCCAGCCGCGTCGCGCAATACAGCAAAGAAATCGCGCACCATCTCGGCAAATCCATCGAATACCAAGACGAAATCTACTTCGTGGCACTTTTGCACGACATTGGCAAAATCGGCATTCCAGATAACATTTTAAACAAGAATACAAAACTAACAGATGCCGAATACGAAATCATCAAACAACACCCCAACATCGGTGTCGAAATTCTCAAGAACATCACCGAGATGCCCAACATCGAAATAGGAGCGCATTACCACCACGAACGATTCGACGGCAAAGGATACCCCGAAGGTCTCGCCGGCAACGAGATTCCCGAAATCGCCCGCATTATCGCCGTGGCCGATGCATACGACACCATGACAAGTCGCCGCAGCTACCGTGACGCTTTGCCGCAAGACGTTGTTCGCGAAGAGATTGCAAAAGGACGCGGTTTGCAGTTTGACCCCGTCTTTACAGATATAATGCTTAAAATGATTGACGAAGACACACGCTACGAAATGCGTGAAGAAGAACAAACTCAGTAGATTAAACATAAATAAACTAAACGTATCTTATTCTAGGAGATACACTGCATGAAACTTATCTATATCATTCCCGCACTGATTATCACTATCATTGTCGCAGGATTGCTTGCCATAAACGTAAAAAAGAAAGACACCGACATCACTCGCGAAAAAACAAAAGTCGCGTTGATTATGAACGGTTCCATTAGCGACCACAGCTGGGGGCAATCCCATTACGAGGGCATGCAAAAGACCGCCAAGGAACTGAATTTGGATGTTTTGTACCGCGAAAACATTCCTGCGGACAAATCTTCTGAAACCGTCATGGAAAATCTTATTGCATCTGGCGTTAAAATTTTCGTCATCAATTCATTCCAATTCGGCCCGCACATCCAAGAAGTTGCAAAAAAACATCGCGATGTCAAATTCTTCCACGCATCAGGCATACAGTCAGCGCCAAACGTAACGACATTTTTTGGACGAATTTACCAAATGCGCTACCTTTCAGGCATCGTCGCCGGAATGCAATCCAAAACCGGCAACATCGGCTATGTGGCCGCATTCGACATTCCCGAGGTCGTGCGAGGAATCAACGCTTTTACTTTGGGCGTAAAAAAAGCGAATCCCGACGCAAACGTTTTTGTCCGCTGGACCAAATCGTGGGAAAACGACAGCGTCTGTGCATCGGCAACGCGCTCCCTTTTAAAGAACAATTCTATTGACGTACTCGCCATGCACACTGACAGCCGCGAACCCATGCGAATTGCGGATTCACTTGGAATATGGATTGTAGGATACAATCTGGACAATGCAGTATTTTATCCTAAACATTTCTTAACGGCACCCGTATGGCGGTGGGAAAAATTCTATACGCCGCATATTTTAGACGTACTCAAGAATAAGTTTGTCGGAACAAACTACTGGAATGGCATCGGAACGGGCATTGTCGATCTCGCTCCATTCACAAGCCACGTCGATTCCAAAGCTATTGAATTAGTCGAAAGCGAACGCGAAAAAATGCAGAACGGTTCTTTCGACGTATTTTACGGACCCATCGAAGACAATGCAGGGACGGTTCGCGTAAACGAAGGAGAAAGCATGTCTGACGCAGACATGTTGAATCAATTCAATTGGTTTGTGAAGGGGGTAAAGATAGATGAAAAATAAAATCACAGCAATAACAATAATTGCGATCATCGCTTTTTTGATTACGCTATTTGTATCTTTTGAAAAAATCGGAAACGAAGAAACAACTCAAAAGACAGATACTCAAAAACCTCGCGTAGGCTTCGTCCTTTTAAGCGACACTGCGGACAACGGCTGGAACGAGACTCATTACAAGGGAATCAAAGCTGCTTGCAGCAATCTCGATGTGCAAATGGTCTTGACAGACGAAATCCCCGAAGAAAGGAAGCCGCTTGAAAAGGCGGTGAACGACATGATTGCGGACAGCTTAAAAATCATCGTTCTCACTAGCTACAACTACCCCACTTTAATAAAGGACATCATCAAAGCGCATCCCGAAGTCATGTTCTTTGGAATCAACTGGGAAATGGAAGCTCCTAATTACAAAGCCTATTTTGCAAGAATTTATCAAGCACGGTATTTGGCAGGCATCGTCGCCGGAGCAATGACAAAGACAAACCACGTAGGTTATGTCGCCGCCATGAAAAACATCCAAGTCTATAGAGGTTTAAACGCTTTTATTCTAGGCGTTACAAGAACGAACCCGAAAGCGAAAGTGTATGTGCGTTGGACAAATTCCTGGAACGAAGGCAAAACAGAAGCAGAAAACGCAAACAAATTAATAGACAGTTCAAATGTCGATGTTATCGGTTTTCATCAAGACCGTGCCTACATCATCGAGGTTGCCGAAAAACGTGGCGTGTATTGCATAGGAAACCATGTCGAAAACAATAAATTTTCGCCAAAAATGTTAAGCTCCATCGCCCTTGACTGGGGAATCATTTACAAAGACTTTATCCAAGACTTTCTCCAGAAAAAAGACAACGCAAATATGGATTACTGGCTAGGGCTTGAAAAAGACGCCGTAGGACTCGCATTTTACTCGAGTGAAGTGCCCGACTCTGTAAAAGCACTAGTGAACACAGCTATTGAAAAAATCAAAGCCGGCTACAATATCTTTTCTGGAAAAATTATCGATAGCAAAGGCAAACACCGTTCCGAAGAAGGCGAAACCATCAGCGACGAAGTTTTGCGCAGCGACATGGAATGGCTTATAAAAGGTGCAGTTGAGCCATGATTAAAAAATTCGGGATAAGACCTTTAATCGGAATTTTATTCTTTGTACTGTTGCTCCTTTTGGTGGGAGTTCTGCTACGCGTCAAATTTTCTAGTTTATTTCAAAATTACGTTGAAAAACAAGTTGCATACCAAGCCGAGAACTACGCATCGAAAGCCGGAGAACGGTTGCTATTCGAACTGAAATCGCTATCGGGATTATCTGCGGGCATTTCTGCCGACCCAGAACACCTTGAAAAAATTCTTTCGACTATTCAGGAACCCAACGGCGATTACCTCTACGGCGTAATTGCACTGAACGGCAAAAACATTTACACAAGCGATTCCACAAAAATCCACGTATCTGATTTCAAAGGCATATCCGAATCGTTTCATGGCTCAAAATTCATCAGCTATTCCAAAGGGAAAGGGCTTATGTTTTCAGTTCCTGTGTATAACGGGAAAAACATCAAGTACGTGTTGTACCGAATCTATAAAGACGAAACAATTGTTAAGAATTTCGGCATCGTATGCTATGGCGGCAAAGGCTACGCGGTCCTCAAGGATGCAAACGATAGCGTCATCGTCAAATCTCCGAACGATTCTTTGAGAAGCGATTTACTGTGGGGCAAAAAAGGGTTCCTCGCAATACGAAACAAATTAACAAACGGTTTGAATATATCCATTGCGGCGGCAGCTAATACAAAAGTAAATCATGAGGAATACTATTACTTCATTGCAGAACTCAAATTGCCCGGAGTCACCTTGGTGGGCGTCGTGCCCGCAAATGCAGTCGCCGCCGAAAAGAACCGCATCTCATTTTTAATCCTCTGGGTGTTCGGGCTCTTGATTTTCATGTTTACCATCGCCATGTTTTACGTCATCATGTCCGAAAAAAAGGCACGCGAAACAAAGGAACTCGTCAGGGAAAAAGAACACGCAGAAAGCGCAAACAAAGCGAAAAGCGTATTCCTCGCCAACATGAGCCACGAAATTCGCACTCCCATCAATGGCATTTTAGGCATGGATTCGATGTTGCTCAAAGAATGCAAAGACGAGACCTTGCGCGACTACGCCTTGAATATTCAAAGTGCAGGGCAAACGCTCCTTTCGCTCATCAACGATATTTTGGACATTTCAAAAATCGAATCGGGCAAGATGGAAATCGTGCCTGTAAATTACAGCGTTTTTTCCGTATTGAACGACTGCTACAACATGGTCGCTACACGTGCCCGCGATAAGAATCTGAACCTCATCATGGATATTTCTCCAGAAATTCCTTCTAGCTTGTTCGGTGACGAAGTCCGGATTCGGCAAGTCATAAACAACTTGTTGTCTAACGCTGTGAAATACACGAACGAAGGTTCCGTAACATTGTCGGTAAAATCAAAGAAAATCAAAGCCGATTCAAAGTCTAACAATACTGCGAATTTCACAGAAATATGCATACAAGTTAAAGACACCGGCATTGGAATTCGAGAAGAAGACCGCGAAAAGCTATTCAAGAATTTTGTGCGTCTCGACGAAAAACGCAACCGGAACATCGAAGGAACAGGACTCGGTCTGAACTTGACCAAGCAACTGCTCGACATGATGGGCGGAACGATAACCGTCGAAAGTACATACGGGCAAGGTTCCACGTTCACAGTCAGCTTGCAGCAACAAGTAAGCGACGAAACGCCCATTGGCGATTTTGCCGAACGTTACAAGCAACAAGCAAACGCTGCAAACGTTATCCACAATCGCTTTGAAGCCCCCGACGCATACGTTCTTGTCGCAGATGACATGACGATGAACTTGAAAGTCTTTGCAGGCCTCCTTAAAGAAACGAAAATTCAAATTGACACGGCGATGAACGGCGTAGAAGCCTTGAAGCTCATCCAAAATAAACGTTACGACATCATATTCCTAGACCACATGATGCCAGTAATGGATGGTATCGAAGCTTTCCGCCAAATGCGAAAAATGGAAAAAAATCCGAATGCAAGCACGCCGGTGGTCATGCTCACGGCAAACGCAGTCGTAGATGCAAAAAACCGTTATATGGACGAAGGTTTCTCGGCGTACGTGACAAAGCCCATCCGCGAAGAAGTTCTTCTTTCGACATTGAAGAAATTTTTGCCGAAGGAATTGATCAAGCCTATCGCAGTAAAAGCAGAAGAACCCGAAAAGAAACCAAATGCATGCGAAGCAACCAAAGAGCAAGCTAAAGCTACGGCAACAATGTCCGACTATTTGGACAAAGCAACAGGACTTGCCTACTGCATGAACGACGAGAACTTCTACAACGAAATGCTCGACGAATACGTCAACAGCGATAAAACCAAAGATCTCAACGAAAGTCTAGACAAAGCAGATTTTGAAAGCTACCGCATCACCGTACACGCGGTAAAAAGTTCATCACTTACCATCGGAGCTATCAAGGTTTCCGAAGATGCGAAAGCGCTCGAAATGGCATGCAAAGAAAACAATCTGGATTACGTCAAGCAAAACCATAAAGTGTTCATAGACGAATACACGACTCTCCTTGAAGTTCTGAAAAAGAGATAATTTGCAGTCCAAGTTATAAATAAAATCTATAATCGAACATAAAAAAGTAGTATATATAGTAAGCCTTGTTCTAGCTATAACCATTTTCTATCTTTGTGCCGCATTTGAAAGAGCCATCGAAAGGCGAACTCCCCCCTAAAACAGTTCGGCCCTTCGGCAGGCTCAGGGACCTTATCACCAACTTTAATTCGGGTGACTGGCGAAAGTAAAAATAAGAGGTGCAACATGGAAAAACGCACAGGACTTTTTGCAAATGGAATTATATGGTTTGGCGTTGCCATCTCCGTTTCCGAAATTGAAGCCGGTATAGAAATCGGAGCCGCTTCCGCAGCGGATTCGCTGTGGCTTCCGCTCGTGCTTGGGCACATTTTCGGTGGCATCTTGCTCTTTTTCGTGGGCCTCATCGGTGCTCGCGTCCGCTTGAACGCCATGGAAACAACGACATCATCATTCGGCAAATACGGTTCCAAGTTTTTCGCCGCATTGAACACGTTCCAGTTGCTCGCTTGGGTCGCGGTTTTGAACGCGCAGGGAGCTTCCGCATTGGCAGGGCTCAACTTGCCGATTTCATTCCCGTTCACATGCGTGATTCTCGCCGCACTTATTGCCGCTTGGGTCTATGTGGGCATCCGCCGTTCCGCAAACGTAACGACCGTCGTGATGACCGCACTCACTATTTTACTTGCAATCTTATCCGTTAAGTTATTCGGTCTCAGTAACGGTTCAAACGCCGCGAATATCGCAAATGCCGCAGGTGCAGTAACAGGAAACGCCGCAGGGAATGCCGCGACAGCTCTCAAGTTCTGGAACATCTTCGAAATCTCCATCGCCATGCCAATTTCTTGGTTGCCCGTTATTTCGGACTACACCAAAGACGTCGAAAAGCCCGTGAAAGCAACCGCGATTTCTGCAATTGCCTACACGTTCGCAAGCCTCTGGATGTACGTTATCGGTATCGAAATTGCAGGCCTCGGAGCGAACAACAATATTGCCCAAGCCATCCTCCTCGCAGGCCTCGGCATCCCAGGCATCATCATCGTGGTGCTTTCGACAGTGACGACAAACTTCCTCGCCGCCAATTCCGCCGGCGAATCTTCCAAGGCGATTTACAGTAAAATAAATCCGAAAATTGCAGGCATCGTGGTGAGCCTTCTGAGTGCAGCCCTTGCGATTTCTGGAATCATGGAGCATTACATCAGCTTCCTTTACTTAATCGCTTCGGTGTTCGCCCCGATGGCATCCGTGCTTCTCGTATCGTTCTACTTTTCGAAGAAACACAGCGAAACGCTCGGCGTTTGGCTCTGGAACATTTTCGCTTGGCTTGCCGGCTTTATCGCCTACCAAGTTGCAGAACGTTTTGATTCCGTTTTCCTCGGCCCCACGCTCCTTGCGGTGATTGTATCGGCAGCGTTCGCCTCCGTGCGAGTTCTCTCAGAAAAGAAAGATTTCTAACTTTGAGTCCGTCATGCCACAGAAAAAAATTGCATTAATCAACGATGTTACAGGATTTGGCCGCTGCTCGATTGCCGTCATGGCTCCGATAGTCTCGGCGATGAAAATTCAGGCGGTGACGGTGCCGACTGCAATTCTTTCGGCGCACACGCAGTTCCCCGAATATTACTTCGATGACTACACTTCAAAAATGCACGATTACATTCAGACCTACAAGGATTTGAATTTAAATTTCGATGCGATTGCAAGTGGATTTTTAGGCTCCGAAGAACAAGTCGATATCGTCATTGATTTTTTCAAGACATTCAAGAAAAATGGCACATTCACTTTGGTGGATCCGGTGATGGGCGACTACGGTAGGCTTTACGAAACCTACACGCCTAGTTTGTGCGAAAAGATGAAAGCGCTCGTTCATTACGCCGACATCTTGACGCCGAACCTCACTGAACTTTGTACGTTGACAGATGTAAAATACCGCACCGAAGGTTTCAGCGACGTTGAACTTGCAGGCATGTGCCACAAGCTGACGGAACAAGGCCCGGAACACATCGTCGTGACCGGCATCCCATACAGCACCAAGCAAATCATGAACTACGTCTATAGCAAAGGCGAAGAACCGCGAATCGTGATGGTCGATCGCATCGGCGGCGACCGCAGCGGAACAGGTGATGTCATCAGTTCTATCATTGCAGGCATGTACTTGAACGGACACGATTTTTACGAGTCTGTCAAAAAAGCCGCCGATTTCGTTTCCAAATGCCTACGCTACTGCGAAGACAATAACGTTCCCACGCACTGGGGACTTTGTTTTGAAATGTACCTTCGCGACCTGATGGAGGATTAAATGATCGTATATACCGTTACAGGAAATGTCGGAGAAGCCGGATATTTAGACATCGCGAACAGCGGTGATATCACGGGCAAGAACATCTACGTGAACATGACCAACCGCTGCCCATGCAGTTGCGTCTTTTGCCTGCGCCAAACGAAGAAGATGATGGAAGGCAACACGCTCTGGCTCAAGGGCGGCGAACCCAGCGTCGAAAGAGTGATGGAAATTTTCAACGCCTACGATTTATCCGTCATCAACGAAATCGTCTTTTGCGGATACGGCGAACCGCTCGAACGCTTGCACGATGTATGCAAAGTCATCGACCAGCTAAAAGCGAAATACCCGAATTTGAAAGTCCGCCTCAACACGAACGGACTTGCGAACTTGATTCACGGCGAAGACATCACCCCGCAACTCGAAGGCCGCTTCGACACCGTTTCGATTTCTTTGAACGCGCCAACCGCCGAAGAATTTCTCGCCCTCACGAGATCGAGATTTGGCCTCAAGTCTTTTGATGCGCTCAAGGAATTTGCAGCCCTCGCCAAGTTCCATGTGCCAAACGTCATCTTGACCGTCGTTGAAAAAGTCATGCCCGAAGAAAAAATCGAGCAGTGCCGCAAAATCTGCGAGACTCTCGGCGTAACACTAAGAGTTCGCCCCTTCGAGAATTAATCCATAAACAATAATTTTATTTGCGGTTGACAATACAATCCTCAATGCCAGTGTCATTTCAAAATACTATTATTTGAAAAAACAGGTGGCAAGTATTAGGTCCGCTCCACATCGTCATCCTGAACAACAATGAAGGATTCAGAGAATTATCGAGACTCAACTGGATTCTTCGGCTACGCCTCAGAATGACGACTTTAGGAAAACACCTAAACAAACGGTAATAAGTTCAGAAAATCCTTCCTACTTCCTACCGCCTACTGCCTACTAAACACTAACCACTAACCACTGATAAAACCATGCGCGTACTCGTTCTCAACTGCGGCAGCTCCTCTGTAAAATTCGCTGTCATCGACACAAAAACCAAGGAATCCATCGCTAGCGGTCTCGTCGAAAATATCGGCGTGAATGGTCACACCAAGGCCAAGGGCCCTGAAGGCAAAATTGACTTCAACTTCGACTGCCCCACGCATGCCGAAGCCGTTGACCAAGTCAAGAAGTTCCTCGACGCCCAGAAACTCACTGCTACAATCGAAGCCATCGGCCACCGCGTCGTGCATGGCGGCAAGTACATCAAGAGCGAACGCGTCACGCCGGAAGTCATCGACTACATCCGCAGCATCACGCTTTTTGCCCCGCTCCACGAACCGGCTCACGCGACCGGCATGGAATGCGCCACCAAGTTTTTCCCGGGACTCCCGCAAGTCGCTGTGTTCGATACGGCTTTTCACCAGACCATGCCGCAGAAGGCTTATCTTTACGGCATCCCGTACAAGTTCTATGAAAACGACGGCATCCGCCGTTACGGCGCCCACGGCACAAGCCACCGCTTCGTGACCGCCGAAGCTTGCAAGGTTCTCGGCACCAAGCCCGAAGAAACCTGCCTCATCACGGCCCACCTTGGCAACGGCTCCAGCTGCTCCGCCATCTTGAACGGCCAGTGCGTCGATACCACGATGGGCTTTACCCCGCTCGAAGGCCTTATCATGGGCACCCGTTCCGGCAGCCTCGACCCGGCCATCCTCTTCTACATCGCTAAGAAGTACGGCGAAGAATATGGCACCATCGACAAGCTCGACCACCTCGTGAACAAGGAATCCGGCTTGCTCGGCCTCTCTGGACTTTCTAACGACATGCGTACGCTCACGCAGGCTGCAAGCGAAGGCAATAAGCAGGCACAAATCGCCCTTGACGTCTTCTGCTACCGCCTCACCCGCGAAATCGGCGGCCTCGCCATGGCTCTTCCGCGCATTGACGCCATCGTGTTCACGGGCGGCATCGGCGAAAACAGCTTCTACGTCCGCAAGCAGGCTTTGGACAACTTAAAGCTCCTTGGCTACCAAGTTGACGAAGAACGCAACCTCAAGAGCGGCAAGGAATCCAACCACCTCATCACGAAGGATGGCACGCCGAAGGCTATCGTCGTTGCAACAAACGAAGAACTCCTCATCGCCCTCGACACAGAAGCTCTTGTCAAGTAGGAAGTAAGAAGTAGACAGTAGACAGGGGTCCTTCGGGCCTATCTGCTGCGAAGGATCCAGCAACACATTTACAAAGAAGGCTCCGCATCGCGGAGCCTTTTTTTTATACAAAAAAGCATCCCCCGGAACAACGTCCGGGGGACAAATGTAAGAGGAATATGGCGATGCCGGAACTGAGTCCGGCATGACATCTTAACAATTAGCTGGATCCCCTCCCTGACGGTCGAGGATGACTTTTTTCCGTTTAATAAAGGAAATGCCCGCACTAAG
>NZ_JAFWOM010000154.1 GCF_017545445.1 Fibrobacter sp.
GGAAGTGCTCTACCACTGAGCTACCTGGGCATAAGCCCTACGATGCCTTTGACACCGTAGGGCTTGATTGTCGTGGGTCGTCGTGGTTTCGAACCACGGTAGGCGTAAGCCAACGGATTTACAGTCCGTCCCCTTTAACCACTCGGGCAACGACCCATTATGTTAAGCCAAAGATAGGAATCGAACCTACGACCGGCTGATTACAAATCAGCTGCTCTACCAGCTGAGCTACTTTGGCACTCTGCTCAAGTCCTTGAAAAACTAAAGCGTGGCAAATTTAATAAGATTTACCGGGGTTTGTCAACAAGAATCGCGTTTCTTTTGAAAAAAAATTGATTTTTTCTAAAAAAAGAGTAAACAAAGTAGAGAAAAGACTGTTAGTTGAGTGTTGATAGATTTTTTAGTGCAAAAATGAGCAACAAATTAGACCAGAGTACGGCTCAGTAATCACAAAACGAATCACATAATATATCGTTGCCTGAGTTATATAAGCATGTTTAAATATGATGCGCTTGCCCCATTTCACCCACGACGCCTTGAGTAAAATGATATATTGTGAAAAAGTATAGATTATGAACAGGATTCCAATGCCAACCATTCTTGATGAATTTAGTCTTCCAAAAGCCGGAACATTTAATAAAGTAGAGTTCGAACCTAGCGTCGATCAAGGTCTTGGGGAATCTATTCTCAAAATTCTGAAATCGTTTAACATTGAAGGTAAAATTGTCGGGACAGAGACCGGCCCCATTGTGACCAGCGTCTATTTTGCGCCGGCATCGGGTGTTCGCGTAAGTTCTGTCGAAGAACGTGCGGACGATTTGCAAATCAGGCTGGGAGTGGCGAGCTTAAAGATTTCGATGGCAGCCGAAAAGAGGGCCGTCGCCATAGAAATTCCAAATACAAAACCCTGCAAAATTCAGTTCGGCAACGTATTTCATTCAGATTGCAGCCACATGCAGTTGCCAGCGGCTCTGGGCGTAGACACAAAAGGCAACTCGGTATATTTGGATATCACAAAGACTCCGCACATGTTGATTGCGGGGCAAACGGGTTCCGGCAAGTCGGTCTGCCTCAATTCAATCATAGTTTCGCTGGCCCTTAATTGCCGTCCAGCCGATTTGCAGTTCTTGCTTATCGACCCGAAACGCGTGGAATTTTTCCCGTACGAAAAGATGCACAATCTGGTTTCTGGCCATGTCATTAAAGAAGTTGACGAAGCTTTGCAATCCTTGATGTGGCTTGTTCAAGAAATGGAAGCCCGCAATGTCATTCTTGAAAAATGCCGTTGCAGGAACATTAAAGATTTCAAGCGCAAACTGAATCTTGGACAAATAGAAGACATGCCTATTCCTTTTACTCAGGACATGCCTTACATTGTCGCCGTCGTAGACGAATATGCGGACTTAATGATGCGTTCGCCTAAGGAATTGGTCGACTGTATTATGAAGCTTGCACAAAAAGCCCGTAATGTCGGAATTCACCTAATTCTCGCAACGCAACGTCCAAGCACAAAGATTATCTCGGGAGACATCAAGGCGAATATTCCCGCAAGAATCGCCCTGAAAACGGCTACGGCAGTCGACTCTTCTACCATTCTTGGTTTTGGTGGTGCCGAGAAGCTTTTGGGAAAGGGCGACATGCTGCTTTCGACAGATGGACCCGTCAAGAGAATTCACGGATGCTACATATCTGACGAAGAAATAAAGAAGGCGATTTCGTTGTTGCCGACGAGGGATATGTTCCATTTCAACCGAAAGGATTTGTTCTTGACCGATTTCGAGTTGTTCTGGAACGAACGTTTCAAGGAGCGCCCGACCTGGGGTGAAATCAACGCCGTAAGCAAGGCCGCATTGGAACATATAAATGATTATTTGGAAAATAAAGAAATCGAAGTTAACCAGGGCATTGCCAAAGAAGAACTCACAAACATTTGGCAAGAGCTAGAAAAGGCCGTAAAAAATGAAGAACTGTGCGAGCTGATTGCCAAACGATTCTTGCCCCAAACGCCTATCGCGGAATCGGAATTTACGAAGCTCGTTATTTACACGAATTTTTATTTCAAGGATAGCGAAGCAATCCACCCCTTCATGAAATTCATTCTTGAAAAAGCTGTTAAAGAAAGCGACAAGACAGCCTTAATGACTGTAAAACATTTCAGCAGTTCCGCCTATTACGACAGAAACATACTCCAAAAGGAGATAAAGACCATGTGCGACAACAACGAAATGTCGAAAGAATTTATTTACGAACACTTCGCCGATTTCAAGTCGGTTATCGTCGATTGGGCAAAAGAAGGCGATGAAAAGGCTGAAACCATTCTATTTGAAAATTATAAAGATTTTGTAAAGCATAATAGTAACTTTGACAATTCGATCGTAACAATAGTTGATAAAAAAATCAAAACAGGAAATTATGATGAAAAAATTATAGACATCGTCTATGAATACTTTGAAACCTTTAATACAACAATAGTTGATTGGGTGAAAAACGGTGATAAAAGAGCCCAAAATTTCTTTTTGGAAAATTATAAACAAATCCTACACTTAAATGATTATACAACTAATCCTTTGAGCTATGATAGTGATGAAGACTATTTTACTTTTACAGGTTTATCCGATTCTGTAATCGAAGACGCATTAATCATCTGCACAAAAGACGGCGATGAAAGAGCGAAAGATATCGTTTACAGTTATCCCCTCTCTTACAACTTTATAGATATATTGTTTAAATGGGCTGGAAACAATGACGAAAGGGCTCAAAAAATCATTATAGACTGTTATGAAAACCCTAAACCCAAAAACCAAACAGTAGCCTTGTTTTTTTCTGAGACCATTATTGTACCTACCGTGCCAAAAAGAAATCCTAAAATAGATGATTTTGCGAGTATATTCGTTAGACACGCAGCTCACAATATATACGATAAATCACTTGATCGAAAACCGAATATTTGGGCGATAAATTTCGTCTGCTCGCATTTAGACATTTTTAAACAAAGTATAATCAATTTATTTGAAAAAGCATCCTCTTGGAGTTATAACATCGTAGCTCATTTTGTTAATTCAATTATTCAATTGGCGAACGAAGATAATAATGATGCCTTTGAAATAGCCCAATACCTAACTGGAAAAGAAATTTTTAGTAATTATCTTCAAACTGGCGATAAAAACATTATAAAACAATTTCTTATATATAAATATTGGCCTCGAAATAGTCCTTGCAAAGCAAATTGTATCTACTTTATACAAAATGAGGGTAAAGATACCATTATAACATGGGCAAAAAAAGTTCCAGAAGCGATAGAGTTTATTTATGCCGAATATTATGATTTTCGTAAAAAAATCAATGTTAATGAGTTTGTAATAGAATTTGCAAAAAACGGAAACAACACAGCCATAGAAATCGTCTGCGAGAACAATAAAAAAGAAGAATTTGAAGACTGCTTGATAGAATTGATTAAGCAGGGTAATAAAACGGCAATCTATAAATGCCGCTCAAATATAAAATTTAAAGACGGCTTAATAAAATTGGCTATGCAAGGTAACGAAACTGCCAAATCAGCAATATATGACCTATTCAAAAGATACTTCTTTATAAAAGATAACTACGATTTTGACGAAAACGACAAAAATGAATTCACCAATTGCTATGATTTTGCGATGGTTGTAACGCATTGGGCTTTAAATGGAAAAAATGATGATTGCGCAAAGACGATTATCTATGAACATTATAAAACCTTTGATTTTGAGAAAATCCTTGTAAAGATGGCTCTTGCTGGAGACCATAAGGCCAGAGAAGTTATTTACAAACATGAATTGTCATTTAAAGACTGTATTGTAGAATTAGCAAATACTGATGAAAGAGCAAAAGAAATTGTTCGCAAAAATTCTTATAATATTTGGAGAGACCTGAGATCTACAAAAAAATTTGTAGATTTATTTTTCCCGCAAAAATGAATCACATAATAGGAAGGCGGAACAAGTCAAACCTCTTTTTTAAGGAAATTATGAACAATTTTTACCTTCCTGAGTTTTTTGTTGGCGAAGAAAATTACGGTCTAGAAGTTTTCGAGCATGTCGGGAACGAAAAGACGCTCTTTTCGCTCTTGGACATTCTGCAGAGCGACCGCGAATTTGACATTTTCGGGAATTTGTGCGAAGAGTGGTTGAAGTTCAGGAAAGACGAAACCCGAGTGCGCGCCGTAGTGGAAAAAGCCTACGGAATGAGTCTTGAAGAACTCAAAACCAAAGCCCGCCCAATTGACGACACCCTGAAAGAACACGACCTGCAATTTTTCCATGAATCCAGCGTTTCATTCAAGGTAAGAGGCGATTTGGTCGCTCTTGGCCTTGTCGGCAGGGACGATTTTGTTTCCGGGGCAATTTCTGTCCATACGGAGCAACTTTTGTCTAAAATCCGTACAGATTGGGAGCTATTCGACTCGAAGCCGAGTTATGCGGCAGTCCAGAAGCGCTACGAAGAACATTCCGCGGAAGCATTGCCCAAAATCACGCAGTCGCCATACATCGACTGGGGCGAAAAGAAGCTCGAAAGGAGCAGTGGCTTTGCCAAAGGTTCCTGGAGCGTCAAAGACAAATCAAAAGAACGCATGTTTATCTTCAAGTCGGACATCGAATTTGCGAAGGAATGCCTCCGCCGCGATTACGAAGAAGCCTCAGAAGAATTGGCCATCATGCAGCTTTGCGACGCAAGGCGCACGGGCAACCGTCGCTTTCCGCGCTTCGGCTGGATTTGGCCGCAACAGTGCTGCATCCTTGGCCGCAAGGAATTGCTGAAACATCCCGGCAAAAAGAGCGAGTGGAATTCCCTTTATGCAATTGTTTCCGCCTCTGCGCTAGACGATCCCCTCAAGAAATCCATATTGTCAAAAATCGACAGTATGGAACAGTGCGATTCTACAAACAAGCCGCTTTTCAAGGGGAACACCCTAAAAAATGTACAGATAAAATCTCACTATCAAGTTCATTTGGACAAGGCCGAGATGGAAGCAGTCCTCCCGCTGATTACCGAGGCGGCAATCCCCGTGTACAAACGGTGGGATGACGACGCGTCGTCGGACGATGGCGACGATTTTGACGAGAACTTCTCTTTCGAAAACATGACCGATGCCGGCGTGAAAGCGTTCCTTGACGACATGGGTGATTCCGTCCTTGAACGGCTGGCCTCGACCATGAAGCAAAAACAGATTGTAGATGCCATAAGCACCATCTACAAAAAGTTCCCCGTAGAATCGTTTAAGGATTTCGAACTGTTCTCGAGCAACAGGGAATTTTGGGAAACCTACGACCCCTTGAAAAATGGCGTCCGGGGACTCGGTGTCGCGGACTTGTCGCACATGGCTTCTGCCGTTCTTGCCGAGATGGCAAAATACCGTGGAACAAATGGAGTCACCTTTTTTAATGGTAACGCCAAAATCACGGAAAAGTCCGGCATCTGCTATATCGAGGATTACGCCATGACGCCCGACGTCGCGAAGTACTACCGCGAACAGTACCTGCCAAAACTCCGTTTCAATGCGTTCACGAACGGACAAGGTCGAATGTGCATGAATGTGAACGACAACGAATATACCGACTTGTTTGCAGCTGGCCTTTTGAAGGCGATGTTCGGTAACGGCAAGGGGTATAGTGTCGGCGGCCCGATCGACACGCTGGCCGGGTATGTCGAATTCATAAAGCAACTAGCAAAGCATTTTGACCAGGTGCAAAAATTGGTGCCGGAACTTTCGAGCAGCTCGGATGACTTGCTGAAATCCGAAAACCTTTGGCCTAATATCAGCATCGAAAACTTGTTGCTCCTCTTGGGCGACATTGCGGAGTATCGAAATCCTGTAAAAATCCCGGAGGGCTACACCGCGCTAGTCTATGCGTTGCTGGTGTCCGCCTACCCGAATTACGAAGACCGTTTCAATTTTTTGGAAAACAAGAGCCTTTTCTATACCAAAATCGATGTTGAAAACGGTGCCGATGCCAACAGAAAGTTCAAGAGCGACTATGTGTTCGTGGACGAAGCTTCTGCATCGAACAGGTTTGCGGCTATTGAGCGGAACTGCATCGTATTGGATAGGGCGCTGCGTAACAGCGATATGCCCGTATGGTCAGCGGCTATCATGGCGGGGCTTTTAAAAAGCAGCAAAGACAACCTAACGGAGTTGTTTGAATTGCCGGGAACCGCCGAATCCGGGATCGATGTTAAAATTGGAACCAAGGAACTGATTTCCCGAAAGCCAACCGTTTACAGCTACCTGGAATGCGACGCGGACTACGAAAGTGAAATTTCGCTGGGAGAGTCGATTGACAAATTCCTAGGACAATTTTATGGGCTGGGAACAGACCTTTCGTTGGCGATTTCTAGTGCCGAGGGCGATAGAGCACGCATTGCCGAAATGGCGCGGTGCGTCTCGGAAAAAGAAAGCCGCTTCGTGAACGACATCAATAGTCAAACGAAGGATATGGCCGTGGTACAGTTCAATTTTTCAACATCAAGGCCATTGACAAGGCTTAGTCGAGAAAAAAACATATTGACGCTGAATTAGGTCACTAGACGACCCCGAAATGAATCACATAATAAGTGGCGAACACCTTTCCAATGGAGAATAAAATGGAAAAGAACACGCACTTCGTCACTTTCGCCTATTCCAAAAACTTCCACGGTCGCGAACCCAGCTATTTCGTTGATCACGGCGAGGGTATCGGTTACGACCTTCAGTTGGAAGGGGTATTGTACACTTCCAGCCGTGAAGAGGCCGAACACGATATCGTCAAATATGTAAAGAACTGCACCAACAACGAAAAGCCCCTTTTCGGCTTCCGTATGCTGGAACGCCCCGGTAACGCGTTCCTCATTACCACCGCAGAAGGGAGTGGCGAACGGATTTCTGAAAGCTGGTATGGCCCCAACGGCACACTCCTTGAAAAAAGCGAAACCTCCACCTTTTCTAGCGACCCCGAAGAAAAACGGATTTTCAAGGGCTGGAAAAATTTCAAATTCCAACCGGGCGACATCGTGGAGTTCTATACGCCCAAAAATCATTATGTGGGTGTGGGCGTCGTGAGAACCTGTGCCATCCCTCCTGAAATAGCCGAAACAGAACTCAACGGTCAAGGGAAAAGGTTCGGATATGAAAGAGACTTTGTGCAAATCATGACTCCGAACCTCAACAACGACGGGTTTATTGAAATCGGCTCATCATTCAAGTATTCTACAGTCAGGGTTCACCCTGTTAACATTTTCAAGCCTAGCTTGCCTCTGGACAAGAGGGACGAGCGAATCTTTCGATTCGTCGAAGAAACCGACAAGAGGAAGAATGAATTGCTGGACCAAATTGCAAAAGACAAGGAAGAGGAACAACGCAAAAAAGAAGCCGAGGAACGTAAACGCAAAGCTTTTATGAACGCAGCCTCCAACTTTTGCTGTGACGGATTCGAATAATTTAATAACTCAGGATATACATGAAAAAACTCTGCATTATATTGTTCGCAAGTTTTGTCGCCGGAACTTTCATCGGCGACTTTTTTCAACAAAAAAATGTTCAGCCTAAAAACACATTACATTGCCCATCAGGTTTTATCGAATGGAATAAAACCTGGTATTTGCCAATCGATAGAATCGACAAGAATGGCGATTCCATAAAGATTGTCGAAAAACATTTTTTTGAAGGATGCCATCCGTTTATGAACGAAAACTCAAATAATTCCGCTTATGTAGACACCATTTACGAAACGATCATTACGGGAATTTTCAATCAACGAACATTACAATGGATCGCCGCAGATACAATCAGAACAATAAGAACTAAGAAAGAATACAACCAAAATTAATTCAATCCCTTAGATTCTAATTCCAAATTTCCAAACTCATTTTACTACTTTATATCTCTGAAAGTACCACCCATATATAATTACATTCATGGACAACAATTACTCTTTTACAACTCGCATTCAAGTCCGCTACGCAGAAACTGACGCCATGGGCATCGTCCACCACGCCACCTACCCCATTTGGTTTGAGCAAGCACGCGTTGACTTTTTCCGTGCCGTGGGCGCCCCTTACGACGAAGTTGAACGCGAAGGTTTTGCAAGCCCCGTCCTCGAATTGAACGTGCAATACAAGCGCCCGTGCCGTTTTGGGGACTTTGTCGATGTCGAAACAAGGCTGGTACACGAAGGCCGCTGCAAGTACAAATTCCTTTACCAAGTCACTTTGAACGGCGAACTCTGCACGACCGGCTATTCCATCCACGTGTTCACGAAAGGCGGAGTTCCGACCCGCGACAAGCCCGAATGCATCAAGAAAGTCGAAGACAAACTTTTTAGCGACTAATAATAGAGCAACTTTTCAGGCACGACCATGGACGCCCCCTTAGCAGAACGCCTCCGCCCGCAAAACTTGGACGAGTTCCTCGGCCAAAACAAGATTCTTGGCCAGCAGAGCTTGCTTCGCAAGAGCCTTGAAAGCGACACCGTCCCCAGCATGATTTTCTGGGGGCCTCCGGGTTGCGGAAAGACGAGCCTCGCCCACGTTATCCGCCAGCACACCAAGAAGCGTTTCGTCGCACTCTCGGCTGTGGCAAGCGGCGTGAAAGAGGTCAAGGAAGTTCTCGCGGACGCTCGCCAGATGAAAAAAGCGTTCATGGACACGATACTTTTCATCGACGAAATCCACCGCTTTAACAAGGGGCAACAGGACGCACTCCTCGGTGCCGTGGAAGACGGCACGGTAACGCTCATCGGCGCGACCACGGAGAATCCGGGCTTTGAAGTGAACGGGGCTTTGCTCAGCCGCTGCCAACTGATTTTGTTCGCACCCTTAAGCAAAGAGGACTTGCGGACGCTCATTTTCAGCGCATTGCGAGACCATCCACGCGGACTCCAACTCAAGGATGTCGAAGTCGAAGACGCGGTTGTCGATAAACTCATCGCGCAATCCGAAGGCGATGCACGATTCCTGCTGAACCAGCTTGAATGGATTGGCAAGAACCTCGGCGACAACAAAGTTATCGACGAAAAGCTGCTCGAAGAATTCCAGTACAAGAAGCCTCTGCGTTATGACAAGAGCGGCGAAGAACATTACAACTTGATTTCGGCGTTGCACAAGTCTGTGCGTGGTTCCGATCCGGACGCAGCACTTTACTGGATGCACCGCATGCTGCAAGGCGGCGAAGACCCGCGATTCATTTTACGGCGTCTCATGCGAATGTCAATGGAAGACATTGGACTAGCCGACCCGAACGCATTACTGCTTGCGACATCTGCCCGCGAAGCGTATGACTTCATGGGAATCCCGGAAGGCTTGATTGCACTTGACGAGTTCGCCGTTTATCTGGCACTCGCACCCAAGAGCAACAGCCTCGAACTCGCAGGCATGAAGGCAGACGCCATCGTAAAGCAGACGGGAACGCTCCCCGTGCCACGCGCCTACCGCAATTCCGTCACCCGCGTCGGGAAGCAACTCGGCTACGGGAACGGCTACGAGTACGACCACGACAGTCCGGGCGGCTACTCCGCGCAGGAGCACTTGCCCACGCAACTTGTCGGCACGACGATTTACGAACCCAAGCCTTACGGACGCGAAAAAGCACTCGGCGAACGCCTCGCACAGTTGAAGCAACTGAAGAAAGAGCGGAAAGAACGGGAAGGGAAGTAGACAGTAGGAAGTAGGAAGTAGGAAGTAAGAAGTAAGAAGTTAGAAGTTAGAAGTTAGAAGGAAACGTCATCCTGAACGAATGTGAAGGATCCAGTCATTTTTGTTTATGCGTTACAAGACTTCACTGGATCCCCCTTCGGAGGATGACAGTGAGTGGAACGGTCGAGGATGACTGCGGAAGAAGAAAGAAAGAAACGTCATCCTGAGGCGAAGCCGAATGGATCCAGTCATTGACGGTGTGTGGGAGTAGGAAGTTAGAAGGAAGAGGTATTAGGTTTTAGGAGTTAGGTCTTAGGTAAATAATCGCGGCAAAGCCGCCTTATAATAGATGCACAAAGTGCATGATACTAATCCTAACACCTATAACCTGTAACCTAATACCTATTGGAGGGATAAAATGGACTTAACAGCAATCAAAAAATACCCGAGTCAAATCTCGACGGCGTTCAAGCGGTTTCCACTCGCAGTGGCGTTTGCCATTTTTACGACCATCGCATTTATCTACGTTTTTGAAAGCCACAGTTTGCTAACCGATAGCAAATTACTTTTTTGGCTGTTCTTCTATCCGATTGCGGCCACGATGATAGCCCTCACGATTTCGCTGGTCCAGGAATCCCGGAAAAAATTCAGCATTATCCCCCATGTCGTCGCCGAGGCCGTATGGTTAGCCGTTTCCATCGCACTAACCTTTTACTATGTTTCAACCGACAACAATACCGAACACACTTATGTCTTGGTAACAGGGCTATTTATCTATACAACCGTATTCTTGAGCATTTTCATCGCTCCGTTCTTCAAGCAAAAAGACGAAAACGGATTCTGGGTATTCTTGGTGAAGAACGCCAAAGCCGCTGTCATCGCTGGCGCAATTTCTGTATTCCTGCTCATTGCCATTAACGGTCTCCTATTCGGATTTTTCAACCTGTTCGACATCAAAGTCTCAGACAAACCTTTTATCTATTCGGCGATTATCTGTTCATGCACCATATTCCCCATCTTGTTTTTCTCTGGCATTCCCTCCATTGATGAATGCCTACAAGAAGCACCTGCTTTGAACAAATTCC
>NZ_JAFWOM010000155.1 GCF_017545445.1 Fibrobacter sp.
GAGTTCAAGGCTGAACTTGAAAAATATCTGGAATGGTTTTGCTCGAAACGGATAAAGGTCGGACTCAACGGAATGAATCCAACAGATTATCGGAAACTATATTTGGACAAACAATCTGTCTAAATTATTGTCCGCATCCCCAAATTGCACCTTAGAATTTACTGAAACTTATTTAGAGTTGAAAGAAATGACACTGAAACAGGGTAAGTATACAAAATATTTGCCCTTTGCTTTTACCGAGCAGGGCATCTACATGCTCATGACGGTTCTCAAGGGCGAGCGTGCTACGGCTCAAAGCAAGGCTCTTATCCGCCTTTTTAAGCAGATGAAGGACTACATTGTTGCTGAAAATCGAAGTTTGCTGGGGTCTGATGGTATAGCTCAAATTGCTTCCCATACGGTTCAGAATACGAAGGATATTGCTGAAATTCGTGACGGCCTTGCCGAGACGCGTGAAGATGTTTCTGTGATGAAGTCGGACCTTCAAAAGGTCATGGAAAATTTCATCGATCCAAGCACTTTCAAACATTTCCTGATTTTGAACGGGCGTAAGCTGGAAGCGGATGTCGCCTATATGCAGATTTATGGTTTGGCGAAAAAGTCAATTGTGATTGTCGATGATTATATTGGCGTGAAAACTTTGGACTTGTTGCGTGAAATCGCCAAGGGCGTTGTTGTAACGATTTATAGTGATAGATGCGGCTTTGAAACGCTAACGGAACGGATGCGGAAGGATTTCTTGAAGGCGCGGCCCGATGTCTCGCTAAATGTGAATGAAACGAACGGAAAATTTCATGACCGCTATATTTTCTTGGATTACGGATTGAAAAGCGAAAAACTTTTTCACTGTGGGGCGTCGAGTAAAGATGCGGGTAATAAAATCACTACGATTATGCAAATTGAATACACGGAGGCGTATCACAATATCATTGCAATGTTAAAAGAAACTTCCGTTTCCAACTAAAAATCAAATAAAATGGTTGGAAATAGAAGTAAATGCGTGAAAAATGAAGGTTGTCGCAAAAGTCGGATTTTGTCTGTCTTGAATTTTGAAAAGGAATGAAAAAGCGCAAAATATGCAAAAATAATTTCTAGAGAGAATGAGCAAAAACTTGCTTAAGGTTGTCGGGCGTAATTTGCGTACGGATGATTTCGCCTTTTTCTATGGCGTTTCGCAAAGTGTCGATAAATTCTTTCTCGTGTGTCTCGATATTGAAACTCACAAAATGGGTTCCGATGTACTGCGAAACGATATCTAGGGCGCCCTGTGTCACATCGCTTGCGGACTTGCCTCACTTGATGTGAATGTTCTTGTCTTGCAAAAGCGAAAGTGCGACATCCGTCTTCATAATGGCGGCTTTCACGCTATCGACAACACAGAGGATCGGCGGAATGTGTTCGCTATCCTTGAGGGCGCGGTGGATGTAGAAAAGCAACTGCGTGAACATCTCGTAGAGAGATTTCTTGGAGCCGAACTTTGCTTCGAACCAAACTACGCGTGTTTGAATATCAATCAGATTGCGTTGCACTTGCTTAAGGTGCTGTGCCTTAATGTATTCCGCCTTCACATCTTCTTCGGACGAGGCTTTTTGCAGTCTTTCGAATAGGCTCACAAGGGCTCCTTCTACGTTAAACTCGGTGCCCAATTCCTTGCGGTCTCGGGCTATGTCTGTGGAAAAAATGTAAATATGCATGTCAGAGATTGCTTCGGCTTTTTGCAAAGCCTCGCAATGACAAGAATGGAGATCCTCGCCTGAGCTAGCAATGATAAGAATGGAGATCTTTGCCTGAGCTAGCCCTGGGTTTATCGAATGGGCGGGGATGACAGGAAAAAAGGAGACCCCTGACAAGTTGGGGGTGACAAACGGTAGCGAAGATTACCATGGCACCTTACAGGGACTCGCAATGATGTGAAAAAAAATTGAAATGCGTAGCCTTCAGTGGCTGCATTTGCTTGAGCTTCGGGCTGGAAACGATTACGCTGGATTTTGACGAAATGTACTGTTGTCTCAATAACGAGGTGTATTCGATCAAGAATATATATAAACGAATTGTATTTTGCCGAAGTTTTGTACGTCACCCGTTACGTTCGATGTTTTGCTTGGGGAATGAAAAAGACCCCGGCAAAGATGCCGGGGCGATATTTCCAATGACCTGTAGCCAATAACTAATGACTAACAACTAGAATTCCGCGTGGGCGCTCATGCCGAGGGCGAACTTAGTCTTGCCAACAACCGGATTCTTGTCGTCGCTGAAGTTGTAGCCGAACCAGAAGACGAGATTCGTGTTGAGGGTCGGATAGACGTAGAAGTTCATGCCGAGGAATTCAAATTCATCTTTGCTAACCTCGGAGTCCGGATCATGGTATTCGAAGCTTACGCCCAAGCTGAATTTCTTGGTGATGTTAAAGCTCGGTTCCACAGAGAAAAGCATTTGGTCTTCTGTGAAAATCTGTTCGGATGCCGGCCCTTCGTCCTTGTTGGTGATGGCATAGAAGTAGCTGAAGCCCAAGTTGAATATATCGTAGTTCATGCTCGGTTCCACGAGGAAGGAATGGACACCGTGACCTTTGTACGGGTGCAGGCCATAAACTGCATAAACGCTGTAATTCAGAACTTCGAGGCTCTTGGAGTAGTCGAGTTCTGTACCGAAAGTGTAACCGTAGCTGCGTCCAAGTTCAGAGCCGAAAGCCCAGTCCAAGCTCGGAGTGACGGTCAAATGTTCGTCCGGGCGGTTCAAAAGCTTAATGCCGTAGCTGGCGAATGCTTCAATGGAGCTTTTGGCGTTTTCCGAAGCACCGATGTAGAACTTTCCTTCGCCGAACTTGCTGTTGCCAAGTTCCACGCCGATACCGCGGACGGTCTGGTTACGGGAGATGACTGCGTAGCGGCTCTGGTCACGCCAGAAGTAGTAATTGAAAGCACCGGCGCTGTAGGTCAAGTCACCGAATACGAAGCTTACGTCCTGGTACGGTTTCCAGCGGAGTTCCACGCCGTCGAAATTAAAAGCCGTGTAGCGGTCATTTGCGCTATTGATTGCCGTCGAGCGGGCAAGTCCATGACGGATTTCGGCGGCCTTGTCTGAATTCGTCACGTTACTTGTTGTGTTTGTATATACGGTAACGGAAACATTTTCGTCGAGGTTTGCCGTGGCAGAAAGTTCGATATCTTGGCTTGCGGCATTGGTGGGGTCAAAATCCTTGTCAAAGTAGCTCCCATAGTCAAAGTTGACATCGCCGTGGATTTCAAGGTCGGCGGCCATAGCAAAACCGGTAGCAGCAAGGGCAATCGGCAAAATAAATTTACGCATACAATCCTTCCAAAAAAGATTTATTTGATTTTTACGTGCAAAAGATAGAAATATCTTTGTCGAGAAACCAATGTTTTGTGCCTAGTAGCTCAAAAATAGGAATATGCTTTACTTTGGGAGATTCAGTTTTGTAAATTTGGAAGACAATCTATAAAGGTGGATATGAAATTTTCCTCTCGTGTCATTCTTTTTTTATCGCTTGCGTTAGCGCAAGGTGTTTTTGCTTTGACGGCGGAGCAGGTTTTGGACAAGTCCAAGTCGTGGTTCAAGTCGGGCAAAGCTTGGAGCCTTAATTTCAAGGCCCAAGTTTTTCAGGCGGATTCCCCGGAAATCAGGACGCAGTCAGGAAGCTTGGTCGTTACAGAAGGGGACAAGTTCAAACTGGACTTGTCGGGCATCAGGTTTTATAGCGATGGCGAGAGCCTTTGGCAGTGGAACGTCGATCAGAAGCAGGTGCTTATTAAGGCTGTAGAAGATTTGTCGAGTTCGCTGCATCCCTCCGAGCTTTTGTTCAAGTATCTGAACTGCAAGGCTCTTGAAATGGGCGAAGCTGAACTTTCGAAGCAGAAAATTTGGACTTTGAAGCTCGATCCGTCGAAATATGCGGGCCAGTTTACCAAGATGGAAGTTTGGCTTTCGCAGAAGGATTTTTCTCCGGTGCGACTGATGACGGAAGACCCGGCAGGGAATGTCTCGTGGTATAATATCGTGGATTTGAAAGTCGTCAAAAACATTTCTAACGACGAATTCAAGTACAAGCCTGTTGCAGGCGTCGATGAAATCGATATGAGGTAAATTGTGAAATTTAGCTTGATGAGTACATCATTCGCATTGAAATCGCTCGCGTTTTCGGCGAGCCTCTTTGCTGGAATGACATTGTGCGGAAATGCTTATGCTGGTGAAACTTTATTCAGTAACTACGTATTTGCCGTGGGGCCGGCAGGGCAAAATGGTGCTTTGTGGGCCTTTTCACGAGATGGCAATTACAGCGGCGTGACTCTACTGAACTTTAACGTTGCGGGTAAGGGCAATGTGGTGACGGAATCGACTGCTCAGGCTCAGGTCGAAACGGATACGCTGACTGCGGTTCAAGATGGAATTTTTGAAGATGACTTGGCTGAACGGAGACGAATCCCTGCGATTTATGCGGGAACAAAGCTCGGTCTGGTTTTGCCGATGTTTGCAATGGACAAGGATGAACGCTATCGCATTCCTGCTGGGTATTATACCGTACGTGATTTAAAAAACGTTATTGAAAATCCGCTTGACGTTTCACCGGCAGCGGATGATTTAGAAAAACCGATGCAATATGCGACAAGCGGTTTTGCTTACGACTCGACGGCAAAACGCCTTTGGATTGCCCGTGGTGCTTTAGGCGTCATGGTTCACGATGTATCCAGCAATAAAGGTGCAAAAGACACAACATTTATTCTAAACTCAACAACGAAAAAGCTAGAAATACTTAAAAATAATACAGAGTTGGATTTGGAAAAAAATCCTGAAATTTTCGATGTGCGTTTGCACCCGGAAACTGGTGACCTGTGGCTTGCGACGGCAAAGGGTGTTTGGGTCAAGTCTTCTAGCGGATTAAAAAATATTTCGGAAAAGCTAAAAAATTCGCGCGTGACTGGACTATGGATGGGCGGAAGTCCTCTCCAAATCATTGCAGAAACATCAAACAAGAAAGAAGATGATATTGTTGGCGGACTTTGGCGAATTTACGGTGAAAACGCCAAAGATTTTTCCAAAGTGAATTTCTTGGACACTGCAGGTAAAGCCCAAAAGAAGGACGTCTATGACGAATCGGATTACACGGTTGGTGATGTCGCTTTTATTGGCAAAACGGCTTACGTGCTTGTGCGTGCTGTCGGAGGTTCGGTAAGCGGCTATCTTAAGCTTGATTCGCTTGGCGTGAAAGCTTGGGAAAAAGATGAAGACGGAAAACTCCAATGGCTTTATGGCTATGAAACGGGTGCGACAGACCGCAAGGCTATTATCACGTCGATGTGCTCTTTCCCGCTATCCAAGAATCGGACGGGTCTTGCTCTTGCTACTTATGGTAATGGAGTTTCTGTGTCGGCGGACTCCGGGGCGACTTGGAGCGTTGTGCTAAACCGTGCGAAACTCAGCAATAACTTGGGGTCGATTCGCATGGTGCCTTCTGTGATTACGCCGGGCGATGAAGCGCTTGTTTCGTATAAACTTGATAAAGAGTCGAAAATTACGATAGAGGTTTTCAGTTACGATATGCGTAAAGTACGTACTATTGTAAAAGACGCTGTTCGCAATGCGGATGCATCGCGCAGTTCAAATCCGAAGGAGGACTATTGGGACGGTCGCGATGAACATGGCAAGGATTGCACAATGGGTGTTTATTACATCAGGGTGAAGGACAACCATGGGCATATCGGTTGGGGCAAGGCAATGACGCTTGGAGGTAACTTCAGATGATGAATTTTAAAAATCTTGTCGTTGCCGCTTTGGCCATTTGCTCGTTTGCGAGTTCTACTTGGGCAGGGCCATTTACGAAAAAGTCTGAACTTGGCGGATTTGACGGCTTTGTCGAACGTATGAGCGGCGGTGTTCGCGAACTGGGCCGTGGCAATACGGGTTCTGCGGATACGGCTTCGATGCCGGGTGCTTTTTGGAACCCGGCTTTGCTGGGTTTCCGCGAAGATATTGGCGTCACTTTGAATATTGAACGGCGCGACTTGGACCGTTTGGGCGGAGCCTTCGGTATAGAAGGCAAGGTCGGTAAACGCATGGGCGTGGGTTTTGCTATGCTCTACCGTGGCGACCGTGATTTCAAGGTGATTGATGATGACGACGAAACGATGGGAACGGCAAAACCCTTTTTCTCGATGTTCTATTTAGGTTTTGCTTATCGTGCGACTCGTCAAGATGCTTTTGGCCTTTCACTTTCGATGAGTTATGACAATTTGGATGTTGCTCAGTATTTTGAAGGAATTGAAATGGAAGATTCCTTCCGTAGCCCGGTGACAATCAACTTGGCATGGTTCCGTCAGTGGAATGAGAAATGGTCTTCTTCTGTGGTTATTCGCAACTTGAGTTTTAGTAAGAACTTGTCTGCAAAATGGACGAAGAACCCGAGCAAGGATAACTCGCTCGCTTCGACGGAAGGCGTTCGCCCGAAGGTGTTGCAGATTGGCCTTGGCTACCGTTCAAAAATCAAGGGCAAACCGGTTTATGCATGGATGGAAGCGATAGATTATCAAGTGGCCGACACGCTTTTGGCGTTTGACCCGCAGCTCCATGTATGGACGGGCCGCGTCGGCTTTGAATGTGAAGTCGTCCCGAATGCAACGCTCCGCGTAGGTATGGATGATTTGAACTGGATGCTTGGCGCCGGTTACAAATTTGAAATCCGTGTAGGCAGAAAGAAATTCCCGTTAGAAGTGAACTACGCGTTCCTTTACGAAACGAGCGCTGGTCTTTGGTCTCCGTTTACTCTTGGCTTGCGGGGATACATTCCTTGATTTCGAAGGTGTTCATTTCGAAGGTTCGCAGTCTAGATTCGATGGATTGCAACTTCGATGCGGGCATAAATGTTATTTGCGGCCCGAATGGTTGCGGAAAGACGACCATTCTGGAGTCAATCCATTTGCTGGCTCAGGGGTTCTCGTTTCGGTCGCGTGACTTGCGGGAACTCATTACGTGGAAGCAGAACGAGCTGATTTTGCGCGGCGAGTTTGAAGATGACGGGCGTTCGCGAATGCGGGCGCTTCGTGTGCATTCTCGTGGGAATGAGGTTCGTGAAAATGGTGAACCGCTAAAATCGCCTACGTTATTTTTCGGAACGTGCCCGGCGGTGATTATGCAGCCTTCGGATATTGAGCTTTTGCGAGGCGGTCCGGAGGTACGTAGGCATTGGCTTGATGAAATTCTTTGTTACAGGTCTTCGGCGAATGCGTTGGTGTTGCGGCGGTACAAACGCGTGTTGCAACAACGTAATAAATGGCTGAAGGAATTCAAGCAGAATGGTTCGGCGGTCGGCGGCGAAGACTTGTATCGCGTTTTGACGCAGCAATTGATTGAGCTGGGTGCAAAGCTGTGGGCGGCACGCATATCACTTTCGAAAGAGGTTTCTGAAATTATTACGCGGTATTACCGTAAGCTTTCGGGCGGCGTGGATGAAATTACTTGTGCTTACAAGAGTTCGATTCTTAAATCGTTAGATGCGTTAGACGCTGCGGAGCCGATGTCGGACGAGATGATGGATGAAATTTCGGCCAATGCTGGTTCGCTGATGGCGGCGGGTAGGGCTGTTGCAGAAAGTGAATGTTGTGCGAAAATGGCTGCGGAAAATTCTGCGGGTGCCGCTTACATTGCTGCAGGAACTGCTGCGGAAAATTCGGTGGGGAATGCTATTGAAAATGCGCCGGGTGCTGCTTGTACAGAATGCGCGAATGATGATGGCTCTGATGTAGTGAGCGAAGAAATGTTGCGGAACGCTTTTGCTCGGAAACTTGCGGACTTGGAATTCGTGGAGCGTTTGCAGGGAATGACGATGGCTGGGCCGCACCGCGATGATTTGGCATTGTGCGCTTCGGGCTACGAGATGCGTTCTGTCGGGTCGCAGGGGCAGTGCCGCTCGGCTGCGGTCGCCATGCGTTTTGCCGCTGTGGACGTGGCTTCGCGCTACTTGACGAAACCGATTTTGTTGTTGGACGATATTTTTGCAGAACTCGATGTGAACCGCCGTGATGCTGTAGCAGCACTCATTCGCGAAAAACAGTGCCAGGTCGTGATTGCGACGCCTCAAGCGGAAGATTTGCCGTTTAAAGCGGATGTGGAGATTCAGTTAGAAGTAGGAAGTAGGAAGTAGGAAGGTTGCTTTTCTAGAAGGCGATCCCGGCACTAGGGCCGGGATGACAGTACAAAAAACGCGCAATTGGATTGCGCGTTTTTTGCATCGGGGGCGTTACGGGGACCTCCCCGTTAGAGAGGGTGGCGAGCAACGTAGTGCGAGCCAGGGGGATGCTTCCCCCCATCAGCAAACAAAGACTTTTACTATTGCGATCCTGTCTACTTCCTACTGCCTACCGACTACTTATTCTTCAGCAAGTCGCGAATTTCGGTGAGGAGTTTTTCTTCGGCGGTGGGCTCAGGAGGAGCGGCTGGGGCTGCGGCAGCGGCGGCTTCTTCTTCGGCTTTTTTCTTACGCATGTTCTGCATGAAGCCGAGGAATTTTTTCATCAGGAGGAACACGGCGAAAGCGACAATCAAGAAGTTCAGCACTTCGCCAATGAAGGTGCCGTAAGGAATTGCAATGCCTTCGGAGGTCGTATAGACGAGGGTCTTGATTCCTTCGCCTGCGTTTTGGCCGCCGCACTTGGCGATGAGGGCTGTGACAACCGGCATCACGACGTCGTTGACGAATGAGTTGACGATTTTACCGAATGCGGCACCGATGATGATACCGATGGCCATATCGACGATGTTGCCTTTGAAGGCGAACGCCTTGAATTCTTCAATGAGTGAAGCTGCTTTTGTTTTGATTCCCATTTTATTTCTCCTTGTAGGGTGTTTTATGTTTAAATAATTAGAAAAACCTTTAAAGTTTGGCTTGCAATTTTTAAATTTGGCGCGCTATGTCATGGTTATTATTGGCTTTTGCCTCGGCTGTTTTTTTAGGCTTTTATGATTTGGCGAAGAAAAAATCGGTTCAGGATAACGCTGTTCGACCGGTTCTGTTACTTTGCAGTGTTTTTTACGCGTTGTTGATGTTGCCTGTGCTCTTGACGGGGCATTGCGAGCCGCTTACTTTGCACGACCATCTGTTTTTGATGGGCAAATCGGTGATTGTCGGTGCGAGCTGGCTTTTTACGTACAGCGCGATTGCCCACATGCCGCTCAGCATTTCTACGACGATCCGTGCTCTTGCTCCTTTATTTACAATCATGATTGCGGTGGGGTTCTTGGGAGAACGTCCGCATGTGATGCAGTGGGCCGGCATTGCGGTTTGTGTTTGTTCGTACATCGGGCTTTCTCTGGCGGGCCGCAAGGAGATGGGGCATTTCTTCAGCAACAGCTGGGTGGTGGCAATGCTCCTCGGGACGATTTTGGCAGCATGCAGCGGAATTTACGATAAGCTAATTCTACAGCGGATGAATTTCGAGCCTTTGACAGTGCAGGTCTGGTTCAGTATTTACATGTGCGTGGTGCAGTTCTTGACGACGATGTTCACGTGGTATCCGACTCGCAAGAAAACGACTCCGTTTCAGTACCGTTGGTCGTTCTTGGCGGTGGCTGCACTTTTGATTATTGCGGATCGTTGCTATTTTTTAGCGGTGAGCGATTCGGATGCCTTGATTTCTGTGATTACGGTGCTGCGTCGTTCGAGCGTGTTCATCAGCTTCTTGGCAGGAATTCTTATATTCAAGGAACGCAAGAGCAAAACGAAATTCTTTGCGATGTTGGGCGTGGTCGTCGGGTTGTGCCTGATTTCGCTGGGGCGTTGATGAAGTTAAAACGCGCGGTGCTAGGGGCATTATGATAAAGATTGGAATTACAGGTTCAATAGGTGCTGGCAAGTCCTTTGTGGGGGAGTTGCTGCGTGAACGTGGTTTCCAAGTGCTTGATGCTGACCGCAAAGTCCATGAGCTTTATCGAGATTCGGCGGAATTGCGTGCGGAAATGGCTTCGTTCTTTGGTGAAGCTTGCTTGACGCCGACGGGCGTGAACAGTGCGTTGATTGCCGATAGAATTTTTGCAGATGCTAATGCTCGCGTGAAATTGGAACAGATTGTTTATCCGCACTTGACGTATGCTGTGAAAAAATTTTTTAAAGCGGATGCAGAGAATACGACGAGTGCTGCGGACACTGAAAATGATGCGGAGCGGTGCCGGTTTGTAGAGGCGGCTCTTTTTTCTCGTGCCCCATCGCTAGTGGAAATGCTCGATGAAATTTGGATTGTCGATGCCCCTGAAGCTGTTCGCTTGGAACGTTTGGTGAATCGCGGCCTTGTCGAAAGCGATGCTAAACGACGCATTGAAAATCAGCGTGGAGCTTGTGCTCCTGGGCTTTTCCCGGGCAAGGCGATTCGAACGATTACGAATGACGGTGACCGATTGCGTGTGGAAATGCAGTTGGATGGATTGTTAAACGTGAAAGCCGATCCCGGCACGGAGGCCGGGATGACAGTAGTGAAAGGCCGGAATGACGATAGAGAATAGGAAAACGTTGTAATATGCTACCTTACATTCATCAATTTGCAAATTTTCTGAGAGTGCATTTGGACTCGATTGCGGTGGGGCTGGTTGCTACGCTTTTAATGATTTACGGTGCGTCCATCAACAATTATTTTAAGCGGATTACAAAGAGTATTCCGTTTGTGGGACGCTTTATTTTATTTGTGGTGCTGTGCAGCGTGGGTTATGCGTTTGCATGCTCGCAGATGGTGCGGCTTTTGAAAATGGGACTGCGTCAACTGTCCGACCTTCCGCTGATTGGCGTGGTGGCCGGTTGCTTTATACTGCTTGCGTTCCTCGCAAAAAGCGGAAAAGATATTTGATGATTGGTCAATAGTTGGCCGATAGTCGATGGTCATTGGTCATTAGCAACAAACAATAGGCTGTAACTACTAGAATTCACTGGATCCTTCCCCTTACAGGGTCAGGATGACGTTTCTTCTTCCTACCGCCTACTTCCTACTGCCTACTTAATTAAAATTATCCCGGTTGACTCCGTACAAGATAACTTCGTCAATCCACATTTCGCTATCATCGACAATCCAGATGGTAATCGTCGTGACGCGAGATTTCACGAAGTTCCAGCCCATGTTTCCATATTCTCCGTCGCCTTCGACGAAATCGCTTGGCGTAAAGCTGAAACGTTTCCAGTTGGAATCGAGGTAATCGACGTATTTCGTTTTGCCAGTCGGCTCGTCGAGCACTTCAATTGCGAAACCGAGTTCGCCCTTGCCTTTGGCGTAGAACGCAATGGAGTCGATGCTTTCGAGGCTTGACGGATTTTGATTGATTCGTACTCCGATCATCGACCATTTGCCTTTTACTTTAGATGTACTTTTCCAATGGAAAACGTAGCCACCGCGTTCATCGCTTTTCTCGAAAGCTTCTTGGACGTTTTTGTTGGACGGTGTTGTTGTGACGTTAGAATCTTGCGGATGGAAATACCATTCGCGTGGGCCGTTGGCGTAATCGAATGCTGTTTCAAGTCTTTGTTTTTCGAAGTCGATGATTTTGACGGAGTGGAGTGACGTGACAAGAGAATCTGGAAGTCCTGTCCACACATCGTTGGTACTAGCATCGAAAGCGGCGGTTTTACCCCAATGCATGACGACGCTTTCGACGTTTGATGTTCCGTTGATACGAATTTGCAATTCCGCTTGTTTTAGCGAATCGTTCCAAAACGCTTTTTTGAAATCGAGACGGTTTCCGCTTTGGTCGGTAATGCGGATGTCATTCCCGTTTTTCATGGTTTCGCTAAAGTCGAAGTTTGCAGAGTCTAGACGGATGAAAACAACAGTGGATTCTGCGATAGGCTTCATCCAGTCTGAAATAACGGAGTCTAATGGGTATGCTCGTGAATGTTGCCATTGTTCCAGTTTTTCGTTTGCAAGACTCGGTTTGGCAAGAGTCTTGGCATCGCTGTTTTTATCTGCTGAAACTTGTACAGTCGCTTCGCCGATGGCTTCTTGTTCATCAGAAACAATTGCACGAATTTGGTAACTTGCTGGCGGAAGCGAATCTAAAGTGAATTCGCCTTTTTTATTCGTTTTAATGAGTTTATCTGTACCAAAGATTTGAATCCATGCAAAAGCTGTACCTTCGGGTAGCTCCGCTTTGCCAGAAACAGAGCCTAGCGTTTCCATTTGCATAGTTGTTAATTTATTCTTCCTCAAATTGTTTGATGCAATCGTTTTGAATATGCCTGCGTTTCCGTCTATGATTTCGATATAACCTGTTTCAAAATCTACAGAGTCTATAACGGAATCCATCACGATATTGCCGAGCGAATCGGCGGTGACTTCTAATGTCTCGTTATGCGAGAATGTTGAATCGGAATCGCTGATTCCTTGCACATGCCATAGCGGACGGATTCTTGCTACAACGTTGGCTGCTGGTTTCGAATCGATATTTACAACATTGATGATACACGCATTTTCCGTTTCGACGGTACTTGCTCCTGCAATTTCTTTGTCCGAAGAGCAGGCCAATAGTAAAATGCAAAATAGGAATGCTAGTAATTTTTTCATGCTTCCCTCGCATTTTCTTTAGATGTTTTTTTATCTGAAATATCGGCGACAGGATAAAGCGAAAAAATAAATTGAATGACTTTCTCTGGCTTGGGGACATCGGCAACGCGTTTTTGAACTTGTCTGCGAAACTCACGAGTCATTTCGACTAAGTCTTCAAGGCATTCGTCATCGACGCAAGCGAGCACCGAAGAAATATTGCGTTCGTCGGGCGGAATGTTGACAAGTGCGTTTTGTGCCAGCGTCAGCAACTGGTTTTGGTAACTGCGGATGGCAGAAATCTTGGATGCCCCCGCCGAAGTAAAATTGGCGGTCGTGACGGCATAACGCTCTGAAGCGAGTGGCGTAATCATCTTGAGTTCTTTCAAGACTTGGATTGCTTCTTTGACTTGGTCTTCGGATACTGCAGGTGTGATTTGCTTGACGAGTGTGCGGACATCTGCCTTGCCGCCGTTGATTTCGATAATCGAACGAACTACAGGAATCCACCAGCGGCTGAGAAAAAGAATTTCGTTCGAGTTCAACTTGCGAAGACTGACATCTTGCAGTGCAAGAGCCATCTTGTACAGTTTGTCTTTTTTCGTCTTGGATTTAGTTCTCGATGCGGCTACTAAAATTTCAAAAAGTTCCCCGTCTCGCCCTTTGAGTCCGAGCAATTTTTTGGACAAGGGAATGCTTTGTGCTGGAAGATGCGATTCCTTGTTGAGAACGCGAAAAACCTGGCTTGTTTCGAGTCCGAGTTTTTGCCCCATCATTTTATAAGAAAATAGCGGAAATTCCAATTTTTTCTGAACGAAAAAATTTTTCAAAAGGTCTCTGTAATCGCCAATTTCATCAATGTTCAACATAGGCAATCCTCTATAATGAAATAGATTTTTTACATACGCAGTGCTCAATTTTTTTTTCAATTAGTATTGACGAAATGACAATATGACGAAAATCACGTTTGGCAAAATTGAAATTGTTGTTTTTCTTACATCTGTACGTATTCTAGAATTTAAATCGTATTTTATAATTCGGAAAACGGAAAGGCTGACCATATGCGAAAAGATGATATCTCTATTCTCAAGCAGGTGGTGCTTTTTGCACTGCTTGCCATTGTTCTTGGTTTTGCTTATGGCTAAGCCCTAAGTTTTTTTGGTGTATATGTAAAAAGTCGGTGCAGTTCACGCTGTGCCGACTTTTTTTGTTATAAAAGATGTTATATTGTTCTTTGCCTGAAAAAGATTAAAAAGGGATTGTAGAAAAATGCCAGCTGAAATTAAAATTCTTGAAAGAGCTGAAATGTATTTGAGATCGCTTTCTAGTGGTGTGAATCCTCTGACGGAGGAATCGCTCCCGGAAGGTGATGTGTGCCGACAGGAACGTATTAGCAAGTGTCTTGCCTATGTAGCGGATTATCTAAAGCAGAAGGTGATGCCGGCCATGGAACGTAGTGAAAAAAAGGTAGCTCCGAAACCGCCTAAGGTTTTGAAGCCCCGCCCTGTACGTGAATCAGCCACAAAGGAACTTATCCTGACTCCAGAAATGCTCTCCAAGTTTGAAGTTTCGGCGGAACCGGTTTCTCTATCGGGCTTTATTCGTCGGTTGAACTTTCTTGTTCCGCAAGATAGCGGCATGATTCCGTTGGTCTATGCCGACGTTGCCGAAGTACTTTCGAGAGAAGGCGTTCTTCTGAAAGAAGAAGGCGACAAGGGCAAGGATTTAAATTTGCCGACTCCGCATGGTGAAGAACTTGGCTTTGCAAAAGTGGAAGCCGATATTCGTGGGCATCATTCAATTTATACAAAGTGCAATGTCGATGCGCAGAAGTTTATCTTGAACAACATTGATAAGTGCGTTGCTCAGGCGAATGAACGCTTGGCGAGGCGCAAGGAACGTGCAGAATCCGGTGAATCGGGTCGCTCGGGCAAAGAAAAATTCCATGTGACTGAAGAACAAATCAAAAATTACCCGACGGATGAAGCTCCAGTTCCGGTTAGCGAAATTGCAAGGCGCTTGAACGATTTGCTCCCGCAAGATTCCAACGTCGAAAAGATTTACTTCAAGACGATTCGCGATTGGTTTGTTTCGCAGAATTATCTCGAAGAAAAGAAGAATGCACTTGGAAAGATTTTCTTTGTGCCGACGGAATCGGGTGTACAGAACGGCATTGTGACGCAATCTCGCGTGGGCAAGAACGGCGAGAATTATGACGCAGTCTTGTACAATGGCGTGGCGCAAAAGCTCGTGCTCGACCACGTGAACGAACTCGCGTAATTCGTCATTCACAAACCTGTCATCCTCGACCGTTAGTGAGGTTCACCTTCTCATTAAGTACTTCTTGACTTTTCTAAGAAAAGATTGTATATTATGATAAAAGCCTGTTCGGGACACGCCGGTGGCATGCCGGGTCGTGAGTCCGATACAGGTTTTTTCTTTTTTTATTCGCACGTTATCATAGTCTGCGGGATCTACAGGAAATGCATGACTTCCTGTTTTTGAATATCTAATGGATATAATGTTTGTTTGAATTAATTTGTTTTTTCCGCCGAATCCAATTTTTTTGTCCACTTTGACGATTTCTCCAATTGGATATCCGTCACTATCGAAATCAATTAACCCTGTTCCCCTTATGTTTTCTATTTCTTTGAAAATATCAAACTCTGTATCAAAGAAGGCTGTTCCTGCAAAACCGAGTTTTTTTGATTTTGCGTCAGCTAGTTTAAACTCGTACGTTCCGGTTATATGTCTGTTTTGCTTATCCCTGTTTATTTTATCAAATTCTTTGTTTGCAAGAAATGCTGGAATAAGGTTGTTCAGTTCGTATTCTGTATAAACGCCGTGCTTTCGGGCTAACTTTATTTTTTTGTTTATTGTCATTTTTCTAGTAGAACACATGCTATCACCAATCCAATAAGGATTTGGTATTAGTAAACCTGTTGTGACAAGTTTTTTTGTCTGCAAAAATGCAGACGGTGCTCTACGTTGATCGCCAGGGGGCCAGTTTCCCCATAGGGTGTATGCTGCCTCGAATTGTTCGCCTGTCTCGTGAACAAAGGGAGGTCGGCGTCAAGCAGATAGTGGAACAACCTGCCCGGAACGAATGCCAAGTCAGCAGGACAAATGCTATCGTGAGTGAATATAAATAAGTTTTGGGCGGAGTGCAACAGGGGGCGGTTTATGCGTTATAAAACAACTGGCCCCGGCACTGAGGCCGGGGCGACAGCGTTTCATTTCGTAAGGACTGCGTTTTTGTCATGCCCGCCACCGATTGACTTTTTTTCAAGTCATCCCGGCCTTAGTGCCGGGATCGGTTTACACATCTCGAAACGCATCTCCTTACCTGAGTCTTCTCAGACCTTTTGGCATCGGGACTTCCTTGCCGTCTTCGCCGAGCAGGTAGATATTGTCGAGGCTGATGTAGCCCTTGCCGCTGTGGCGTGCACGGAATGCGAAGTTCTTGATTTTGGTCGGGTCGAGCTGCGGAATCGTCTTGCCCCAGCCTTCTTGCTTCATGTTCTCCCAGATGAGCGTGTCGCGAACCCAGTTGCCGCGCGTATTCTTGAGGCGGACCATGAATTCGTCGTAGTCTTCGACTTGGCTCGACATGATTTGTAGTTCGATGTAGCCTTGCGGATTGTTGTGCGTTGTGGCGTAATCGAAAACGATTCCGACAGACTTCTTGACTTCTTCGGGAACGTTGTAGTAAGCGCCGGAGTAGTTCGGCCAGCCAAGTTCAGGCGGTTGCTCGACGATGAAATCGTGACGGATGTAGCCTCCGAGCGGAGGATTCCCGTTATACACCTTGGCATCCATGGAGGTGGCGTTGTCGCCATTGACGACCGGGAACCACGATACGTTGTCTAGACCGTTGTCGAAATTCTCCATCACGCTTGTGGTGCGGTAAGCGCCACGGACGCGGAACGGAATGTTGAGCGTGTCTGGGACGCCGAACTTAAACCCGTTCGAGACGGTGAGTTTGATTTCCTTCTTGCCGATAGATACTTTATTTGTAACAGGAACTTGAATGTGGAAACTTTCGATGGAAGAATTCCATTTGCCGTCATCAGGTGTAGCACGGACGGTAAGCGTCCCTTTATTGTCCCACTTCTTGATTTGAATGTTGGCTCCGGTGATCGGTATTGAAGAACGCTCCTCTGCGGTTACGAAGAGGTCTAGCGTGTCGCCGACGGTCATCACTTTCTTTTCGAGTGCTGCGGCTAGAATATTTGGGCGGTTGGGTTTCATATGGTTGAATGCATTCATACGGACAACGACAGTGCCGAATGGTGGAATCTCGATATCGCGGTTCTTGCCTTCGAGCAAACGACCGCTTGGTCCCATTTTCGGGTACGGGTAAGCGTCTTTTTGGTCGCCAATCCACTTGAACTGCTCTGCACCGAATACGTCAACTTCGGTGCGGTAGTTGCTCGGCTTCTTTTTTTCGCTCTTGCGGTCAACTTGCACAATTTGCTTGGTGTCGGTGAGGTTTATTAGTAAAACGTGACAGCGACGATTACTTTCGTCCCGTTCGCCATCATAGCAAACGGCGTATGGCACGACGGATTCGGTCGTACTCTTGACGGGAACGACTGCATAACCTAATCCCGGATCGAGGAAACGCTTGTACGCCATATAGACTCCGTAATATTCGGCGGTGGGTTCAAGGCTTCCCCAGAGGTTCCAGGAACCTTCCTTGACGAGAGCGGTCATGCTGATAGTTCCCCACGTGTGGTCCGGACCTTCAAAGACGTTGCCGAATGCATCCCACGGGAGAGCCTGGAATCGGTCGCCAAAGCGGACGAGGTATTGTGCGAAAATGTTTGCGATGCCGGCGGCTTGCGGGTAGTCCATCCAGATTTGGCTCCCTTGCACGGATGTGCTAAATTCCGAGAGAAACACGCGGCGCTTGCCTTCGAGATACTTGTTCATCCAGGCATTCAGCGTATCGGCGTTGTGGCCGACATCCATCGTCGCCTTGAGCATGTCTTTGGCGTTCAGGTTGTTCGGTGCCCAGTACGGATAAGTGTGCAAGTCAACGACATCGAGATAGCGTTTGCCGTCAGCCTTTTCGGCTTCACCGACGATGCGCAAAAATTCGGCCATCCAGTATTTCCCATCGTTGAGGCCTGCACCCTTCTGTTGCATTTTGTGCGTGCTGAAGAGCGGACCGTGCAAAATGATGCTCGAATCAACAGCCTTCATTGCGCGGGCGTATTCGATAAAGCGTGCGGCATATTGCCTTGCCGAAAGCGGACCGGATTCCTCCCATTCGCCGTCAAGTTCGTTGCCGATTTGCCATTGCTTGATGTTGTATTTTTTGACCTTATTGGCATAGAGGACCCAAGCGGCGGCTTCCTTGGCTGTGCCTGTACCTGCGTTGACGCAGATAACGGCGTTCTGTCTTCCTTCCGAGAACTTTTTGATGTAGGTCATGAATTCTTCGAAATGCCACTTGATGTTGGTCCAGTCGGTGCGCGGCTTGTCGCCGTTGCGGGTGGACATCGCGAAGAACTTGTAATCGTTCCCGGCGAGTAAATCGTCTGAACCGCTATAAAGTTTCATTTCTCGAATCTGCACGCCTTTTGACGGAAGTTCGGTCGTCTTGAATTTTACAGCAACATAGCGTGCGCGAGTCGTTGCGAACTTGTATTTAGTTTGGTTGCCCGTGACTTTGACGGTGCCCCATCTTTTTAGCTTGTTTTCAAGATTCTGGTGGACGCCCGGGTATTCGGCGTAGTCATCGGTCCAGTACGAGAGTTCGAAAGATTTCGGGCGTAGGCTGCCCCAGTCAATGATGATGGAGTCGAGGTCTTTCTTTTCGGGGAACTCAATGACAACCCAAGGCGGATCTTTCGGGTCGAGAATTTCTCCCCACCACATCGTGTTCATGTCGCCATCGGCAAGGTGGCTGCGACGGATGAAACCGTAGTTGTCTTTTGTGGTGCCTCGGTAAATCGTTTCGCCGAGGAATCCCGGAGCCCAGCTTGTATCGCTAGGAATCCAAAGTCCGGTGCTGTCGTATTTGCCTGCACCGTTCCAGTGGTAGTCATTGCTCAAGCTTCCGTTCGGAAAACGGAAAATCGAGTAACCGCCATCGACGAGCGCGGGCGTCATGTCGTAATAGCGGCTGGGCGGGTTCCAAATGGCAAGGTCGGCGGCTAGCATATTATCTGTGTTGATGACAATGCCCGGGTGCGTGTCGTCAACCTCGATGACGTTCTGTGCGGCGAGTGCGGACGTGGCGGAAAGTGCAAGAGCCGTGCTGCACAAAATTTTTTTGAATTTCATAAGACCTCCTCGAAAATGGGGTAAGGTTCGTTGTGAAAATTTACTGAATTTCAAGTCTATTGAAAGTTTCGTAATGGTCTGCGGTATAGTAAATGACGCAATCGCTTTGGTAAACGAGACGCTTGGTGCCGCGGTTCTTGGCGGAATAATCGACATCGGCTTCGTGGTAAGAGCCTTTCGGCAAAAGCCCTTCGCTATTGCTGTAGGTATCGCCGCCAATCATCACGCCGATTGTTGTCCACGGGTTAAAATTCCACTTTTCAAAAGTCTTGCCGGTCTTAGATTCGTAAAGCTTTTGGCCTTCGCTTTTGCCGACATAATTAGAGGGCAATTTGTCGAACTTGCACAAGTATGCGGCCACGGAATCTTTTGAGGTGTATTTGCCAGATTCCTGAACCGCTTCGAGGATCGTTTTACTTTTTTCGCTGGAAGAACTTACTTCATTACTGCTAGATGAAACTTTTAGAGAACTAGACGATAATGGTGATTCGCAAATAATATTCCCACACTCATCGTATGAATAGGCTTTGCACGTTATGGTCGTGCTGGAATCTTGTTCCTTGCAGTTGTCCTCGGATGCAGACGTTGTACAAGCGACAGCCCCAAAGCAAGCGATGGTTGCTAGAAAAAGAACTTTAATAAATTTCATGTCTTAAATGTAATAAAAGCGCTAAAACAGAAAAAAGAATTTCAAAAGATTGCTATGGTCTGATTCGAATATTTGTTCTTCTTGTGAAAATTTTCCTATTCACAAAATACAATGCGTATGCGGCAAAGAAAGAAAAAATCATAATAAGAAGGTTTGCGGAATCCTTGTCCAAATAGTCTATAAAAACAAAAAATAATTTGTAAATATACACATGGCACAAGTATAGTTCCAAAGATAAAAGTCCTATAATAGTAAACAGCTTGTCAAGCACTTTCCATTTTTCAAAAAACATCGCTAAAAGAATGCTCAAGACAGGGGTTATGATGATGTAGGGTAAATATGCAAGCGAACAAGTTTGCAAAAAACTATGCATAAAATTCTTAAAGCACGTTAAAACAATTAATGCAACAATCGCTGAAGATAATCCAATTATTTTTAATTTATTTGTTAATTCAACATTGCACCCGTCTTTTGCCCAATGGCCAAAAATAGCGCCTACGAAAAATATTGGAATCCTTGCGTATGTCAGGATGATGAATCCGCCGAAGTTTTTATTGCCGTAGGAGTAAATACAAGTTAATGCATATACTAAAATTAACGATAGGCCTGCTCCAATGAAAAGAAAAGCTACTTTAGTCCCGTGTTTTTTAAACAAGCTAAAATACATGGGGAATATTGCGTATAAGAATAAGATACAAGAAATAAACCACAGCTCGTCTTGATGCCCGATCCAATACCCCAAAGTCGTCGCTCTGCATACTAGAGAGTAAAAACTTTTGAGGCTAAAGTTCATTTGAATCAAGAAAACGATGCATAGTACAAACCAAAATTCGGGAACAATGCGGAAGAATCGGCTTTTATAGTATTTCTTCAAGATGAAGTTTTTCCGTGACATGGAAAAATACAAACCAAATCCAGACAGAAACAAAAATACATCGACTCCGCCGTAACCCAAGGACTTGATAAAATCAAGCGATGTAAAATCGGTGGGAACGGGCAAATGAAACAGCATAACCCATAATATGGCAAATCCCATTATGGCGCTTCTGTGTTTTGATAATAATTGAAGTATGCTGTTCACTTTATTAATATACTTGTTTTTGCGAAATAGAGATATCAGTGTTTTTGAAAAATGTGTAAATAATGTATTTTATTGCGTGGATCATCAAACAAAATTCAAGTAGGTAGATTTATGGAAGAAACTTTCATAACGAAAGGCACGTGTGCCACGGTAATTCAATTTACGCGTGATGGCGACAAAATCCGCAATATTCGTTTTACGGGAGGCTGCAACGGAAACCTCAAGGCTATTGCCAAACTTTGCGAGGGCATGACTGCCGAAGACATCGCTGCAAAATTGCTCGGCAACACTTGCGGCGGCAAGCCGACTTCGTGCGCGGACCAGCTTGCAAAAGCGGTTCTCGGTCGCGAACCGTAAATGCCAAAAGTAACGTCTTATGAAAATACCGACCCCGGCATGGTTCGGCAGGCTCACCAACCTTAGGTCGGGGTGACAAACGACAAAAATGAAACGCAGTCACAAAAAACGGACTCCCATGAACCGCTCGCAAATGATGCAGGCGGTCCATTCGGAAGATACAAAGCCCGAACTCCTGGTTCGTCGGGAACTTTTCCATGCGGGATTTCGTTACAAGCTGCACCGTCGCGATTTGCCGGGATCGCCTGATTTGTTTATCCTCAAGTACGGCGTGGTCGTTTTTATCAACGGGTGTTTTTGGCACCAGCACGGCTGCAAGTTCACAAGTCGCCCCAAGAGTAATTTCGAGTTTTGGGATAACAAGTTTACGAATAATGTTGTTCGCGATATCAAGACGAATTGGGAATTGTCTTTACAAGGCTATCGCGTAGCAACCGTTTGGGAATGTTCCATCAAGAACGATTTCGAACGGACTTTAGAGCGTCTTAAGGCATTTATTATTAGCGACGAAGAAACTGTTGAAATTTAACTGCGGGCAAAACAAAAAAATTGAAAAAATATGGATGCAAAAATTTACTTTTGCTAAATATCCCGTTTTTCGTTTAATTTCGACAGTTTTATCCATATTTCGGTGTTTAATACATTACAACAAAAAAAACTTTGCATTAATCCTCTTTGGGTGAGTTGTCTATTACTTTTTTAGTACAAAGAGGAATATTATGAGGAGTTCAAAATTATTCACATTCATGACTTGCTTGAGCCAGAGTGCTTTCGCTGCGTCTGTCATGGCACAAGATGCCACGGCAAAAAAATTCACCCCGACCAAATTTTTCGACGAAAACGGAGCTTATTACGGCCCGGATTGCGACGAAAAAAATTACACGGGAGCTTACTACACGGGCGATTACACCAGTCCGTTCAAAACAATTCTGGGCAAGACCGACAAGGACATTCAGGACAAACTGGATGAACTTTGGAACCACTACTTTGGCGGTCAAAATGACAAGACCGTGTATTACGAAGACCGCGATGGCGGCTACATCGTCGATATCAATAACAACGATATCCGTTCCGAGGGAATGTCGTACGGCATGATGATTGCGGTGCAGACAAACTACAAGGATGAATTCAAGAAGCTTTGGAATTGGGCCAAGAGTCACTTGTGGCACGATCCCGCTAGAGGTGGTAACGGCTACTTCTCTTGGCAGGCGAATCGCGACGGCTCCACGCGTGACCAAGGGAATGCACCCGATGGCGAAATCTACTTCATGATGTCGCTTTTGTTTGCGGCACACCGTTGGGACGACGAAAACTACATGAAGGATGCGCAGACCATTTTGAAGGCCTGTTGGAAAGGCAATGGTAATTCCCTGTATAGCGAACAGTCCTATATCGCTACGTTCCAGCCGACTGACGGCAACAATACCTGGGGCGATGCTTCTTACAGCTTGCCTGCATTCGTTGATTTGTTCAGCCGTTGGTCCGATACAAATAAAGACAAATGGAAAAAGGCCACAAAGGCCACCAGAGACCACATCTACAATTCCGCTAACCCGCAGTCGGGCCTGTGCAGCGACTACAGTAACTTTGACGGAACTCCGCATCACGCCTTCAGCGACAATTCCACCAAGTACGCTTTTGACGCTATCCGCTGCCCGATGAACTATGGCATGGATTACTACCTGTTCGGTGCTGATGCGGAACGCCAAACGAAAATTGCAAAGGTCATCACCGACTTTTTCGAGAGGGACGGCTATAAGCACGGGCATTTCAACTGGGATGGCTCTAGCGGTTATGGCGAATTCACCATCGGCCAGGCTGGCGCGAATGCCGTTGCGACGTATGCCTTGCTCGGCGAAGATAGCTACAAGGACTTGGTCAAGAAAGTCTTGCAGAAAGCGTGGGACTCCAAGCCCATTGTCGGCAGCCAGCGTTACTATGATGGCTTGGTGCATTACCTCGCCATGCTTCACTTGACCGGCAATTTCAAAATTTGGAAACCGAAACCGAAGGTCATCAAGGACAAGGAAATGGAAGCCAAAGAAATCAACGGTGTTGCATACAAAGAAGGCGATACTATCGACTGGTTCGAGGATTGTGAACTTTACAAGGTGACGTTCAAGGCTGCGGCTCAACCGCCCAAGGACACTACAGTAAAAGATTCGTCTGAAGCCATTCACAGCATGGTTCTGCGTACCGACAAATACAAAATGCAACGCGACTACAATCTTAAAGGTTGCAAGGTGAACCATTCGAATAGAGCTCATGGTGCGTATTACGGCAGGAAAGAATTGGTGAAATAAAAAAGAAAAAATGGAAATCCTGGATTCTCAAATTCTCTTCCCCGCCTCTGACGGGGATTTTTTTTGCGAAAAGAGCTATCTTTTTAATAGATTTTAGGAGAATATTTATGCAAATAAGTTATGCCGAATGGGTTTGTCCGGAATGCAAAAACAAGAATCGCGAATCCTGTAACACTTGGATGTACGGCAGTCCAATTCGTGAGTGCAAGGCGTGCCGCAGTGAATACCTGGATAGGCGCTGGCGCGAAGTCGCGATTGATGGTTTTGACCCGCGCAGCAACAATGCGAAAGTTTATGTGAAAGGAACGCTGTTTCTTTTGGCGATTGCTCTTGTCTGCGGCGTGATGATTTATTTCCAATATGCGAAGGGCTACTATTCCATGAAAATTGTTGTGGCGGGAGCCTTCAGTGCTCTGGGCGCCATCGCTTGCGGAATCAACGTTTTGCGCATCAAGCTCGGATTCCAGAACAAGGACAACGACAAGTACATGGCGGAATCCAAGGCCCGCCTGAGCGACCCGACGTACGTCGAAAAATTGCGGAAGTATGGGTACAAGGTTTAATGGTCTTTTCGCTCTAGAGGCTTTTCAAACCGAGTAAGCTAGGAAACTAGTTTTACGATGGATTTTTTTTGTTATATTCCGATACATGATTTTGGGGAGTTGTTGCACTCCGTTTCTTAAAGATGAACCCTTCGTGTGTGAAGGGCTTCAGCATTCTATCCCCCGTCTTTATAATTTTTACGAAATGATTGCGGCCTTGTGTCAGGGCCGTTCCTTTTTTTATAAAAAGAGGTCAAAAATGAAAAAGTCTTTTCGCCTGTCATTCTGGAGCCGCCCTCTCCGCCTGTCATCCTGGAGCGTAGCGATAGGATCCATAGCATTCCTCCTCGCGGCCTGTGGCGACGAAGTGACAAACCAAGTGATACAAGACAACATGTCTATCGTATCCACGACCCAGGAACTCCCCAAGTGCATGAAGGACAACGAAGGCGAGCAAGCTTTTGTCAAGGGCGAAAAATCGGAACGCATCTGCGTCGATGGTAAATGGGAGTCCTTGAATTCAAGCGGCAAGGATACTGTTCTTGTAAAAGATACCATCGTTATTGAAAAAAACTCGACTTGCACGACGAAGGAACTCAAGGACAAGAGCGGTGTGAAAATCATTTGTGGCGGCGATTCCGTGGGCGTTGTGCTGAACGGCAAAAACGGTACAAATGGTAAAGACGGCTCAAACGGCAAGGATGGAACGAGCGGAAAAGACGGCGTGAGTTGTTCCGTCGAAAATAAGACCGATTCTACAGTGACGATTGCCTGTGGTACGGATACGTTTACGATGTCGCTTGGCGGTAGCAGCGCGAATCCCGATACGGGCAATGTCGTATATGAAATCGAAAACGCTTCGATTAGTGGTGTATCGCAGAAGGGGCCGTTCGTGAAAGGTTCTTCTGTAACCGCGGTCGAACTGGACGGCAGCCAGTCGCTTTTGCAGACGGGCCGCACGTTTATAAGCGTCATTACGCAAGACGACGGGCGTTTCAACATGCGCAACGTAACGTTAAAGTCAAGCTATGTGCGTTTGTCTGTTAACGGCTATTACCGCAACGAAGTTTCTGGAAAAAATTCTACTGCTCCGATTACGTTAAATGCCGTGACGGATTTGGATGCCCGCAATACGGCAAACGTGAACTTGCTGACGCATTTGGAATATGAACGCGTAGCTCATTTGATGGCTCATGGCGACGGAACTCTCAAGATTAAAAAGCTCAAGAAACAGGCCGAAGGCGAAATTTTCAAGGCGTTCCACATGGATGATTTGACTGATTTTGGCTATTCTGAGGACTTGGATGTTTTCGGCAAGACTGATGCGGATGCCGCGTTGCTTGCAATTTCCATCTTGTTGCAGGGCGACCGCGACGAGGCTGACTTGGTGGTTCTGTTGGCCGAAATATCGAACGCCTTTGCCGAAAAGGGGACATGGACAGATTCCATGACAAAAACGGGCCTTGCCGACTGGGCGCTGAAGGCCGATAGCGAAAACAGGCTTGCTCTGTTCCGCAAAAACGTGGCGGGTTGGCACCTGGGCGATACCGTACCTGAGTTTGAAAAGTTCGTGCGCAATTACGTAAATGTCGAGAGCGGTCTCGGCACCTGCGGCGACAAGAACAATCCCGTGGGGTCATTCGCTCACGTGCCGAACAAACACTCCGGCTACTATGCCAAGGCATACGACAGCATCGATGCTGCGAAAAATAGCCTGGTGCGTGTAGTTTGCGATGATAAAGGCGGCAAGCATTGGAGAATCGCAACCGACCTGGAAAGGGACACGAAGGGCTGGGAAAAGGATTCTGCCGGTACCGTGAGAAAGGGGCAGATTGATACCAGCCTGACCTATGTTTACGAAGACGGCTGGCGTCATGGCACGGATTTGGACCGCGTTGTCGGTTTTGGCTGTATCAAGGCGTTCAAGGATACCGTGGCGAAAGTTACGGATACCAGTTGGTACGCATGTGCAGTCTCGACGGATGAGAACAGTGCATGGTACCTGTTGAGTAATCGTGAGAAAGATTCTGTGTTCTTGAAAGCCTACAAGGATAGCATTCCCGGCTTGCTTTTGGACGCACCCTTCACAAAAAAGACCTTGGTGTGGGATGCCGATACGCTCAGGGAAGCGAACGACAACGAAATACTGTTGAAGAAGGCCTGCGTGACAAGTAAATACGAAACGAGAGATACCCTGTCGAACACGCTGACGTACACCTGTGACGAGTCTGGCTGGTCGAAGACGGGAACATTTATCGATCGGCGTAATTGGCTAACCTACATGGCCGTGCAGATAGGCGACCAGGTGTGGATGGCGGAGAACCTGAACTACGAGGTAGATTCTAGTTTCTGCTACGAAAAAGATGAAAGCAACTGTGCCAAGTACGGTCGTCTTTATAAGTGGGCTGCGGCCGTAGGCAAGTCCGAAAAGGACTGTGGCTTTGGGCACACATGCTCCCTGCCATCGGGCAATATTCAGGGAGTATGCCCCATGGGCTGGCACCTGCCAAGCACGGCTGAATGGGAATCCCTGCTCGCGGCTGTCGGCGGCAAATCGGTCGCCGGAACAAAGCTTAAAACCAGGTCCGGATGGAATGTCAACGGCAACGGCCTTGATGCCTTCGCCTTCTCCGCGCTCCCTGCCGGCTCCAGGAGCAGCAGCAACGGGGATTACCACAACGAGGGCTACCGCGCGGGCTTCTGGAGTTCTACAGAGTACGGTAGCGACTACGCGTACTTCATGAACTTGATCTACCGCGACGATGATGCGGGCCTGGACTACGGCAGCAAGAGCATCGGGTTTTCTGTTCGTTGCGTCATGAACTCCGGAGAATAGTTTTTAACAACAAATAAATAAACCTTCATCCAACTAAAGCCTTGCGAGAAAACCTTATTATGAAAAAAGAGCATGCATCCTCCTTTCTGTCATGGATTCTATCGGCTTTTCAAGCCTCCAGAATGACAATGAAGAATCTGTCCTGGAACAGCTCTCTCCGCCTGTCATTCTGGAGCCGCCCTCTCCGCCTGTCATCCTGGAGAGGCGTAGCCTCGATAGGATCCATAGCATTCCTCCTTGCGGCCTGTGGCGACGAAGTGACAACTCAGGTTATACAAGACAACAACATGTCTATCGTATCCACGACCCAGGAACTCCCCAAGTGCACGAAGGACAACGAAGGCGAGCAAGCTTTTGTCAAGGGCGAAACTGCTCCGCGTGTTTGTATGGACGGAAAGTGGTTTGCGACTTCTTCGGGCGGCAAGGATACTGTTCTTGTAAAAGATACCGTTGTCATGAAAGACACCATCGTTGTGAAGGACTCCGTCGTTATTGAAAAAAACTCGACTTGCACGACGAAGGAACTTAAAGACAAGAGCGGCGTAAAAATTATTTGCGGCGGCGATTCCGTAGGCGTTGTGTTGAACGGCCAAAACGGTGCAAATGGTAAAGACGGCTCAAACGGCAAGGACGGTGCAGGTTGTTCCGTCGCAAATAAGACGGATTCTACAGTGACGATTGCCTGTGGTACGGACAAGTTTACGATACCGCTTGGCAACAGCACAAAACCCGATACAGGCGATGTCGAGTATGAAATCGAAAACGGCTCGATTAGCGGTGTGTCGCAGAAGGGGCCGTTCGTGAAAGGTTCTTCTGTAACCGCGGTCGAACTGGACGGCAGCAAGTCGCTTTTGCAGACGGGACGCTCGTTTGTAAGTGTCATTACGCAAGACGACGGGTGTTTCAACATGCGCAACGTAACGTTAAAGTCAAGCTATGTGCGTTTGTCTGTTAACGGCTATTACCGCAACGAAGTGACAGGTAAAAATTCTACTTTGCCAATTACATTGAACGCCGTGACGGACTTGGATGCCCGCAATACGGTAAACGTGAACTTGCTGACGCATTTGGAATATGAACGCGTAGCTTATTTGATGGCTCATGGCGACGGAACTCTCAAGATTAAAAAGCTCAAGAAACAGGCCGAAGGCGAAATTTTCAAGGCGTTCTATTGTGATGACTTGGCCGATTTCGGCTACTCCGAAGACTTGAATGTGTTCGGCAAGACTGATGCGGACGCCGCGCTGCTTGCCATTTCTATTCTGTTGCAGGGCGACCGCGACGAGGCTGACTTGGTGGTTCTGTTGACCGAAATATCGAACGCCTTTGCCGAAAAGGGGACATGGACTGATTCCATGACAAAAGTAATCCTTGCCGACTGGGCGCTGAAGGCCGATAGCGAAAACAGGCTTGCTCTGTTCCGCAAAAACGTGGCGGGTTGGCGCCTGGGCGATACCGTACCTGGCTTTGAAAAGTTCGTGCGCAATTACGTAAATGTCGTGAGCGGTCTTGGCACCTGCGGCGACAAGAACAATCCCGTGGGGACATCCGCTCACGTGCCGAACAAGAACTCCAGCTACTACGCCAAGGCTTACGACAGCATCGATGCGGCGAAGAATAGCTTGGCCCGTTTTGTCTGCGATTCAAAGGGTGGGAATCATTGGAGGAGGATGACCGCCTTGGAAAGGGACACGCTAGGTTGGTCTAGTGGCAAAACTGGTGAAATGCGGCCGGGTCGGATTGACACGAGCTTGATTTACGTCTATGACGGCGGATGGCGGCATGGAACGGATCTGGATATCCGTTTGAAAAAAGCTTGCGTCAAGAGCTCAGTGAATGAAGTTCAATCTCTGGTGCAAGGCAAAGATACGCTCCTGTACAAGTGCACGGACGGCCTAGACTTGTCGTATGACGGGTCCACTTGGACTCTCGCGTGGGCTCCGGCAGGCGACAACGAATTCGAAAAGTTCTTTTTCGAAACGCACAGGGACAGTCTCGGAGCCTTCATAAAGGGGCCCATTACCGGCAAGGTGATGGTGTGGGACGCCGATACGCTCAGGGAACCTACCCAGAAGGAAATGCCTCTAGGCCGCAGTTGTGTCACCGAGATGCGGGGCAAAAAATATAATGTGCCAATCGGTTTGATATATGAGTGTACCAATTCCGGGTGGTCAAAAACAGGTGTATTCTTCAATGGTGAAGATGAATATAAGGCGACGGTAATAGGGGACCAGATTTGGATGGCCGAAAATCTGCGAACTCAATTTACTGAGGTGTATTATAGTCGCGATATCATTATTAGCGACGACTATATGTGTGCAGCTCGGTCTTTCTTTTCTGATTCGCTTGAATGTTATTATTCTTGGGCCATGGCAGTGGATAGTGCCGCCATATTTTCCGATGGTGGAAAGGGTTGCGGATATGGCAAGCTGTGCGGCAATCGAGGCCGTATCCGTGGAATTTGCCCTGAAGGCTGGCATCTGCCGAGTCGCGAAGAATGGGTTACATTGTTGGCAACCGCAGGAGGTGTAAGTGATGCTCCATCGCATCTCAAGGCTGTCACAGGCTCGAGTTTGAGTAATGGAATTGACACCTATGGGTTTGCTCTTGAATACTATGGTGCATGGGATTCACACATGGGTGGCAAGGATGCAGGAATTTATGGAAATGCTGCTTTATGGTGTTCTGACGATGAAAGTAGTAACTATGCATATTACATTGGGTTCACAGACAACGATGTGCGTATAATCGAAAATAGCAAGCAGTACACTTTAATGAATGTCCGCTGCGTCAAGGACTAACATATATTATTTTATAATTGTAACAGACTAACTTAATTGGTAAAAAATTATTAGTGTCCGGTAAAACTTTTTAATTCAACCAGAAATCTAACAAAAAAGGCGACTTCCGTTTCCGGGAGCCGCCGCTTTTGACTATAGTTTCTTTTGCACATAAAACAAATTCAAAAGCACTATGGAATGTAGAAATTTTACCGGACAGCCGATATACGCACAAATCGCAAAATACCTCTCCAAAGGCGAAATTCTGAGGCAATCCCGCAGCGTTGGCGGGGAACGGTATGTCAAGAAGTTCGACGGGTTCCAGCACCTGCTCGTGCTGTTGTTCGCTGTATTCAAAAATTACAGGTCCCTGCGTTCGAAGAAAAGTACATGAAGGTGACTGGCGAAGTGCGGCTCGGCCACATGGAAATGGCCCGCGGCCTTGAAGATCGCAAGTTGCAAATTGATGCTTGCGTTGATGCCCTCTACAGTTTTGCACAGAGCAAGGACCAGTTCTTGAATTTGCAGGGTGGCGTTTATTTGGAACCCTTGAGCGCGGGCTTTCAGGCAAACTACGATTTTACGCTGCAATACGAACCGAATCATCGCAAGAATCTTTTCGCAATCGCCCAGAAATGGGGCGAAACTTGCCGCGAAATGGTGGTACGTCAGGATGGCAAGGGCTTTGCTTCGTTCTTTCTGGAACGCTTGGACAAGCTGAATGCCGACCTTGCAGGGAACGCTTCGCTTGCGGTCTATAAAACGGATACGAGCGATGTTCCGATTCTCTTTATGGATATCTCAAGACCAGTACGTAGTGCTTACTACTTGAATGGCGTTAAGTTGTTCCACAGCCGCATCAGTGCTGGCCCTGTAAGCGAAAGCCCGGTGCGAATTCAATTCGATGGCTCCGTGAAAGTCGATGGCGAGCCTATCGTGATGAAACGCGGAAAACCGCAGACATTCACAGGCTCCGTGAATTACCAACAGAAAGAGACTACCCTTAACGGTCGCTGGATTTGGGAAAATCAGGGCAACAATGACGGCGTAGATTTCGGCCCCGAAGAAGATGAATCCGTAAAAGATAGTTTATTGGCAGTTGAAACTGCGAATCAAGCGGCCGCTGCCGAAGGCCGACGCGGAGCACATTTCTCTCCGTGGGTGGGTTTGTCGGGCGTATTCGCTTCGTTCAGCGACAAAAATTACAAAGCGTTCGGGCTTGATAAAGGCCAGTTCATGTTTTTGCCCGACCTGATTGCCGCTGCTCGCGTCAAGGTTGGCTTTGGCGAAAATGCGGATATGTTCGCCTCGTTCGGTGTGGGTGCGTTTATCGGTTTGGGCTTTGGTGGCGGCTTGCAACGCGGTTATATCGCTCCCGTGGTTCAGACTGAACTCGGCTACAAAATTTTTGGTGTCCGCGAAACGGCTGTCATTGCGATTCCCGAAGACAATTCCGAAGAATGGATGCAGTTCAAGACGGGTGCGTTCGTGAATTTCGGAATGTTCGGTGTCGAAGGTGGTTTTGATATAATTACAAATTTGGGCAAGGGCGGCTACGTAACGTTCTATTGGGGGCTTTAGTATGAGAGACGAAAGACGATAGACGAAAGAATGACAAGTGATGGTGTCATCCTGAGCGGAGGTCATAAGATCTTTAGGACCGCACTATTGCTGATTGCTGTAGCTTTTTCCGCTTGCACGTTCTACGATAATTACGATATCGACTTGATGCAGGGTGCTATCGCCAGTGTCGAAAGCAGTTCTGAAATGTCAAAATCTTCATCAAGCGTCGGCAAAAATTCTGGAACAGAGTCCGGGAAAAGTTCTGTCAGCAAGTCTAGCAGCAGTGTAACCGATGATTCGAAATCTTCGAGTTCTCGCGAAAATGATGACAAAATATCGAGTTCCATTGTAACAGAGCAAAAATCAAGTAGCTCGACGGTTTCTGTTTCGTCATCCTCGCGTAGGCGAGGATCTCTTTTTATGCAAAAAAGACTATCTTTTTAACGGATTTTGGGAGATTTTTATGCAATTAAGTTATAGTTGGATGTACGGAAGTACGGGTACAAGGTTTAAAGAGAGTGTCTGATTATGCGTATTCTTGAAAAAATTAGCGAATTCGTTGGCAAGTGGATGGCAGTTGTCGTGCTTGTGATTGCGGCACTTTCGCTGTTCGTTCCGAAATCGACGCTCTGGATTGAACTCTCGTGGGTGAATTACCTTTTGATGGTTGTGATGTTTGGCATGGGGCTTACGCTAAAGCTCAGTGATTTTAAGCTTGTATTTACGCACCCGAAAGAAATCATTATCGGTTGTGCATCGCAGTTTATTGTGATGCCGGCACTCGCATTTTTGCTTTCGAAAGCGTTTGGGCTAGACGCTGCGCTGATGGCGGGCGTTGTGCTTGTGGGAACATGTCCGGGTGGCACTTCGAGTAACGTCATTACGTATCTCTCGAAAGGCGATGTGGCACTCTCTGTCGGTATGACGAGTGTGAATACGCTGCTTGCACCTGTGCTGACTCCGGCGATTACGTACTTGCTTTTGCGTACAACCGTGAATGTCGATGTAATGGCGATGTTCATTTCTATCGTGAAAGTCGTGATTGTGCCGATTGCACTCGGGTTCGTCATCAACAAGTTTTTCGGCAAATGGACTGCGCGGGCGGTGAAGGTGCTACCGCTTGTTTCCGTGATTGCGATTGCGATGATTGTTGCTGCCGTTGTTTCGCACAATGCGGCGAAGATTCTTTCAACGGGTGCTATTGTGTTTGCCGTTGTGATTCTCCATAACCTACTCGGTTACGGGTGCGGCTTTGGACTCGGCAAAATGCTCAAGTTCTCTACGCCCAAAACAAAAGCACTTTCCATCGAAATTGGCATGCAGAATTCTGGGCTTGCCACAAGCCTTGCGGCGACAGCGTTTTCTTCGCTTGCGATGGCGACTGTTCCCGGTGCAATCTTCTCCGTTTGGCACAACATTTCCGGGGCGATTCTCGCGAACGTTTATCGTAGGAAAGAATAAAAACTTCGGCAGAGATAAACGTCGCATTCCGTCTGTCATGCCGGCCATCGTGCCGGCATCAGTTTCTTCATATGAACCAATTCTTATTACGTTTACTATAAAAAGTTTAAAACTACTTCTTCTTTGCAGATAACTTCTTGAATTCGGCTCGCGCTTTTTTCATATCTGCCAAGAACGTCTCGTCATTGTGCAAACTTGCAAAAGCTCCCGATACGAGAACCTTGGATGCATCGACATCGCTCTGCCAATGGAATCCGGCAATCACACGGCTTTGCCCCCATTCATAGGCATACTTCAACAACGCATCTTGCGCAGCCGGGTTTATTTCTACAAGTAACATTGCCATCGACCATGCAAGAATCGTGTGGCCCGACGGGTAAGAACCATTCTTTCTTAAAACTTCTTCGTCTTTGGGAACTAGCGTCGGTTCGTTGAAGCGGTCGAATGGGCGACGCCTCATGTAGTGCTTCTTGGGAACTCTACCCACTTGCCGGAGCGTTGCAATCCCGCGTTCAATCACGTTCATGATGGCGGGTGTTTTCTGTGCTGAAATTTCCATGCCGAAGGGCTCGCTGAACATTCGGACCATTTCGCTCAATTTTGTTTCCGCTTGCGCAATCGCAAGGGCTGCACGTGCGGAATCTGCTCGCATGGCCTTGCCCCACATGTACTGCGAAATATCGTACATGAACTGCACGGAGGTTGTTTCTGGCGGTGAGGGGTAGAAGTTTAGAGCGTTCGGGAGCGCGTCCGCTTTGACGTAGGGCTTTGCGTCGGCGGCAAAGCAGCAAAGAGTCGCTCCGCAAATGGCAAGAGCGAAAACAGATTTTTGGAGAAGTGTAATCATATTTTAAAGATATATTTTTAGAAAACGCATGAACGTTTATTACAGTAATGAAATGCGCACTAATCGCGTTCGTAGAAAATTTTCGTGTTGTAGTACCAGGCCACCTTGCGATAAACTGGCTCCAACAGCGAATCGTTTTCGTTCATAAAGAACGTGTGCCTTTTCGTGCACATAGACACCAATTGCACGCAATAACGCGCAGTCGCTTCTGTGTGGTGCTTTCTGTGGAAGCACGAAAGCATCAGCAAGTGGTCGCTCTCCATTGCTTTTTCAACGGCGCCACGATAAATGTGGGGCAGGCTACATCCGCGAATCCAGACCGCAAACGCTCCGTTCGCAAGCGCGATGTCTAAAATACGACGCTCCGCATCAGAATGAAACGTGCTCACAAGGCATTGATGATATCGTCCCATTTCTGTGGCCCATTGCTCCAAGCGGTAGTCGTTCGCATCAAAATCTCTCGACGCGAAAACACCGATTTTCGTTTCTGGCCCATACCACAAGCGTTTTGCCCCTGCTGTGTTGATGCCGATAAGTTTGATTTTGTTCATTTTTTGCTCCCTTAAAAAATAAAGACCGCCCCGCTTGCGCGGACTGCGATCTAATAACATCACCCTTTTTGGTGCTGAATGTAATATACAATTAAAATTTGAGAAAAACAAGGTCCAATAAAACGGTCAAGTATCGGACGATACATCACTTTTAATAATCGGATAGACCGTGTGAACGTCACTTGTCACTATAATGGCCGTAATTTTATTTTATCTATACTTTTGATAAATCTTTTCAAATCGTTCACGTCAAACGGTTTGCCATGCGATGGATAAATTTTGGCGGGATTGAAAGCAATCATCTTTTCCCATGATTTGCGGTAATCTTGCAGATTTTCTATCCAAATGATATTGCGCTTGATACTAGGAAATCCGTTCATGGCGGCATCACCGCAAAATAGAATTCCGTCTTTCAAAAGAGAAATATGGTCTGCGGTATGGCCCGGCGTTTCAATGGCTTGAATCGGCAAATTCAGATTGCGAAATTCTTGCGAATCAGTGGTAATCAAACGATTTAAATATTCATCTTTGATTGGCGGGAACTTGTGTCCAGATTTTCCGAACAGTGCGAACAGCTTGCAGAAAATGTAGGCGAGCATGCTTGAACATCCGCCTTCGAAGGAATTCTGCCCGCTTTTAAGTCGCTCGATTGCTTTGGGGTGCAAAATCACTTTTGCATTTGTAATGGCAAGAACTTTGTTCAGAAATCCTGCGTGGTCGTCGTGCGCATGTGTCAAAAAAATGAATTTAATTTCGCTCGGCTGTATATTGAGCTTTTTTAGGTTTCTTTGAAAACGCGCAAAACCGTTCTCGTATCCGGTGTCGATGAGAATGTACCCTTCATCAATTGCAAAAAGGTAATTGTTGACGACCCGATTGCCAATATTGTAAATGGTCATGCAAGAAATATAGTTATATAATAGCCCAGGGCTATCAGTGGACTAATTCGCAAACTGCCAGGTATCGAACAGCACATCACCCTTTATAATCAGATAGACCGTGTGGACGCCGCTTGAGATGTTGCCGCACTTCGCCTCCTGTTCCTGCCAGTCACTGCCAGCGCTGTTGATTGAGGCTACGTTCGCGCCATCTCGCTTGTCAAGACGGAGCGTTACCGAGCCCTTGCCTTTCACCAGGGCCTTCAGCGTTTTTGCGCTGCTGAAATTCACATTGCGAACTTCGATGACGCCTTTTGTAGGTGCCGGGCCATCCTTGCTGGGAGTACCGACGGAAGCCACCATGTGGCCGGGTTCCTCCGTTGGCACGTAGCGAATACCCAGGGTTGCGGCAGCCGTAGAAGCCTGCTGCACGGAATAGGGGTCAAAATTCTTGATGGCCTTTACACCCTTGTAGGTCGGTTTCGCTTCCTTGATAACGACATTTGCTTCGTCCACTTCAATTTCGTCAACCAGTATGCTGCGGAAACCGCCGTGGGTACCTATGGAAGCCTCTAGAATAGCTGTCTGATAGAATATGTACCACTTGTCCTGATACTTATGGAGATGAGTGTGATTGTTGCCGTAGGTCATGCCATTCTCACCCATGTTCTTGAAGTAGTTCCCGCCGTAGGTCCAGGAATCAGGATTCAGGGGCTCGGTACTGGTGAAGTAGTTCATGCTGCAGGCCGTCGGAGCCTCGCCACCCCATTCCCAAGGAGTATGGTCGTTCCAGTCGTTGTTGAAAGTATATACGTACTTGCCGTTGATATAATTGAGTTCATTTGCCTCAAAGTGGAACGGGGACGGAAGTTTCACCGGATCCCCGTCAAGGGAATGCAAGTCCGGATTGAGCTTGGCAATCCAGCCCTGCCCATTACCGAACGAAATCCAGCCATCGCCGTTGTCGTCAATTACGGCACCCGGATCAAATATGGATCCGCTGCCTTTTACAACAGGATTGTCGCCATCGATAAGGCTCTTGCTCAAAGGAGATGTCCACGGACCCACCGGAGACTTCGCTTGGATAACGCCGGTGCCAAAGCCGCTATTGGAGAAATAGAGGGAGAAAAGCGTGCTGCCATCGGCCTGCTCCTTGCTAATGATGCTGGGTGCCCACGAAGCCATAATCCACGGAGCCACTTCACCGACAGGAATCAGTCCGTGATAAGTCCAGTTGACCATATCGTCAGTGGACATCATTACCAGCGTCTTGATTTTCTCGTAAGTATTGCTGACACCTTCTTCGTACTGCTGATGGTCGTTGGTGCCATAGACATAGAGACGCCCCTTGTACTCAATGGCCGTCGGGTCCGCACAATACTGGAAATCCAATATAGGATTGGCATTGTCCAAGCCTAATTTTGGGGACTTTACAGGCATCTTGCCTACCGTGCCATCGGAATCCTTTGCCCGGATAATGATTTTACCGAAACTGATCGTTGCGGCATCACTTGGAGTGTCTGGGCTTACGGCAAGAGCCAAACTGACAAGCGTCTTGCCCGGTTCAAAGGACAGAACAAGGCTTGTTGCGCCACTGGGAATTCTTTCCGTAGTCTTGGCCTCGTCGCTATAAGTCGCAATCACATCAATGTTATCGTATGCGACAGCCTTGGCAAAGTTTATCTCCACCTTAGTATAGACATCCGTATTCAGGTCGTGTATGTCCCAGTAGTTGTTGGCATACTGCTTATAGGTAAAACTATTGTTGTCGGGGTCCTTTTCGCCACCGCCGCCGTACCAATCTACAATGATATCCTCGATAGACAGGGCAATATCGAATTTGGCGACAGCAACCTCATCCTTTATTTCGTCATTGCCGAGAGAATCCTTAGGCAATTCCTGAGAAAGGGAATCCTTTGGCTGGACGGAATTGACGGTATCCTTGGGCAGGACCGAGTCAACCGTGTCCTTGGGCAGAACCGGGTCAACCGTGTCCTTGGGCAGAACTGGATCGAGGGAATCCTTGGGGTTTTCCTGACCGAGAGAATCTCCGGGGATATCCAGAATGGGGGTGTCTTCGTCAAAATCCTTGCTGACGGAATCATCGTCGCCGCAGGACATTAACATGGACGAAACAGTTACAAGCGTTACCGCAAGAAGGATTTTCTTTTTCATATTCACACCCAATGTTACTATGATTAGTATTAAAATATATTGTATCAGCGAATTGGTATACTATGAAAAGCAGTTTTTTTCACATAGCGTGAACAGTTCTAAACGGCTAAATTTTTATCACCGGCATAGGCGGGATTACTATTTCTGTAGGAGCGGTAACGCTGACGAACATTGCAGTTGCCCTTATTTTAGGTATTATTGTAGATGCAATGCTAAGCAAGAAAGGATAGGTTCCCATGAACGAATTTGAAAACATGGAAAACGTGACCATTTTCAAGCACCCGCTTATACAGCACAAGATTTCGCACCTGCGCGACAAGGAAACGGGCACTAACGAATTTCGCCGTCTTGTCGAAGAAATCGCGATGCTCGAAGGGTTCGAGGCCTTGGCGGACCTTCCGCTGAAAGACAAGGAAATCGAGACCCCCATCGAAAAATGCATTACGCCGGTACTCGCCGGGCGAAAGCTCGCCCTGATTCCGATTCTACGCGCCGGACTCGGCATGGTCTCCGGTATGCAGGCGCTGGTCCCTTCAGCAAAGGTGGGCCACATCGGGCTTTACCGAGATGAAAGCACCCACGAACCGGTGGAATACTACTGCAAGCTCCCGGACCCGATTGACGAGCGGCAAATCGTAGTCGTGGACCCCATGCTTGCAACTGGCGGGTCTGCCGCCGACGCCATCAGCATGATAAAAAAACACGGCGGAAAGAAGATCAAGTTCATGTGCATCATCGCCGCTCCCGAAGGCTTGAAAAAACTGCACGACGCACACCCCGATGTCCAGATTTACGTCGGGCATCTGGACCGCTGCCTGAACGATGCCGCCTACATCTGCCCAGGCCTCGGCGACGCAGGCGACCGCATTTTCGGAACGAAATAGAAACACAAGCGCAAAGATCCTGCTGTGTTGATGCCGATAAGTTTGATTCTGTTCATATTTTTGCTCCCTTAAAAAATAAAGACCGCCCCGCTTGCGCGGACTGCGATCTAATAACATCACCCTTTCTGGTGCTAAACGTAATATACAATTAAAATTTGAGAAAAACAAGTTCCGCAAATTTTGGGTAAAACAGCGAACGAATTTGAGAAGTCTCTTGCGCGTACTGTTTGACTTTTGTATGTTATGCCATATGAAGTTTAAGCTCGTTTTGAAAATTGCTATACCTATTTTGCTTATTTTGATTGCAGGAGCACTTTTCTTTCTGTACTATAACAATCGTATTCCAGAAAATGCCTTGGTGTATTATCGCATTAAAGATCACAAAGGCGAAATTTCTGTATGGCGGGCTTCTAACTGCGAGATAAAAGGGAATGAATTTCAGTGCCATGCAGAACTGTGTCCCGATGATAAATTTAAAGGTTATCCATTTTCGCGGAAATATAAACCGGACACAAATACGTATCAAGATACGGCCTACATAAATTTAAATTTTGGTCTGTTTAAGAAAACGAGTTATATCCCTCGTCCTGTATATGCAACGTTTGACACCGCTTTTTTTAAAAAACAATTTGCTTCAGTAAAGAAAACTTTTCCTTGTTCTCATTCAAAAAGGTTCTCGTCTTCGTATGAGTTGACTGCCATTGATTTGCCTAGTGGCGTGACTTTCTATGAAACAGGAAAGAAAAAAGACTCCAAAAAATCTGCAAATTCAAAAGAAAAAAATGAACGCAAAGATTCTTTAAGCTCGAATCTCAAAACGGCGCCGATAATACATTCTGTTTCTATTTCTTGTCCTGAGATGCATTCGTTTCCGCACTATACGTGTTATTGCGGCAATTATCCAACTTATTGTGGGAATCCTAAATACACGAATATGCCTGCACTTCCAGAATCTCATTTTTATGCGATGGACGTATTGTCTTTGAAGGATAGCTCTTTCACTTGGAAATTGATATACAAGACTCCGTACAGCGAAGCCGATACGTTAGTGGTTACAACGACGGTCAAAAGAGAGTGATGTAAAATGTTAAATGGTATGAAACAACGTTTTTTTATTTGTCTATTCGTTTTGCTTTTGCCGTTTGTTGCTGCTGCAAAAGATCTTACGGCGATTGGTTTTGTGGAAGACCCAAAGGCGTATGAACATGATGGATATTATATCCGCTTGGCGTTTGTTCGGACTGATAAAGGGTGGTTTCCATCGTGTGATTTTCTCGAAGGCGAAAATGCGGGTGGGCTTTTTAAAGACATAAAGTCCTGTTCGCATAAAATCATGAAGCAATCATGGCAAGTGATTAATGCCGATGGCAAGCGTGTCGATGCTGGAACATTGAAGTTTATGCGTCGCAAATGGAGTGAAATCGGACTTGCAAAAAGTTCCATTTCGTTAGAAAATAAAATTCAATTCGATTCTTTAAATCGCACCCTAGAAACTTGGAAAGAGAATGGAAAAGGAATGCTCCCGTTGCTTGCGGTTCCGCTTGGAACGAATGCCGAAAAAATAGAACCGGTTGCGATGAATGGTTCTGTTGAACAAAAAATAAAGGACAAATTTGTAAAGCAGTACTTTAGAAAGGGACGGACTGTTCGCAAATGTGATTCTAACGAAAATCTTGTTACTGAAAGAGCCGCTAAGTCAAGCGATGTCGTTATCAAACCGCTAGCAGGGTATAAGGATAACGTATCCTTTTACGAAGTACTTATCCCAGACACTTCTGGTTGCGGCATTATGGATGATGAAATGGAATTAATGGCTGTAAAGGAAAACAAAGTTGTAAATCTTTCGGGATCGTCTGGCTTCGCAGAAGATGACCGTCCGACTACAACTTCAATGACCCTTTTCAATAGATATGTCATTTCAACGAAAGAATTGCAAGATATCGTATATGTGTTCTTTGTTGGCGGCTATAATCTTGACGGCTACGTGCTACTAGATTCTGAATTGAACGTTCGAGCCGTCAGCACGTGGAATTATCATTGAGTTGATTATATCTCCAAGCCTGCTTGTAACATGTACTTTTGCGCAAAGCAATTTGCCTCGTCATCTTTTTGCTGATTCTTGTTGCCGTAATAGACGTTTTTGATAAAGATGTCCTTTTTGCCGTGAAGCACTATGTGGCCGAGTTCGTGGAAAAAAGTGAACCAGAATGCATTGCGATCTTTGAATCGGTCGTGTAATTGGATGACGGGAATATCCTTGTACCAACGAGCCATGCCGTGAATCGGTGCAGACTTGAAGTTCTGCGCATACAAAACCTTAATGCCGAGCGTTGTGCCGAGTTCTTGCAACTTATGCATGCCTTCGTCGATAAAATCTTCGCCCACCTTCGGTTTGGGCAATGCCTTTTGGCGACGTAATTTTTCCCATGCGGCAACGTCAGATTTTGCCAGTTCCACAAATTGCATCATCGCTTTTTTGATGGCGGAACGCAGCTTCTTGTCGTTCTGCTTTTCCATCTGGATTTCGTCGGCTAAAATTTCGCCACGGCGCATCCACACGGAGGCGGCATACGGGTCTTCTGTTTCGGCGAGTGAGATGCGGAATGCTACTTTCAGGCGATTCTTGTAATAGTAATTTTCCCACGCCTTGGGGCTTGCCACCCCGAAAAACTTGAGGATGGGCGACACGCCGTCTTCTTTGTTGTTGAAGTCCTTGATCCATGTGCGCGGATTGAGTTCGCCGATAGGGAAGAACTTGCGCCAAACAACACTTTTCTTGAAGGATTTCTTGATTTTTTCACGCCAGAGATCCCGTTCGTACAACTTTTGTGCTTCTAGCCAACAATACTGGGGAATTCCTGTCCCAAATTCAAGGCTGTAGGCCATTTCTGCCGTCACCCTGCACTTGGCTCTGAGTAATTCGTTCACCGTTTTTGGGGTGTAGCCGATTCGGGCGGCGAAATCGTTAACATCCACATTCATTTCTTGAAGTTTTTCTTTAAGAATTTCTCCAGGGGAAGTTGCTCCCCACAAAAGGAGTTCTTTTTCTTCTGCCATGTTATTCCTCTCTATTTATGATAATCTACAATTTCTACGACTTCGGCTTCGGTAACTTCCGCCCAAATAACAGCCTTGTTCGGTTCTGCGCCCCAAATAATCAATCGGTATGGCTGATCAAGGTCGCAAGCCCATTGTCCTTTTCGGTTTCCGACCAATTCATGAAAATGACCTGGATACTTGGATAAATCGGCGAAATTTGCGACTGTGACCAAGGCGTTGATTCGAGTTCTGTAGCATATCGCTCGTTTCTTGCCCATTCGACGTATTGCATACGCTTCATCCATCGCGCACAATTCTAGATCCTTATCTCTAAATTCAATTTTCAAGACACCCCCACCGTTAGTCGAAAATCCTATTTGTTAATATAATAAATCTTTTTAAAGAACGCAATAGGTTTACTGTTTGTCTATTTTTAGGGCTTCTCCTTTCTAAAACCGACAAATCTACATAACCGTCAATAAGAATGATTTCTTTTTTCGCGGTCTTGATGATGTCTTGGAAGAATGCGTAGGCGTCAAAGATCTGCCCTTTGAAGAACACCCCCTCCTTAGCTTTTTTAGGATTAGAATCTAATTCATTGAATATTTTAGAGAAATTTTCGTCAATCTTCTTGAATTTTAGGTCATGTTCAATAAGTCTTGTATCAACCTTGGATTCAAAAGCATTTAAACGCCCGACAAGACCCATATTGTGACGCAGATAATGGCGCATCTGAACAAACGCATTCATGATTTCGATACTGACCTTGATAGCCCTTTCGCTACGAAGAACCGCCGAAAGCATTGCGACGCCTTGCTCGGTAAAGGCGTAAGGACTAGAAGACGAATGTTTTAGTATATTGAACCGGTCACAATTTGTGACCAGTTCAAGGGATTCTTCTTTATCAAGTTGAAAACAGAAATAATCAGGAAACCGTTCTGTGTTCCTTTTTACGGCTTGATTAAGTGCTTTTGTTTCTACGCCGTACAATTCCGCCAAATCGCGGTCTATCATGACCTGAACATCGCGAATAATCACGATTTTACTCGCAATCGTGGAACTAACCAACGGATTTGAAATAAAGACTTCTTGTTTATTCATTTTCACCTCCTTTTAATCTTTAGGGTAACGCAATTTAGCACCGCATTTAGGGCAGCGCAGAATCAGTTCCTTGAATCGTTTGATTTCAGCATCTTTTTCTTCTAGAATTTTTGCGAAATCACCAATAGCGTTGTTTGCTCCGCGATTCGGGCCGCTATTAAATTTTCCGAAAATCTCATCGAACATAATTACTCCTTTAAAAATGTTTTAACAACACGCAAAAGTTGCGTGCTGAGCTGTTGTCGCGAATTTTGCGACAACTGTGGCTTTATTTTCTGTTTTTATGGGATGATCTTGCGATTCTGTTGGCTGGGGTATTCCCAGGCATTACTTGGCTTGCGCACTCGAGTAGGTCGTGTTCCTACCAGCTATCCAACAGAACCATCAAGAAGGTTGATGGGCCCCGCCGCGAATGCACGTACGGACCCGAAGGTCTATGTCGACTGTCACGAGGATTATCGAATATCGGCTACAATATACACAAATAGAAAGTCTGCGTCAAGGGATATCTTAACGCTGTTTTTTTGATAAAAAGTGGACCATTGGACTAGTTTTCCCCTCAAATTGTCATGCCGGGCTTGACTTGTTAACTCCTTTTTCCCTGTCATCCCCGCGTAGGCGGGGATCTCCCTCTCGCATATTTATATATATTTTCCACTGACATAGCCCCGTACCGAATGGTTCGGAGCGACCGGAAATTTTGAGATTTGTCTCTTATTCTCGAACCTAGGAATTCACCACTTCAAAAGTCACTGAGAATAAGACGAATGCTCACGTCCAATTTGGGGCGTGGGTCGTTTGTGCTTATTAGTGACAAGGGTTGTGGTGACCCGCTAGGTTCAGTAAGCGATACGACTCCACGCCTTTTTTATTCCTGAAAAAAGCTGAAATCGTGTGCAAAAATAGGAGCGAACCTCTACAGCGGAGGGCTCTCCCGCTGCACATCCAAAGAGCCCAAAGGTAAAAAATGTCATTAAAAACATTAACAGACTTCATCTTTTTGGTGGATGAATTGGTCCTTTTAGCAAGGAAATTCGGCGTATCATTTGATTCTCGCGGTTTCCCCATCTTTAAGAGGGAATGGTTCTTAGAACAGGTTCCCGACTTACTTATACCCTATAGCAAACGGCACACAAAGTTTGTCCATGACCCAAAACGAACGGCACTTTGTCACTACTCACCAGATAGGGAAATTTATCCTAGGCTTTGCTGTTTAACAAACGATCTTCCTGAATACCTTTGTTTTCTTGGGGTCGTGATGTCCGACATTACCGTAACACTTGATATGGATAGAGAATGGCAAGACTTCATTATGCTTGCAAACCTTCTATATGCGGCAATTCTTGGCGCCAATGGGGTAAAAATAATACCGAACCTGCGCATAGGCGATAAAGTCAATATTGAAAATTTGAGTTGCATTCCTCATAAAGTAATATGGGCTGCCGGATTTCTTGGTTGCGAAAAAGACAAACCATGGGATATGCAATTTATTTATTCTGTGATCTCGGTAGGCGCAAGTTTCATTCTCATTTTCGGCAAACATGATGCGAACGCCGAGGACAAACTTCAGGTATTGAATATTCCGTACAAGGTTTATCCTGATTACCACAAACTTTGCAAAGGGGGAAAATAATGGCAAATTCAAAAAGGATGTATTCAAAACTTGCGGAATATTACAATGGTTTTGTTGTCCCGGGTTCAGAAAAAGACAGGGTGCGTTATGAAAAAAGTAAAGAACGCGAAAGAAAATATAACGAGCATTGGAAACAGCATAAGGTCAACTTGAATGAACTTGTGAATCGATATACTCCTGGAGCGACCCCAAAAATCGAGGGCGTAAAAGCAATTTTCGACGGCGACAGATACAAGATCATTGCAGATTTGCCTTCGGGTTATGCGAAGGTTCAGGATAAAACGACAAAAAAATGGTTAAATTATGACGGAACATTTAAACGAAACGACCGAAACGCGCATTTTAAGATTCTACGACTGGAGGAAATGATATGACATTATTCTTGCTGCTTGATATGTCGCAAATAGAATGTGACGAATTCGGTATCCCCGATTTTCCAGAACCGCCTGACCCAAGAATAGAAGAAACATTATTTGATATCGATGAAAGTTACATGGATGTTCTCGAAGAGGAATTTTACAAACCGGTGAATAATCTTTGTGGAACAATCCTTGATATGTGGGAACAGGAATTTTTCGATAAAAGTGCATGCGAAAAAATCAAACCCTGGCTTGAGGAGCGCCTAGCCAGCGAAAGCGTTCCTGAATTTTTGATAGACACCTTTAAAAAGCTGCTGGAGTATGTCGCTAGGGCGATTGACCTAAATACGGGGGTCGTCATTGAAGGATAACACTACATATAAACTTCTTGGCGTATTCTGGGACGGAAAGCCCGAATACCAAGGCGAAATAGAGTATTGCCCACGGGACGACATTCTCGACTATCGATACAAGAGAGAACTTTTCGACAACAATGATTTTTTTCGAAAAGTTGACTTGTCGGAATTGCTAAATGTCGAAAATGGCGAAATTTTGGCGAAAATAAAAGCACAAACGCAAAATTGTAACAAGGTCTTCGTCAAAAAGGATGTTGTTCTCCGTAGCGGGAACCCTGTACTTGAACGGTTTCTAGAAAAAAGAAGCCGCCAAGCGGTTCAAGGCCTTATGGACGAACAGACGTAGCCAGACTTTTTTTGTCATTGCGAGCGAAGCGAAGCAATCTCTAACAGGCATATTTATATATATTTCCCATTGACATAGCTCCGTACCGAATGGTTCGGAGCGACCGGAATTTTTGAGATTCGTCTCTTATTCTCGCAACTGAAACTACCACTTTCAAACCGTATGAGGATAAGACGAACGCTCACGTCCTATCTGGGGCGTGGGTCGTTTTGTGCTTATTATACGGAAGGGTGTGGTAGCCCGCAGGTTCAATAAGCCTACGACTCCACGCCTTTTTTGTTTCAGAAATTTTCGTGGACAATCCCTTAGGCAAGCAGAATGGAGAATGATTCTCGCAAATTCTCCGCATATGAAAAAAGGATGTTCCGCCTATGCAACCCGAAGAACTAGCACGAGAAAAAATTGACAAACAGCTTATCAGTGCTGGTTGGGACATCGTGTCACGAAATGAGTACACCCCTAAATCAACATCAGCCGTAAAAGAGGCTCTAATGCGGGGGAATACCGAAAGCGATTATCTGCTTTTTATTGATGACAAAGCTATCGCCGTAGTTGAAGCAAAACGTGAAGAAAATCCGCTAGGACCTGAAGTTGAAAAGCAGGCTGAAGAATACGCAAGAAGCCCGCAAAGCTGGTATGGATTATGGTATCAGGATTTGATTCCGCTTGTATATATGGCAAACGGGAAGAAAATTTATTTCAAGAACCTGCTTACAGACCCAGATGGTGATTATGTAGAACTTTCAGAGATGCACTCTCCGAAAAAAATGTTATCGCTCATCAATAAGACATCTGATTATGGAGCACTCCCGCATCTTAAAAAGGACGGCTTGCGAGAGTGTCAATACAAAGCTGAAATTGGATTTGAAAAATCGTTAAAAGATGGGCAAAAGAAGAATCTTGCCATTCTTGCAACAGGTAGCGGAAAAACCTATTTAGCCTGCTTGGCAAGTTATCGGCTTTTGAACTATACACCAGTAAAGAGAATACTCTTTCTAGTAGATAGAAATAATCTTGCAAGACAGACCGAGGCAGAATTCTGCCAGTTTGACCGTACCGAAGACCAGACGGAAATGAGTGCCTTATATGAAATAAAGCGCTTGAAAAAAGAGAACGATATAAAAGCAGATATCGTTATTTCCACCATTCAAAAACTCTTTGCGGTACTTACAGGTCAGTCACTTTCAGATGAAAGCGAAGATCTCGAAGATGAAAAAACGTCTATAGAAGAAGAAAAGAAAACAAAGGATGTCGTTTCACTTGGCAACGATCTAAAGCTTCCTCCGAATCACTTTCAGTTCATTATCGTTGACGAGTGCCATAGATCCATCTACGGCAAATGGAAAGCGGTTTTAGACTACTTTTCAGATGCAAAAATTCTTGGTCTTACAGCAACGCCAACACCGGAAGCGATAGCATTTTTCAGCGGCAACATCATTGAAAAATATACATATGACGATTCTGTTGTTGATGGAGTAAATGTACCATCACGTGTATATCGCATTACTACGGAAGTGACAGAACATGGAGGCACAATAGATCCAGGTTCAAAAATCGGCGAATACAATCGCATGTCCCGCGAGTCTACATCTTACGTTGCAGAACAAAGAGTTGACTATGACAATATGCAACTTGACAGGTCTGTTGTAAACAAGGACCAAATTAGGAAAGTGCTAACAGCATACAAAAATGCGATTTACGAAGATTTGTATCCAGAGCGAGAAAAGAATTGGGCATATATTCCCAAAACATTGATTTTCGCCAAAGACGACAATCATGCATCTGAAATTGTCGAAGCAGTGAAAGACGTTTTTAAAAATGAATTTGAAGACAATAAAGTTCCAGAACATTTCGTTCAGAAAATCACGTATTCCTCTGAAGATTCTAACGGGCTGATTAGAGATTTAAGAACTGAAAAAGATTTCAGAATTGCTGTTACGGTGACGTTAGTCGCAACCGGTACTGATGTAAGACCTTTGGAAATCGTGTTATTCATGAAAGATGTCCGTTCAGATGTTCTCTATACGCAGATGAAAGGCCGAGGATGTCGTACTATCAGCGAAGATAAACTTCGCGAAGTAACTCCGAACGCGATTATAAAGGAGTGTTATTACATCATTGATGCGGTTGGCGTAACTGAACATGAGAAAATAATTCCGCACCCTGTCATTGATTCGAAGCCAGGAAAGAAAATTTTGTCTTTAGAACTCCTGTTAGAGCACCTAGCGCATAATGAAGTAAGCGACGAGAATCTTTGGCTTTTAAGAGATTACTGTTCAACCATCAACAAACGATATGAAGACAATCCATTATTTGGCAGACACTTGGATTACTTCATTACAGCCTATGGTTTTGCTCCACGAACAATCGCAGAGAATATTCAGGCGGCTACAGACCAGAAGATACTAATGGAATATCCGTATATAGACTCTTCATGTGACAATAATGTACGTATGGCCACGATTTCAGAACTAATCAACAACGTTGCGGCTAGAAAGAAATTACTCGAAATGCAACGGGGATACATCCTAAGCACAGAAGAGGATCCTGATGAGATTATTTATGCCGGATTTTCTAAGGAATCGGCAAAAAAATTCATTGAAAGCTTTGAAAAATATTTGAACGAAAATAAAGACAGCATAGAAGCTTTGAGAATTATTTACAATTCCGAGGATTCCGTCATTACGCACTCTATGCTAAGCGAACTTAGAGATAGGTTGCTGTCTGAAAATAGGCAATATGGGGTGTTTCCAATATGGAAAAATTACAAGTTGTTGGACTCTGAAGGGAATGTTGACCAATTGGATGTAAAGACAAATGTCAACGCATTGACCAACCTAATTCAGATTGTCCGATATGCTTATAAAAAGAACCAAAAACTCACAAGCCTAATCAATGGATATGCAAAACGGTTTGCTCTGTATTGTGGACAACAACAGCGAGTGTTGACGGAAGATCAAGCTAAGATTATGAAGCAGATAGCAGATTTTGTCATCAATGATGGAGCGCTTTCTGTAAATGAACTGAACGAAATAGACACAGACCTTTGGAGAAAGGGCGTAACGAGTTTCGGCGGCAAAATACTTGCAGCTGAAATGCAGGTTTTATCAAGGTTTTTGTTAAAGGTGGTAGCATAATATGGCTAATCAGAAAACGGAAGGTGCTTTACTAAATAAAGTATGGAAAATCGCAAATGTTCTTTCTTCAGCGGGAGTAGGTTTTACAGACTACATCACGCAGCTGACATATATCCTCTTCTTGAAGATGGATGATGAGAAAGAAGAATTGGGTTTAGGAAGTTCTATTCCTGATGGCTGCAAATGGGCAAATCTTGTAACATATAACGGGACTGATTTGGTTGATAAATATGAAGAAATTCTAGACGAACTTTCTAAAGCCGAAGGCCTTATCGGTACAATTTTTACTAAGGCGACAAATAAAATTGATAAGCCGGTCATGCTGAAGAAAGTCATCGAGATGGTATCAGAAGAAAACTGGTATATGATGGAAGGTGACTTCAAGGGCGCTATCTATGAAGGCATTCTAGAAAAGAACGGACAGGATAAGAAGAGTGGTGCCGGCCAGTATTTCACGCCAAGAGCACTTATCTCTGCAATTGTAGATGTAATCAATCCTAAAATTACGGAAACTGTGGCTGATCCGTGCTGTGGGACAGGCGGATTCTTACTTGCGGCTTATGAACATATGCGTAAGCAAAGTAAAAATGTTGAGAAGCAGAAGTTCTTAAAAAATAACGCTTTATACGGAGCTGACAATACTTCCTTGGTTGTAACACTTGCATCAATGAATCTGTATTTACATGATATCGGCATTAATAAGAGTCCTATTGCTTACAAGGACTCTTTGATTGAAACTACCGATGATATGTATCAAGTCGTTATGACAAATCCACCTTTCGGAACTCGTCCGCAGGGAAGCATTGAGGTTTCCACAAATAGACCCGAGTTTATAAAAACATCCGATAATCAGGTGAATTTTCTTCAGCACATCATGTCTATTGTTAAAACTGGTGGACGTGTCGGTGTTGTTTTACCTGATAGCGTATTAACTGATTCAGCTCCTAGCCACAAAGCGACTGAAGAAGTGCGAAACAAGTTGTTACAAGACTTCAATCTTCATACAATATTGCGTCTTCCAATAGGCATTTTTTATGCAGACGTAAAAACCAATGTTTTATTTTTTGAAAAAGGGTCTCCTACAAAGAGTATTTGGGTTTATGATTACCGTACAGGAATCAAACACACTTTAGCAACAAAGCCAATGACTCGGGAGCATTTACAAGATTTTGTAGATTGCTATTGTGCGGGACATATGGAAGACCGAAAACCAACATATTCAAAGAAAAATCCAAATGGTCGCTGGAGGTGTTTCTCTGAAAATGAGGTGAAAAAAAATGGAAATCTTGATTTTAAATGGATTAATTTTAAGATAGAAGATAAACGGGATTTAGATGAAGTTTTAAATGACCTTAATCAAGAAGCAACCATAATTGCCGATTCGGTTAAACATTTTCAATCTTGTGTTGCAAATAATGTATCAGGGGAAAAAAATGACGACATGGACGATTTGAATGTACTTACATTAAATGAATCATTACAAGTCATCCATTCAAATTTACAAGCTTTAAAAGCTAAATTGATAGATGCTGGAGTAAAAGGGCAATTAACAGAGCGTAGCAAATCCGATGGATCGGCTAATGAAATAATAGACGCCATACTTTTTGAAAGAAATCAACTCGTTAAACAGGGGGAACTTCGGGAAAAGAATATAATTGACAAAATTGATACTTCTGAATTCCCCTATAAAATACCAGATAATTGGAAGTGGGTAAGAATAGGATCGCTTGGAGCAAATATTGACATTCCATTTGCAGATGGCCCTTTTGGGAGCAATCTTAAAAAGGAACACTATACAAAAGAAAAGCAAGTGCGAATCATACAGTTAAGCAATATTGGAGAATGTGGGTGGAAAAACGAAAACGAGAAGTATACAACATATAAACATTTAGAAACGATAAAAAGAAGTGAAGTGCACGAAGGAGACATTGTAATCGCAAAGATGATGCCAGCAGGAAGAGCAATTATTGTTCCAAAAGTTTCGAAAGCATATGTATTATCTTCTGATTGTATAAAATTCGTTCCGCATAAATTATTGTGTAAACGTTACTTGTACTATGCAATAAATTCTGAAATGTTTAGAAAACAAGTTTTAAGTAAAATTACCGGAATAGGAAGAGAACGTACAAGCTTAACCAAAATAAAAAACTTTTTAATTCCACTTCCTCCTGTGGCAGAACAAATAAGAATTGCAGACAGAATAGAATTGCTGCTAGGAGAAACATCGAAAGAATAAGTAGTTATTGTTTTCGGTTTAACCTGTATATAAAAATAGAAAACATCGTTTCTAAACGGATGACGTTTCAGGTTAGAGGCGTTGCGGGCGCGGTGACTGAGCGTCCGCTAGAAGCGGGTAGTGGAAAACTATCCCCTACCGAATTATAAAATCACTCCAGAAACATAGCCATGTAATACGGCAGTGTAACCATCTTGCCAGCAACACCTATGTTGTTTTCGGAAAGCTTGTAGCAAACCTTGGCTGCGTAGTTATCGTTATTCAAAACAGTCTTTGCCGACTTGGAGCGTCCCGTTGTCGCCTTGACTTCAATAATGGCGAGTTCGCCGCCGACATTTTCTACAAAGTCAATTTCTAGCCCAGATTCTTTGCGGAAGTAGAATAGTTTGCGACCTTGTTTAGAGAAACAATCTGCAATGATGTTCTCGTAGATGGCGCCTTTATAGAATCCCAAATCACCGCTTAGAATCTTGGCCGCGGTGCCGCGTTCCAGCATGGCGACAAACAGGCCGGAATCCTGCACATAAATCTTAAACGTATTCTCGATCTTGTAGCCTTCAAGGGGTTCTGCGATGTTGGTCAGGTTGTGGCAAATGTTGATTATGCCGCAGTCGTAGAGCCATTGGATTGCGGCTTGGTAATTTTCGGAACGGCCCTTCTTTTCAAGTTGCGAATAAACAAACTTGTTGTTTTCCTTCGCAAGTTGGGCGGGAATTGAATCAAAGACGCGATTGATGCGGCCAAGAAGCGTGCGGTCGATTTCCTCGTTTTCGTTCTCGTCAAGGTGCTTGCCAAAGTCGTCCTTGTATTCTTCAAGAATGTCTTGCTGTTCCTGCCAAACGACGTTCATGTCGTTCGTCTCGACAAATCGAGAAACGACATAAGGGAGCCCGCCTACACAAAGGTATTCCTTGAAGTAGCGGAGCATGGCGTTGTGCGTCGCCTCGCTTACGGGTTCCTTTTTCGCGAAGCATTCCTTCAGGTATGCGATGACGTTTTCGCCAATGCCCTTTGCCCACAGAAATTCCTCGAAATCCATGGGTTTCATATAAATTATTCTTTCAAAACCGGTCGGGACGCCTTTTCCCTTTTTACGGTTGTACCCCTTAATACCAAGCAGGGATCCAGTACAGATGACATCGTAGCGACCGTCTTCCATAAAAGGCTTGATGCTTGCACGGGCGTTTGCACATTCCTGAATTTCATCGAAGATGATGACGGTCTTGTTCTCAACAAAATGCACGTTGGGGAAAAGCGCCGAAAGGTCTATAGCAATCCTATTGACGTTCAGGTCTCCCTCGAAGACCTTCTTCGCATTTTCATTTTCCTTAAAGTTGATATAGACGACGCTCTCGTAGTTGTTGCGGGCGAATTCCAGGACGCTGGATGTCTTGCCGATTTGACGCATTCCCTTGACAACCAGGGCCTTCTTTTTGCCCCCCGAGATCTTCCAATTTTCAAATTCTTTAAGGATTTTTCTCTTGAACATATCCCAAAACTACACTTTTCCGACCGAATTGTCAACAACAAATCGCACTTTTCCAACCGAATTAGTGTGTTACGAGCGCACTTTTTCGTACGAAAAAGTGCATTTTTGCGTATACGCCTGATTTTATTACGTGTTTTTGTGGTAAAAATTGCCGATTTTACGCAATTTTCTCCAATTTCAGTCAAATCTTCGGCTCCATCAAGAAATAATACCGAACGTCCTCTTTCTAGGAATTATTTTTGCATATTTTATCAATTTTCATTCCTAACAAAAAAATACGGCTTAAACGGACTATTTTAGAGATTATTTTTGCATATTTTGCTGTTTTTCTTTAATTTCGCCCCCTCCCCCAATTTTCACCTCAAGTTGGAGAGGACAACGGTATGCGCCTTACGCCTTCACCTAGCAGGGCCTTTTTTCGATGCACCTATCCAGGCAAGGCGCACTCTTTTTTATTCAAGTTAACCTCTTGACAATCTGTATCCGATTAGATACATTTAATGTAGTATGATTACGATAAATCAGACTCCTGCATTTAAAAAATGGATGAGTAAATTACGGGATTATCGAGCAAAAGCTCGAATACTTTTTCGTCTGACACAAGTCGAGGAAGGCAATCTCGGAGATTACAAATCTGTTGGTGATGGCATATTGGAAATGCGGATTGATTATGGACCTGGATATAGATTATATTTTGTGAGAAATGGGGACACTGTCGTGATTCTTCTTATTGGTGGAGACAAATCTACGCAGGATCGAGATATAGAAAAGGCTAAAGAAATTTGGCGAGGAATGCAAGATGAAAAAAAGTGAAATTACAGTTCTAGACATTGCCGAATATCTCGACAACGAGGAAATCGTCGCCGAATACTTGAACATGGTCAGCGAATCTGATGACCCAGCGCTGTTTCTCCGTGCCATCGGACACATTGCGAGAAGCAAGGGCATGTCGCAGATTGCCGAAAAGACAGGACTCGGCCGTGAAAGTCTTTACAAGGCTTTAGACGAAAAAGCCCATCCGCGTTTCGAAACCATTTTCAAGGTGCTAAACGCCATGGGAATCCAAATGACGCTTGTCCCTAAAGTGAAATTCAGGAAACGCTCTAAACAAACGGAACTTTGCGTCGCTGAGAAAAGAGCGCGGTATAAGGTGTAGAGTTTTATCGGGGGTCTTAGGGGTGTCCCCTAGGCGTGGGGGTGATGGAAGACACGGCTAGATGGCGGCTCGTGGGCCGCCATGACGACGGGGCTGCAATCAGGGGGATTCTTCCCCCTTTGTATTATTAGGACTGGATTCTTAGCCCACAAGAGCTTAAGAATTGTAAGCCAATGAATTGGCAACAATTCTATACCGCCTTCGGCGTCAGAATGACGCATTTGAGGCATTATTTATCGTCATTCTCTCATCTCTCGTCTTTCGTCTTTCGTCTAAAAGCTATCTTGGCACACTTCGTGTGCATTTAGTGCGGCTCGGTTATGTCAAACCAAGCAAGCTTTGTTGCCGCAACTCTCGCCTTTAACTAAATTTCGCCTCACCGCCAGATGTCGTATTTCTGGGGAACCGGGCGAGAACCGCCCATAAAAAGGATTATTTATGTCTCAAATCGAACTCACCTTCCCCGATGGCTCCGTACGTTCCGTAGCATCGGGCACCACCGGCCTCGAAATTGCGAAGGGCATTTCCGAAGGTCTTGCACGCAAGGCGCTTGGCGTCAAACTCGGCGATAAGGTCCTCGACCTCACGCGCCCGCTCACCGAGAGCGGCACCATCAAGATTATCACGCCGAGCAACGACGACCCGGATGCTCTGATGCTCCTGCGTCACAGCTGCAGCCACGTGCTTGCCGAAGCCATCTGCGACCTGTTCCCGGGCACCAAGCTCGCCTACGGTCCGGCTATCGAAAAGGGTTTCTACTACGATTTGATGACACCGACCCCGATCCAGCAGTCGGATTTCGAGCGCATCGAAAAGCGCATGAAGGAAATCATCAAGGAAGACCGTCCGTTTACCCGTTGCGAAGTCAGCGCCGCTGATGGCCTGAAGCGCACCGAGGGCGACAAGTACAAGACCGATAACGCTCAGCGCGCACTCGCCCGCGAAGGTAGCGACGGCACGCTCAGCTTCTACGTGACTGGCGAACCGGGCAAGAACTTTGAAGACCTCTGCGCCGGCCCCCACGTGCCTTCTACCGGCAAGCTCAAGAATTTCAAGGTGCTCTCGATGTCGGGC
>NZ_JAFWOM010000156.1 GCF_017545445.1 Fibrobacter sp.
CGTAACATGTGACGGAGCAGTATTCGCCATGACATACTCTGCACATTCCAATGCGGCGCCCTTCACATAGTCGCCATTGTAATAGAGCATTTGGTTGGCAAGATGACGCCCAGTAAGGAACTCGGATACAGTAAATTCGGGAATACGGGAGTTGATAAAGAGCCAGCTCTTGTAACTGCTGATATCGTCAAGCCTTAGGCTCCCAAGACCACCAGTTCCTTCCGTTGCGCGAATCCAGCACGGGAAACCAATCTGTTTCTCAACATCCTCGAAGCGAGGATTTTATTGAGTGACCTTGATGGTCTTAGGAATAAAATCAGTGCCTTCAAGGAGCTCCGCCATGATACTTTTGTCTCGTAAGCTTTCAGACAACAACTTACAGCCCATAAACACAGGAACCGGGAACTTTCCGTGGTCTTCGTAATACTGTCCCCATTCCACAATTTCAGCTTCCGGCTGAACAAATGCGTAATCAACATTATTTTCAGCAGCAATCCGTTATAACGCGGCGGTTTGAATGAGACAATTTATCGCCTTAAATGAGACAAAAATTAAAAGGACGTAACGCTTTGTTACATCCTTTTTTATTACTGATGTTTATTGTTTAAGCATTTTGAACCCATCGGGTTCCATCATGAGTATATGTTACCGGCCCTGATGCTGTTATTTCGCATTTTTTAGGAGGGTCAGGGTTTATGCCGCCGGACACAGAGTAGATACAGATCATTCCGAACGCAGGAACGATGTCGCCATTGTCATCGATAGTCTTGTTGATTAAAACATCTTCGGTGTGTCCGCCTTGATTTACCTTAAACTCCTGATGATATTGCACAGCACCACTGCCTGATTTCATCCATTCTTGCGTAGTAGCTGGATAAACGCCCCCATCGAACGAATGACCTTGATACAGCTCTTTTGATTCAGTTGTATACCGAATCACGCTCGGGTCAAATTGCTTATTTTCACGAATTTCGAAAGATATTGCATTGTCTTTTTTTTCAATTTTAGCAAAACCATAATCGCCTAATGGGATATGTAAGCGGTCGGGCGTGGGCAAATGGCCGACTTCGCCGGGTTGTTTGTTGAACGATGGATTTTGAAGTTCATTCAGAAACTCCGGGGTCACAATGTCACCAGTTTTAAAGGTCTTTGTATTCATGTTGAACTCCTTTTCAAAAGGGCTTTAAGTTGAGTAAAATTTGATGCTTGGGGCATGCGTGCCAGCAAAGCAATACTTGTTTGCTTCCCACCAGGAGAAAACAACTGCAGGCGGGTCGTATTGCGGACTTGGTTCATACCATTCAGTCGAGGTCAGCATTAGATTCTGTGCGCTCGCAAGGCTAGAACACACGCAGTTGGTGTGGTTCACATCGCCGCGAGTCGTCACGATAAATCCATACTGTCTGCCTGATTCCATCGTTATGGGCGTATCAAGTACGATATGCTGCCTATAACTGCCGTCCGATTCTTGGGTCGTTGTCCAGGACGTTGCATAAGACGGCGGCTGGGCAAGCACCTGTTGCGGGGTCACGCTCGGATCATGACCAAGGAAGTCAAACGTCCGGAATGTCGTCGCCACGACTTCGTTCGTCTTATAAACGCTTGCCGCATCGGGCTGGTCCGTCCACACATCAAACGCCGTAATGACCTTGCCCGACACGCCAGGAACAACGACGAAAAGGCTTTGATTCTTGGAATCAGGCACTGAGAGGCGACCGGAGTTATCACCGGAAGCGCTAAGGCCTATGCCACAGTCTTCGTATGGGGTCAATGCATCGCCCGGGGCTGTGTAAGAGTTGGTGAACGAAACTGTCGATGTCGTGCCTGCAATAACGTTGCCAGGATTACCCGTAATGGACACTTGAGCATAGCCTGCAGCTGTATCGGCAGATGTAATGTCTTCGACGATTGTCAGGCTTACGCCCGCCGGAAGGTTGCCAAGAGTCACGCTGTCGCCATCCTTGAGATACCCATTGTAATAGGCATCGGGATTGGCAATCGGCGTTCCGTCGACAGTATAGTTCACCGGATAGCCGAAAATTACGATGACATGAAACGTTCTCGCCGGGTCAAAGCCTTGACCAGTAACATTCATTTCAAGCGTGAGCGCTCCTGTAGCAGGAGCAACAGCCCGACGGATAGAGTTAATTCCATGATGGGTGAAAATCATAGATAACTCCTTATGCCGAAGGCGTTGCAGGGGCAACAAATTCAGCCATAGTCCAGCAAGAACCCACACAAGTAATTTGGTAAGTTTTGCCAGCCGTAAGCGTATTGCCTGCATCTGCACTGTAGTTCAGGGCCGTCCATGCCGGTACTGCTTGACTATTTGGACGTGTTTCGATAGTTACCGTACAATCAACAGATGGCGTCACTTCAACGACGAAATTAGCGGCCTCTCGACCACCTGTTGCATAGGATTCAAGTTCAGAGCGAATTGTAAGTGTCGCTGAAGCAACATCCGTCAAAATAGTATGCTTGTTATTGGTTACAGTTACCGAGTTTACTCCAGTTGCAGAAACATTTGAAGCTCTGAATAATGGAGAATACTTCAGATAGATGTGACCGACAACTCCGGGTCCATCAGGCATCCAAGTAAGTGGGTCATTGTTTAGATTCAAAGTCTCTAGACTACCACGAACTAAATTAGGCCTATCGTCATATTTAAAAAGCTCTTTGACAACTGGGGCTTGCCACTGATCTTCACTCGACAAACCAAATCGGCTAATTTTAACATCGGGATTAACCGCTTCAAACGAAGCAAACCAAAAGATATGTCCTGTTACGACTTCTGGGTCTGTAGGATCAGTGACATCAGCATACTCGGTCATTACATAAATCAAATCCGATCTTTTCCCGAATATGATTTTACCAGCATTGTACGCAGCAAGAGTATCGGCATACGATGTAACACCATATTCTACGATAAATACTTCTTGAACGCCGGTACCCGCAGGGCCCTGCGGTCCCGTTGCACCAGTATCACCCTTGTCGCCTTTATCGCCCTTATCACCTTTTGCTCCGGCAGCTCCTGCGGCACCATCAGCACCTTTGAGCGATGCAAGCCATTGGGCTTCGGTTCCTTCGAAGCCGTTATCGACGGCTACTTCATAGGCAGATTTGCCGTTGGCCCCGTCTTGACCAGCCAAATCTTCCAAAGCAACATTACCGTTGCCTAAATTGGGAATCGCCACGGGAACAACGGCGTTAGCCTCGATTGCTTCGGCTAACGTTAATGATTCCAGTTCGGATGTTTTCTTGTCCAGGATTTCTTCGGCCATGGTTATTTCTCCAGTAAAAGTTGATTTCCGTTTTCAAGTAGCAACGCCCCGCCGTTTTCAAGTAACAAACGGCCTGCCGGAGGTGCTTGGAAAGACCATCTAATTTTGGTAAATGGGATTTTTTGAGCTTCCAAAGTTCGAATCAGCAACGAACAGGATGACTTCTGTCGGTCGCAAAAGACCGTCCAGGTGTATTGATCATCTTCGTCATATATCGGGAACCCGGCACGCGAAAGTCCTGCCCGGAACATCCTAGGCGGTTTTACGATTGTAATTGTAAAGCCGATTGATGCCGCAAGTGCCTTATAATGGCGTTCCGCAATGCCTGATTCCCGGTTGATTTCTGCCAAAAGGACTTGATGGCGGTATTCGATGGATCCCGTGTGGCTCAGATTATACAGATTTTCCCAGCGTTCAAGCGTTGCAGTAGCCGTGCTTGGGAAGATTTCAGGATAAGCGGCATCGGTATATTCCAATGCTCTGTCAAGTTCCTTGGCAACAGCGTATTCCTCCGCATCCATCTTGAGCGGGTAAAGCTGAGAAAGAGCCTTGTAGTGTGGGCTGTCAAACGGGTTAATCGCCATCTTCTACCGCCAAAGTTCCTAGAATGAACTGTTCTGTCTTATCATCGGGTTTCATGGCCGTCGATTGGGTCTGATATTCGCCGCCGTTTTTAGAGACCTGAA
>NZ_JAFWOM010000157.1 GCF_017545445.1 Fibrobacter sp.
CCGACCAACGAAGACATGGGTAACTCCGAAGTCGGCCACAACGCTATCGGTGCTGGCCAAGTCTATAACCAGGGTGCAGCCCTCGTGCAGGATTCCATCGTCTCTGGTGAAATCTTTGAACGTGACGCATGGAAGGAAATTGCCGGCAACGCCCGCGAAAAAAACACCGTCCTCCACTTCATCGGTCTCTTCAGCGACGGTAACGTCCACTCCAACATTTCTCACCTGAAGGCCATGGTCGCCCAGGCCAAGAAGGAAGGCCTCAAGAAGGTCCGCGTGCACATTTTGCTCGACGGTCGTGACGTGCCGGAAACTTCCGCTCTCGATTACGTTGGCCCGTTCGAAAAGTTCCTCGACGAACTCCGCTCTCCGGAATTTGACGTTTGCATTGCTAGCGGCGGTGGCCGTATGCAGATTACCATGGACCGTTACAACGCTAACTGGAAGATGGTGGAACTTGGCTGGAAGACCCACGTGCTCGGCGAAGGCCGCTACTTCGACAACGCTACGCAGGCTATCGAAACTCTCCGTGGCGAAACCAAGGCTATCGACCAGGACCTCCCGCCGTTCGTGATTGCGAAGGACGGCCAACCGGTCGGTACCATCAACGATGGCGACTCCGTGGTGTTCTTCAACTTCCGTGGCGACCGCGCCATCGAAATCACGCGCGCCTTCGAAGAAGAATCCTTCAACGAATTTGACCGCAAGCGCTTCCCGCACGTCTGCTACGCTGGCATGCTCCAGTACGACGGCGACCTCAAGCTTCCGAACCGCTTCCTCGTTCCGCCTCCGGCCATCAAGGAAACCAGCGGCGAATGGCTTTCCGAAACGGGCGTCAAGCAGTTCGCCTGCTCCGAAACGCAGAAGTACGGCCACGTGACCTACTTCTGGAATGGTAACCGTTCCAGCAAGTTCGACGGCGAAACCTACCTCGAAATTGAATCTGACGTTGTTCCGTTCGAACAGCGCCCGTGGATGAAGGCTGCCGAAATCACCGACGCCATGATCGAAGCTTTGAAGAGCGGCAAGTACCAGACTCTCCGTTGCAACTTCCCGAACGGCGACATGGTGGGCCACACCGGTTCCTTCCGCGCTGCTACGATGGCTATCGAAGCTGTAGATATCGGCCTCGCACGACTCCTCCCGGTGATCGACGCTCTCGGTGGTGTTGCCATCATCACGGCTGACCACGGTAACGCCGACGAAATGTACGAAATCGACAAGAAGACCGGCATGCCGAAGGTCAACAAGGACGGTTCCTTCAAGGCCAAGACGAGCCACACGCTCAACAAGGTGCCGTGTATCCTTTACGATAACGTCACGGGCGGCAAGCTCGGTCTCAAGGAAGGCGACTGGGGTCTTTCCAACATCGCCGCTACGACGGCCAACCTCCTCGGCCTCGAAAAGCACGAGGCTTGGGACGAATCTATGTTAATCGTTAAATAAACGATTAACATATAACGAGATTAAAAATGGAACCTGAAAAGGTTCCATTTTTGCTTCGCCTCCAAATCCTTGTTAAGAGCTGCGGCAGCCATAGGCTGGCGCATCTCTAAAAACAACGATTTCGTTCGACGAACGGAGGGCATAAAGCCCTCCTCCCGCACCATAGGTGCGGAGTCTCACGAGAGGCTTGGGACGACTCGATGCTCATCATCAAGTAGGTATGAGGTGTGAGGTCGGCACTTCGTGCCTTTGAGGTATGAGGTTTCCGCTTAACACGTTATCTAGATTAGAATTACAGAAAGGAACCTGCAAGGGTTCCTTTTTTATGCAATCAATTCAACTTAAAAAATTAATTTTTACCTTTTATATTTATAGAAAAATTTCTATATTTATATATATGAATAAGATTAACTATACGAAAATTGCAAAACAACTTAAGGTCATGGCGGATCCGAAACGTCTAAAAATCATCAACTTGCTTTCCAATGGAGAGATGTGCGCTACAGACATTCTCAAAGAATTTCGAGTGTCGCAGCCGACGCTTTCACACGACATGAAGGCTCTTGTCGATGGAAAATTTGTAATAGCTCGCCGCGATGGACAAAAGATGCTCTACGCCCTAAATCCAGATACGATTTTAGACATTCAAGTAACACTCGGCGATATTTGCAACGAGGACTTTTAAATATCACACCAACCTTAGTCCGAGGTGACAATGCAGGGATGTTCCGATTAAAGCCGATCCCGGCACCCTTCGACTGCGCTCAGGGCTGGCTTCGACCGGGATGACAGCACAAAAAATAGCGGGCCGCGAGGCCCGCCAAAGTTAAGCGATTACCAAACCACTTACTAAGAACGCTTGTAGTCGTCCTGCATGCGGATGATGTCGTCTTCGCCGGTGTATTCGCCGACTTGGACTTCAACGATCACGAGCGGGAGCTTGCCTTCGTTCTGCAAGCGATGCGGCGTTCCCGACGGGATGTAGGTCGATTCATTCGGACGCACGTAGAACACTTTGTCGCCAACCGTCACCGTTGCGGTACCACTCACGACGACCCAATGTTCCGAACGGTGCAAATGTTTCTGCAACGAAAGGCGTTCGCCCGGACGCACGACAATGCGCTTCATCTTGTAGCGGTCGGTCGATTCGAGCACGGAGTACGTACCCCACGGACGATTGACTGTCTGCGGAACCGTCGGCAAATCAGAGCCGCGAGCCTTGAGCTCATCGACAACCTTCTTGACCTTCTGGCTGCTCGCAAGCGGAGCGACCAAGAGAGCATCCGGCGTATCGACGATGAGCATGTTGTCCAAGTCAATCGTGCATATCTGACGCTGGCCACCGAGCACGAGCGAGTTCTTGGAACCGATGCCCAAGTGCTTTGCGTTTACGTTGTTGCCATTTTCGTCATGTTCGTATTCACCATAAAGAGAATCGAACGCACCGAGATCGGACCAGCCAATATCGCTCGGAACAACCTTCACCTTACTTGACTTTTCCATCACGGCATAGTCAATCGAATTCGACGGAATGTTCATCATGTCTTCATGATCGACACGGACGAGCGCATCCTTGTTTTCTTTCTTGGCGTTCGCAAAAGCAATCTTTGCGGCGTTCAAGATGTCCGGCGAATACGTGGCAAGTTCATCCAAGAACGTCGAAACCTTGAAGCAGAAAATACCGCTGTTCCAAAAGAACTTTCCAGATTCGACATACTTTTTTGCCGTTTCAAGATTCGGCTTTTCGACAAAGCGCTTGACATCTTCGCCATTCGCTTCGATGTAGCCATACCCCGTTTCCGGCCCTGTCGGCGTAATGCCAAATGTCACCATGAAACCGCTCTTGGCAAATTCTTCGGCCTTGCGCAAGCATTCTTCGTAAGCGTCCGTCTTGCGAATCACGTGATCCGACGGAGACACGAGAACGATATCGTCTGGATTCAGTCCAAGGCACGCAAGAGCAATCGCCGGAGCGGTGTTGCGGCCCACAGGCTCTAAAAGGAAGCGGACATCATCCGCATGAACTTCTTCGAGCTGGTCTTTAGCCAAAAAATACTGTTCTGCATTACTGACAATGTACTGTGCACTGCAAATGCGGGAATTTGTCTTAACCGTACGCTGGAACAAGGACGCTCCGTCAAAAAGACGGGCGAACTGTTTCGGCATCAAGGAGCGGCTTATCGGCCAAAGGCGCGTTCCGCTGCCACCACACAAAATAAGGTTAATCATATTTTAACAACCTTTAGCAGAGGACCTACTACTTTTTGGGACCGGCCCAGCCAGTATTATGAATGTATTGCACATTCTGAATAGCATCCGAAGTACTATTAAACGTATTAATAGTGGCGTTAAGCGTCGGCAAGATCAAACCAATAAAACGGTTCCACGTTGCAAGACCAGAAGCATCGACATATACGATATCACGCGGATTCATTTCAAAGCGGTCTGCCATTGCCAAAGCCATCGCATTCTTTGCATTCAACTGATAGATATCGATTTTGTCCGGAGCCGTATTTCTAATAACATAGATATCCCTCGACGAAGCATTAATTGCGTTTACACCACCCGATGCAGCAAGAGCTTCGGCCAATGACAAATAGTTATCCATGCGGACAACACCGCTCCTCGTCACTTCGCCAAGGACATAGACCTTTCTATCTCTTTCAGTATCGGATCTCAGCGGAACAAACACTTGGTCCCCCGGCTTCACGAGAATGCGTTCGATAGAAACATTGTTCTTGAACGCACGGGTATAATCGATGTTATAAACCTTTTCACCACGGCGGAGCTGAACGAAAGACGGGTCGGCCTTTTCATTGAAGCCACCCACTTCAGCAATCACGTCAGGGATAGTCATCGGATTTTCATCGAACTTCACATAACCAGGCCTATTCACAGCGCCCGTCACCAAAGCTTTGCGGCTGTGATAACCCGTCACGCGAACATCCACCTGCGGATCATTCAAGATTTTATCAGAAAGTCTCTTCGTAATTTCGTTACGGAGTTCCTGAGCGGTAAGACCGGCAGCCTGAATCACGCCCGCATACGGGTAGAAGAGCTTACCATCGGTCGTCACCTTCTGCCCAGCCGGCTGGTACTGCCCCATCGGAGAAGTGAGTTCCGGATGTTCCCAAACAACCACCTGCACCATGTCCAGAGGTCCAATCCTGTATTCCAAGTCCGGGAGGGAATCCACCATCAGGTCTTCCAACTTGCCCGCATTGGGATTCACGACAACCTGGACAGGTTCACCCATGTCGCCTTTATCAATGGAGTGCAGCTTGAACGAAATTCCATTATAGGACGTGGAATCCGAGGAAATGTCCATTCGCATCTGAGGTGCGGCAAAGCAACCACTCAGAATGGCAGCAGCGACTCCACAAAGAGCTATACCAATTTTATTCATAAGTTACCTTTTTAATTATTAGTGTTTGGCTTCACTTTGTTTAATCTTTTCAACCCAATACGGCGTCAATTTCGAAATAAAATTCCACGCCATGACATAAGCAGCTTCGGGCCTTCTGTAAGGGTCCGGAATATCAACTTGATGAGATTCTCCATAGCGGAAGACCTTGCCTTCAAGCCAAGGATATCTATGCAAAAGTTCCCTCTTATGACCGTTTTCCATCACGAGAATCAAATCAGCCCATTTGAGAATATCCAAGTTAATCTGGCGAGCCCTATGAGCACTCATATCAATACCGTGCTCCATGGCAATTTTCTGCGAGATTTCATGGGCAGGATTGTCAACCAACGCTCCAAGCCCTGCACTAATGACATTAAAATCAGGACCAAGTTCCTTTTTCAAAAGATACTCGCCTGTCGGGCTACGACAAATATTTCCGGTACAAACTACAAGTATGTTTTTCATGATGCGTAAAAATAGAAAAAATTTACAAAGGATTAAGGTATTAGGTATTAGGGGTTAGAGGAATTCTAGGAGAAAAGTATCTGCAATAAGAACCGTGTAAGAAGATCCCGGCCCTTCGGCAAGCTCAGGGACCTTAGGCCGGGATGACAGTTAGAAAAAGCAGTTTCCCTAAGACCTACAACCTATAACCTACCACCTAATCTACAGCTCAAATGCAAATCCCAAGTCCTTGAGAAGCGGGTTTTTCGTGTCCTTTTCGGAGAGGAGCGGTTCAAACCCGTCGCCCACCGGCCATTCAATACCAATTTCAGGATCATTCCACATGAGGCCGCCTTCGTCTTTTGCATCGTAAAGGCGAGTGCACTTATACACAAACGTCGCCGTTTCGCTAAGCACCACAAAGCCGTGGGCAAAGCCTTCTGGGATGTAGAACTGCTTCTTGTTTTCAGCAGAAAGCGTCACGCCTACCCATTTGCCAAACGTAGGGCTGCCCTTGCGAAGATCGACAGCAACATCGAAGACTTCGCCCTCGATGACGCGAACGAGCTTGCCCTGCGGATTCTTCTTTTGGAAATGCAGACCACGAAGCACGCCCTTCTTGCTACGGGATTCGTTATCTTGTACAAAAACCAAATTCAAGCCGGCAGCATCGAACTCCGCCTTGTTGTAGGTTTCCATGAAATAGCCACGCTGGTCGCCAAAAACAGTCGGCTCGACGATAGTCACGCCTTCAATAGAGGTTTTGATGAAATTGAATTTAGACATAAACTAGTGATTAGTGGTTAGTGGTTGGTGGTTAGGGTTCTAGCAGTTAGAAATCAGGTTCTCGGCGAAGCCGCATTTGTATTCCTGTTTACTAACCACTGCATACTAACCACTTTTTACCTATTCTTATACATCGTTTCGTAATACTTTTCGTAGTCGCCGCTCGTGATGTTATCGAGCCATTCCTGGTTGTCGAGGTACCAGCGGACGGTCTTTTCGATACCTTCTTCAAACTGTAACGACGGTTCCCAGCCGAGTTCCTTCTGGAGTTTGGTGGAGTCGATGGCGTAGCGGGCGTCGTGGCCCAAGCGGTCTGTCACGTAGGTGATGAGATTCAAGTCTTCGCCTTCGGCGCGACCGAGAAGCTTATCCACCGTCTTGATGACGACCTTGATGATGTCGATGTTTTTCCATTCGTTGAAGCCGCCGATGTTATAAGTTTCGGCAATCTTTCCGTTATGGAAAATCACGTCTATCGCGCGGGCGTGGTCTTCGACAAAGAGCCAATCGCGAACGTTTTCGCCTTTGCCATAGACCGGAAGCGGCTTCTTGTGGCGAATGTTGTTGATGAAAAGCGGAATCAACTTTTCGGGGAACTGGTACGGACCGTAGTTGTTGGAGCAGTTCGTGACAATCGTCGGCATGCCGTAAGTGTCGTGGAACGCGCGCACGAAGTGGTCGGAGCCGGCCTTGGATGCGGAATACGGAGAATGCGGAGTATATTTCGTCGTCTCGTAGAAGAAGTCGTCTCCGTAGGCCAAATGGTGTTCCGAACTGGAGGCCGTTGTCGTGAACGGAGGTGTAATGCCCTCCGGATGATTCATCTTGAGAGCGCCGTAAACTTCATCCGTCGAAATATGGTAGAATCGCTTGCCTTCGTACTTTTCTGGAAGGCTATCCCAGTAGAGTTTGGCTGCCTGCAAAAGGCTGAGCGTTCCCATGACATTCGTACGAGCAAATGTGAACGGATCCCTAATGGAACGATCGACATGGCTTTCTGCAGCAAGGTGAATAATGCCATCGACTTTTTCGTCTTGCATGAGCTTGTAGAAAGAGTCAAAGTCGCAGATGTCCATCTTCACAAACTTGTAGTTCGGCTTGTCTTCGACATCCTTGAGGTTAGCCAAGTTACCTGCGTACGTAAGCTTGTCGAGATTGATAATCTGATATTCAGGATACTTGTTCACAAACAGGCGCACGACATGGCTACCGATAAAGCCAGCCCCGCCAGTAATAACAATGGAACGTTTCATACATTTCTCCAATTAACACCGGAAATATAGTAAAGGGAGACTCAACAACCAGTCCACCCCCAACCATCATATTCCCCACAGACCCCTTATGCGGCCAGATAGATTCTACAATTCCTGAGCCATCCGAACCTACACCGGCAAAAATAACAGAGACAAAATCAACGACTCCATTGCCATCGTTATCGTACAACGAAAAATCGATTGCATTCCAATCAAGCAATTGCAAAGCCTCACGAACCGCCTGAACCGTGCCGTTAAAATTTCGATCCGTATCTGAACGCCCACCATAATAGGCTTTCGTTTTAGAAAGCGTCACAGGAGCCATTACATTAAAAGTAGGACGAAACATTCCATAGGAGCTTTTCAAGAAATAATCCCTAACACTACCGGCATTATGATATTCATTATACCCTTCTTTATTCAAGTAATCGTTAAATTACGATACCGGATCAGCATTCCTAAATTTTATATCTGAAAATTGGACAAGAAGCACAAGGGCACGCACATCGCCCTGTGTCACCTTTTTATTCACAGCAGGCAAACGCAATACCGGGGAATTAAGCAGTTGCAACGGATATGTAATATCATTGGCAATGGTTGAAAAACATTGTGATACCAAAATCAACAACGGCAACATAGCCTAGATTATTTTCATCGCTCTCCTCCTATTTTTTTTCGAGCTTCTAAATAAAATCTCCTAAACAAAATATAATAAAGAGTTTTTCTACACAGAGAAAGCCCGGACGAAATGCCGGGCGTAAAGAACTAAAGCGCAAAAACCAAGTTCTAGTAATGAATTTTTCCTTCGGCAACTTTCTTGAGATGCTGACCATAAGGCGACTTGCCATACTTGGCTGCCGATTCCAAGAGTTTATCCTTGCTGATCCAGCCGTTCTTGTACGCAATTTCTTCAATGGCAGAAATCTGGATACCCTGACGATTCTCGACCATTTTTACAAACTCGCCCGCTTCGATGAGGCTGTCCATCGTGCCAGTATCGAGCCAAGCAAAGCCGCGACCGAGGAGCTTCACATCGAGTTCGCCGTTGTCGAGATACGTTTTGTTGAGATCCGTAATTTCAAGTTCGCCCCGAGCACTCGGCTTTTGGGCCTTGGCAAATCCAGCCACGCGGTTGTCATAGAAATAAAGACCCGTAATGGCGTAATTGCTCTTCGGTTCCTTTGGCTTTTCTTCGACTGAAATTACCTTGCCATGGTCATCAAACTCTACAACGCCAAAGCGTTCCGGGTCTTCGACGTAGTAGCCGAACACGCTAGCACGACCATTTTTTTCAGCATTCTTGACGGCATCCTTCAAAAGCTGACTGAAGCCGTTTCCATAGAAGATATTATCGCCAAGAACCATCGCACAGCATTCGTCACCGATAAATTCTTCACCCAAAATAAACGCTTGGGCAAGTCCATCCGGACTCGGCTGCACCTTGTAACTCAAATTAAGTCCCATCGCGGAACCGTCGCCTAGCAAGCGTTCAAAGTTTGGCAAATCCGCAGGAGTCGAAATAATGAGAATGTCACGAATGCCCGCCAACATAAGAGTTGAAAGCGGGTAATAAATCATCGGCTTGTCATAGACCGGCAAAAGTTGCTTCGATGTGACCATCGTGAGCGGATACAAACGCGTGCCGGAGCCTCCAGCAAGTACGATTCCTTTCATCACAAATCTCCTTTGATTCCGAAAATAGAAAACTTCTAACATTTTATTTTCAAAAAGTTATCTTTGCACCATTATGGCAGAGCAAAACAAGCGTATTCTTAAAGAATTTTTGAATGAACTGGTAGAAAAAGCCCACGGAAACCGTGCTGATATTTCATCAGAAGATGTTTTAGAACAATTTATGGCGTGGGCAGAAGCTCGCAGAACAACGTTGTACCCCGCACAAGAAGAGGCTATCCTTGAACTTTTAGACGGCAAGAACGTTATCCTCAACACGCCGACCGGCAGCGGAAAGTCCATGGTGGCCCTCGCACTCCATTTTGACAGCCTTGTGCACAACCGCCGCAGCGTCTATACCTGCCCTATCAAAGCTTTGGTCAACGAAAAATGGATGGCCCTCTGCAAGGAATTCGGAGCCGAAAACGTCGGACTTTCGACCGGCGACGCAACCGTCAACCGCGACGCCCCCATCATTTGCTGCACGGCAGAAATTCTTTCAAACATGGCGCTCTGCGAAGGCGAAACTCTCTCCATCATCGACATCGTGATGGACGAATTCCATTACTACTCCGACCGCGAACGTGGTGTCGCTTGGCAAATTCCGCTTTTGACACTCCCGCAATCGCGATTTCTCCTGATGAGCGCGACCGTCGGTGCGACAGAATTTTTCGAGCGCGACATGACGAAGCATACAGGCCGTGAGTCTGTGACGGTCCGCTCCACGCAACGCCCAGTGCCTTTGGACTTCAGCTATAGCACGACAGAAATTTCGACTGAAGTGCAAAAGCTCGTGAACGAAGGCAAGGCTCCAGTTTATGTTGTCCACTTTACGCAAGCCGCAGCGGCCAGCAATGCCCAAAATTTCATGAGTCTTGACTTGTGCACCAAAGAAGAAAAAGTCAAGATTAACGAAGCGATCAAGGAAGTCCGTTTTGCAAGCCCGTACGGTCCGGATGTCAAGCGCTGGCTCAAGCAAGGCATCGGGTTGCACCACGCAGGACTTTTGCCGAAGTACCGCATTCTCTGCGAAAAGCTCGCCCAACAGGGCTTGCTCAAGGTTATTTGCGGAACGGATACGCTCGGCGTAGGCGTGAACGTGCCTATCCGCACCGTTCTTTTCACACAACTTTGCAAGTACAGCGGTGACAAGACCGCCATTTTAACCGCACGCGATTTTCACCAAATTGCAGGTCGCGCAGGCCGCAAGGGATTCGACAATGTCGGTTACGTTGTCGCGCAAGCACCGGAACACGTCATCGAGAATCTGAAACTCGAAGCTAAAACACGTACAACAGGGAAAAAATTCCAAAAACGCAAACCGCCAGAGCATGGCTACATTCCGTTTGACGAAAATACGTTCAAACGTTTGATTGATTCCGCACCAGAACCGCTCACGTCAAGTTTCCAAGTGAACCACGGGATGCTTTTGAACATCTTGAGCCGTCCGACAGACGGTTGCCGCGCCATGCGTACGCTCTTGAAGGATTGTCACGAAAGTGCCGCCAGCAAAAAACAATTGCAGCACCGCGCGTTCTTGCTGTTCCGCAGTCTCGTCGAAAAAAAGATTATTGAATTCGTGCCAGCCGTTGCACCGGGATACAGCCACTTGCGCGTGAACATGGATTTGCAAGATGACTTTTCGATGAACCAGCCGCTTTCGCTGTACCTGCTCGACACGCTCCCGAAGCTCGACAAGGATTCGCCGGAATACGCACTAGACGTGATTACCTTGTGCGAAAGTATTCTCGAAAATCCCGATGCGATTTTGAGAATCCAGCAGAACAAGGCCCGCGACGCCCGCATGAACGAGCTCAAAGCCCAAGGCATGGAATACAACCAACGCCTTGAAGAGCTCGAAAAAGTCGAATACCCCAAGCCGCTCCGAGACTTTATCTACGATACGTTCAACGCATTCGCAGAAATCCACCCATGGGTGGATGAAAACATCGAGCCAAAATCTATTGTACGTGAAATGTTCGAAAACTTCAGCACATTCAGCGGATACGTGAAGCAATACAACTTGCAGCGCATGGAAGCTATTTTGCTCCGCCACCTGAACGGCGTGTATAAAGTTCTTTCGCAGACCGTGCCGGATGGCTACAAGAACGAAGAACTCTTGGAAATGCAGGACTACCTTGGCGAAATGATCCGCCGCGTGGATTCCAGCTTGCTCGAAGAATGGGAAAAGATGGCGCACCCGGAAGATTACCAGAAACGCTTGGACGATGGTTCGACAGGCTCACCAACCGATATAGAAAAGGCGTTTGGTGCAGACAAGGCCGCAGCAGACATCACTTATGACAAGAAGCGATTCCTCTCCATGGTACGCCAGCGCATTTTCCAGATTATGATGAGCTTGCAAAAGCAGGACTTTTCGGATGTTTTGGACAGCCTCGCCGACGACCTCGCCGAAGGCGAACTTTTGGCAGATGCAGAAGGGACACCGTGGACAGAAAAACGGCTCATCGAAACGATGGCCGCCTATACCGCCGAGCATCACAAGTTCCGCATGGACGTTGAAGGCCGCGCCCTCGCCCACACGATTGTCACTTACGAAGGCAATACGATGTGCATACAGCAAATGCTCCAGGACGAAGAAGAATTCAACGACTGGAGCATCGATTTCACGGTCAATCTCGACGAAAGCCGAGAAGCCGGAATGCCATTGCTAAAGCTTGCACGAATCGGTGAAGTCTAAGTTCGCATAAAACGTCGCGACCTAAGCTTCACCGCCGAACTCGAAACCGGCTTCTTCAACCGCTGTTTTTAAAGCGGTCTCGTCAACATCATCATCGTCGTGATACTCCACATACAAGGATTTGCTTGCGACATTGGCTTCAGCAAATACCACGCCATCTAGCAAACGTACCGCTTTTTCGACACACGCTTTGCAGTGGCTGCAATTCATGCCATTCACGCGATACGTTTTAGAGACAGGCTCGGAATGCGCCAAGGTCGCTGAGCCTGCCGAAGCGCCGTGATGATGGTCATGTTCACTGTGTTCATGGCCTCCACAAGATTCGCCGCATTCGCAGTGGTCATGATCGTGATCGACTTCGCAAGAGTCAGCACACTTGCAGGAATCGCCGCAACCGCAGCCACAACCGCAATGGCCGTCGCAGCCATTGTGGATAAACTTTGCATAAATCATGAACGCAGCCAAAAGTCCAGCACAAGCATAATCAAATATACCTAACGCCCCATGGCCGTGGCATTCCGCCGCACCGCTCGGAAGCATCGCCGAAAGGAACGTATCCATAAAGAACGTATCGACAATGAAGCCAAAGCCAATCGCACCAACGGCAATCGAAACAAGATAAGCAATGAGCGTACGCTTGCCAAAAGCTTTGCCAACCACAAGCATTGAAGCGATACTCGTTGCAGGCCCAGCCATCAAAAGCACGAGAGCAGCCCCCGGCGTAATGCCCTTCGCGACAAGCGCAAGCGCCAGCGGGATAGAACCTGTCGCGCATGTGTACATCGGCATCGCGAGCAAGAGAATAGCAACCATGCAAAGCAGCGGATATTCACGCAAGGCCATAAAGAAATCATTCGGCACGAATGCAGAGATCAACGCACCGAGCAAAAGTCCAATCATAAGCCACTTGCTGACATCGCCCACCATGTTCACAAGACCATAGCGGAAAGTCTCCACAATTTTTTGACCAAACGTCATGTGACGAACATCGCGCGATTCACAAGAGCCGCAACAGGTCGCTGAGCCCGCCGAAGCGCCACAACCGCAATGATCATGGTCGCAATCATCGTGATCGCCACATTCGCAGTGTTCGTGAGGTTCATGTTCATGATGCTCATGATGTTCGTGAGAATGTTCCGCAGAATGTGAATGTTTATGTTCGGCGGTCTCATGCGTGGTATTTTCAGATTCACCACGCGTTGCAAAGTTTGTCAGCACTCCGCCGAACAAAGCAGTCGCCAAAGCGGCCACCGGGCGCAAAATCGCAAACGGAAGCCCAAGCAACGAATACGTCGCCAAAATCGAATCAACGCCTGTCGCCGGAGTCGAGATGAGGAAGCTCACGCTCGCCCCCTTGCTAGCCCCTTCCTTGCGAATCGCAATCGACGTCGGAATCACGCCGCAACTGCAAATCGGAAGCGGAACGCCAAACAAGGCTGCCCACAGCACCGAAGCAAAATTCGATTTTGATATCTTCGGTACATACAAAGCATTCGGAATCCATACATGAATAATTCCCGCCAACAAAAAACCGAGCAGCAAGAACGGAGCCATCTCCGAAAACAGCGTAATAAATTCATGAACAAAAGCAGATACGAAATCCATGATTAGCCCTTCTTCTTATGCAAAATGTGAGCAAGCCCCGTATTGAAAATCTCGCCGATATGTTCATCGTCGAGTGCGTAATAAATCTTTCGACCATCGCGAGTCGGCTTGACGAGATTTGCTGTGCGCAAAATTCTCAACTGGTGACTCACCACGGACTGTTCAAGATTCAGCTTTTCAGCAATGGCACTCACGGACATCTCGCCCGAAAGCAGCAGATGAATCACGCGGATGCGGGTCGTATCGCCAAAGAACTTGAAGAACTCCGAGAGTTCAAAAAGCGTATCAATGGAAATATTTTGCATGTTCGACGCTTTACACATAATTATTCTCTCTTTAATTGTTTAAATACATGAACAACAATTCATATATACATATTTTCATTTAATTAGTCAAGTGAAAAACATCAATTTTATACCATTTTGGAGCATAATGTGTCATAACGGACTATTCTGTTTATTATATTTTCATTACAAGGAAGGGATGTTCCAACAAAGGAATCCACTTAAAAGGAGTTTTTATGAAAAATCTTGCAGCAGGTCTTTTGACCATCCTCTGCGCTACGGCTTTCTCGTTCGCACAATCTAGCGACCAGCCAAACGACCAATCCTACGAGCAAAATTACGGACAAGCAGACAACTCGCAAGTCGTTCCGGCAGCCGTCGAAACCCCAGCATACGCAGAATCCCAAGCCGAACAAAATACTGATGCTCAGCCGATTGCAACAGAACCAGCAAACACCAGCGTAACAAATGACAATGTTGCAAACGCAAACATCGAAAACAACGACCCCATGCCCATTGACGAAGTGGCGCCGGTCAAGAAAAAAGCCCCTGTCAGCATCGGCGTCAATGCAACATTTATTTACGGATACTTCTGGGGATTCGAAGACCTAACATCCGATGGCTATGACAATCCCACTGGTATTGGCGGAGAATTCGGTCTCGCGGGTCGTTTTACAATGGCAGAAGGCCTCCAGTTCTCTCCTGAAATTTCTTTCCGCATTTTCAACGTAAGCCATAAAGATGGTGACGACGACGATAGCAATGAAAGATGCTACAATCAAATGTTCATCGATATAGCACTTTATCTGCGAGGCGTTCTCGGAAACGGATTTTTCCTTGAAATCGCACCTCAAGTTTCAATCAACACAAGCGCAGAATATACAATTGACGGGGTTGACTATAACAAAAACGAATTTGGCAATATTGAACAATCCGTCGCAGAATTCGGTCTCAACGTCGGTGCCGGTTACTTTATTTTAGACAATTTAAGTCTGAGTTTCCGTTGGTACATGGGATTCAACGAAATTTTCCCCGACGTAAAATATGAAGGTGATGTCGAAAATTGGAATTCACTTGACGGAAACAAAATCAAAAAAAGCATCAAGCGCTCTGACATACACTTAAAGGGTGCACACACAATGATGTTCAAGTTCGGCGTCACCTACTGGTTTATTTAACTGTAAATAGAACACATCAAAAAATGAGTCCGCTTTCCGCTTTAAACTTGACTCCCATTCTTTCGACTGGCACCATGCGTAAGCTTGATGCATCATCGAAAACGTTTTTAGCGGAACAGCACAAAGAGAGTCCCTCCGAGCAAGACGTTATCCAAAGCGGATACACGCTAATGCAGGAGGCGGGACTTGCATTGTTCAAGTTCGTTCAAGCAAAATCGCTAGAACCCGTTGCGGTGTTCATCGGAGGCGGGAACAACGGCGGAGACGGACTCGTTCTTGCAAAGCATCTTTTGCAAGCTGGAATTAAAAATACCGTTTTCAGTCTCGCGCCCACGAATAAATTCCAGAACGAAGCAAAACTTGCGCTCAAAGATTTTTTCAAGGCAGGCGGGCAACTCTACGAAGTCACCGAACTTTTAGACGGTTTCAAGCTCGTTGTCGATTGCATGCTCGGAAACGGAGCAAAAGGCGAACTTCGCGCAGCTTTCGCAAATGCCGTACAAGTCATTCACAACAGCGGCCTCCCCGTCATTGCAGCAGATGCACCTACGGGATACGATTCCGCAGCGCATATTTGCAACGACATTTGCATCCATGCCAATGAAACCATGTTGTTCGGATTTCCGCGACTGGACGCTTACGAGAAGGAAGGCGGGAAAGCGTTTGGCAAAACAACCGTCGCAAATCTCAGTTATCCAGATGAACTGGTAAAGCAATTCGACGAAAGGAATTACCTCGTCACGGAAGATGCCATTCCGCAGCTACTCCCAAAACGCGATGAATGGGGCGACAAGCGAGTCCAAGGAACTGCATTAATTATTGCCGGTTCCAAGGATATGCCGGGAGCAGCTGCACTGTGTACAGAAGCCGCACTCCGTAGCGGAGCGGGTCTTGTCACGCTGGCGACATCGCAAGCAATAATGCCGGTATTACAAACAAAGATTTCGGAATCGGTATTTTGTGGACTCGTTGACAACGAGAAATGCAGTAGTGAAAATTACGGGACATTGCAACAACACCACATCCCGACTTTACTTAATCATGCAAAACACGCAAACGCGGTCGCCATCGGCCCAGGGCTTTCAACAAACAAAGAATCCGTCAAAGCAGTCCTTGAATTGTTGCCGCAACTGAACACACCCACAGTTATTGATGCAGATGCGTTAAACGCCATTGCGACATTAAACGACAACACCGCCCTCACATGCGATAATGCGGCCATCGAATATCTTCAAAAGTTGCAAGCGCCCGCCATTTTAACACCGCACGTGAGAGAATTCGCAAGACTATTCGGCAAACTTCCCAGCAGTTTCGAAATACCAAACTGTTTAAGAAGTATTGCCACAAGCACAAACAAAGTCCTTTTGTTAAAAGGCGCACCCACCTACATCGCCGCACCCGATGGAAACGTTTATGTTATTCCTGTCGCCAATTCGGGCATGGCCAAAGGCGGTAGCGGAGATGTCCTCACGGGAATCATTGCAGCACTCCTCGCACAGGGAATCGGAACTGCCGAAGTAGCCGTTCTTGGAGCTCTTTTGCATCAAAAAGCAGGGCGGATCGCCCGCGAAGAGTTCGGTGCATTCAGCATGCTCCCAAGCGACATCATCAAGAATTTGCACAAGGCATTTTCTGCCATAAGCGCCTAATTCTGCAAGGTTTTTCTTTTTTAAATTTGCATCCATGAAATCGTGGAAAATTTTGAATTCGGAATACCTCGTAGATGCTCCTTGGCTAAAAGTTGCCAAGGAAAAATGCGAACTGCCGAACGGTAAAGTGATTGACGATTTCTATACGTTATGGCAACCCGACTGGGTGATGATTCTCCCTCGCACGAAAGACGGCAAGTGGGTCATGACAAAGCAATACCGCCATGGCATACAAAAAATCGCTCTAGAATTTCCAGCGGGTATTATCGACAAAGGCGAAACGCCAGAAGATGCCGCCATCCGCGAATTGCAAGAAGAATGCGGATATACTTTAGACGAGAGACGAGAGACGTGGTTCGACAGGCTCACCAACCTTGACGAAAGACGAGAGAACGCCGCAATGCGGCTACAGACGAGAGACGAGAGTGGCGAGCGTTGCAGCCATGTTTGCATGGATCCTATCGGCTGCGCCTCCAGGATGACAGCAGAAGGGAGGAGTCCTTCCGGAACGGAGTCCGGGATGACAAGTGGCACACATGACAACAACAGGGATGTGACTGGATCCTTCGCGACAGAAAGCGTTACAATCCCTAACCCCTACGACCTAAAACCTATCACCTATTTAGGTTCTTTTTCCGTAAATCCCGACAGGCATCGCGGGCACTTCCATGTAGTGTTTATCGACGACGTAGAACGCTTGGGCAACACGCATTTCGACGATACCGAAGACATCGAAACTTTGACGCTTACAGACGAAGAACTTCAAGCAAAAATTGCAGACGGCACGTACGACCACCCGCTTCAGATTGCAGGATACTTCAAGTGGAAACTGACGCAGAAGTAAAATACCCGCTAAAGATGCGGTCTATCCGCCTACCGATTTTGATTCTCGGGCTGAACGGCGTTCCCGGCTACGCACTTTTTAGGCATTTCAACAAACTGTACGGCGGAGCAACCGCTCGCGGAAAAGCTCCGGAAGTTGTCGGGATTCGCCCCATCAAGCACCCCTGCGTTTTCGGAGAAAACGTTTTTGCAGTCGATGCCGAAGAAACGGAACGCTTAGGCGAACTTTTCGAACGTTTCCGCTTTGGCACGGTCATTGACGCGAGCGGAAACTGCGCACTCAAGGCATGCGAATGCGACCCCGCCCGCAGCCGCCTCTTGAATTACAGCCAAGGTGTCGATGCCGCCACGTTCGCCGCACGCTACAACGCAACGCTTATCCGCATTTCAGCAGACATGGTCTTTAGCGGTAACGAAAAGACAAAGCCGAACCGTCCCTATGTCGAAACCGACCCGAAAGACCCCATCCACAATTACGGCAAGCACCAAGCCGAAGCAGAAGATGCCATCACCGCTATCAAGCCGGACGCAGTGATTCTCCGCGTGCCGCTCCCGATGGACTACGCCCCCGGCGGATGTGCGGGTGCCATCGACTGGATAACATACCGTTTTCGCCCCGGTCGCCCGGCAACGCTTTTCACAGACGAATTCCGCAATCCGCTTTCGGGGCCAGACCTTTGCCGCACCGTGCAATATATTTTGGAGCACGAATTCCCAGCCGGCATTTACAACTGCGGTGGGCCACGAAGCGTTTCGCTTTACAATGTCGGGCAAATCGTGAACGCAGTCGGCGGTTACCCTGCAGAACTCCTCCACGGAGTGCCTCGCATAGAAGGAGGCCCGATGCCGCCACGCGTAGGCGACCTGAGCATCAATTCAGAAAAACTTTATAAGCTATTGCCGCCAGGGTTTATCAAGCCGTGGCCCGTCTTTGACTGGCTCGTACCCAACAGTTTCGATTGGCACAAGACATTTGGGCGCAATATCACAGACAAAAGCAAAATGGGCAGCGACGAAGCCATCACCAAATTGCTCGTCAACGGAATTGATACAGAGCTATAACATTATCCGCGAGTGATGCGGAAGAACAAGCCTATGAAGTGATGGCCACCATCATCGCCATCATTCACATTTTCATACACCACTTTGGTAAAAGCAAAGCCGACTCCAATGGACCAAGTATCGGACACCCACCAATCCTTGCCTAACTCATATCGGGTAAAAATACCCATCACGCCACTGATTTCTTTATTTTCGCTTTTCACCTTAGCAAGAGAAACGTCAGCACCACCCGAGATTCCCACATAAAAACCATTCAACGGAGAAATTGCATCGCGGAACGGATAAACAGAAAAGCCTAAGCCAAGCGATATATAAAATGCGTAACCATCCTCTTTTTTATCAAGCTTTCCTAAAAGCGTTTTCTGCACATTTTCATCGGAACCATTTAGAACAACTTTTTCTAAAGAAAAATCTTCCTTATAAACTGTTCCTTCACCGTTATACAAGCTTCCTGTCATAGAGGCATATATAGCAACCAAATTTCCCACAGATCTTCCCATTCGAACATCTAGCGTAGGAAATCCAAAACCACTGAAACCCTCTTTTTTATTATTTTCGCCACCAAACCATCGTTCTTCATAAACACCATCAAACCTTGTTTGACTAGCTCCAGTAGAGTAACTAGAAGAGTAACTGTTCAAATTTGAACTCATATAAGATAAACCAAGACCTGCACTAAAAAAGAAACCGCGATGTTCACGAGACAAAAGATTATTCTTTGGAGACGGAGCCATTGGTGTTTCAACAGAAGCCACATCCTGGGCCCACGCAACCGCAGCAAACACAAAAACACAAACAAAATTTTTTATCAAGCTCATCATCAATTACCCTCGCGTCAAACGTAAAGAAAGCGACAGAATGTTGTCGGACTTATGAGAATCAGCAGTTTTCCATACAAGGCCGTCATGGGCAAAGCCAAGCCCCACGCCAATTGAGAAATGATCGTTCATCCACCATTCCTTGCCAACTTCCACCTGAAAACCGATTCCCCCATTTCCGGTATTGTCAGGGCCGCCAATTCCTGGCGATATAGCGACAAAGAGCGTATATCCGAAAGAACTTCCGACAAAAAGACCATAAAGCGGCGAATTCTTGTCCTGAATGGGATAAAACGTCGAGCCAAAACCCAAATACATTCTAAAGTTATACCCCGTACCCGATGTAGGATCTTTAATATTCTTTTCATCGCGAGTTTCAAGGCAAACGTCTTCGTCATTACAAACAAAGCGATATTCTTCGTTATAATAATCCATAGATCCCAAAAAGAATCCCATGTTAAAAACCGTATGTAATGCAACGATATTTCCAAGAGCATAGCCAAACTTGAATTCAATTAACGAAAAGGAGAATCCGTTGTACTCAAAGAAATCTATATCACGGTCAAACTCGTTACCATATTTATGAAGATCATTGAGACTGTTATTAAACCAGTTGTAAGCAAAACCTATAGAGGTGCTATTGTAAAAGCCTCGGTGCTCACGCGGAGCAGGCGTGCCTAAAGACGGAAAAGACTGTGCGCATACAAAACTAACGGCACAAAGAACAAGAAACGCAATAACTTTTTTCATAAATTCAAAACCTACAAAATAAATTATATAATTTATCCTTATCTATAAAATCAACTAGCCACGTGTCATGCGAAACGAAAGAGACAAGACGTTATCTGATTTATGGGAATCATTGACTTTCCACGCAATGCTGGTATGTGCGAAACCAAAGCCAAAACCAAATGAAACATGGTCGCTAATCCACCATTCCTTGCCAATTTCCAATTCGAATCCAAAGCCGCCATTTCCACTAGTTTCTTCGCCAATTCCATCCGAAAGAGTAACGAAAAGCGTATATCCGACAGAGCCACCGACAAAGAAACCATTGAGTGGTGAACAAATGTCCCTGAACGGATAGAAAGTCGCGCCAAAGCCAAAATACGTTCTCAAGCTATTCGCATCAGAAGACTCCGAATCACGTTCCTTTTCGGTTTGACGAACTTCGGCACAAACACCATCACTAGTGCAAATAGAAGTTCGCTTTTCATTGGAGAAGTCCAATGTTCCTGAAAAAAAGCCTATGTTAAAATCCAAATGGAACGCAACAAGATTTTCAAAGGCAATGCCAAACTTAAATTCGCTCATGGGGAACGTAAATCCGCTGAATTCATAGTGATCCATGTCGTAACGGCTATTATAATCTAGAACATCTTCACGACTATTGTCGTACCAGTTATACGCAAATCCAAAAGACATGTTGCTGTAAAAGCCGCGATGTTCTTGCGGAGTTGATGCGCCCGCAGAAGGAGATGATTGTGCACTAGCGAAGCTGGCAACGCACAAGATAATTAAAGCAATAAGTTTATTATTCATAATTCTAACAGAGGTTGCAAAACTTGAATACATAATATAGAAAAAACTCATCATAAATATGTAGTCTATTCAAACGACTATTTTTAAGTGGGAATAAACGTGCATTTAGTGTATAAATTTCAGGAATTGAAGCAGAAATATAATGTTAGAAGAATCATACACAACATAATCACATATCCAATTGCAAATGATTCTTTAAAAAACGTCTTGATTGCAAATTTGATTCTATACGCAATGAATCAATTCCTTTTCTAGACAAAAAAAACGCAGGCTCAAAGGAACCTACGTTTTCCAAAATGTCATCCCGGACTTGTTCCGGGATCGCCTTTTACTAGCGAACAACCTTGCGGTCTCCTGCAGTCATTTCGAGGAACTGGGCAACAGTCATCTGACCCTTGGGGACTCCTACGGAGTCCTTCCCGCTCGCCTCGGTCCTGCCAAAATAGCGAAGCGCAAGCATTTTGTCGCGACTCTCGGCTTGGGCGGTAATCGCCATCCTTACGCTTACACATGAAAAAAAACGTAGGCTCAAAGGAACCTACGTTTTCCAAAATGTCATCCCGGACTTGTTCCGGGATCGCCTTTTACTAGCGAACGACTTTTCGGTCTTCAGCGGTCATTTCGAGGAACTGGGCGACGGTCATTTGACCCTTATCGCCTTCCTTTCTCTTGTTGACAGCGATGAGACCTTCAGCCTGTTCCTTTTGGAGTGCTACGCACTCCCAACTGCCGCGGCTCGGCAATGGACAAACAAGTTTGTCCGCTGCGCTCGCCTTATGCAGTTGTCGCCTTATCTCACAACCTTGCGGTCGTCTTCCGTCATCTTGAGGAAGTCGGCGACCTTCATGGAACCCTTGTCTCCGTCCTTACGTTTGCGAACAGAGACAACGCCATCGGCAACTTCTTTCTCGCCGACGATGAGGAGGTAAGGCACCTTCTGCAGTTCGCACTGGCGGATCTTGTAGCCAAGCTTTTCGTTGGATTCGTCGACTTCCACGCGGACGCCAGCGTTCACGAGCTCACGTTCCACGGACTTGGCGTAGTCAACGAACTTTTCAGAAATCGGGAGCACGCGGGCCTGAACCGGAGCGAGCCACAGCGGGAAATCGCCCATGAATTCTTCAATCAAAATGCCGAGGAAGCGTTCGATGGAACCCACGGCGGCGCGGTGCAGCATCACCGGAATGTGCTTCTGGTTGTCCTTGCCGACATACTCGGCACCCAGACGCTGCGGGAGGTTGAAGTCCACCTGGATGGTACCGCACTGCCAGTCACGACCGAGGGAGTCCTTCAGCGTGAATTCGAGCTTCGGGCCGTAGAAGGCACCTTCACCCGGGTTCAGAATGTAGTCGAGGCCAGCGAGCTTTGTTGCTTCGGCGAGGGCGGCTTCAGCCTTGTCCCAGATTTCGTCGGAACCCACGCGCTTTTCCGGGCGGGTGGAGAACTTCACCACGATATCGTCGAAACCGAAGTCGTGGTAGATTTCCTTGACGAGGGCGCAGAAGTCGGCCACTTCGCTTGCAATCTGGTTTTCGGTACAGAAAATGTGGGCGTCGTCCTGCACAAAGCCGCGCACGCGCATCAGGCCGTGCATCGTACCGGCAGGTTCGTAACGGTGGCACTTACCGAATTCGGCAAGGCGCATCGGAAGGTCGCGCCAGCTGCGCAGACCCGTATTGAAAATCTGGATGTGGCAGGGGCAGTTCATCGGCTTCACGGCCATTTCCACGTCGCCAGCCAGCGTCTTGAACATGTTCTCGTTGTACTTGTCGGCGTGGCCGGACTTGATCCACAAAGTCTTGTTCACGATTTCCGGCGTAATCACTTCGAGGTAGCCGCGACGGTCAATCTTACCGCGGATGTAGTCCTTCAGGGCGTTCACCATCTTGGTGCCCTTCGGGTGCCAGAACACCATGCCCGGAGAATGGTCTTCGATGTGGTAGAGGTCCATTTCCTTGCCGATCTTGCGGTGGTCGCGCTTTTCGGCCTCTTCCAGGAACTTCAGGTATGTTTCGAGACCTTCCTTGTCTGCAAAGCAGGTGCCGTACACGCGGGTCAGCTGGTCGCTGTTCTGGTCGCCATGCCAGTAAGCACCGGACATGGAGAGCACCTTGAAATTCTTGAGCTTGCCAGTAGAGGGCACGTGGGGGCCAGCGCAGAGGTCTTCAAAGTTCTTGCCCGGTTCGCCAGTCACGTAGAAGCTGAGCGTACCGTCGCTGCCTTCGCGGGCGAGTGCGCGCTGGGCGTTGTCCGTCTTGTACTTGTCGCCTTCCGTGCGCTTCAGGCCTTCGGCGGCGCTGACTTCGCAACGGGTAAACGGACGGTCTTCCTTGATGATTTCCTTCATGCGCTTTTCGATGCGCTCAAAATCCGACTGCTGGATCGGGGTCGGTGTCATCAAATCGTAGTAGAAACCCTTTTCGATAGCCGGACCGTAGGCGAGCTTGGTGCCCGGGAACAGGTCGCAGATGGCTTCGGCAAGCACGTGGCTGCAGC
>NZ_JAFWOM010000158.1 GCF_017545445.1 Fibrobacter sp.
GTAAGCAACGGACTAAAGCTTACCGCGAAAAACGGCAAGCTCGCAACATTGCACTATAAAGATTTCGAACGCTTAAAAAACGCCACCCCAAAACAGCGCCTTGATTACAGAATCTCATTTGAAGGCCTCCGCTGGAACGACCTCGACGAAGACATTTCATTCGAATCCATTTTCAATCCAGAGCAGTTCCCACTAAAGCTTTCCTCGAAGCTAAAGCCCATAAACATGTCCGAGGTTGCTCGCAGGCTTGGCATACAGCAATCTCTAATGGCCGCTTACATGAACGGATCAAAGCACCCTTCCGAAAAACGTAAAAAAGCAATCCTTGATGAAATTCACAAAATCGCAAACGAGCTTTTGTCGATTTAAGATAAAAAGTCATTTTAGGAGATGACATACTAGTTTGAATTTTTCTACATTTTCGCCCGAAAAATTATCTTCAAGGATACAACCATGAAACGTACACATAACTGCGGCCAGCTTCGCAAGGAAGATGTTGGCCAGACCGTAACACTCGCCGGTTGGGTGGATCGCCGCCGTGACCATGGTGGTGTGATTTTCGTTGACCTCCGCGACAAGTATGGCAAGACCCAGATCGTTTTCAATCCGGACTACAACGCCGATGTTTTGAAGACTGCCGAACAGCTCCGTAACGAATACGTTATTTACGTGACTGGTAAGGTCTACGCCCGCGAAGAAGGCAACACGAACGAAAAGCTCGCCACGGGTGAAATCGAAGTCAAGGCCGACAAGCTCGAAATTTTGAACGCCGCTCTCACGTCTCCCTTGGCCATTAACGACCCGAACGAAGAATGCAAGGAAAACGACGACCTCCGCTTGCAGTACCGCTATTTGGACCTCCGCCGTCCGTGGATCCAGAAGAAGCTCCTCCTCAAGAGCCGCTTCCTCAAGGCTGTTTATGACTTCTTCTATTCTAACGGTTTTGAAAACATTGAAACTCCGTGCCTTTGCAAATCGACACCGGAAGGCGCACGCGACTACCTCGTGCCGTCCCGCGTGAACCCGGGCAAGTTCTACGCCCTCCCGCAGTCTCCGCAGCAGTACATGCAGCTTTTGATGATTGCCGGCATGGACCGCTACTTCCAGATTGCGAAGTGCTTCCGTGACGAAGACCTCCGCGCTGACCGTCAGCCGGAATTCACGCAGATCGACGTCGAAATGTCCTTTGTGAACCAGGACGAAGTCATGGAAATGTTCGACAAGTTCGTGACCGAAGTGCTCGGCAAGGTTTGGAACTTCGAACCGCCGCGTCACATCCGCCGTATGAAGTGGGCAGAAGCTATGCTCAAGTACGGTTCCGATAAGCCGGACCTCCGCTTCGACCTCGAAATCCACGATGTGTCCGAAATCGGTGCAAAGTCCAACTTTGGCGTGTTCAAGAACTGCGTTGCCGCCGGTGGCAAGATCCGCGGTATCGCCGCCAAGGGCTGTGTCGATTTCACCCGCAAGCAGATCGACGAACTCACCGCTTACGTGGGCAAGTACGGTTCCAAGGGCCTCGTATGGATGCGCGTCAAGGAAAATGACGAAGTGGAAACCCAGGTTGGCAAGTTCTTCACGACCGAACAACTTAACGAACTCCGCGACGCTGTTGGCGCCAAGTGCGGCGACATGATGTTCTTCATCGCCGGTCCGGAAAAGATTGCTGCTACGGCTATGGGCCAGCTCCGCTTGGAAGTCGCCCGTATCAAGGGTCTCCGCGATCCGAAGAAGCGTGAATTTGTGTGGATTACTGAATTCCCGATGTTCGAATACAGCGACACCGAAGGCCGCTACATGGCTATGCACCACCCGTTCACCAACCCGCTTCCGGAACACCTGGACATGATGCTCAGCGGCAACCTCAAGGATTGCAACGCCGAAGCTTATGACCTTGTTCTTAACGGTGTGGAAATCGGCGGTGGTTCTATCCGTATTCACAACCCGGAAGTCCAGGAAAAGGTGTTCCGCCTGTTGGGTCTCTCCGAAGAACAGGTGAAGACCAAGTTCGGCTTCTTCGTCGATGCCTTCAAGTACGGCGCTCCTCCGCACGGTGGCTTGGCCTTCGGTCTCGACCGCGTTGTTGCTACCATGGAAGGTGAAGAATCTATCCGTGACTACATCGCATTCCCGAAGAACACGAGCGCTTCTAGCCCGATGGACCAGTGCCCGAGCGAAGTGGATCTGCAGCAGTTGCAGGACATCCACATTTCTGTGCAGTTGCCGAAGAGCAAGTAAGCTGTGGTTAGTGGTTGAGGAAAATTTCTCAACCGCGAGCTATTGACGAGAGAAAAGCCCCGCGGAGGTTGGTGAGCCAGCCGAACCACGCGGGGTTTCTTGTATAGGAGCGAGGCACTGGAAGATAAATGCCGGCCCCGGAACAGAGTCCGGGGTGACAGGATGGAGGAATGCGAATGTCGGCCTCGGAACAAACGCAAGTGCGAGAAATAATGGACCCTATCGGCCTACGGCCTCCAGGGTGACATGTCATCTGGAGACTTGAAGAGGCGATAGAATCAAAAAGAAGAAATGCCCCGCGGAAAAC
>NZ_JAFWOM010000159.1 GCF_017545445.1 Fibrobacter sp.
CCCGGACTTGTTCCGGGACGCTCCAGGATGACAGAATGACGGCACTTCAAGATGGCTCTTGGAGAATTCCCGCAGCATGCCAAAATTCATACAAAACCTCCATAAAAACCTAACAAACAAAGCCTACAATATATAAAATAGAAAAATGTTGTTATAAAAAACAAAAAAATGACTGGATCCCCTACGCTTCGCTCCGAGGATGACGGCCATTGCATAAACAACAGACCCCGGCATACTTCGGCTCTGCTCACTTCGGCAAAAAGCTCAGTGCAGGCAGCAAAGGCTTTGGCCGGGGTGACAAGGCGTTCGCTGTCATGCCGGCCTCTGTGCCGGCATCGGTGTTTATCGCAAAAAAATGACTGGATCCCCTACGCTTCGCTCCGAGGATGACGGCCATTGCATAAACAACAGGCCCCGGCATGCTTCGGCTCTGCTCACTTCGGCAAAAAGCTCAGTGCAGGCAGCAAAGGCTTTGGCCGGGGGGCACTGCTAAATTAAAGTTCCATGAATGTTTTGAGGTCGTCCATGCGGCGCTTGGCGTATTCAAAACCCATGTTGTAGGTTTCGTCAAGCTCGTTACGGTCCGTCGCAAACAAATCGCAAACTTCACGTTCCGGGCGGAAAATCATGAGATTTCCCTTTTTCTCGAGCTTTTCCATTTCGGCAAACATCTTCTCGTAACGCTTGTAACGCAACATCAAAGCCCTGAAGAAATCCGGGTACTTCCGCTTGAACATCGGATTCAAAATCATGCGGTACTTGCGGAAGTCCGTCACGATTTCGCCGGGATAATGCGTCGAGACGACAACCACCTTGTCGCAACCCTTTTCAAACGCACGCTGGTAGGGAATCGGAGATGTCACGCAGCCGTCCGCATAATGTTTGCCGTCAATCTGCACCATCGGGAAAAGCATCGGGAGCGCACTGCTCGCGTTTACGATATCAAGCAAACGCTTTTCGCTCATGTACTCCTGGAAAAATTCCGAACGCCCCGTTTCCAAGCATGTGAGCCCGAATTCGCATTCCACACCCGAACCGAAGAACAGATGGAAATCGAAAGGCATATCGCCATACGCAGCGTCATAATGCAAGGCGTAGCATTCTTTCTGGATACCGTCAAAAATGCGGTGAGCCTTATCCTTACCCTGCTGAATTTTTCTCGGTTGGATTATGTAACGGAAGCGCCCGCGCTGCCGCGTGATGAAGTTCATCGCCGCATGGCATCCGGCACTGACACCGCAAAAATACGAGAAGTCAATATTCTCGTCGAGCCAAGCGTCCAACACGCCTGCCGAAAAAATGGTCTGACGCGACCCACCTTCTAGAGCCAAGCCTATTTTCATTACTTGTTCTCCTCGGGAATAATTTCTTCAGGAGTTTCTGCAGTAACCGGCAAAATCGCCCCCATCTGCCCCAAAGCACGCTGCTTGAGTTCCCAAACCTTCTGGCGGAAATACTCGCTGCGCTCAGCAAGATGCTTAGACGAGGGAATCCCCTTCACGCGTTCAATCTTTTCGGGTTCATCCACCACAATCTGCGTGCGGTGCCCAAACTTGTAAATACCATCAATGCCAAGGGAAAGGACAGGAAAACCCGTGCTACGAGCGAGAAACGCAAAACCGGTCTTGAATTCGTTCAGGAGACCGTCATAGCGGCACTTGCCTTCGGGGAAAATAATCACGGAATTGCCCTTTTCAAGTTCCTTCTTCGCAAGGAGCGCCCATTCGGTGTCCAAATTAAAACGGTCGCAAGGAATGACGTTCTTGAAACGCTTCAAAGCCCAGCTGAAATGCGGGTCTTCAATTTGGTCCTTGGCAACAACGATACTCCTGTTATGGAAAAACAAGGCCTGCACCATCAAGGGATCAAGCATACTCGTATGGTTTGCAATAATCACCATCGGTTGTTTTAGGCTCGTTGATTTGACCGATTCCCCTAAAAACGTCATTTTAGGGCGATAAATCACCAACAAGTAAGTACGCACCCCGTAAACAACCAGGAGGAGCACCAACTTCCAGAACAAATCGACAAAAAATTGTTTCGTTTTTTCAATCATCAACTATGTATAATGGCGATCCCGGCATAAGGCCGGGATGACAATAAAGGATAATTAATTACTTCCCAAGGCTTTCCTTGGGAATGCTCGTAAACGTGAGGGAGCCCTTCGCATGGACATTGCCGTTCACCTTGACAACACAGTCAAAACCGACGATAACCCCGCCGCCCTTCGTCTTGTTGACGGAAATTTCGAGCTGGTCGCCAGGAATCACCGGCTTCACGAACTTGAAACCGTCAATCTTCAAAAGAACGTACAAGTTCTTTTCGAGGTCTTCGGCAGGCTTTTCAATCACAAGCGAGCAGAGCTGAGCGCAAGCTTCACAAATGAGGACACCCGGCATAATCGGGGTGCCCGGGAAGTGTCCCATGAAGTACGGTTCGTTCACGGAAACGTTCTTGATGCCCATCGCAGATTCGTTCGGAACGAGTTCCGTGACCTTTTCGATCATCTGGAACGGCGGACGCTGGGCAATCTTTTCGCTGATCTGGTAAATGTTCATCATAGAGAAAGACCTCCATCCAGAACAATGACCTGGCCCGTCACGTAGGCGAACTGGTCAGAAGCAAGAGCGGAGACGACGTTGGCCACTTCGTCAGCCGTTGCAAATCGCTTGAGCGGCACCTTTTCGAGGTAGCCCTTGCGGGTTTCTTCCGGGATGGCTTCGATCATTTCAGTTGCGACAAAGCCCGGAGCGACAGCGTTCACGCGGATGCCATAGCCGCCGAGTTCCTTCGCAAGCGTCTGCGTAAAGGAGTTCACAGCGCCCTTCGTCGCACTATAGACGGCCTGTCCAGCGAGAGCAAACTTGGAAGAAACAGAAGACATGTTGATGATAACGCCAGACTTCTGCTTGTACATCTTGACAGCGACTTGCTGAGCGCAGTAGAAGTAGCCCTTCACGTTCAAGTCAAAGCACTTGTCGAGCGTGTCCGGGTTCATCATGAGGAGGTATTCGTCACGGACGATACCGGCATTGTTCACGAGAACGTCGATGCGGCCATAAGCCTTGAAAACATCGCGGACCATCTGCTTGACTTCGGCAAGCACGGCTACGTTAGCCTTGTAAATCATGCCGTCGCCACCTTCAGACTTAATTTGGTCCAAAGTCTGCTGGGCAGCAGCATCAGAGCTGGAGTAGTTTACGACGACCGTGTAGCCGTCACGAGCGAGACGCAAAGCACAAGCTTTGCCAATCCCTTTAGAAGAACCAGTAACGATTGCAACTTTCATTATAAATTCTCCTCTAACAAATTTATTTTCCGAGTACTACGGCACTGTAAGAACCGCCCGTAGCAAAGGAAGTCACCAAAATTTTCTTGAAGCCAGCCGTTGCGACCTTTTTCTTGGAAACGCTACCGTCATTTGCGACAAAGTAGGCGTTTTCTTCGGCAAGTTCGCCACCGAGCATGAGAGCGGCATCGGCTGCGGCAAGCGTTGCCGTAGCGGCACGGCCTTCACCCACGCGTTCCTTCACCTGGAAGAGCGGGAGGTTTGCGAGCTTGTCGCCAAATACGCGTGCGTACGCAGCCTTTTCAATATCGTCCAAAGTCTTGAAGCCGTTCGCAAAACCGCAGATGGCATCAATTTCGTCAATGCTGACACCGGCATCGTTGAGAGCATCCTTGATAGCGATATCAAGAGCTTCGCCGGAACCGATAATGTGACCAAACTTCACGTTCTTGCGGCCATTGCCGTAACCGAGCGCGTAGCAATAAACTTTCGCACCACGGGCTTTTGCATAATCTTCCGTTTCCAAGATAACAGAAACAGAACCTTCACCCACAACAAAGCCCTTAGAATCCGAATAAGGTTCTACAACCTTGTCCGCAGCGACGTTCATCTTCTGGCAGAGTTCTGTAATGATGGGCAAGTTTTCGTCCGTACCCGTCGCCATCATAGCGTCTTCCTGACCGTCATGGATAACGTTCATGGAGTAGCCGATGCTATCGAGGCCAGAAAGCGGACCCGTCGTGATCGTCACGCCGTAACCCTTGATACCGGAGAGAATAGAGAGGTATCCGCCAGCAGCGTTATAGACGGTATGCGGGAACTTGAAAGCACTGCCGCCAGCATTGCCTTCTTCGGTAATGAGTTCCTGGAAATCGTAAGTTGCCCCGAGACCACCTTCGCTTGTACCCACGATGATACCAATCTGCTTGGCGTTGTCTTCGGTGACTGTAAAATTCGCATCCTTGAGGGCGCGCATGCCGGACACCGTCTGGAGCTGTCCCAGATTGTCGAGCTTGCGGTAGAACGCCATCTTGATGCCTAATTCCTTGTAATCGTCATTCGTAACAGTCGCATGCACGGAAGCGGATTCCGGGAGCTTGCCGTTCTTGACGGATTCAAGGTAAACTTCTTTGCTGTTGCCGATCGGGCTTACGATACCGATACCGGTGACAGCGATTTTCTTGTCCTTCGCAACTTGGCTCTGCACATCGCCCGGCTTCTTGCTGAACACAATGCTTGCGTTCGTGCCGCCGAAAGCGACGTTGTTGCTCATGACGCATTCGAGTTCCTTACTACGTGGAGTATTTTGCACGTAATCCATTGCCCCGACCTTCGCCTTGAGGGCTTCGGAATCTTCGGCAGTGTAATGGAGAGTCGGCAAAACAGTATTCGTCGTAAGTGCCTTTATACTAAATACAGCTTCGATAGCGCCTGCAGCACCGAGGCAGTGACCGGTCATCACCTTCGTCGAACTGACACTCAAGGTCGGGTTTTCTTCACCGAAGAACTTGAGGAAGGCGTTGATTTCAGCATTGTCGTTCTTGCCCGTACCGGTACCGTGAGCATTGAGGTAGCCAATGTCGGATTTCTTGATGCCAGAATTCTTGACGGCACGTTCCATCGCTTCGAGGAGGCAGATGCCATCTTCGCGCGGAGCCGTGATATGGTGGGCATCGCTTGTGACGCCTGCGCCGAGCACTTCGCAATAACGCTTGGCGTTACGCTTTTCGGCGTGTTCCAAGGATTCGACAATCACAACGCCAGCACCTTCGCCCAAAGTAATACCATTGCAGTGGTTGAACGGAGAACATCCGTTTTCATCCAAGGCATGGAGCGAAAGGAATCCGGAATACGGAACAGAAGCGAAAGAGTCAGAGCCACCCGCGATAACGACATCGGCCTTGCCTGCACGGATAAGGTCGCAAGCAAGTGCAATGGAAATCGTACCGGCAGCACAAGCGTTACCCACGTTCGTCACAATGCCGCCCGCATGGCAAGATTCCGCCACTTGGGATGCGATTGCGGCAATGGGCATCTTTGGAATTTCATGGACATCACGAGTGCCACGATGGTATTTCTCAATGCTGAGGACACCACCCACGCAGCTACCGATAATGACGCTTACGCGGCTGCTATCGGCAAAATCGCCAAGGCCAGCATCGTTCAATGCTTCTTTTGCAGCCTTGATGCAGAGCTTGGAGGCGCGGTCTTTTTCGTCCGGAGATTCAATATCGTCCAAAGTATCACAGTTCACTTCGGCAGCCAAGTCCGCATAGCAGTTCTTGGTATCAAGAGAAGTGGTCTTGTGAATACCGGAAACAGAATTCAGGGCGTTTTTCCAGGTTTCTTCAACATTGTTGCCTACGGCACAAATCACGCCAAGGCCCGAAACAACACAACGACGATTATTAGATGTCATAGAAATTCCAAACAATTCTCGGATAAAAAAGAACTTAATTAAGCTTTGTTCTTTTCAATGAAAGCGGCGATGGTATCAATGCTCTGGAAGTTTTCCTTTGCAACACCAGTCATAGAAACGCCAAAATTGTCATCGACGAAGGAGATAATCTCAAGGGAGTCCACGGAGTCCAGACCGATTTCTTCACCAAAAAGCGGCGTATCGTAGTTCAAAACGTCACCATCTACACCGAGATCGGACATAAAGAATGCCTTGAGTTTGCTCTTGATTTCTTCGTTTGCCATGTTATTATATCCTCTTTTGATAAAAATTTAGCACAAAGATAGAAAAATATTCTTTTCAAAACTACCATCTTTAAGAAAAAGATACAAAATGCAAATTTAACGGATAAACAGTAAACGCCACTACACTATATAATATATATGTCTGACAAACAGAAACTCGTATTGTGAACTTTTTTAAAAAGAAAGCATTCTGACACATTAAAATATCATTTCGAGAAACATTATTTACTAAATTTCGGCTCATGATTTCATACGTATTTCCCGGTCAGGGTTCTCAGTTCCCAGGAATGGGCAAAGATTTATTCGAATTGAACGCCGACGTAAAGTCGATGTTCCTCAAGGCAAACGAAATTCTCGGCTTTGACATTACCGACATAATGTTCAATGGCACCGCAGAAGACCTCAAGCAGACAAAAGTCACGCAGCCGGCAGTGTTCCTGCTCTCAGTTGCTATGGCCAAGGTCCAGGGTGGCAAGCCGGATATGGCCGCTGGGCACTCGCTCGGCGAATTTTCCGCACTTACCGCTACAGGCGCTATCACATTTGAAGCGGGCCTCAAGCTCGTCGCCAAGCGTGCCGAAGCCATGCAGAAGGCATGCGAACTCCGCCCGGGTACGATGGCTGCAGTTCTCGGCGGTGCAGACGAACTCGTCGAAGAAGCCTGCGCTCAAGTCAAGGATGCCGTCGTCGTTCCGGCAAACTTCAATAGCCCGGGTCAAGTCGTGATTTCTGGCGAAAAAGCCGGTATCGACCAAGTTGCCACGTATCTCACCGGCAAGGTGAAGCGCGTGCTCCCGTTGCAAGTCGGCGGTGCATTCCACTCTCCGCTCATGGAAAGTGCCCGTGCAGAACTAGCCAAGGCCATCGAAGAAACAGAATTTTCCACTCCTGTTTGCCCCGTCTATCAGAACGTCGATGCGAAACCGCACACGGATCCGAACGAAATCAAGGCAAATATCCTCACCCAGCTCACCTCCCCCGTCCGCTGGACGCAAACCGTCAAGAACATGATTGCAGACGGTGCCACGGAATTCAAGGAACTTGGCCCGGGAGAAGTTCTCACCAACCTTATCAAGCGCATCCAGAAATAAGGACGCTATATAATATACAGGAATTTTATGTGGGATAAATCGTATTTAGAAAAGTTGAGCGAACGCAACGCCAAGGCCCAGGCCGGTGGCGGCGCCGCTCGTGTAGAAAAGCAACATTCCCAGGGCAAGCTCACCGCTCGCGAACGTCTTGAAATCCTTTTTGACAAGGGCACTTTCAAGGAAATCGGAGCCATGCGCCTTTCCCAGAGCATCGAACTCCCGGAATCCAAGCGTATTTACGGTGACGGTGTCGTGACGGGTTACGGCAAGATCAATGGCCGCCCGGTGTATGCATGCTCCCAAGACTTCACGGTGAGCGGCGGTTCTCTCGGTTCCGCACATGCGAAGAAGATTTGCCACGTGATGGACCTCGCCCTCGATTCCATGGTGCCGTTCATCAGCATCAACGATGGCGGTGGAGCTCGTATCGAAGAAGGCGTGAGTTCCCTCGACGGTTACAGTGGCATTTTTGCCCGTAACACTTGGGCCAGCGGCGTGATTCCGCAGATTTCCGTGATTCTCGGACCGTGCGCAGGTGGTGCATGCTACTCTCCGGCGATTACGGACTTTATCTTCATGACCGAAAAGACGAGCCAGATGTTCATCACGGGCCCGGCAGTCGTGAAGGCTGTGACTGCAGAAGTCGTGACCCCCGACCAGCTCGGTGGCGCAGGCGTTCATTCTTCCAAGTCCGGTGTTGCCCACTTTGTCTATAAAGATGACAAGGAATGCCTCGAAGGTGTGCGTAACTTGCTCAAGTACCTTCCGCAGAGCAACACAGACAAATCTGTCGCTCAGGCCGGTACGATTGTCGATAAGTCCGCCGACATCGAAGAAATCATTCCGGACAACTTCAAGCGCGCTTACGATGTTCGCGACGTGCTCAAATGCTTTGCCGACAAGGATTCCTTCCTCGAAATCCAGCCGGAATTTGCAAAGAACGTCGTCATCGGCTTTATCCGCCTTGACGGTAACGTAATTGGCGTTGTCGCTAACCAGCCGAAGTACCTCGCCGGTTCTTTGGACGTGGATGCTAGCGACAAGGCTGCACGCTTTGTCCGCTTCTGCGACAGCTTCAACATTCCTATCCTTACGCTCGAAGACGTTCCGGGTTACATGCCGGGCACGAAGCAGGAACACAACGGCATTATCCGCCACGGTGCAAAGCTTTTGTTCGCTTACGCCGAAGCTACAGTGCCGCGCGTGACGCTCATCCTCCGCAAGGCTTACGGTGGTGCATACATCGCCATGAACAGCAAGAACCTCGGCGCAGACTGCGTGTTCGCCCTCCCGATTGCTCAGATCGCCGTGATGGGTGCCGAAGGCGCTGTTGATATCCTCCGCAGAAAGGAAATCGCCGCTTCTGCTGAACCGGCTAAGCTCCGTGAACAGTACATTGCTCAGTACGAAGAAAAGTACTTGAACCCGTACATCGCCGCCGGCAACGGATTCATCGACGAAGTCATCGAGCCGAAGAGCGTTCGCGACCGCCTTGTTTCTGCATTCGAAAACTTGAAGAACAAGAAGAAGGCGATTCTCTGGAAGAAGCACGGAAATATTCCGCTGTAGCCTTCGGCAGTAGACAGTAGGCAGTAGACAGTGGTTAGTTCATAGCTATTGGCTAATGCATAAAGCAATTGAAATGTCCCGACTCGTAGGAGTCGGGATGTTTTTTATGAAAAAGCTGTGGAAAGCACGATTACGGATTGTAAAAAGGCTTTTTTGCCATTTTGTGCTACCAAATTTCAACTTTTTCGAATTTTAGTAGCACATTTTCTACTTTGTCTTCACTCATTTTAAGTAAAACACGTTATATAGTGCTACCAAACCAGCTTTTTTTAACTTTTAGTAGCACAAATTCTGCAAAAAAATATGATTTCGGCCTATTTTTAGATAATTTATTTGAAATTTATGCTACCAAATCGTATTATATTCTCGATTTGGTAGCACATTTCCCGCATTTTTCACTTTTTCCGCGTTTCCGCGTTTTCGCATTGCCGCGTTTTCGCATTTCGCATTTCCGCGTTGCCATTGCAGGTCAAGTCCTATGCACGCATCAAGCCTTAACGTAGCGTGTTCACGAGCGTGTCGTGCAGCAAGCCGTTGCTAAAAATCACTTGTTCTCCATCGACGAACTGCATGGGCGTTCCGTCGATGTGCGTGGATTTGCCGCCCGCTTCTTCGACGAGGAGCGCAATCGCAGCGATATCCCACGGGTAGCTCATGGTCATCACAAAGCAGTCAATGCGACCGCATGCTGTAAAGCAGCCCTCGATTACCGCAGACCCCAAGCATTTCACGCGTTCGAACGTTTCTGCTTCGCGAGCAAAGTTATGCGAATTCTGCACATTGATTTTCGCAGCATCGCCCACATTGAAATCGCCATTCGAAACAATCGCATGCATCGCATTCGTTTCGCGGCTCACATGAATCGGTTTGCCGTTCATGAACGCCCCCAGTCCTTTTGCGGCAGAGTAAAGTTCGCCAAGCTTTGGCAAGTTCACGACAGCGACAAGCGGCTTGCCTTCAAAATGCAGAGCAATCGAAATTCCCCACAGCGGAATGCCACGGCTAAAGTTCACCGTACCATCGACCGGGTCAATAATCCAGCGGTAACGCGGATCCGAGCCTTCGATAACGCCCGCCTCTTCGGTGCGAATGGAGTGCGTCGGAAAAGCGTTCCGCAACCCCTCGACAATGAGCTTTTCGCTATTGACATCAGCAATTGTCACAACATCCTTCGCGGATTTGTAACGCACATCGCCCAAGTTGTTTTGAAGTTCTAAGCACAGGTCGCCCGCCCGACGGGCAAGGTCTTTTGCAACATTTAAAAATTCATCGGTATTCATTTTTCGTTTGCTTCTTTTCAAATTTTCACTTTTTCAAAGATGACGAATTAATTTATGATTCCTATCACAGCAGCGTTCTGCCATGTTCCATAACGCCTTCGCAATGGATCCTATCGGCTCCAGGGAGCCTCCAGGATGAAAACTTCAATTCATCAAAGTGCAAAAGTCCAAACTCTCTCGCCATCCGTTCCGCATAAAGCCGGGATGACTGTAAAAACCTTTCGTCTTTGTACAAGTACCAAATGCTAGGCTCAGTTATAGGTCTGCGAGCAGCCCTGCAACATTCGCCTTATGCATTTGTCGTCTGTAGGGCGAAGCCCGTTCTCTCGCCTCTAGCCCCTAAAATTCCAACAGTCTACTTCCTACCGCCTACTTCCTACTTACTTCTTGTACGCACAGCATCGGAATCCGATGGTCGGCGATTTGTAGAACGACGACACCTCGCGGTAATAGATTTTCTCGCCAGTAAGGAACACTACTTCTTTTTTCGAAGGCTTATACGTGAGACCATTGGCAAGAGAATCAAGCCAAGATTTACCACCCTTCTTGTATTCCGAATAAAGCGAGTAGTCCGAGCCAACAACCTTGCCGTTAGCATCAACAACATCAAAGAACTGAAGCGTATCCTTGAAATCTTTTTTCGTCAGCATTTCATATAAAGTTCTTGACGTATCAGCGGCATAGACCGTATCGACTTTAGTTCCTTCACGATAAAGATAGACAGTATCTTGCGTATAACCCGGACGCGTGTAATAAGGGAAACTACGGTTAGTGCAATAGGCAATAGATTCACGATCAAGACCATCGAATTTCTTGTAGCTAGCCCCCTTCAACACAGCAACCGTATCGTCGGAACGACCTCTCACCCACTCTTGGTACTGGCCAGGCAAATCCCTCACGCCCATCGGATTCATGCAATTCCGATCACGCTTTACGATATCTGCGGCAATCGACGAATCGCCGGTGCTCACATTGCAGACTCCGAACAAATACGACGACGCTTTCGAGCCGTCCTCTTCGATAACGCCATACGACAACGCCCCATCGGAGAGGCAAACGAGTTCCCAATCGCGTTCTTGGCAAAGAGAAACTTCAAAACCCTCCGCAGTAATAGCCTCGCAAGCGGCCAAAGCTTCGGAATGCAGAACGTTTGTTACAAACTTTCCAGCCCGATCACGATGTTCCAAGCGTTCCATGCAGAACTTCTTGGACTCCTTTGTCGAAACAGCGACAAAACCATCAGGGCATTCTAGTTCAGCGGCAATCGCACCCGGAGAAACAAAGATAGTGTCCACCAGCGCAACAGAATAATACTTGGAACTATCCACAGCTCGAATCCGCAAAATCAACGTATCTCCCGGAGCAACCCAGCGAATTGTATCCGTCACGAAAGTGCCGTCCACTTTATTTTTAAAGCTTCCGTCGTCATCCCTACTGTAACGAATTCCATAGCGGTCATCCCCCCCCATATAAGAATATCTATTCCAAGTTTTTTCTAGTTTATTGTAATATTCAATGATATAATTTGAAACAACTTCATAGCAAGAGCCTTCATTGCAACCACTAGGAATACGAAGAACAGAATCAACCTTAATTCCATGATTAAACTTAAACGGATCCACGCTACGGTTCCAATAAATAACAACCCTGTTATTACTGTCTAGTTTTGTGTATCCAGGGAAAAGCGTATCTTCTTTCGTAAATATTTTCTTCGGCATCAAGGGCGCAATAGAATCTGTCGTATAAACAGTTTGGTAAGCATCGACCGGGGTCTTGGAATCGGCTTCGGAGCCACTGCGATTGCCTACCATATCCCAAGACGAAATCGCAATCGTATATTTAAACTTTTTGCTCGGAGTCTGTGTCCGCAGACCTTCAACGAACAGACGGAATAAGTTTTTATTGATACTCAACGAATCATAACCCTTCCCGTCCATAACCACAAGATGAAGGTAATTTTTATCCTTATTGCCGTGAGCAACTGTATCCACACGGACAACTCTGTTGCTTGAACGGATTCGAGCATGACGCTTATAGTAGCTATTGCCTTTGCGATCAGCTCCATCAGGCGTAATTACTGTAATATCGAGATTGCGAATATCCTCATCCGGGTCCTCGGACCAAAGTTGAATGTTATAGCCATAAATCGCTCCGGAAACAAATCCAGGCGTGTGGAAATCGGTACGATCCGTCGGACGGTACCACTCGAACATTGCCCCAGTGGCCCAGACGGAATCCTTGAGAGGCTCTACAATGGCCGGTGGTTCGGTATCTTTAAACCGCAAGAACACACGCTGCACAGATCCAGGATCCCCCCCATCGTCATACTCACAGACCATCGCGACCTGAAGAATATCGTAGCCCTTTTTCACGAATTCGGTGATTTTATCCGTAAGATCAAGCGTATCAAAGTAATCGCCCGAATTCTTATATTCCTTGAAAAACGAGTTTTCGATACCCTCATGAGCCTTCTTTATCTGCTTGCTGTTTACAGTCAATGTTGTGGAATCCACGACAGTCGTATCAAGCCATATGCACAAACCGGAATAATTGTCCGTCGAAATCGGATAGCGGTAACGGATCTTGAAGCATGCCGTACCTTCGGGAACCCCCGGACTACATTCCTTCAAGACGGAATATTCGGAAATTTCCC
>NZ_JAFWOM010000160.1 GCF_017545445.1 Fibrobacter sp.
GGAGCCTTTCCTTCGGCGGCGAGAGCCGGGTTGTAGCGGAGCAGAGTCCAGTAACCGGAATCCACGGCCATCTTCTGGTGCTGAAGCTGGCTGTTGAGATCGAAACCGTGGTTGATGCAGGGGCAGTAGCAGATGATCAGGGACGGACCATTGTGAGCTTCTGCTTCCTGGAGAACCTTCAGGGCCTGAGCGTCGTTTGCACCGAGGGCGATGCGACCCACGTAAACGTTCTTGTAGCTCATGGCGATAAGGCCGAGGTCCTTCTTGCCAGCGCGCTTGCCAGCGGCAGCGAAGAGGGCGACGGCGCCACGGTTCGTGGCCTTGGAAGCCTGTCCACCGGTGTTGGAGTACACTTCGGTATCGAGGACGCAGATGTTCACGTTTTCACCGGTTGCCATCACGTGGTCGAGACCACCGTAACCGATGTCGTATGCCCAACCGTCACCACCGAAGATCCAGACGGACTTCTTCACGAGGTAGTCGGCGAATTCGTCGCGGAGGCTGACGGATGCTTCGTCGGTAGCACCGGCGAGGGCGGCCTTAAGGGCGGCGACGTTTTCACGCTGGGCCTTGATGCCGGCTTCGTCGTCCTGCTTCTGGGTCGTGAGCTTTTCCTTGAGTTCGGCAGGAACGTTCACGGCTTCGAGGAGGCTAAGAGCCTGCTTGGCATGCTTCGTGATAGCGAGGCGCATACCGAGACCGAATTCGGCGTTGTCTTCGAACAGGCTGTTTGCCCAAGCGGGGCCGCGGCCTTCCTTGTTCTTTGCCCACGGAGTAGTCGGGAGGTTACCGCCGTAAATGGAGGAGCAACCCGTAGCGTTGGCGACAACCATGCGGTCACCGAACAGCTGAGAAACGAGACGCACGTAAGCGGTTTCGCCGCAGCCTGCGCAGGAGCCGGAGAATTCGAACAGCGGTTCGAGGAGCATGGCCTGCTTGACGAGGTTCTTGTTGACCTTTGTGCGGTCGAATTCCGGGAGATCGACGAAGAAGTCCCAGCACTTGCCTTCCTGGACCTTGATGGGTTCCTGCGGCACCATGTTGATGGCCTTCTTGGTCTCGTCGGTCTTGTCCTTACCGATACAGGCCTGCGTACAGACGCCGCAACCCGTACAGTCGTAGCTGGACACGGAAATAGCGAACACCGGCTTGTCGGAACCTTCGAGCTTGAAGCCCTTGGCCGGAGTGAACTTGAAGCCTTCCGGAGCGTTCTTCATGGCGGATTCGTCCACAACCTTCACGCGGATGGCAGCATGCGGGCAGACCATAGCGCACTTGCCGCACTGCACGCAAGCGTCCGGATTCCAGGACGGGATGTTGAGGGCGAGGTCGCGCTTTTCGTACTTGGTGGTAGCGGTCGGGAACACGCCGTCGCAAGGCATCTTGGAAACGGGGAGGAGTTCGCCGTTGCCCTTGATGATTTCTGCGGTGACTTCGTTCACGAACTTCGGAGCGTCGCCGTGGATCGGAGCGCGGAATTCCTTCGTGCTGGTGACAGTAGCAGGAACCTTGACTTCGAACAGGTTAGCAAGAGAGGCGTCGATAGCGTCCCAGTTCTTCTGGACCACTTCCTGACCCTTCTTGGCGTAAGTCTTTTCGGCGTACTTCTTGATGTACTTGATGGCGGTTTCGGCATCGAGCACGTTACCGAGCTTACTGAAGAAGCAGGTCTGCATCACGGTGTTGATGCGGCGGCCCATGCCGGTCTTAGCGGCAACGGCGTAGGCGTCGATCACGTACACCTTGAGGTGCTTCTTGATGATTTCTTCCTGCACCGGACGCGGGAAGGTATCCCACACGGTGTCGGCGGAATGCGGAGTATTCACGAGGAAGGTCGCGCCATCCTTCGCGTACTTCAGCATGTTCACGGATTCCAGGTGCGGAGTGTGGTGGCATGCCACGAAGTCGGCTTCGTTTTCGCCAATCAGGTACGGGGCGTCGATGATGCTCTTACCAAAGCGGAGGTGAGAGGTGGTCATGGAGCCAGACTTCTTGGAGTCGTAAACGAAGTAGCCCTGAGCGTAGTTGTCGGTTTCGTTACCGATAATCTTGATGGAGTTCTTGTTGGCACCCACGGTACCGTCGGAACCCAGACCGAAGAACATGGCCTGGAAGAAGTCGCTTTCGAGCTTGAAGTTCGGGTCGATGGTGAGGCTCGTGTGGCAGACGTCATCGTTGATACCGACGGTGAAGCGTGCCTTCGGGTCGGCCTTGGCGAGTTCGTCGTAAATGGCCTTGACCATAGCCGGGGTGAATTCCTTGGAGGAAAGACCGTAGCGGCCACCGATCATCTTCGGCATGGCCATCTTGCCAGCCATCACGGCTTCGGAGATTGCGGTCAGGGCGTCCTGGAAGAGCGGTTCGCCAGCGGAACCCGGTTCCTTGCAGCGGTCGAGGACGGCAATCTTCTTGACAGTCTTCGGGAGAGCGGCGACGACGGCTTCCATCGGGAACGGACGGTACAGGCGGATGTTCACGAGACCGACCTTTTCGCCCTTGGAGTTGAGGTACTTGACGGTGTCACCGATGGTGCAGGTCGAAGAACCCATGGAAATGATCACGCGTTCGGCGTCGGGTGCACCGACGTAATCCACGATGTGGTACTGACGGCCAGTGTAGCTTGCGACCTTGTCCATGTACTTCTGGACAATTTCCGGAACCTTGGCGTAGAACGGGTTCACCGTTTCGCGGCCCTGGAAGTAGACGTCCGGGTTCTGGGCGGTACCGCGCATGGTCGGGCGGTCCGGAGTGAGGCAGCGTTCACGGCATGCCTTCACATACTTTTCGTCGATGACGTTACGGATAACGCCGTCTTCGAGAGCTTCGATCTTCATCACTTCGTGAGAAGTGCGGAAGCCGTCAAAGAAGTGCATAAACGGAACGCGGCTTTCGAGTGTAGAAGCGTGGGCCACGAGTGCGAGGTCCTGGCATTCCTGGACGCAGCTGGAGGCGAGCATTGCAAAACCCGTCTGGCGGCAAGCCATAACGTCGGAGTGGTCACCGAAAATGGAAAGGCCCTGCATAGCAAGAGCACGTGCAGTGACGTGGAAGACCGTGGGGGTCAGTTCGCCCGCAATCTTGTACATGTTCGGGATCATCAAGAGAAGACCCTGGGAAGCGGTGAAGGTCGTGGTCAAAGCACCGGCCTGCAGAGCACCGTGAACGGTACCGGCAGCGCCACCTTCGGACTGCATTTCAAACACGCGGGGAACCTGTCCCCAAATATTCTTCTTGCCTGCAGCACTCCAGTTGTCGGCGTGCTCAGCCATAGGACTAGACGGTGTAATCGGGTAAATTGCCGCGACTTCGCTAACCGCAAACGCAACGCTAGCGGTGGCCTCGTTACCGTCACACGCAATCATCTTTTTTGCCATGGATATCTCCAGTTTTTAGGTTTTTTCGAAAAAAATCTGATCATATACACCTTCGGCGTGCGTTACACGCATGAAGGGCAAAAATCCACGCTTAAAATTAAATAAGATTAAAGCGTTGGAACAATAAATTTTAAAAAAAATGCTGAAATAAGAGGCTTTTTTCGTTTTAAGAATAAGGCGAGCAATTATTTAGCCAACAAAAAACCAAAATATTAGGCCAATAGGTACGTTGCCCAAGATGTTGAAATAAGTTCTTTTTGAATTAAAGAAATGCCCGACTTCAAAGTAGATAAAAGGCGTTATTCCAAGTCGAGCCGACGCTCCATAATCAAAACCGTTTTCAGAAAACCACCCGATTTCCGGTCCTACAGTTAGGTCGAATAAAACGATTTGATATAAATACTTCAAGTTCGGTTGCAAGAAGAAACCTGATTGATGCTCGTTGAAATCGTAAATATATCGAGTTCTAACAGTCAAAATCATCTCGTTACCTGGAGAAATACAATATCTAGGAATGTGATTTAGGGATCGATTGTCGAGAAAGCTCCAATCGACACCGACGGCAAACATGTTTGATCCACCGCCAACAGACAAATCCCAAGGAAATGGCATACCACCGGCAAATGATTTTGCGGGTATCAAGAAAAGGCAAACTGCTAGAATTATGTTCGAAAATCGAATCGTCTTCTCCCAAGACCGTAGGCTTACGCATAAAGTCCAAAACATGCTTAAAAATAAATAAGATTGGTAGGAAAAACTGTAAGTTTTTTGCAAAAAAAAAGCGAAAATCGGGGTTCTTTACTTGGTTAGCAATTTTTGGTTTACTTCGATTTCAAGCCCGACGTAGGCGGGGCCGAACTTTTGGCGGAGTGTGGTGGTGAGACCGTCGGACTTGCCCAGATACGGATAGTTTCGGCGGATGCGGAGTGAGGGCTCTCGTTCGTGAATGCTCTTGATGAGAATTTCTGCAAGTTTTGCTTCGGCGGGACGGCTCGGGTCGTAGAGAATCCCGACATCGGCGTCGCGTTCGACACCATTTAATACAGGCGTAAAACTGTGGATGCCCAAATGGATAACTTTGAGCGGAATTTCATCTTCGGAATCACGCAATTTTTCTGGAATCGATTTTGCAACAAAGTTTTCAATCTTGTTGCGATACTTTTGCCAAAGGCCGGTTATGTGTTCCTTGACCGTTTGAGGCAAATGAACTGTATATTCCGAAAAAAAAGACTTGCTTGTCGTGCTGCGATTCAAATCAACGACTAGCCTTGAAAATGAACCCTGACAGTGAAAATCTGGTTTTAAACGTTTGACCAAATTGAAAAATACTTTGTACGCACCAATGTCGTAGCCGCGGTGGGAGGCGAGAATTTCGTCAGGAATCCCAAAAGTATTACAGGATTCTATGTCAAGACGTTTTGCCTCTTCAATGTTGCATTCACGAAAAGTGCGTACGACAATTCCCGGCAGAGCGTTGCTCGCGTGTTCGCAGGTAATCATCAGAGCCGGATTGTTCTTCATTTTTTCTCCACTACAAGAATGTTGCCGTCATAAGTCATGACGCCAAGCAAAATACTGTGAATCAACCGGAACTTATCTACTTTGTAATAAGGACCGCTTGCCATCGGGTTCGTACAGTCCGGATCAGCCACCATGAACTGCTTTTTTTCGTCAAGCCCGTAAAGCACCACGAAATGCCCCATCGGGTCGCCGTGGATATCGTCAAAGACGGACTTGTCATTATCGTTTGTGTATTCGCGGGGGGAGCGGTAAAGGTAGGTGGCGCTTAAACCGCAAAGTACCGGGATGCCACGCTTGAAGTAGCCTTCGAACATGCTTGCACGTAGGTCTGCCGTGGCAACCGTCCCACCCAAGTCAATGAATCGGATATAGGCTTCAATTGCTTTTTTAAGCTTGGGAGCGTGTTTTGCCTTGTGCAATGCGACGAGTTTTTCGCGAAGTTCGGGCATTTTGAGCTTGCTCCACGTCGGATCGAAAATTTTCAAGTTATAAGAATATATTGTAGCCTTGAATCCGCGTTTGAGGGCATCTATGCCAAGAAATACGCCTAGTGTGCCGCCTTCTTCCAAAAATTCAATTTCAGAAATGAGTTTGTTCAAGGAAATTTTATAGCCAAGATAAGAGTAAACTGCGTGTAGGCTAGTCGGTCCGCACGTAACATCGTCTGGCTGAGGAAGTATTTTCAAATCCATTTTGTTTTGCCTCGCATTGAATGTTGAACGTGGCGGTTTGTTTATCAAATCGTCATTCCGGGCGGTAATATAGAAAATTCGAAAAAAGAAAATGTTACAAAAAAACTATGCAGATGAAATTTATCTTTTATTTATAATTAGAGTAAGCGAAAAAAATTAAAAAAGGCGATCGAAGAACGATCGCCTTTTTAATGTTATTTGTGATTTTTTTATTTCACAACTTTGTAAGCCTTGTCGCCAATGATAACGAGGAAGTTGCCCTTGTTGCGGATGCTGATTTCCTGCATGGCAGAATTCGTCTTCGAAGCCTTGAGAACGCGGCCATTGAGATCTGTGATAGCGAACTTGGTGTTGATCGGAGCATTCTCAATGACGATGGAGTTGTTGGTGGACCAAACTCTTACGTTTCTGTTAAAGGCGAACGAAGAACGGATTGCGTCGGTCGTGTCCTTGTTAAGCGATGTGTCGCGTACGGTGGTATCCTGCTTGGTGGTGTCCGGGTTGTTTGCACCCGGCTTTGCGGCAACCTTGTAAAGCTGGCAAGATTCAAATGCATAGAACGTGGTGTCCTTTTCAATTTTGATGCCATTATATTCACTTGCGTTAACCGTCTTTTCCTTGACATCCGGTGCCGGCTTCCAGATCTTGAACGTTCCACTCAAGTGGAGCATGGCGAGGTAGTGCACCAAGCCATCGTAGTAACGGTACTGACCGGTCATGAGGCTTGCGTCCCAAGCCATCTTGAGATTCTTCTTGACGGCGTCATCATACTTTGAATCTTTGATCAAAGCCATTGCAGCCACGGCATTTGCGCCGGTTTCGCCAAGCGTGTACTGTTCCTGCGGGTTGGATCCATCCCAGTTGAAACGAGCGTGCTTGTAGTTGTCTTTTTCGAAGAAGTCGATGATGCGGCGGGCCATTTCTTCTTGGCGAGCAGAATCTGCGCCGAAGAGATAGTAGTCCATACCGAAGTTCATAGCGCAGCGCATGGCATCGTACATGTACTTTTCGGCATTGCCGTTGTAGCTAACGCCGTGCGGAGTACCGTCGAAGTTGTTGTAATCCGAGAACAAGCCGGACTTCGTATTAGAGGACTTGTACAAGTGGTCGCGCGTTGCCTTTGCTGCCTTGCTCCACTTATCCTGGTTGGAGGTGGACCAGCGGGCGAAAAGATCGACATAAGCCGGCAAATCGTAAGACGGGTCGGAGAAGTTGTTTTCGTTGCCCTGCGGCTGGAACGTAATGACGTAATGCTGTGGGTTGAAAAGGCTATGCTGGCCGTTGTCCCACATTTTCTTCAAGATGTACTGGGCGTCGTCCATGTACTTGCTGTCATTCCAGCGGTTCGCCGCAAAAAGGAGCGACATCATAAAATACATTTCGCCGTCCGGTGCGCAGTTATCGTCACCGCCGGAGCCGCTTTCGTTGCGCTGCCAAGCGAAGTAGCCATCCCAGCCACCGCTCTTGTGCCACATGTGGTTCTTGGCCCAGTTCCAGAGCTTGTCGAATTCTTCTTTGTGGCCGGTCTGCACAGCAATCATCATACCGTAAGACATGCCTTCAGAACGGACGTCTCTGTTGTTCACGTCGAGAATGTAAGCTTCATTACCCTTGTCGTAATAGACTTTGGAGTTGTTGTCGCCCTTAAAGTAGTGGTCCCACAACTGATCCATTTTTGCCTGAATTTCTTCGTCGGTCTTGCCTAAGACGGTCTTGAACGGGCTTTCGTAATTACCGGTGTAGTAAGCGCCGGAATAGTTTTTTTCTTTATCGCAGTCCGGGCCGTAATAGGCGCCGTTTTCGTCAAAAAAATTACCTGCGGTATCGGCTGCAGTGGCCATAGCGGCACTGAACAGCAAAGAGAGAGAGAATGCAGAAAGTTTTGTTGATTTCATGGCAACAATTATATTTTCATTTAGGTCGTTTTTATAGTGGTTTCGTTAAAATCCCGATGTAAGTTTTTACAACAATAACGCAGAATTTGTGAATCTGCAA
>NZ_JAFWOM010000161.1 GCF_017545445.1 Fibrobacter sp.
ATTTCTCAAATTCAATGATACTTCTGTAAATGGGTCTGCCTTCTTTTTTGTACTTGCGTTCGAATCCGGTCATGATACCTTCGGTGGGTTCTGCCGTATTGCGGACGATGACTTTGCATGTCGGGAATGCGTCGAATGTTTCGAGGGCGATTTCGTTGTATTCCTTGTGGTCGGTGCCCCAGTAGAAAATGCGTTTGCCGGGTTTCAAGCAACGAGCGACTTCAGCCAAAAAGTCGGGGCGGAGCAAGCGGTTCTTGTGGTGGCGTTCTTTGGGCCACGGGTCCGGGAAGTACATGTGGAATGCATCGACTGTGTTGTCCTTGACTGCATCGCGCAAAAAATAGAACACGTCACCGCGGAGCATGGCGGCGTTGCCTTGTGCGACGATGCCGCGCTTTTCCATGCGTTCGTGTGCAAAAGCGGCCCAAGTGAAGTCCCATTCGCTACCCATGATAAAGTAGTCCGGGTGCTTCTCGGCGTAGTCCGTCATGAAGTTGCCCTTGCCGCTACCGATTTCAACTTCGATGTGACCATTTTCGTTCGGGAACATGTCTTTCCACGTGAAATCGAGTTTGTGCGGCAAACCATCCGGCGTTTTGATGGGCTTGCGGTCGCCATTCGTGCGGAACACGTAATGCCACAAAGCCTTCATTTGCGGGTCTTGGCTCAGGTCACGGTAAAACTCAGGAATCACGACTTCCTTCGGAGCTTTTTCTTCTTCTAAAATTTCGTTTTCAGTCATATTCTACCTTATTTTAAAATCTCTTTTTGCAGTAATCACTTGTTCTCTACGATGTCATCCCGGATTTATTCCGGGATCCGCTTACACAGTTCTTGTCTGCATTTTCTGTGCCAGGAGGCCCCGCAACACAAGATCCTTCGACTTCGAACCTTACGGTTCTCCGCTCAGGATGACTCTGTCTGCACATCACGCTTTGCATTTATCTTTCGTCTTTCGTCTCTCGTCTCTCGTCTGTAGGCGCTTGCGCCGTTCTCTCGTCTCCTATTAAACTTTACTGGATCCTATCGCTGCGCTCCAGGATGACTCCGTCCGCGCATCTCGTCCCGCGCATTGCTCGCGCATCTCGCTTTGCGTTTATCTCTCTCGTCTAAATAAACGCTACAATTCTCTCCTTGAACTTGTCCGGAATTCCCTTGTCCAACGCTTCGCGGATGTGCCTCTCGGAATACTTCATCGAAAAATGGCTCAAGATGATTTTCTCGCACTTGACATCATCGCCAAGCTCGTTGAGTGCGTGGACGATATCTTTCAAGTGGCTGTGTCCTTTTTTCTTGCTCATCGCTTCTTCGCCTTCGTCAAGGAACGTGCATTCCGTAATCAGCACCTTCGACTGGAAAACGCGGCTGTTGTCGAGCAAGCTTTCGCCAAGGCAATCGCCCATGAAACTCACAAGCGGTTCATAAACTTCACGTGTGATTTCTACTCCGTTCTTGCGCAGTTCGATAATTTCGGTGGCGGACAATCCGAGATATTCGTCCTTGAGTTTTTTCTTGTAAAAGTAGAGCGTTCCGCCCATTGCAGGGATGGAATGCTTGACTTCGAACGCTTCGAGCGCGATGTCCTTGCGGTATCTCAAAAATTGCAGTTCGCCTGCGGTCACAGGTTCAATTTCCGGGTAACGGAATTTTGTTTCTGCAACGCCTTCGAACATGGCTTCGGCCTTGATCCACGCCTTCGCATTTTCGCTGATAAATTCAGGCATGTAGTAAACGCTGTCGCGTTCGACTCCCATCATTTTGCGGAGGCTATGGTGACGCATCAAGCAACGTGCATGATCTCCATGGGCGTGCGTTAAGAACACGTGGTCAAGCGGAGTCGCTGTGAGAGGGCATTCGCCCATGTCAATGCAAAAATCGAGTTCGGGAATTTGAATGTAAGTTGCAAGTCCGGAGATCGAAAATCCGGAAATAGGTGAGCAGGGCGTATCGACGTGGACCTGCCGCAAGGCGTTGTGTATGTATTTGTTCTCGTTCACTTTTTTACCGAGAACAAATTTAGCAAATTGCGATGGATAAAAAATGACATTTTCCATTAAAACAACCATGGGAGCATGGTTCTGATTTGCTTTTTGCACAAAAAAAATCCCGGCGTATTGAAGGCCGGGATGATAACATAAAAATCTGAAATCACTTATTTCGTCGAAATAATTTTATCGAATTCCGAGCAAGACATCATTTCGATGTTCACACCCATAGCCCTGCTACGAGTCCTGTCATTACCCTTCTTTTCGGGAATGCGGAAGCAGAAGTCGTACTTGCTGCCTTTGTCTGTCGGGATTCCCATCTTGAAGATGCGGAGGCGTTCTGCTCCTTTTCTCGTGATTTCGTGGTAATCGTAGGTGTTCTTGATGCGTTCAAGTCGCTTTTCTTGGCTGAACGCGAGGTCATTCACAATAGGACCGTCAAGGTCGATTGGCAGGGAGTTCTGGAATCTCAACTCAAGCTTGCCGTTCGTTTTCACGATAGACGTTTCAGCCGGTTTGATCAAGTAACGCTGTTGAGGAATGTTCTTATAAGCGATGTTGTGTTTGCTGGCCTTGCGAACTCCACAGACTTCGCGCATTTCTGGATCGGTGCTAAAGTCGATATCGCGGCAGATGGGGGGGAGGTCGGTCGGTACTTCGAGGTCTTCGCCGTTTTTGGCCGATGAACCAGCGCAGCCGACTAAGGTAGAGATTGCAAGAATGCAAGAGGACAACAGGAATTTATGCTTCATGGTTACAAATATAAGATTATTATAGATAATTGCGAGCATTTTTTTTAATTTGTTGAGCTTTCATACAATTTTTTTCAATAATATTGTTATTTTGTAAAATTATATTAACAAAATGGGCGCTTATGGATTCTTTACCCTTGGGAGCTTGAAAAAAAATTCTATCTTTGGCGTTGAAAAAGATTGGGGTTAAAATGAAAATCTATAGCTGGAACGTTAATGGAATCCGTTCCGTACTGAAAAAAGGCTTTGAGGATTGGTTCTCTGCGACCGATCCTGATGTGCTTTGTCTTCAGGAAGTTCGCGCCGAAAAGAGCCAAGTTGCTGCAATTGCAAACCGCGAAGGCTACTACACTTACTGGAATGCTTGCAAACGCAAAAAAGGCTACAGCGGTGTCGCCATTTATACAAAGATTGAACCCGATGCGGTCAATTACGGCTTTGATATTGAGGAATTCGATGAAGAAGGCCGTGTGCTCCAGCTAGTGTTCCCGGATTGGGTGCTCAACTGCATTTATTTCCCGAACGGCGGACAAGGTGAAGACCGCTTGGATTACAAGCTCCGCTTTTATGATGCCTTCCTTGAAAACTCCAAACAGTGGATTACGGACGGCAAGCATGTGGTGACTGTCGGTGACTACAATACCTGCCACAAAGAAATCGACATCGCGCGCCCCAAGGAAAACGAGAACGTGAGCGGTTTTTTGCCGATAGAACGTGCGTGGATGGACAAGTATGTCGAAAACGGCTTTGTCGATACGTTCCGCAAATTGCACCCCGATACCCGTGATGCTTACACTTGGTGGTCAAATCGCTTTGGCGCTCGCGGACGGAATGTCGGTTGGCGTTTGGATTACGGTTTCGTCGATGCGGCCCTCATGCCAAACGTGATTAGTTCCGAAATACACGGCAACGTAATGGGTTCCGACCATTGCCCGATTTCTCTGGAATTGGAACCGCCGTTTGCACCGATTCCTATTACGAAGTCCGAAGAAATATAAAAGGGATTCTCCGCAATTTATCTTCTTTTGACGATATTCCAGGCTTCGTCGTAAAACCTTGTGGAATTTCCCAAATCCGTGAGGAACACCATGCGTTTGATTTCCTCTTCGTTCGGGTTGATGACGCGGTTGTTTTTGAACTCGTCGTCGATGACTTCAAGACTCGCCTTGTTCGGTGTCGCGTAGTTGATGTACTTTGCAAGCTGAGCCCCAATTTGGGCATCCAGGATGTAGTTCATAAACGCGTACGCTCCTTCGATGTTTGACGCTCTGGAGCTTAAAAGCATGGCGTCCACCCACATAAACGAACCTTCTTTAGGAATTACGAACTGGAGCGAAGAATCTTTGTTGATAGCGGCTTGTGCTTCGCCATTAAAGACTATTGCTGCCCAGTTTTCCTTGGAAAGAACTTTGTTCTTGCCTTCGACGGAACTTTCAAATCCGCGAAAATCCGGGTTCCTTTTGACCTGCAAGATGTAATCCACCGCTTTGTTGATTTCTTCTTGCTTGTCGCTGTTGGCATTGGAACCGATGGCACTGAGAGCCATGCTTAGCATGGAGCGGCTTTCGTTTAAAAGACTGAACTTTCCCTTGGTATTTTCGCCATCGAAAAGGATGGAGTAGCTTACGCTGTCCGTGTGAACTTTGTCGCCTCTAAAAAGAATTCCCGTAGTGCCCCAGAGGTAGGGCAGACTGTATGCGTTTGTCGGATCGTAGGCTTGCCCAAGGAATTGCGGTGCGACATTTATGCGGTTTGGAATCTTGTTCGTATCGAGGGGGGCGATGAGTCCGAATTGAATCATTTGCTGGATGACCACGTCCGAGGCGATGATAACATCATATTTTTTTGCAATTGAGGTTTGCAATTTGACCAGCATTTCTTCTTGCGCTTCGTACAATTCTAGTTTTAGCTTGTAGCCAGTCTTTTTTTCGAAATCTTCTAGCAGTGCCGGGTCGATGTATTCGCTGTAAATCATTACAGAGACCGTTTTGCTGTCGCGGCTTTGTCCTTGCGTGTCGCTACAGGCGGTGAGCGCGAGTGCTGCAAAAAGAACGAGGATGAGGATAAATTTTTTCAATTTTTGATCCTTAAATGGAAGATGTCTGCCAATGAACAATATAAAAATAAATTGTATGGATTGGTCATTAGTCTTTGGTTGTTAGTCGTTGGGTATTTGATAAAAAAAAATTGCAAGTTTTTTGACGAAAAAAGTTGTTAGAAAAATGTAAAGGAATTATATTCAATATAACATATAACAAGGAGATTAAACTATGTTAAAAAAAATTATCATCGCCGCGTTGCTTGTGACGAGTGCCGTTTTTGCACAGATTAGTATTGGTGGCCGTGCCGCTGTCAACTATGGTACCGCGTGGGGCGAGAATACGGATGATATTAAATGGGGTATTGGTTTTAACGCCGGTGCTGCCGCCAAAATAGATATTCTTCCGATAATTACCTTTGTTCCCGGAGTCGAAGTGGAACTTCGCACTGTTTCCGCGGATTCGCCTTTTGCTGACGAACTTTCTTATTCGTTCTGGTATCTTGATTTCCCTCTCTTAGCTCGTTTTAGCATCATTCCGATGGTCTTTGCCGATGTGGGTGTCAATATCGGATTCAACTTAATTGCGTCGGAAAAGAAAAAAATTGCTGGTGAAACGATAACGGAGGATGTAGAAGAAGCGAAGACTGTAGATTTTGGTTTTATCGTTGGTGGTGGAGTTTCCGTGATTCCAAATCTTGACATTAACGTTCGTATCGTACTTGGCATTGCGGATATGATGGAAGATTTTGGTGATATCGGGTCTAAAAATTTGCGATTCCAAGCTGGCGTAACCTACTGGTTCTTGTAATAGTCTAATTTTGGGAATATTGCACCTCCAATTTAAGTTGGAGGTGTTTTTTTTTTCGCTTTACCCTTCATTTTTTGTGAAAGCTGATTCAATTTGTGTATGGATGCCTTTTTTATTCTATATTGCAAATAAAAATAAACAAGGAGTTAAAAATATGTTCAAAAAAATAATTTTGGCAGCTCTCATTGTGACCAGTGCTGCCTTTGCTGATTTCTTTAGCGTTGGCGCCCGTGCTGCTGCCAACTTCGGTACGGCTTGGGGTGATGATGCGGACGATGCAAAATGGGGCGTCGGTTTTAATGCGGGTGTCGCCTTAAAAATCGATATCCTCCCGGTGATAACGATTATTCCGGGATTGGAAGTGGATTATCGCCGAATGGGTGAAGAAGAAAATATTTCGGATGCTTTTTATAATTATTCGTCGGATCAAACGTTGGGCATGTGGTATTTGGACATTCCGGTTTTGGCGAGAGTCAAGCTCATTCCGTTAGTCTATCTTGAGGGGGGAGTCGCCTTTAGCTTTAATTTGTCTGCCTCATTGGATTATGATGATACAGAAACCTCTATTGCTACTGGCAAAACTGAAAAAGAATCCGGCGACATGAGTTATTCGAAGTTTGTCAATACCATGGATATAGGCTTGGTTGTCGGTGCCGGCGTTTCCCTTTTGGACAAGTTGGATGTTGATTTCCGCTTGGTATTGGGCTTGAACAGCTACATGGATGAAAATGATGAAGGCTATTCTGTGAGTGTGAAGCATATTCGTATGCAAGCCGGTGTGATTTACTGGTTCTAATCTCGCTTTAAAAGCTGATATTGTACGACAGATTTTCAAAAGCAAGAACCCGGCACAGTGGATGTGCCGGGTTTCTTTATCCGAAATTTTTTTTGCTATATTCTAAAAGACAATCAACAAACAAGGAGTGTTTATGTTGAAAAAAATTTTTCTAGTTGCGCTTGTCATGATTAGTGCAACTTTTGCTCAAGTTGACGTCAGTGGCCGAATTGCTTTCAGCTACGGTACACTTTGGGGTGAAGATGCGAAAAAAATAGATTGGGGAGCTGGTTTTGTTGTTGGTCCTGAAGTCAAGTACAGCATCAATCCGGTTCTATCCGTAATATCTGGTTTGGAACTCGATTACCGTAGAGCTTCCTATGATTATTTTGTGGCTTATAATCCCCTTATTGATCCTGATCTTAGAAACTATACAGTCACGGAAACGACTTCGTTTATGTATCTAGATATTCCTGTGCTGTTGCGCGTTAATCCAGTCCCGTTCTTCTTCATTGATGCTGGAATGACTTTTGATTTCAATTTGAGTGCAAATAATGTAAGGGAATATGTGGGAGAAACAATAAGCGATGACGTTTCTTCCGGAACGAAAACGTTTGAATTTGCTCTTGCTTGCGGTTTGGGATTTACGCTCTTCTCGGAACTGGATTTGAGTTTCCGTGCGGTCTTTGGCATGACCAGCATGGCTAAGAAATCTGTCAAAGCCAAGCATTTGCGTTTGCAATCCGGCTTGACTTACTGGGCCTTCTAAACGTTAAAAGAACATCTTAAAAAACGCCCGACTCATTCGTTGAGCCGGGTTTATTTTTTATTTCAACTCAATCTTGAACTTTTCGGGTGAAATGAGTTTTTGCAAGAATGATTTTTCTTCGGTCGCTGCTGGATTCTCTAAATCGAGCATGGCGCTGAGGTAAAGGAATATGATTCGTTGGGCTTGTTCTCTAGCGCGCTTTTTCAACTCGTCATAGTTTGTCTGCTCGTATTTCTTTTGCTCATAAACGAAAAACTTTTTAAAGTCCTCGAATTTGATTTCGTTGAACCAACCCTCTTTTTCCATAATCACGTCAATGCTTTCAAAATCTATGCTGTGACTTAGAATTTTAGGTTCGGGCAAAGTGATGGTGATGGTCTTGGATATCTTATCGACATAAATTTGTATGTCCTTCATGTCGTATCCGAGCTTGACATCGCCTTTGTAGATAAGGACAAACTCCTTGACGGACCTATTGATTCTCCAGGCCGGGAGCGATTCCACCAGTTTTGCGACATCCTGGTAAGATGCCATTTTGCGGTACTGGTGATGGAGCGTGGCCAGCTCCGATATTTCATGTATTTGATGCTCGATGAATTCGCTTGTAATATCTTTTTTCGTCGCTCCGAACAAGTCGAACTTGTTGATCAAGAAAAGGCTCAAAATGAAGCAGAAACAAACCGCAACGCATAGCAGAACTATTTTAACGGGCTTTTTCATTTTCATTGAGCCTTTACTGACCAAAGACTAACTATGCAAGTATTCGATAATCGCGTCGTGGATCGTGGTGAACACGCTGCGGAGTTCGTCTTCGTCTTCTTCGAGGAGCGTCACGCGGAAACCCTTCAAATCCGTGCAGAAGCTCGTGCTCGGCACAACGCAGACTCCCTTCGCGCCCAGCAGGTAATACACAAAGCGGTAGTCGAGGTTTGTAGTTTTGCTGCACCATTCTTCGACTTTCTTCTTGATAATCGGATTGTCGATTTTCAAGGTCTGGTGGCTGTTGAGCGTGCCTTCGCGGAAGATGATGGTGTTGTAGAACGCACCGTACGTCGGGTTGAAATACAGTTCCGGGATGTCGGAGAGGATTTCGTTGATGATGGCGCTGCGGCGGCCAATCTTCTCGTTCAACGCGGCGCGGTGTTCTGCAAAACGCTTGTCTCCAAGCACGCGCGGAATCGTCATCTGCGGGAGTGTGGTAGAGCAGACTTCCACCATCTTTGCATTGTCGATGGCGCGGCAGAAGGCATCGAACTGTTCGTCCTTGTCGCGGTTGTAGTATTCCGCCCAGCCGCAACGAGCGCCCGGCCACGGGTATTCCTTGGAAATGCCCTTGAGCGCGATGCCCGGAACGTCGCCGATGTATTCGGCAAGCGCGTATGCGTGAGCACCGTTATACACAATCTTGTTGTAAATTTCGTCACAGATGATGAACAAGTTGTAACGCTTGGCGATATCGACCATTTTCTGCAAAATTTCAAGCGGATAAACCATGCCGGTCGGATTGTCCGGATTCAAAATCAAGATGCCCGCAATGCTCGGATTGTACTTCACCTTGTTTTCGAGTTCTTCCAAGTCCGGGTACCAGTGGTTTTCGGGCTGCAAGCGGTAAGTAATCGGCGAGGTGTGGGCGTGGGCCGCTTCGGCGGAACTGTGCGTCGAGTAAGCCGGAGCCGGTCCGATAATGCGGGTGGTCATGGACAGGAGGCCGTAAATCGTGGCAATCGCATCGCCGAGTCCGTTGAAAAACAGAATGTCATCGACGTTAATCTGTGCACCGCCGAGCTTGTTGTTCTCCTTCACCAAAAATTCACGCGTTTCGAGCATGCCTTTAGACGGGCAGTAGCCGTAGCTTCTGTTCGTCTTGACGAGGTCAACGACAATGTCCTTGATCCATTCGGGAATCTGGCATTTCTTTTCGATCGGGTCGCCGATGTTTTCCCAGTGGATGGGGAGGCCAAGGGCCTTGAGCTGGTTTGCCTTCTTCACGATTTCACGGATTTCGTAAGAAAGTTCCTTAGCACCTTCGCTCAATAGTCTTCTGCGCATTTTATGCTCCTATAAGGGTATCGAAAATTCAAATTTTACCATAGTAATTATAGAATAATATTTTTGTGAATTCTCGTTTTCCTTTTGGTTTATGGTTGATGTTTGGGTTAAAAACGTGAGCCAAGAGCGGCACGGCGTGAGCGTGCCGTGATGGCGAGAGCTCGTGAGAAACCATAGGTCTTGTTGTTTAGGTAACGAACGAGCGGTCAAAAAAAGGCAGCCCGTGAAAGGCTGCCCTTGAAACTGATTGTCTGGCTTATGCTTTACGCGTTCCAGATCCCGATTCCTTGGGACAGCCCAAAACAAGCTCGTGCTGCTGCCGGGCTTGCTGCGTTTGCCGCATTCGCTGCTGCGATATTCTGTCCAAGGATTTTGTTCATGGTTTGAAATATAGTTCCGATGCGAACGAATGTCAATAGAGATTCAGTGTGTTTATTCAAAGTCCGGGGTGACATCGACTAATGACTCTTACGTCTTCCGGCCTCCGAGCCGGAACCTAGATGGCGGATGGTTCGGCCCTTCGGCGAGCTCAGGGACCTTATCACTAACCACTTACTGTTTACTAACCACTGTCTACTTCCTACTTCCCACTTCCTACTTCCCACTTCCCACTTCCCACTAAATCCTTCTTCGATTTGCTGGGAAGCGTGCGTAGTACTGCTTTTTGTCTTCGTACATGCGGACGTCGGCTTCGTGCATGGCCGTGCGGATGTCGCCGCCATTGTCGTCGTAATAGAACCCTAGCGAGAAACTGACTCTGTTCGGCATCATTGAATATTCGTGGAGCTTCTGGACTTTCGCTTCGAGTTCTTCTTTCGTCTTGTCTAAAATGATGACGAGGAATTCGTCGCCGCCAGCTCGATAGACTTCGCCGTCGTCAAATGTATCTCTCAAGATAAACGAAGCGTCCTTGAGCAAATTATCCCCGGCATCGTGCCCTTCGTTGTCGTTCACGGGCTTGAGTCCGTTCAAGTCCGCGAATACGACTGCGAGCGACTTGTGCGGAACGGAACCGCTGATGAACTGCGAAACCCTGTTGTTCATGGAGTTGCGGTTCATCACGCCTGTCAGGAGGTCCATGTTGCTCAGTTGTTCCAAACGTCCCAAAAGCTGGTAGTTCGCAATTTCCGAGGCGATGAAAAATGTCGATAATTCAAGCGTTTCCCTGATATGAATCGTTTTCGATGTATCGAAATTCGTCACCCAGATAAAACCGGATATTACGCTGTTGTATTCTAAAGGCAATAGGACAAGGCTTTCGACTTTTGCGTTTGTCAAAGATTGATACCATTGGATGTCCTTTTTTTTGACAAAATCCAGGTCGCTTTCGTTCTTGATCATGAGACAGTTGCTTTTGTTCATGAATTTCAACCAAGTCTTTGCGTAATCGACAAAGTCGTCCGTTAAAAATTCACGGATAGAACGCTGGTTCGAGCCTTCTTTGACGGAATCGCTGAACACAGAACATGTGTGCTCGTTAAAATCGGTCAACAAAATACAACAGTAGCTTGCTCCGCATAATTCTCGAATGTCCTGAATGACCTCGTCCATGGAACTTTGCAAATTTTTTGCGCTGCGGAGCTTGATGCAAGTCTTCAATACGTTCGAAGATGTTTCTGCCGATAGCTTCGACATTTCTTCGGCGTTGACTTCTTGAGACATTTCGGGCGAGAATGTGCAATAGCTTTTTTCGGGGTCGTCTATGTCCAAAGGCAGCAAAATCTGGTTGATGCAGAAGTTGAATTGCTCCGGGCGGATGTACGCATGGACTGGTTTTTTGTTGATGGCGCATTCATAACAAAAGTTTTCAAAGTTCAATTCCTTTTGCATGTAACGTTCGTAATTGCTGCCTGGAACAAACTTTTGGGTGAAAACAGATGTGCCTTCGCCAACTTTTTCCATGGATTCGATGTAAAGCTGGTTAGCGGCTTCGATGCGGATAGTCCCTATTTTACCGTCGGTGCGTTTTTCGACCGAAAGTATGCTAGTCATGTTGTTAAATGAATCGACAAATTTTTGTAAGTCCATATTAACGCTTCCTGGCTTCGGGGTGTAACTCATAAAATAACTTCTTGTCTTCGTACATGCGGGTGTCCGCTTCGCGCATGGCTGCTCGAATGTCTCCGCCATTTTCCTCGTAGTAGAATCCTATAGCAAAACTGACCGGGTTCGGGTCGTCCGCTTTTTTTCGCAGTGCTTCGATTTGCTTTTCGATTTCTTCCTTGGACTTGCCCATGGAGATGACGAGGAACTCGTCGCCGCCGGCACGGTAAATTTCACCCCCTTCAAAGCACGACTTCAATGCGGCGGACGCGTTCTTCAAGAGGGTGTCGCCTGCATTATGCCCGTCGTCGTCGTTGATGGTTTTGAGTCCGTTCAAGTCTGCAAAAACAACACCGTAACCGTCAGGCACGCGTTCACGGCCTGTCACAATCTTGAGCACGCGGTTGTTCATGGCGTTACGGTTCTTGACTCCTGTCAAAAGATCCGTGGAGCTTAACATTTCAAGTTTCTGCAAAAGCTGGTAGTTCGCAATTTCTGAGGCGATAAAGAACGTTGTGAGTTCAAGGGTTTCCTTGATGTGGTCTGTGTCTTTGGTGTCAAAGTTCGTGGCCCAGATGAAGCCGATGTTTTCGTTGTTGTACTGGAGCGGGAAAAGGACGAGGCTATTGATTTTTGCCCCTTGCATAGAATCGAACCATTTCGGATTGCGTTTTTTTAGCTCCTCCATGTCTTCTGCGCTCTTGATGATAAGGCAGGTGCTGCCGGCAATAGTGTCCAGCCACGATTTTACGATTTCAACAAATGAATCGTTGAGAAAATCCAACAGGGAATGGTGTCCAATTTCGGGAGCAGTGCTTTCGCTTAACAGCGAACAGCTGTTGGCTTTAAAGTCGGTGAGCATGATACAGCAGAAGTTTGCGCCGCATATTTTGCGGATGTCCGCGATGACCTCGTCCATCGTCTTCAAAAAGTTTTTTGTGCTGCGGAGTTTTATGCAGGTTTTCAAAACGTCCGAAATCGTCTTGGCCGAAAGGTTTGCCATCTGGTCCACGTTAGCCTTGTTCGAGAGTTCCTGCGTGTAGGTGCAGTAACATTTGTGGGGGTCGTCAAAGTCTAGCGGAACGCTAAAAATGTTGAACCACATGTCGAACCGCTCCGGGTGGATGTAGGCATGCATGGCTTTTTTGTTGACCGCACTGCTGAGAATGAAATGTTCGAAGTTCAGGTCTTTGGGCAGGTAATGCGTATATTCCTGGCCTGGAACAAAACGATTTCGCATTTCGACGCCTTCAACGGCATTCTGTTCAAATGTAGCGCGATACGCCTTGTTGCCGACTTCGATGCACATTTTGCCGTAACTGCCGTCTGGCAATTTTTCAATAGACATGATACAAGTCATCGAATCAAACTGATCTACATATTCTTGTAAATCCTGTAATTCCATAACATCTCCTTCCTGTACTTCTGCATTGGGTTCGCTACTTACAAGATTAATAATAAAAATAGTATGAAATATTACAAAAAGTATGTGGCTATTCTTTTTTTCTATAAATATGCCTCGTTTTTAACACTTTTTGTGACCCATGACTAACAATTAATGGCTGAAAACTATTGTGCAATGACCATATCTCGATAGTCCAGGTTGGAATAATCTATCTGTTATTATTCTTACAATAATCATACTTTAGATATAGATTAGTCTTTATAAACATCGGAGGTTTACCATGAATACTAGATTTCTAGGCATTCTTGTGACTGTTGGTCTTAGCTTTTCAGCTATGGCTAACGCTAGCACACCCCTTGACATTGCAAGCGAAGATTCGCTTTTAGTCGATGATTTCGCGGATGGGGACTATCAATCCAAGCTCGGAAAATGGGTATTTATGGATGACAATGGCGATGGTGGCGGCTCCACATTGAAAACGTCCATTGTCGATGCCACTACGAACAATGGTTCGGCCAAGGCTCTCAAGCTTGATTTTAAACTGGACCAGAAGGAGCTGGATTACGAACCTTTTGTAGAAGCTCAGGTCTCGTTGGCAGCCGATGGTTCTGCTGTAGATCTTACCAACTGTAGCGAAATCCGGTATGATTTTTATGGGGGCTTGGGCCGTGGCCCGTGGATTCATTCCTTTAGGGTGGTCGGCGACACAAATATCGTCAATGTCGAATATAATTACCACCATAAAGAAGTGTTAGGCTTGCCGATGTGGCAAGAAGCTGTTATCAAGTGGAATGAACTGAATCAAGCTTATGGCTGGGGGAAGGAGGCTAGCATTGAAGATGTTCGTAAAAACGCTGTCGCCTTCAGTTGGCAACTCCAGGGGGGAAACCAGTCGGGTTCGTTCCAAATTGCCAACGTGCGGTGCGTGAACATGCCGACTTATACCGTAAAATTCTACCATGGTAAAGAATTGTTGGATAGCAATGTATTTGTGAAGGGGGAATATCCCTTTTACCGTGGTAAGAACATTGCTTCTTCGGAAAAATACAACTATGAAATTGTCGGCTGGAAACCTGAACTGAAGGAGGTTACAGCCGATGTGAATTATCAGGTGGTGCTTGATAGTTTTGTACGTACTTATGACGTTACGTTCAATGATGATGAGGGCTATACACTGTATCGTCAGTATTTGGAATACGGGGAGGTTCCGAGTTATGCAGGAATGGACCCCGTCAAATTGCCCTCGGTCGGGTATTCATATAAGTTCAAGGGGTGGGGCAAACAAATTTGCGAAGAGGTCGAAAGGAAAGAATGCTACGGTTATGGCAAAGAGGGAGATGAATATTGTGATACGTGGACAGAATATGTTTGCCATGTGGATTACGTCAAGGAATTTCCTCCAGTAACAAGCGATGTTCGATATTACCCTGTGTATGATTCTACTGCAAATTCCTATACCGTCAAGTTTGCCGATTACGACGGCAAAATTTTGAGCGAGAAGAAGTATGCGTTCGGAACAAAGGCGAGCGATATTGCAAAGCCGAAAAATCCGAGCAGGGCTAAGACCGGCGATGTGGAATATACCTTTGAAGGATGGACTCCAAGTGTTTCTAACGTCAATGGTGCTGCTGTTTATGTTGCAACTTATTCAGCTCAGAAAAAGGAAAATGACGAAACTGTCCCCGTGGAAATTTACACGGTCGTGTTTGCGAATGGGGATTCCATTTTGCAAATCGGCGAATATGATGCAGGTAGCATGCCTGAATACAAGGGGGCGACACCTACCAAGGATTCTACGGCAAAGTATGTCTATTATTTCACGGATTGGCGCGATCAGAATGGCTGGAGTGTAGAAAGCGTCTATGAAAATAAAGTCTATATGGCTGACTTTGATAGCGATTATCGCAAGTACTGGATTGTCTTCTTGGATGACGATGGTTCTGTTATTGATTCGGTCCAGTATGAGTACGGGGATGACGTTTATGCTTATGATATCAAGACCAAGTCGAGAGAAGATGGATTCGGTCATGGCGGATGGACGCCTGATTTTGTGCGAGTAACGGGACGTGCTGTTTATCAGGCCGTTTATACCACTTTCAGGGTGCGTTTTGTCGATGACGATGGAAACGAAGTTGGAGAAAGTTGGACGGGTAAGGGGCAGATTCCGGATTGCAGGGATTGTTCCCCTCGCAAAAAGCCGACTGCGGATTTCACGTATGAATTTGTGGGCTGGAATAAGGAGTTTACGCCTGTAACGGATACGACGACTTATACCGCTGTATTTGCTGCTGTGCCGATTCCCAAGGCGACTGCGGTGAACATTGCCGTAGGCGATTCTTGGGTGATTGATGACTTTGAAGATGGCGATGAGATTTCTTTGCAAGGAGGCCAGTGGTTTGTCTATGACGACAACGATTCCTTTGACAGGGATAGCGTTTCGTATAAATCTCAAATATCGAAGATGGTTGCAGTCAATGGAACGGCGGGCAATGTCTTGAACGTTTTGTACAAACGTGATTGCAAAGATGACGGTAAAGACGAAGAGGGATACCGCTATTGCCGTGGTTGGCTGGGTGTCGGCGTTTCGCTTGCCGAGAAGGGCAAGTCTGTAGATTTGTCGCAGTGCAACGCTATCCAGTACGATTATCGCGGTGGTGTGCACAGCTTTAGAATAGAAAGCGTCTATGATAAGGATGAAAAGTATTTGGAAAGACGTTTTGGTTCAAGTGAAAAATGGACTACGGTTACTGTTTATCGTAGCGATTTATGGTACGGTTCTGTCAGCCCGGATCTTGCGTTCACGCATGCGACGCAGATGATTTGGAACGATATGGAAGGCGAAGGCACTTTAGAACTGGATAATATCAAGTGCTTGAACAAGCCGACCTATACTGTGAAGTTCTACGATGGCGAAACGCTGTTGGATAGTGCGGCTTTTGCGCAAGGCGAAACTCCCAAATATAGAGGCGAAACAAGCATTGAGTCTATTGCAGATAAGCTTAGCAATGAACAGTATTATTTCGAATTTGCAGGCTGGACTCCAGAGTTGAAGCCTGTTACTGCAGACGCTAAGTACCAGACCAAGTTTGAAAAATCTCTTCAAACTTATTGGATTTGCTTCAGTACTGGTAAAGATTATGATTGCAAGGACGTGGAATATGGAAAAACGCCGGTGTTTGAGGGCGATTTGACGAAAGAGCCTGATGAACGTTGCGCAAAATACGTCTTTGACAATTGGAGCTCTGAACAGTATAGCAAAGATGACGATGATGAAGTTGTTTATGGTTTGCAGCCTGTTACGAGCAACAGAGACTATTATGCAAAATATACTTGTGCAGAACCTGTAACTTATACGATTACGTTCTTGGATGATAATGGCGATACACTGTCTTCTAAACAGTATCGTTATGGGGAAATAGTCGAATGGTTCAGGCCTGAGAGTAAATCAACGGCAAAGTATTACTATTACTTTGATGAATGGACGCCTTCTTTTGAACGTTGGGTTGAAGAAGACCGCACTTATACAGCTCAATATCATAGTGAAATTCGTAGCTATCGAGTTGAGTTCAAGAACTATAATGGCGGTTATCTTACTGGTTATAGGTATTATCCGTATGGAACGCTGTACAGTGAAATTGAATATGACGGTGGTGAACCGGAACGTTATTCCTATGACATGACTCAATATGAATTTGCAGGATGGTCGCCGGCTTTATCGGATAAGGATAGCGTAACAGGTGAAGTGACGTTTGTTGCCACGTACAAAGCACAGTATGCTGTGCGGTTTGTGAATTACAGCGATTACAGCTACTCTTATAGTGATGTTTATCCTGAAGGAACCAAGCTTAGCGAAATTGCATTGCCAACGGAAAATCCGACCAGCGAACCGGTATTCGATTATGAATTGAATAAAGAAATTACATACGAATTTGCCGGGTGGCAGCCTGCTATTGACGAAAACGCCGTGTTGACAGGTCCGATGACTTTTGTGGCGACCTTCAAGTCGTCTGAAAATAAATACACGGTGACCTTTATGGACGGCAATGAAATCTTGCAGCAGAAGGAATTTGCTGAAGGTGTAATTCCTGAATACGATGGTTCGGAACCGTATAAGAGCGAAACCGAAGAATTTACTTACACTTGGGATGCGACAGATGGCTGGGAGCCTGCACTGGCTACCGTGACTGGGCCGACTGTATATCATGTCAAGTATAAGGCGACTCGCAAACAGTACGAGGTCGTGTTCCAGAATGATGATGGAACGGAACTTGTTCGAAAAAAATACGATTATGGTTCGACGATTACAACGGTGCCTACTAAGGCTCAAGTGGTCAAAGACAAGACCGGAGATTATAAGTATAGTGATGATTGGTGCGTATTGAACTATACGTATGACTATGACTGCGATGATAAAACAGGTGAATGTACTGGAATACAACGTAGCTATCCGGACTGCTATGATGCAGGGCTGAAACCTGTGACCAGAAGCATTACTTACGTTCCCAATATTCAGTATAAAGTTGCTGTTGTCCATAACAGCAGTGATACGTTGTGGTCTGGCTGGTTTGAATATGGGGATCATTTGAGGGATTTGAAAGATTGGCTTGAATATGGCTATCATGAAGATGTCCAAAAGCCGTCTTCTGTGAAGTATGATTATGCTTGGAATGGCAAGTTGGATAAAGAAATTGCCGATGTGAAGGGCGGTGTCATTTATACGCCGGCGTTCGATAGTACGCTCCGCAAGTATTCTGTTACTTTTGTCGATGAAGATGGAACGGTGCTTAAAGAAGCTGCTACCTACGATTACGGCACGAAGGTGAATGCTATTGCTCTTCCGGCAAAGGATCCGACTAAGACGGCTACGGTAGATACAACTTATACCTTTATGGGCTGGTCGTTGGTCGCGGTTACGGGCGATACGACATACAAGGCCGCTTACAAGGCTGATCAGAGGAAGTATCTGGTGAAGTTTGTCGCCGAAGACGGCAAAACGGTTGTCGCATCGGCAAGCTATGCGTACGAAACGGAGGCTTCTGCAATCAAGGTGCCTACAGCCCCGGCTAAGGATGGCTTTAGGTTCAAGAGCTGGACTCCTGAAATTGTGGATGTCACGAAAGCGGCTACGTACAAGGCTACTTATATCGAAGATAGCAAGTTCATAGTCACATGGCGTAATGAAGACGGAACGTTGTTGAGACAGGATGTTTATAGCGAAGGGGCGACACCGAAATATACGGGTTCGACTCCGACGAAGAAAGCTTCTGTGGATTCAACATTCACGTTTGACAAATGGTCGCCTGCGGTGGCCGCTGTGACTAAAGACGCAGAATACAAGGCGACGTATAAATCGTCTGTCCGTAAGTACAAGGTAAGTTTTGTCAGCTATGATGGAACGACGTTGGAATCCGCCGTGTATCCGTACGGAACGCTCGCCGAAGCGATTAAGGTGCCTGAAGTTCCGGCAAAGCCTTCGAACGAGTATTACGTCTATACGTTTGTGGGCTGGAGTCCTGCGATTGAAGATGTTACTGGCGATGTCACTTATACGGCACTTGTCGGCAACAAAAAACGGACTTATACAGTTAAGTTCAAGTCTGATGATCAAGCTGTATGGGAAACTCGCAAATACTACTACAATGAAGTCGTTTCGCTTGATTGGGGTCCTTCGAAGTACACTCCGGAATGTCATTATGATTTCGACAAGTGGGTGAGAACTGTTGGCAAGAGCGATACCGTAAAGGCTGACATGGAATATACGGCTAGCTATTCTACGAAGTGTCAAGAACGCCACTATGAGGTTTGCGTAAATGATACGCTTCGTGGGAAAGGTTTCTGCAAGGACGACTATAAGTATGGCGCAAAGTCCTCGGAAATAAAGTTCTTCGATGTAGCGGATACGACTATAGATGGTTGTCTTTACAAGTTTGTCGGTTGGAATCCTGAAGTGACCGATGTGGTTCGCAGTGTTTCTTATTCGGCTAAATATGAAAAGTCTTGTAAGGTGCAGTATGCGGTGACATGGCTGAATTACGATGGCAAGCAGCTTGAAACGGCGAAGTTTAATCCTGGTGAGTTGCCGAAGTATAGCGGTGCAACTCCGGTCAAGGAAAGTTCTGCCAAGTTCGATTACAGATTTAGTGGTTGGACTCCGACTGTTGCCGTTGCAACCAAGGATGCAAAATATACGGCGAAGTATGATTCGACTTACCGCATGTACGCCGTGACGTTCAAGGACAGTCTCAAGCACAAGGGATTTGTCGATGGCGAAATGACGGCGACGTATAGGTATGGGACGAAGGCTAATGCTGTCCAAGTGCCGACGATTGCGGACACGACGATTGGAAAGTGTACTTACGTCTTTAGCAAGTGGGATAAGGCCATTGCGGATGTGACTGCTGCTGCGACTTACGAGGCAATTTACACTTCTAACTGCGATGTTCCGCCGGCAAGCAGTAGTTCTGTGACATCGAGCAGCTCTGTTGCTAAGTCCAGCAGCTCTGTCGCGAAGTCCAGCAGTTCCGTTGCGAAGTCTAGCAGCTCTGTCGCGAAGTCCAGCAGCAGTGTCGCTAAGTCTAGTAGCTCTGTTGCGAAGTCCAGCAGTTCCGTTGCGAAGTCTAGTAGCTCCTTTGCTAAGTCGAGCAGCAGCGTCGCTAAGTCGAGTAGTAGCGTCGCTAAGTCCAGTTCCAGCGTGAAGGTGACAAGCAGTGCTACCGTTAAGTCCAGCTCTAGCGTGAAGGTGACAAGCAGTGCCGCCGCGAAGTCTAGTTCTAGTGTGAAGGTGACAAGCAGTGCTACCGCGAAGTCCAGCTCTAGCGTGAAGGCTACGAGCAGCAGTGCTAAGGCAAAGTCTAGTTCTAGCGTGAAGGCTACGAGCAGCAGTGCTAAAGCTAAATCGTCTAGCAGCAAGAAAACTTCTTCGTCTAGTAAGAAGGGTTCGAACTTTGTAATGGATGATTTGAGGGGCTTCATGAAGTTCGGCTATGAGAACAATACTTTGACGGTGTCGCTCACGAGTCCTTCGATGGTCCAAATACATGTGTTTGATATGAAGGGCCAGTTGCAAGAAGAATTCAATGAGTTCGTTGTCGGATCCAGAGAGTTCAATTTCGATGGATTGAGACGTGGAAACTACGTCGTACGCGTAACGAGCAGGAGCGTGCAGAAAATAAGCAGGATAATGATAAAGTAAATTTTAAGTTGGAATGAGCTTAAATCCCGACCTGTTTGGGTCGGGATTTTCTATATTCTGCTTGATGATTCATGATACGCTATTTGACCCGATTCGCAAAAAAGAAGTCCCTGCAACGCCCGAAGAACATGTTCGACAGGCGACGGTGCGTTATTTGCTCGATGTGGTGAAGGTGCCGGAGCATTTGATTGCCGTGGAATTTCCGCTTTCGTCGATAGACGCAAAGACGGCGGACCGCGTGGATATCATGGTCCATAATTTTAGGGCTGGGGCGCCTCTTGCAAAGCCGTGGCTTTTGGTGGAATGCAAGGCTCCGGGCGAATACACGTGGCCTGTTCTGCAACAGCAACTGAACAAGTATTTGCAAATTTTGACGCCGAATTATGTGATGCTTGCGTTAGGCGATGCCGTCCGTTACTTTGAACTCGATGCTGCAACGAAGCGGTTCAGGAAAATTGAGAGCCTGCCGGTGTTTGGCTAAATTGGGCGTAATCGTCCTAAATTGTATATAAAGTAAGTGAAAATCTGCGAAAAAATGGACGTTTTTTTAGGATTTTACATACTTGATGAAAAAAATCGAATATCAGTATGTAAATTTTGGATAAATTACTAGTCGAAAGACCTGAAAAACGTGGTAATTTTGATTAGTTTGTATTGAAAATTGCCGAAAATGAGCCTTTTTAAACAAAAAACTGTGCAGATAACATAAAAATTTACATACTTAGTGCGGGTGAAAGTGTGTTTAGTATGTAAAGGTACTGAAAAGCGCTCGAAAAATTTAAAATGTGAGCCTTGCTCTCACAATGTATTTATTTCACTACTGATAAAACGTCCCCATCGGCGAGGCGTGTTTTGATGGTATCGCCGCTTTTGAGCTGGCTTGCCTTGCGGATGAATTTTCCGTTTTCGTCTAGCGTGAGCGAGTAGCCCTTGGCAAGAGTCGTCTTGGGGTCTGCGTTTTTGACTTTCTCGTTCACAAGCTCGAACTGCGATTTCGCGAGGTCGAGGATCTTGCGGGAACCCTGCTTTAAACCTTCGCGGTTGCGGTCTAATCGCTCGTGCTCGGACTTTATATAAAATGCGGAGTCCTTCTTGATCGATGCGGCAATAAGCACGTGCTTCGATTTCTCGTTCTGGATGAACCCGAAAACCTTTTGCTGGAGCTGATTGCCTAATGTTCCGAGCTGTTTGTTGTTTTCGGTCAAGAGGTCGCGGGCGCCGTCGGCTATGCTTGCCATTGCTTCGGTCATGCGGTTCCAACTGTCCGTGACGCGTTCAACGAGGCGTTTGGCACAGTCCGTGGGCGTGATGCACGAGAGGTAGGCGACTTCGTCCAAAAGGCAGCGGTCGATTTCGTGGCCGATTCCCGTAAAGACGGGGGTGGGGTAGTTTGCGACCGCACGGCAAAGCGCTTCGCTATCAAAGAAATTCAAGTCCGTTTTGGCGCCGCCACCGCGCACGATGCAAACAACATCTAATTCCGGATATGCCTTAAGTTGTTCCAGTGCGGCGATGATGCTGTCTTCGGTTTCGTTCCCCTGCATCCGCGCATAGACCGTCGTGACTTCGAATGCAAACGGAGACGCTTCAAGTCGCGTGGTGAAGTCTTTGTACGCAGCCGTATTTTCGCCAGTGATAAGCCCCACGCGGAGCGGAACGTAGGCAAGTTCTAGCTGCTTGTTCTTTTCGAGTAAGCCTTCCATCGCAAGGCGCTTCAAGATGGCGCTTTTGGTGAGTGCGAGTTCGCCAATCGTGTAAACCGGGTCGATGTCCAAGATTTGCGCTTGCAACTTTCCGTACGGGATGTACAGTTCCGCACGCACGAGGAAATTGACCTTCAAGTCGTGCTTGAGCGTAAACGGCTGCGAAAGGCTGGAAATTTTTGCAAGAATCGCATCGTACTTGGCTGTGTAGCAATAAAGGGCGAGAGTCGCCTTCGGTTTCACGTCGCCATCTGCGAAGTCCGCGATGCTCAGGTAAACGCCCGACGGCTTTTCTGCAATTTGCGAAATGACCCCGTGCACCCAAACCGCAGGTGTCGATTCTACGGTGTTCTTGAGCGAACGCATGTACTGCGTGACCGAAAATGTACGAACTTCTTGATCCATTTTATGAGGTTGCCGCCTTTACCTGTCATGTCCACCCTGATGTCATCCCGGACTCCGTTCCGGGATCATCTTTTGCTTTGTCATGCCCGCGAAGGCGGGCGTCTTCTTCAAGCGTTTTGACGTTAATTATAATAATAATTAAATTCTGTATGAAAAATTATGGATCCTCCTAGCGGAGGATGACGTAGAGGGAAAAGGACTCGCCGTGTCGAAAGTTGTTTCTGCAATGGATATGCGTCAGAATTTTGGGACGCTCTTGAACCAGGTCGCCATCAAGGACGAAGAAATCGTCATTGAACGCGCTGGCAAGCCCTTGGCACGTCTCGTGAGCATGAATTCTACCACAAGCGGCAAGCTTGATTTCCGCGACATTGGCAAACTCC